>JBBSFE010000096.1:0-27037 GCA_038239005.1 Polyangiales bacterium
AATATTTTCTGAAGGGAGAACAGCAGAAGAGAAGTGTCACCTATGTCTCTGGATAACTCGCGGTAGCCGTCACCGATGTCGTTGGAACAAAGTGTCACCTATGTCCTTGCTCGCTCACAGGTCCGGATGGTACAGACCGGACAGATCCCTGACACAACGGACCGGGGACATGCCTGACAGTCGGTGCAACGGAATCCGAGGACATCCCTGACAGTGGCACCTGTGCCAGGAGGGCGGCGGTGGGACGACGGAGCCGCCTTCTTCGCGCACAACCAGCTGGGTCCACGTTTGCGTCAGCCGGAAGCCGTTCTCGGATTAACTGCACGTGGCGCGTGCACACGTGCCCTATTGCGGATCGGAGCGATCACCAGCGATGATCAATAGGTGCTTACGTTGGGTATGCAGCTCACGCCATCCGTTCGTCTCGTGCGACCACTCAGTGCGGGGGCAGACGCGCGGGCACGGTGCAAACGTGAGGCGGCTAGCGGCTCGACGATCGCGCGAGCAGACGCTTGGCCAACGCTCTGCGCTCCGAGGCGTAGTCCCTCGTGCTGTTGAAATTTGAAGGTGGCGGTTCCACCGGACCTGATCGAAAGATCGGGTGCTTACCCGAAAGGAACCGCCGATGAAGGACACTGCCAGGAGAACGTCGAAACGCCAAGAAGGACCGGTCGGACAGCTCGCGCTCGCGTTGATGGACGCACGCACGACGCTGTACTCGACGATCATGAATGCGGGGATGAACGTCGTGGCGATGATGGAGGAAGATCGCGTGCGACTGTGCGGTCCGCGCTACGTGCATGACGACGAGCGGCGCGCACATCGCGGCGGCCACGTTGATGGCGAGCTCGTTCTCGGCGGTCGTCGCGTTCGCGTTCGTCGACCACGCGTGCGAAGCGCTGACGGTCGTGAGGTCGCGCTGCCGACGTGGGAAGAATTCGCGAGCGACGATCCATTGAGCGAGCGCGCCGTCGAACAAATGGTGCTTGGCGTTTCGACACGCAACTACGCTCGCTCTCTCGAGCCGCTGCCGAGTGAGATGGTGACGCGTGGAACGAGCAAGAGCGCAGTGAGTCGCCGCTTCGTTGCCGCGACGAGCGAAGCGCTCACGACGATGATGAGCCGAGATCTCAGCGCGCTTTCTCTTCGCGCGATCATCATCGACGGCATCCACATGAGCGAACACCTCGTTGTCGTGGCGCTCGGGATCGACGAGGAGGGAGAGAAACATGTGCTCGGCTTGCACGAAGGCGCGACGGAAAATGAAACGGTGTGCAAGACGCTCCTCACGGACATCGTCGCTCGCGGCGTGCGTGCGAACCGCTCGATGCTCTTCGTCGTCGATGGGAGCAAAGCGCTCGTCGCCGCGATTCGAAAAGTCTACGGCAAGCGCGCGCTCGTCCAACGTTGCCAAGTGCACAAGCGGCGCAACGTAGAAGATCATCTTCCCGAGTCGATGAAGAAGAACGTCGGACGCGCGATGTCGACAGCGTATCGATGCGGCAACGTCGAGTGTGCGAAGCGACTCCGGCGCCGACGCGACGATCCGACTCGAACGGACACTACGAAGGTCGCCACCCGTGGCGTCCAGATCATCTTCGAAGTGCGCGGTCGGATGCGGCGGCGACCTCGGACTCGGCTTCGAGCGGCTCGGCGGAGGCGATGCGATCCCCCGCGACACGGACGCGCGATTGGAGAGCGGCGCGCGCCTGTTCGGCGGCGAGCAGCTGCTCGCTGAGCGCGACGGCCTTGAGGCCCTCGAGCCGACCGAGCCGCGTCAGGAACGCGCTCGCCACCATGCCGCAAATCACGAGCATCTGCATCGCGATGGAAAACCGCGGGTGGGTGTCGTACGGGCTCGCAAGAAAGAACATGGAGCCGAGCGTGATGGCGCTGACGAACGCGGCGAGGCCCGCCATCAGCCGTACGCGCGCTTGGCTCGGCACGCTTCGCACGAGCGCTGCATGCTTGGCCTCTAGCCATTCGAGGTCGGGCGCAGCTGCACCCTCGGTCAAACGGGCCTCGAGCTGGGCGATGCGTGCCTGCGCCGCAGCGAGATCGTTTCGGTACTCGTCGGTCATCGCGGCCAGATCCCCACGGTGCCGCCCGTCCAACCCGTGCTTTCGCTTTTGTTTTGGTCGACGCCGAGCATCTTGCCGCGTGAGAGGCGCACGAGCGGGAGGAGCGGTTCGAGAGCGCCTTCGCCGCGCATGAGCATCACGCGGACTTCGGCTTTGACCGCATTTTCGGGGCCCAAATCGTCGCCAAGCTTGGCGTTGGGCATGCGAATCGTCCACGCATATTCGACTTTGTGCTGCAGCAAGTATGACGAACGGAGCTCCGCGGGAACGCCATCGAAGTCTGCGCGCGTGACGTCGACGATGACGCCCGATCCCGCGAACGAGAAGAGCGGCTTCAGCACGAACTGATCGAGATGCTCGGGCGGCTCCGCGAAGTCCGAGAGGAAGCGCGTGCGAGGCACCGCTTCGTGATCGAGAAACGGTAGTGAGAACTTCGACCACGCCCAATACCAATTCGGGTGCGAGCACCACGTGACGTCGAGGTCTTCGTTCCACTCGAAGGGGATCGCGACCTTCTTCACCTCGAGCTCGTCGAACACCATACGGTTGTAGATGCGCTTCACTTGGATGCGCTTGCCGTCTTTGACGCGGAACAGCTTCTTGCCTTCTTTGATCAAATCGGTGACGCACACGGAGTCGACATCGAAGAGATGCTTGGTCGCGACGAAGTCTGGCGCGGTCTTTTGTTTTTCGGGTTGGTAGTCGACGAGAGCGACCTCGCGCGGGTCTTCGCCGCCGAGAATCGACTGGCGCATGAGCGTCATCGCGTGATCGCGGTCCTCGAAGAAGCACGTCCAGTCTTTGCGGAGCTCGGGAACGCGCGCGAGCGCTTGGCTCCACATGTCGGCCTCGACGGACTCGAGCGCGTAGAGCGATGGGAACGCTTGAAGCTCGACGAGGCGACCACAGATCTCGCCGCGCTCGTCGCGACACAGCGCGAAATCGACCTGAACGCAGTGCGGAAGGGCGTCCATGTTGGGCACGTCGTAACGCTTCGGAATGGCCTTTTTCAGCTCGATCAGCGTTGCCGGCTGCGAGAGCTGACCCGCTATTTCGATAGCTGCAGTCTGCAAGTGATCGCGCAGCGCGCGCGAGATGAAGAGCGGCGTCTCGGCGAGGCGAAACGGGAACGGGCCGCCGAGTTTCTTGTAGAGGCGATCGCGATAGTCGACGAACGTCGCCTCGGGGTCGTGATGATTGAAGAGGTCGCGAACGGGCGCGTCCATCTCAGCGCGCCCCTCTTAACAGGTCGTCCCATCGGTATCGAGGGCGCTGTGGATGGTTTGCCAAGTCGATGACGAGCTCCGCCATCTTCTGGACGACCCACGCGAAGTGATCGTCGCCGAGCGACGTGATGTCGAAGTCGGGTGCGGAGTTCATGTAGTCGATCGCGTAGGGCACTTCTTCGTGGATCGCGAACTCGACCGTGTTCATGTCGTAGCCGAGTGCTTGCGTGATCTTGAGCGCGCCTTCGCTCACGCGTTCGGTCATCGCGGCGCCGAGCGCAGGCATCGTGTCGCGCGCGCGTGTGTATCGCTCGGTGTGACCGAGACGCGGATCCCAAAGCGCGACGCGCACGTCACGCTGGCCGACGACGAGGCAGCGCACGTAGCGTTGCCACGCGATCGCTTCTTGCACGATGAGCGTGGTCTTGCCGCTTTTGTCGTAGGCGCGCATGAGCTCGTCGTAGTTTTCGACGCGCGTCACATCGCGGAAGCCGCCGCCCCAATGCGGTTTCGTGTACATCGGGAAGCCGAGGAGCTCGATGAGCTTGCTCCAATCGACGTACCGCATGTTCTTTTCGAGCGACGCCGCGTTGACGTCGTCGCCGTAGGATTTCTGCGGCAAGAGGACCGTTTTTGGAACGGCAACACCCACACGCGCGGCGAGGCCCGCGTTGAAGAACTTGTCGTCGGCGATGCGCCAAAACGGATTGTTCACGATGCGCGTGCCGTAGAGCGCCGCGAGCTTGAGATACGGCTGGTAGCAAACGATCTCGTGCGAAATGCGATCGACCAGCACGTCATAAGGCGGTGCGACGTCCGCGCGTGGCGCATCGAAGCTTGCGTATTCAGCGACGACACCCGCAGAGCGGCGCTCGACCTCCGCGATGAGTGCGTCCGGGAAAGAACGTTCGCGACCGACGAGGAGGCCGACTCGCTTCACCAGCCGACCTTTTCGCCGAGGAAATACGGAAGCATCGCGCGCCACGTGGGCCAGTCGTGGCGCATGTCGTGACCCCACACATCGAGGTTGTTCCAGATGCCTGCGTCCCAGAGCGTTTTCGAAAAGCGCCGGCTCGCGTGCGGCGCTTCGTACGCGCCTTGGCCAGTGGCGATGTGAATTTGTGAGTGCTCGAGCATGTGGCGCGCGTGGCCGTCGATGTTCGGGATGAAGGACATCGGATTGTTGAAGTAGATGTCGTCGTTCATCAGGCCGTGCGTGTAGTCCGGCTCGAGATCGAAGAAGCCGCTCATCGCCACGAGACAATCGAAGAGCTCGGGGCGTCGGAAAAACTGATTCGCCGCGTGGAACGCGCCAAAGCTCGCGCCTGCGACGCCGATGCGTGCGCCGTCATTTCCGACGGCGTTGCGAATGTACGGGACGACTTCTTCTTCGACGTAGCCGGAGAACAAACGCTGGCGACGTGCGCACTCTTCGACGCCGACGCTTTTGTTCATCCACGCGTGCTCGTTGATGCTGTTGATCGAGAACACGGTGACGCGACCCGCGAAGATGAGCGGCTCGATCGACTTGATGAGGAAGAAGCGCTCGCAATCGAGGAGATCGCTTTGCGCCGTCGGGTACAGAATGAGCGGATGCCCCCAGTTGCCGTAGCGAACGATGGGCATGTGCATGTCGAGTCGAGGGCTGTGCCAGCCAAAGAGCTCGCGCGGAAGCGCGGGGTCGACGAATTGCATCGCTTACTTGACCGAGAGCAGCTCGACTTCGAAGACGAGCGTCGAGTTCGGCGGGATGACGGGCGGAAAACCATCTTTGCCGTACGCGAGCTCGGGCGGAATCGTCAGCTTGCGGAGCTGGCCCACTTTCATGCCGGCGACGCCTTGATCCCAACCCTTGATGACCATGCCCGCGCCGAGCGTGAACGTGAAACCCTTGCCGCGATCGCGCGACGAGTCGAACTTCTTGCCATCGGTGAGCGTGCCTACGTAATGCACCGTCACAGTTTGGCCTGCGCGCGCTTCGGCGCCATCACCGGCGCGGAGGTCTTCTATCTCGAGCGTCATTCGGCGACCTTATCACGCCGCAATCATGGAGCGTGCACCACGACGCGCAGCGAGCGCGACTTCGGCGAAACGTGGACCTCCACGAAACCCGTATCGGGCACGTCGATCGCGCCGATGATCGTGTGCGATGAAGCGGTCGTGATGAACGCTTGATGGCCCGAGCGCGTCGAGAGCCATTCGGGTTTTGCGCCGACGTCGACGGATGATTCGCCAATCGAAAATTTCCCCGCTTCGTCGCTCGTGACTTCGACGTTGGGGCGCGGCAAACCGCTGATGGATGGATTCGGTGCTTCGCCGCCTTTTTCGCGCGTGCGCTCGACTTGGCCTCCCCACACGTTGTCAGGCAAGAGCAAGAGATCGTGCGTGAGCGTGCGAACGACGACGATGTCGAGCACGGTGAGGTTCGCGGCGAGCTCGCTTTCGTCGCCTTCCGCGTCGGCGGGGCGGCCGCCGAGAACGCGAACGGATCGGATGCGCGCGGTTTTCGGGAGCCATCGCGGGAGGCCGTCGAACTCGGCGTGATCCGCGCCGCTGATGATCGCGAATCGCTCGGGCGGAGCTTCATCGTCGTCGACGAGACCGCCATCGGGCGCATGTGGCGGCGCGAGCGCGATGTGCGCGCCGCGGAGAGAGCGCGCGCAGTGAAATTCTCGAAGCCAGCGTTCGACGGGATGACCGCTCGTCAGCTGCGTGCGCTGCTCGGGAGGCATGTCGCATCCGAGGATCGGAAGTGATGCGCCGCGCGCGGAAAAAATCAGATCGGCGAGCGCGGGGAGATAGTCGAACTTCCATGCCGCGTGGTCGTGCTGCATTTGGCGCTCGCGGAGCCGCCAGAGCGCGCCGTCGTCGAGAGGAGCGTGATTGCGTGTGAGCACCGCGAGATCGGCGTCGTCCGAGCTTGGCGCATCGGGCGCGCCTTTCCAGTGGCCGGTCGTGCGGAATTGCTCGAGCGCGAGGCCCCAAAGCGATTTCATGCGCACGGCAATCGCGACCACATCTGCGATTTGCGCTCGCGAATCGTGGAGCGTTCCGAAGAGGAGATACGCGGGCTTCTTCGAGTCGCCGTTCAAAAAATTGTCGTACGCGGCGGCGATCGCATCTTCTCCGGCGACGAGCTTCGTTGCGTCGACGCGCAGCGAGCGGAGCACGTTCGGATCGATGCGACGACCCTCGACGTGGTTCGCTTCTTTCATCAACAAGTCGTACGCGGCGCCGTCGTCCTTCGGGAGGTTCGCCCACGCTGGCTCGACGGGCGGCACCCAAGGCGCGGGAACATCCGTCGACGGCGCGCGCGAGCAAGCGGCGACGAAGAAGAGGACGGCTGCCGCTCGCATGCGCGGCATACTACACACGCACAGCGTCCCTCGGGAGACACCAAACGCGCGCGGAACCTTGATTTGCCGTGGATTTCGCAGCGGCACGTTGGCTGCAATACCTCCTCGAACACCGCCGCAAGGCACTTCAGGAGAAAAACTACCCATGCGTTTCGTTCATCCCGCCGTCATCGCCGTCGCATTCGTCGCTGTTGCTACTGCCGCGCACGCTGATCCGGTTGCGTCCACCGCCGACGTCGAAGTCGTGCGTTCGCAGTTCACCGACAAGATCGAGTCAAGCAATCCGGTCGCCGGCGCCGCCGAGCTCTCGGCCGCAACGCGCGTCACGTATTGGGTCGCCGTGAAGAACCCGAAAGAGGCCACGACCATCACGCTCGTCTGGAAGCTCGACGGCCACGAAGCCACGCGCCAATCGCTCGACGTGGGCACGTCGACCTCTTGGAAAACGTGGGGCTCGCAGGCGCGCCTGGGCGCCAAGAGCATCGAAGTCGACATCCTCGACAAGTCGGGCGCCACCATCAAGACCGACACGCTCGCGTTCTAAACCGCAACCAGAGTTCCGCATCCGTCTTCGCATCCATATCCCTACCCGAATCCGCAACGCGTAGACGGAGACGGAAGCGGAAACGGAGACGGAGACGGAAACGGAGACGGAAACGGAGACGGAAACGGAGACGGCGACGCAGGCGGAGGCGGTGTCCTGGATGTCCCCGGATTGGCGAACGCGAGTGTCCGGTCTGTCTCCAGACCGCAGACCCCGGAAACTCCCCGAAAAATCGACGCGCGGACTTGACGATTTCCGCCTTCGGAGTAATATATGCTCAATCAATGCGACGATCCCGGCAGCTCGAGCTAGAGTTTCATTCGCGCGGCGGCAAACGTCCGGGGGCGGGGCGCAAACCGAGCGGTGAGCGTGCCGGCGTGTCGCATCTCACGCGGGCGCGGTTCGGTCGGCCACTGCCGGTTCACGTCACGCTGCGCGTCGCGCCGCACGTTTACAATTTGCGAAGTCGTCGCGCGTTTTCGGTGGTCGGCCGCGCACTGGCAAAGGCGGCGGAACGATTCGGCATGCGCATCGTTTGGTTTTCCGTTTTGGGAAACCACATCCACCTGATCGTCGAGGCCGCCGCGCCGCGTGCGCTATCGCGCGGCATGCAGGGTTTCTCCATCCGCGTCGCCAAAGGCCTCAACCGCATGATGGACCGCACCGGCCGCGTCCTCGCCGACCGCTTTCACGCACACCATCTGCGCACGCCCTCCGAGGTTCGCCGCGCCGTCGCGTATGTCCGAAACAATTATCGCAAACACATGTCGGCGCTCGGCCGCGCGGTTCCGGCTGCTTTCGTCGACCGTATGCGTCCGACGGTGCACGCCTCACGCTCGCCATTCCACGCACCTGGTTGCTACGCGGAACCGGCCCGCCCGCGTGAGCGTCAGGCCCCGGCTGGACAACGCGTCGGAGTAGCTGTATCTCCGCGCCTGTTCCCGGGGTCGTAGCTCAGCTGGGAGAGCGCATCCATGGCATGGATGAGGTCAGGGGTTCGATCCCCCTCGACTCCACTTGAAGCGCCTTGTTCTAGGTGCGACGCGAACGTCACGACACTTAAAGGCCGAACCGGTCCGAGAGGGGACTTCGGCGACTGATGGGCAGCAGCTCGAAGGCGACATGTCAGCGTGTTGGTGGGCAGCGAGAAGCAACGCGAAAAAGGCGAACCAACACAGCGCCGTCACGCCACAGCACAAGACCACGCGTGTGAGTACGTCGAGCCGCCAGCAAGAGCGACCGTCGCCCCGCGTTCGAGTGTTCGGGCGCGCTCTACGATGTTGCGCCGCTGGCCCGTAAGCCGCCCTCTCAGGTCTCGCTCCGGTACGCGGATTTTCAACGCTCAATCGTACGAGTAGCCGGCGAAGAAAAGCTCGCTCGGTTTGCCGCTGGGTTCGACGACGACGTCGTAGAGGCATTGCCGCGCGCGATCGTCGCGAGGATGGCGAGCGATTCTTCTCGAGCGAAGCACGCGTGGGTGTGCGCGATCCGCATAGCTTTTCGAGGAGCTCCGGCGGTGTGGGCGCGGCGACGCCGTAGCCAGGCGCCGCTCCGATGCGTTCGATGTCGAGGATGGATCGCGTACCCTCTTCCGCGGATGCCGCCACCGCGTCTGCGATTGTTTTGTGCTTCGCGCCGGGGTTCTGTGCCCACCCACTTTCCCTTTCTTATCGTTGCACCCAACGTCGGCGACGTCTCAAACCCAAAATCTTACCGGCGCTTCGGCACTCAGCACGCTAGCAGCCGATGGATCGGGGATCACCCTCGGCGCTGGCCGACGACGCGATAGATCCATCCCGCAAATACGAGCTCTACGACGAGGATCATCGCGACGCCGCGATTCACCTCGAACCCGAACTTCCAAAGCACGAACGCATCCGCACCACCCAACACGGCGACGACGACCAAGAGCGCCGCTGTCGCTCGGAGGTCTCGTGCGTCGTCCGCTGACCCCTTGCTCATCCTTTTTAGGAACGCCGCTTTCTCACGCTCGGTGAGCTCCCCGCGATCTTGGTGCTTGCGCCCCATCCGGCGAGCTTAGGCCAAAGACGACGTAAATCTTTTTCTTACGTGAGGAGTTTATGTGCATTCTGCACGTAGTGCGCTGCGGCGGCGCGTATGCCGGCGATTTCTTCGTCGGTCACCGTGCGGACGGCTTTCGCGGGAGAGCCGATGATCAAGCTGCGCTCCGGAAACGCTTTGCCCTCGGTGACGAGGGCGCGCGCGCCGACGATCGAGTGGCGCGAGATGCGGGAGCCGTTGAGGAGGACGGCGCCGATGCCGATCAGGCATTCGTCTTCGATCGTGCAGCCGTGGAGAACGGCGGCGTGGCCCACGGTGACGCGCGCGCCGATCATCATTGGGATGCCGGCGTCGGTGTGGAGAATGCAGCCGTCTTGGATGTTGGATTCGTCGCCGATGGAGATGATGTCGTTGTCGGCGCGGATGACCGCCTGGAACCACACGCTCGCGTCCGAGCCGAGCACCACGCGGCCGATGAGCGTTGCGTTGGGTGCTTTCACGAGGGTTTGCCCGAGACCACTTTCAAGCGGCGCATCATCTTTTGGAGACCGAAGCGCGAGAGGCCGAGGATTTCGGCGGCCTTCGTTTGGTTGCCATGCGTTTTGACGAGCGCTTCGCGAAGGAGATCGGCTTCGAGCGCGTCGACGCGCGAGCGGAGGTCGAGGCCGATTTCGCGCGGACCATCGATGCGGACGAGCTCGGGCGAGAGATCGGAGACGTCGATGAGGGCGTCGCCGTTTTCGGATGACGATGTGGTGAGGACGATCGCGCGGCGGATTTCGTTTTCGAGTTGGCGCACGTTGCCGGGCCAACCGAACGACACGATGCGATCCATCGCGGCTTTCGTGAAGCGCACCTTCTTGCCTTGCGCGTGCTTCTTCATCAAGTGATCGACTACGAGGGGAATGTCACCGCGGCGCTCGCGGAGCGGCGGCATGCGAACGGTGACGACGTTGAGGCGGTAATAGAGGTCTTCGCGGAAGGTTCGCTTTTGGACCATCGCTTCGAGATCGCGGTGCGTCGCTGCGATGAGGCGGATGTTCACGTGACGCATGCGCTCGGAGCCGACGGCGCGAACTTCGCCGTCTTGGAGAACGCGGAGGAGCTTCGATTGCATCGCGAGCGGCATCTCGCCGATTTCGTCGAGGAAGAGCGTGCCGCCATCGGCGACTTCGAAGAGGCCGGCGCGCGTTTGTGATGCGCCCGTGAACGCGCCGCGAACGTGACCGAAGAGCGTCGATTCGAGGAGCGCCTCGGGGACCGCCGCGCAGTTCTCGCTCACGAATGCGCGACGCGCGCGTGGGCCATTCTCGTGCATCGCGCGGGCGATGAGCTCTTTGCCGGTGCCGCTTTCGCCGACGAGGAGCACGGGGACGTCGCTCGTCGTGATGCGATCGACGACGCGCAAGAGTGCACGCATCGGTTCGCTGCGGCCGGCGATGGCGTCGTAGTTGAAGCGTGTTTCGTCGCCGCGGACGTGAGAGAGCTCGGTCTTCGTCGCGATGAGCTCGGCTTCGCGCTCGGCGAGCAGTGATTCGACGCGCTGTTTTGCGTGCTCGGCGTGGCGCACGGCGCGGCGGAGGAGAACTTGATCGCGTGCGTCGGCGATGGCGGATGCGGCTTGGCTCGCGAGGAGGCGCACCCACGAGAGCTCGCGTGGGCCGAACGCGCCACGGCGGCCGCGATCGTCGAGGTAGACGACGCCAAGTGTTTCGCCGCGCGCCACGAGAGGAACGGCGAGCACGCTGCGGAGGCGGAGAGCGTGAACGGATGCGTGGACGTCGCCGAGAGTTGCGAATGCGTCGGTCGCGACGACGGCTTCACTCGATTCCATCGCGCGCTTGGCGAGCGTCATGGAGAGCGTGAGCTGCTCGCCGCGGAGATCTTCGCGCGCGAGGTTGCGCGCCGCGCGCGGGACGAGCTTGCCGTTCGGTGCGCGCAAAAGAAGGAGGCCTCGCTCGACGCCGACCCAGAGGATCATGGCGTCGAGGACTTGTAGGAGGAGTGGGCGAAGGCGATCGCGCGTCGAGAGTGCGCGGACGATCGTTTCGAGTAGGGCGATTTGCGCGGGGGCGAGATCGCTCTCTTCGGTGAGCGCGGCTTCGCGCATCCACGGGACGGATGCGAGAGATTCTTTGAGCTCGCCCGGAGTCGTTGCGCGAAGTCTTTCGGCGGCGGCGCGGCGTGCGGTTTCGAAGCGGCGCGCAGCGGCACCTTCGCCGAGCTTCATCGCGAGATCGCGCGCGGCGGCGAGCACCGGGCCGCGTGATTGCAGCGGCGCAGGCGTGTGAACGAGCGCGACGAGGCGCGAGACGACGTCGGCGGCGTTCGAGTCGTGTGCGCCACCGGAGACGCAGCGACGTGCGCGTGCGCCGAACCATTCCCACGCGGCGACGGGTTGCGCGCTCGATGCGGCAAGATCGATCTCCGCGAGACGCGACGGTGCGATTGCCTCGGGAGCCCACACGAGCGCGCGCGCGGCGGCGCGGATGGCGTCGTCGCCGGTGGTGAATGCGGCGAGAGCGGCGCGTGACTCTTCGGCGGCGATGGCGTCGCCTTCGGGGCGCGGTTCGACGCGCGACCAGCGTGCGTAGGCGCGCGTACGTGCATCGGTGCCGTCGCGGCGCGCGATTTCGGCGGCGGATTCGTCCGCGCCGTGGATGTCGCCGACGGTTGCGAGCGCGGCGGCGCGCACGAGCCACGCGCGCGAGGCTTCGCGCATGCGGCCGAGTCGCTCGAGGAGGAGCGCGCCGCGTGTGGCGGCCGCGAGCGCGCCGCCGACATCGCCGGCATCGGTTGCGGCGGCGGCTTTGCCAACGAGGTAGGTCGCTTCGTCGGCGACGGCACCGAGGCGTTCGGCGAGATCGACGGCGCGTGCGTAGTCGGTGAGGGCTGCGTCGGCGCGGCCGGCAGTGTGATGGATGAAACCGCGTGTCGCGTGGAGGCGTGCGCGCAGCAGCGGGTCAGGTTCGTCGACGAGGGCCTCGTCGACGATGCGGACGCCGAGGTCGAGGGCGCCTCGCCGCCAGGCGAGGAGGGCCGAGACCTCCGCGGGGGCGGAGCCGGTGTGGCCTTCGAGGGCGCGTGTCGCTTCGTCGTCGCGGGATGCGTCCCAGGCGATCCGAGCGACGACTGCGGCGGCGCGGGCGCGAAGCGCACGCGAAGATGCGGGCAGCGCGAGGGCCGCTTGGGCGTGGGCGCGCGCCGTGTCGGTGTCGCCGAGTCGGCGTGCGACTTCCGCGCGACGCACGAGACCCGTCGCGTCGCTTGCGTCACCGAGCACCAGCATTGCGCGCGCAGCCTCGCCGTCACGCAACAAAGCGTCGACGAGCGCACCACGTAGCGCCCAAGGTGCCGCGCTCGCAAGCGCCTCGGCACGCGCCATCACTCTGGCCGGCGGATGCGGCCTCGCGAGCGCGAGCGCGATGGCAGCGTCGTCTCCGTCATTAGCCTCTTCGCTCGCCGCTTCGCGCCCGCTCAAATCGGCGTAGGTCCATGCGCCAAACGGCGCTCTCTCCGCAAGCTCGACGAGCCGCTCCGCGAGCACTTTCTCGTCTTGCATCACATCGAGTGTCGACCAAGCCGCCGCAGCCGACCCGACGAGCCCCACGACCCATCGCGCGCGCACGAGCGCGCTCGATGCGCCCATGACGACGTCGCCGCGCGCGAACTTTCGGGCGACGCCAATCGCTTCTTCGAGCCACACGCGCCTCACGCCGACGACGTCATCGGCGACGCGCGCAGCCACGGCGATCTCGCTCGCGCGAAGCGCAACATACGTTCGCATCACTGCGAGCACGCGTGCACGCGCCCGCTCTTCTCCCGATGTCTCGAGCCCGAGCTCGCGCGCGGCGCGCTCCGCAATCCACGCGGCGCTCGGACGCCCACCAGGCGACGTCGCGCACATCACATCGGCAAGCCGTGCAAGCTCCGACCCGGCGCTCGCGAGCTCCTTCACCATCACGCCGAGTGCGTAGACATCCGCGCGCGGCCCGACATCACCGCCCGCTCGAAGCTCCGGCGCTGCGTACTTCGCCGTCCCTCCGCGAGCCTCCTCACCGAACCCAGACGCAAGCCCGAGATCGATCAGCGTTGCGGCGCGCTCTTCGGCAACATCGCGCACCGGAACACGCGCGTGCCAAACGACGTTCTCCGGTTTCACATCGCCGTGCCGAACACCGGCTTCGTGCAGCTCTTCGAGCGATCGCGCGATCGCATGCACGAGCGCCCAAGTCGCTCGCTCGTCACCACGCACGAGCACGCTGCCCTCGACCCACTCGGTGACGACGAACCCGCGCCCGTCGTCGAGCGAGCCGGCATCTAGAAACGCGGCGCCCCATCGCCGCCCGAGCCGCGCCAAAAGCGCAGCTTCTTCATGACCAAAACCCTTCGCGAGCACCTTCACAGCCCCGCGCGTCGTCCCGCGGTGCCCCTCGTAGACGACGCTGCTCGACCCCTCGCCCGCTTTCCGCCCGAGCTCCCACTCACCTGCGGTCGCCAACTCCGCTGTCAGGTCTAAAACAGCCGCCATACCCTATATATAGCCGTGTTTCGACAAATCCGTCAACTCGGATGACAGTCGTACTCGTCGGCGACGCCCTTGCGCTACGTCACGACACGCTTACGTTCTTCCTATGAGCAAAGCTCGCACCGAGGTTCTGGCCGACTCGAAACGCAAGGCGACAGTCGCCGGCGCGACCACTGCCGCCGCAGTCACGATCGGCGTCCTCGGCTTCCCCGTCACAGCGGTGGTCGTCGCGGTCCCCGCCGCGCTCCTCACATACCGCTGGTGGAAACACCGCTCTCACAACGGCATCAAGTTCTGACTCGCCCCCCACGACTCCCAACGAACGTAACGGGCGCGATCTAAGACAGCCGCCAAGGCGCCAGAAGAGGAGATGCGTTCAAACCGCACGTGACGCGCGGTTCGAACCAACTCTCTTCTCGTCTGTTGGCGCCTTGGCGCCTTGGCGGCTGTCTTAGGCCGCATAGCGCCGTGAGATGGGGAGTTAGAAGTTAGAGGGTGTGGCCGCGGGTGTGTGCGTGCGTCCAGCGCGCTAGGAGATCGAGGTCCGTGGGCGGGAGGTCGGCCGAGAATTTCGGCATGTGGTGTTTCAGTTTTTCGTCGAGCGCGTTTTCGCGGTACGTCGCCTTCGATGACGGGTCTGCGATTTGCGAGCGGATCCACGCGACGGACGCGTAGTTGTAGAGTTCCGGGGCTGCGCCGGTGCCGCTATCGTCGCCTTCGCCTTTGAAGAGGTGGCAACCGGTGCAGCGGTCCTTG
Source organism: Polyangiales bacterium (assembly GCA_038239005.1). GTDB lineage: Bacteria > Myxococcota_A > Polyangia > Polyangiales > Polyangiaceae > DASXHD01. Next base: position 14,514 of record JBBSFE010000096.1, read on the forward strand.
ACGATTTTTTCGGCGGCGAGATCGCCCGACATGCCGCCCGCCGACAAGAACATTGCGACTGCGGTGATGTCTTCGAGCGGCATCGGTTTGAAGGTTCCGGTGTCGTCTTTTGGAGGTATGTCCATCGACGGCATCTGCTCTTTGTAACCAGAGCGACCGAAGCGTGAGTCGTCGTCGGGATCGTGCAGCATCGCGGCGATCCATGCGCGGCCGCCCCAACCATCGAGCACGGGCGCGGTTGCCTTCTTCTTGTCACCGAGCTCGCCGAGCACGTGGCAGCTCGCGCAGTGTTGCGAGAAGAGCGCAGTGCCGCGCAGCTCCGGATCATCACGTAGCATTGCAAGCCCGCCCGCGGCCGGAACACCGTGCTTCGCGAGCGCGATCGCAACCGCGGCGCGCTTTTGCGCTTCGTGATGCGCCTTCACGTATTTCGTGTCGCGCGCGTCGCGCTCCATCGAGAGATATTCCAGCGAGCCAATCGTCCCGAACGCCACGAGTACGACGATGACGCCGAGCGGGCTCACGCCGCGTTCGCGTTTGTCGATCCACGGGAGCGCGATGAACATCAAGGCGAGCGCGAGCGGCACGCCCATGGTTCCCCAAAACTCACCGCTGCCATTGAAGTGATGGCGAAGCTCGTAGAGCCACAACAAATACCACTCGGGCCGCGCGGGATAGTCGCTCGCAGGATCGGCTGGCGCGTCGAGTGGAGCGCCGTGAACTTTGTTCGTCATCCAACCGACGAGAAGCGCAACGGAAGCCGCAAGCGCGAAGTCGCGCGCGAGCTGCCGCGGAAAATACGGCTCGAAACCCGCGTGATGACGCGCTGCGATCTTCTCGCCGAACGTCCACTCGCTCGTGCGGCGCAACCGCAACAGCAAAGCAATGCCGAGCGGCAAGATCACCGCGTGAATGGCGTACATGCGTGTGAGCCCGAGCTGACCAAGCTCGTCACCGCCCTGCACGAGTCGCGCGATGCTCGCACCGCCCGGCCCCATCGCGGCAATCGCGAGCTCGATGCGGCGCGCCCAGTAACCTTGTTGATCCCACGGGAGCACGCCGCCCGTGATGCACGCCGCAGCGATCACACCGACGACGACGACTGCCGCAATGAACCCGAGCTCCCGCGGCTTTCGATGCGCGCCGCCCATCGCGAGCATCGCGACGTGTGCGCACGCGAGCACGAGCATCGCCTCGCCCGCAAAATGGTGGAGCCCACGAAGCAGCCACCCATGCGGCATGAGATAGGTCGTGAAGTGAACGCTCGCCCACGCCGCTTCCACCGTGGGCGCGTAAGTCGTCATCAGCGCGATGCCCGTGAGCGTCTCGGTGACGAGTAAAAACAAAAGCGCAAAACCAACGGAGCGCGCCCAACTCGGGCTACCCGCGATCGGATGCTCGAGCATCGCGCGGAAGCGCCGACGCAGCCCAATGCGGTCGTCGAAGAAATCGCCAAGGCCGCGCAGAGCGCTCATCCGATTTCGACGCGCTCGGGTGTGCCCTGCCGATATCTGCGAAAGTCGACCTCGACCGTACCGTCGTCGGCAATGCGCGTATCGAGTGTGTCCATGTCACGCGGTGATGGGCCGCCTTGCTTTTTCCCGTTTTCGTCGAAGAACGAATCATGGCACGGGCACGCGTAGCCTTTGCCGTCCGTGTTCGGGCCGATCGAGCAGCCGAGATGCGGGCACACGACCGACAGCGCTCGCACCTTGTCGCCCATCCGCACCAACCACACAGCTCCGAGATCAGCGCTCCGTTCTAGCTTCCATGCGTCGCGAACGTCGGCGACGATTTTCACCTTGCTCGGTGTGCCTTCGGGAAGTTGCTCGAGGCGCACCGTCTTGATCCAACGCGCGCCGCCGCTGCCGCCGCGGGACGCAACGACGTATGCGATGGGTGGAGCTGCAGCCGCTCCGCACAACGCCACGGCGCCGCTCGCTAGGACGACTTTGAGAACGCGGCGGCGATCAGTGCTCGCCATGGCCTGCGCGTTCGAACCCCTCGAGCACCTCGAGCATCGCCGGTGTCGGCTTGAGCATCTGAGGTTTGCCGTCGGCCCCACCCGGTACGAGCCACGCCCACGAGCCGTCCTCGAGTGGGACACGTTCGACCTCACCACGTTGCTCGGCATGCCAGAGCACGTGCGCGACGTCTTCGGGTGTCATCTTCGGGCCGCCGATGGTCGCGAGCTTGCGGCTCGCGGCGGTTTGAAGCGCGCTTTTCTTCTTCTTCTTCGCCATCCCTCTCCCCTCATACCCCAAGGACCGCCAGGTCGCGAGCGTCGGAACCCTCGACCATTTGCGTTGTCATTAGCGGAAGAACAAACCGCTTTCGCGCGTAAACCGTAAGGAGTCGTATGCGGGCCTCCCTCTGGAAAGTTTCCACATTCGTGGCGTTGGGAGTTGCGGGATTTCTCGCGCTTCACCCCATCGGCCCGACCGCGGAGACCGCCGGCGGACCGAAGGCCGCGCAAAAGGCGCATCAGGCGAGCGGGTTTTGGGGATCGCTGTTTGGGTCGTCGGCGGCATCGAGCGAGTCGAACGCTCCCCACACCGGCACACATCTCCAGCAGCTTCGGAATGCTCGCAACTCCTCCGAAGAGTGTGAAGCGCTTCGCGCTCTCCGTAGCGAAGCCGCAGGCGACGAAGAGGCGACTTCGGAAATAGCGGCGCGCGCCCAAGCGACATACTCGCGCTCGACGCGCATCTGCGCGATCAGCGCCCTCGAGGTCATTCCGACAGGAGCGTCGAAGAGCTACCTCGGCGATCTCCTCAACGACAGCGACACGAGCATTCGCGATTGGGCACTTCGCGCTCTCGCGGTGAAAGCGCGCGACGACGCCGACGCACGTTCGACGGTGATCGCAGCGGCGCATTCGGAAGATCACGATTTGCGCATCGCAGCGCTCGTGGCTCTCGGTGATGCGCACGTCGCCGAAGCTTCGAACCTGATTCAAACGGCGCTCCTCACCGAAACGGGCGAGACGCAAGCGCGACTCATTGCGGCGCTCGGCGCAACGCGCGATCAAGCAGCGGTGTCGGCGATCAAGAAGATGCTCGACGACGGAACGGGCAGCACGCGTGAAGCGGCGCTCGAAGCGCTCGGATCCATCGGCGGAGACGCCGCGATGCTCGTTCTCAAAGACAAGCTCGCGAACGGCTCGCGTGAGGACATCGGCAACGCGGCACGTGCGCTCGCGCAAACAGGCGACCCCAGTGCGAGGCAAGCACTCGTGGATGCGATCACGAGCGGCCGTCGCGACGAGCAAATCGCCGCCGTGCGTGCGCTCTCGCAAGTCGATGGTGAAGGCGTCCGCAGCGCGATGATCACGGCGCTTCACTCGACCGATCCGCAGCTCGTCATCTCGGCGGTGCCTTGGTTTTCGGCGCACAACGATCGCTCCGCCGTACCCGAGCTCACCGCGCTGCTCAAGTCGGCGCCAATCGCGACGCACACTTCGATCGTTTCGGTGCTCTCGAATCTCGGCGGCGACGACGCACGCGATGCCATCGCCGCGCTCGCTCGCACGCCGGGTCCCGACCAAGCCTCTGCACTCCAACATCTGATGGGCATGCCGAACGGTCGCGACGAAGCTCGTCGCCTTGCGGCGCGCATCGCGAAAGAAGGCGGGCAGAGCTCGTATTCGGCCATCGCGCTCCTCGGAAGCGATGGGTCTTCTGAAGGTCGCGAGGCACTCGTTTCGCTCGCACGCGCGGGCGGCGAGCACGCTTCCGATGCGCTTTCGGCGCTCGGTCAGAACGGCGATCCCGAAGCGCAGCGCGCGCTGGGTGATCTCGCGCGCACCGGCAAGACGCCGACGCTTCGCGCACAGGCTCTCGGCGCGCTCGGCTCCACCGGCAATCCGAAAAACGCACCGACGCTCATCGCCGCCGCGCGCGACAAAGACGTCACCGTGCGTCGCGCTGCGCTTTCGGCGCTCGGCCGGCTCGGTGGTGATGGCGCCGAGCGCGCTCTCGTCGACGCATCGAACGACACCGACGCATCCACACGCAACACCGCCGTGCGCTCACTCGGCGCTCTCCACACCACGGGCGCATATGCGCAGCTCGAGAAGATCGCATCCGGTAGCGACACCACCACCGCGCGCGCAGCATTCTCGACGCTCGTGACGTCTGCTCCCGATCGCGCCGCGGCCCTCGCCGATCGCGCGATGTCCACGGGGTCGACCGAGATGCGCCAGCTCGTCGTTCAAAATGCCGCGCAACTTCCCACCGCCACCAGCAAACGGATTTTGCAAAGCGCACTCTCCGACACGAACGCGGAGGTCGCATCGAGCGCAGTCGACGCCATCGCGAACATCGGCGGCGCCGATGCGCAACAATCTCTTCTCGATTTGCTCTCGTCCGGCGCAGCCGATTCCGTCAAGCGCTCCGCAGCCGATGCGCTCGATCGCTCGGGCACCGACATGGCGAAATCGCACGCGAGCCTCATCGAGAAATACAAGTCCGAGGCCGATCCCGCGGGAAACGGGCCCACCGACGCCATCGAAGAATCCGACGGCGAAGACCTGGACTGAACGCTCCGCATGGGCAACGCTTGGCTCATGCGCTTGGCTTGGTTCGCGCTCGTGGGTGTCGTCGTCGCCGCGTGTGGCGCGCGCACGGGGCTGCTCGTTCCGCCGCCCGATTCGTCCGTCCTCACCCAGAGCGGCAAAGTCGATCTCCTCTTCATGATCGACAACTCCGGATCGATGGGCGACAAGCAAGAGCTCTTGCGCCAGGCCATCCCCGATCTCATCGGGCGACTCATCGGCCCCAAATGCATCGACGACAGCAACGTCATCGTCGGCGACTCGACCAACGGCGTGTGCACGGTCGGGCATCTCGAGTTCAAACCCGTTCCGGACATCCACATCGCGATCGTGAGCTCGTCGCTCGGCGGCGCCGGCTCCGATTCGTGCCCCGCCGATTCGGTGAACCCACTCGACAACTCGCTCTCGCGCCACAACGACGACCAAGGGCATCTCATCAATCGCACGAGCGATCACGACAAGCCCGTGAGCGAAGCGCAGCCTTCGAATTTTCTCGCATGGTTTCCGGACGTCGAAGCCAATCGCGGCAACCCGAAGCCGCCCGTCGCCGCGATCGACGATCCGAAGAAGCTCGTCACGTCGTTTCAAGATCTCGTCGGCGGTGCGGGTGAGTTCGGGTGCGGCTTCGAAGCGCAGCTCGAGAGTTGGTATCGCTTCTTGATTCAACCCGACCCGTACGATCACCTCGAAAAACAGGGCGATACGGTCACGTATGTCGGCGTCGACAACACCATCCTGAAGCAGCGTCACGATTTTTTGCGATCAGATTCGCTGCTCGCGGTCGTCGTCGTCACGGATGAAAACGATTCGAACGTCGACCCGCGCGCGCTCGGCGGCACCGCGTGGCAGTACATGAACTCGCAATTTCCCGGCTCGACCTCGCTTGGTCCGCCTCGACCGACGGGCGCATGCGCCGCCACGCCCATCGACCCCGCGTGTACGCCGTGCACCGAGCAACCGAACGATCCCGCGTGCGCATTTGGGTCGTACTACCAACCCGATGAGACGCCCCTCAACGTGCGCATGTTCCACATGCGTCAGCTCTTTGGCGTCGATCCGCAATATCCGGTGCAGCGTTACATCGATGGGCTCAGCACCGCGAGCGTGCCCGATCGCGATGGCGAGCACCCGAATGGCTCGCCCAATTACGTTGGCACGAAGAACTGCACCAATCCGATTTTCGCGCAGAACCTTCCTTCGGACTCGAACGGCGAAATCTGCAAGCTCGAACGCGGGCCGCGCAGCCCGACGCTCGTTTACTTTTCGGTCATCGGCGGCGTGCCGCACCAACTCTTGCAAGTCGACCCCGCAAATCCAGATAGCCCACAGAAGGACACGCTATCGCCCGATGATTGGATGAAGATCCTCGGCGCAGACCCGCTCTCGTACAATTTCACGGGCGCCGATCTGCACATGCTCGAATCGATCGATCCGCGGCCCGGTTTGCCTCCGCCGGATTCGCCCAACGACGCCGACCCCATCAACGGCCGCGAATGGACGACGAACGGGAATTTCCTGCAGTATGCATGCACGTTCGTGCTGACGGCGCCGCACGATTGCCTCGACCCGCTCTATTCGTCGTTCTGCGATTGCCCCGAGTCGAACGCAACGCCGCCGCCCGTCTGCGACGCGACGACGCCCACGCTCCAAGTCAAAGCGAAGGCATACCCGACGATTCGCGAGCTCGTCGTCGCGCGAAATCTCGGGACGCGCGCGACCGTTTCATCACTCTGCCCGATTCACATTCAGGAGTCGCAGCCGAACGATCCGCTGTACGGATATCGCCCCGCGATCGCAGGCATCGTCGACGCCTTCCGCAAGGGCCTGGTTCACTAGGCTCACGCAACCCAAGACGAGCGGGTTCACTGGGAGGTGGGTTTGTCGACAACGAAGCCGCCGTTGCGTTTGACCCACTCGCCCGTGAAGGACGCGCCGAAGAGGAAGATCTGCGCCGAGTAGTGGACCCACAAAAGCAAAACCACGAGTGAGGCCGCGTCGCCCCAGGAAGCCGTGATCGTTTGCGCGCGCGAGAGGTATGCGCTGATCGCATACGCGCCCGCCGAAAAGAGGGCCGCAGTGACGGCGCCACCGAGGAGCGCTTGTCGCCACGGAAAGCTCGCGCTCGGCAGGAGCCTGAACACGGCCGCAAAGAGAAGCGTGCAGATGCCGATCGACGCGGCGCCTTCGGTGAGTCGCCATCCCATCGCGGGTGAGATGCCGAGCTTCATGATGGCGGCGTCGTACGCGAGCTTCGTCGCGACGAGCGCGATCAAGATGAAGCCCGTCGCGATGACGAGCGCGAAGTTGAAGAGGCGGCGCACGACCTCGCGACGCACGTTCTCGAGAAAGGATTGCGACGGCGGCTCCGGAAGCTCCCACAAATGGTCGAGTGCGGTTTCGAGCTCGCTGAAGAGGCGCGTCGATGCGTACACGAGAACGGCTCCCGTGAGCGCGCCGCGCCAGCCCGCGCCGGGGCGCTCGACGCGCGAAATGAGACTGCCGATCGTGCTCGCGCCATTGGGCCCGACGTAATGCGAAACGTTCTCGAGGAGCGCAGCGCGCGCGAGACGCGAGCCGGTCACGAGGCTCGCGACGTAGAGCGCCATCACGAGGAGCGGGGCGGTCGAGAGAAGCGTGTAGAATGCAAGCGCACCGCCGAGGAGGCGGCCGCCGCGGCGCGAGAACGTCGTCCAGGTCGCGACGAGGAGCTCGCGCATCGGGGCATCATACTGCGCTATGCCTTCGTCCATGGCAGATGCAATTTCGATCGACGACCTGCGCGCGAAGCTGCCCAAATTCGTGCAGGAGAAGCTCAGCGCCGATGAAGACGCCTTTCGCGGAGACGTGAAGCGTGCCATCGAAGGGCTCATGGCGACGCCCATCGAGGCGCTCGTAGAAGTTGCGCGCGTCGAGGCGGCATTCGATGCGGCGCTCGCGAAAGATCAGGTCGAGCGCGGTGCTCGGCCTTTGACGCGGGCGATTCAGCTCGCGATCGTGCGCGGCATGCGCGCCGACGCCACCAAGCTCGGCGACTTCGTTCCCGAGAAGGCGCGCGCACGCATCGACAAGCTGCTCGAAAAGAAGCGCACGGTGAACGAGAAGCTCATTCGCCAGCTCATCGAACAAGAAGCGATGGAGGAGACGCTCCGCGACGTGATTTACGACGCGCTGAAAGAGTTCAACGAGCGGTTCAATCCGTTCGCTGCCGATTGGGGGCTTCCGGGTCTCTTGAAGGGGCTCGGGCGGTTCGGGCTCGGGCCGCTTACCAAATCGATCGACAACGTACGCGTCGAGTTCGACAAACGTCTCGAGCCCGAGATGCGGAAATTCTTGCAAGGGTTCTCGCGGCGCGCTGTGCGGCGCATGGCGGACCTCGTCGTCCAAAACGGTGACGAGCCCAAGTTCCTCGCGCTGCGGAAAAGCATGGTCGCGTTTTTGTACGAGCAAGAGCTGCGAGAGCTCGTTGCCAACGTCGACGACGAGAGCGCCGAGCTGTGGAATGCGATTGGCGTCGACGTCGCGGAGCATGCGCTCGCGCTCGATGCGAGCAAGCAGAAGCGGCGTGAGGCCATCGAGGCACTCCTCCGAGACCACGGGAAAGAGCCGCTCGGGCGCGTGCTCGAGCGCTACGGCCTCCACGCAAAACCCGACGCCGACGCCATCGCACGCTCCATGTGGCCCGCTGCGCGCGCGGTTTTCCAGGGACCTGCGGCGCGGGCGCGCATCGATGCGATCGCCTCTGAGTTTTGCGACGCGCTAAAACACGAGTGAGAAACCGCCAACAGCGCCGTTCCGAATCGGCGCGAAGTTGGGCGAAAAGTGCACCTTCGACGTTTGCACGACGACGGGCTCGTGCGCGGAGTGCCACTGCTCCCAGGCGATTTCCGCGGGCCCGCGCTCCCACCAGAGCGCGCCAATCGCCTGCACGATGCTGACGACCGACACCCCCGCGAGCGATGCCGCGAGGATGGCGTTGTTCGGTGGCGGGAAATCGCTGCTGTCGACGCCGATACCAATTGCGACGCCCGCAATGATCGCAGCGAGCACGAACGACGTGACGGCGCCGACGACGCGGCGACCGTGCTCGGATTCGGATGCAGCGAGAAGCATGCCTTCACCACGACCGAGGCGCTGCGCGGGCGAAAGGTTCTTGTCGATGGCGATGGGTGCGTACGCCTCGAAGAGATGCTCCATCGGCGATGGCGTGAAGAGCGACAAGAGACCGCCGAGGAACACAGCGCCACCAAGCGCAATGGGAATGACCGAAAGCGCGGTGAGCACGGGCCGATCCGGATCGTTCGGGGCGAGGCTCGAGTCGATGAACGCGAACGTGCCGATGCCAATGGCGATGTCGATGCCGCCGGCGACCATCGTGAGCGCGCCGCTGCCGAAACGCTGGGTGCGCGCGCGTTCCGCTTCGACTTCGAGAAAGCGACCCAAGTGAAGCGGCATGAGCTCCGCATCTTCGCGAATGGGAACGATGACCGTCGGCACAGCGGGGGCGGTTACGGTGACGGCCGGCGGCGCGGTCACGGTCGCGGTCGCGGTCGCCGATGAAGCAATGGGCGCACCCGCATCGGCGCCTTGCGCATCTTGAGCGGATGCAGGACTCGCCGAGAGCGAGATGGCCGCAAGCGGAACGACGGACGCAGCGAGCAAAAGAGCGATGAAAGAACGGCGCACGTGCATACGTTACAGTGCGCCGCGTGGCGCGCAAGGACGGCACGTTCGTCGACCTCGGAACATTCGCCGCGCCTGGCCTCGTGGACCGGCGCGCGCGCCTTTACGTCCCGTCGCGCCCGAGCCGCGCCATAAACGAAGAGAGGCCGCTGCTCGTGATGCTCGATGGGCAAAATGCGTTCGGCGATGAAGGGTCGTTTGCAGGTGGGTGGCATGCGGATGTGGCGGTGGAGAAGCTCGCCGCGAAGATCGCGCCGGTGATTCTTGCGATCGATCACGGGGGTGCCGATCGCATCGCGGAGCTTTCGCTCGATGGCAGCGCGCCATCGACCAAGCTCGCGAAGCTGATGGATCTCGTCGTCGATAAAGTGCTTCCCATCGCGCACGATCGCACGCCGCTCGCATACGGACCCGCCGCGCACTACATCTGCGGCTCGTCGATGGGCGGGCTCGGTGCGCTCGCGTTTCACTTTCGCCGGCCCGAGGTCTTCGGTGGCGCGATCGCGATGTCGCCGTCGCGTTGGTTTGCGCGTCGGGGCATCTTCGAGCTCGCGGCGCGCGAATCGAATCCGTATCGCTCGCGCGTCTACCTCGACGCGGGCGCGCGTGAAGCCGGCGGAAGGCTCGTGACGATCGTGGAGGCCTTCGCCGATGCACTGCGAACGCGCGGCTGGACCCGAGCCCCGAGTATCGGCGAGCTGCGCGTGATGAGTTTCGTCGACCCACGCGGTACGCACCAGGAATCAGCGTGGGCAAGGCGTTTGCCCAAAGCGCTGCGCTTCACGTTCGGGGCGTAGTACCATGCGGTTTCATGCGAAAGCTCTTACCGCTTACGTTGCTTGCGCTTCCTGCGCTCGGGATTGCGTGCACCGCCATCCTCGGAGACTTCACCGTGACCGATGCGGGCGGCTCCGACACCGGCGGCGACACGGTCGGCGACGCTGGTTCTGATTCGGACGCTGTAGCGCCTGCGCCCCTTCGTTGCGCTGAGCAAGGCAGCTCACGCTTCCAACTCACGAAGGGCAACACGCTCCATCCCGCGAACGTTCGTGTGGCAACGACCATAGCCGGCAAAGTCCGCATCATCGTTCCCGACTACGAGATGGACGACGCGGGTCAATCGAACGCGCTCGTCCAAGGTTTCACGTTCGATCCGCACGACACGAGCTCGACCCCTCCGCCGGCCACGCTGGTAACGATGGGATCACGCGTCTATTCGATCGCGCGTTACGAGGGGGTGAAGCCTGGCTTCGCCGTGCTTTACGATCAGTACGTTTCATCAGCCAGCAGCTACTTCCTCTTTGCCGCGCGATTGCCAGACGACGCGGCAAGCTGGACAGCGCCCGTCGAGCTCGTCAGCCTCGGAATGAGTAACAACACTAGCGCGACATTCGTCGTCGTCGACGCCGCGATCGAGGCGTACTACGTCGTCGTTTCGCAGACGTCCGGAGCGTCGCAAACGATTCTCGCGGCGAGTCCGAAGGGTGGAATCCTGGCCTCCTTCACGACGCTCGATACGTTCACGACGGTGCAAAGCGATCGCGGCGTCTTCGACTTGGTGGAGCCGGGCATCGCCATGCAGGGCGCGCAGCCATACATCGCGCTCGCGCCATCCGGAAACAACGGACCGCCGCCGCAAGGGACGCCGGTGAAAATCCTCGTGCCGGGGCAAGGCGATTTGACGATCACGCCGCCTTCCAACCTGAACTATTTTCCATCCGCGTTCACGAATGGCGTCGACCCGCTCAAGATCAACGCCGCGTTCCTCGTCGCGAATCTCAACACACTCACGGGCGCGTACCACATTGGTCAGCCGCCGTTCGCGTCGATGTCGACCTTCGATCCACAGCAGCTCCCCGCGACGCCTCCGCCGTTCACGTCGGCCGATGGCGGCTCGCTCAAGGATCTATTCGTCGGTGGCTCGAACCAGCACTGGGAGGTTCCCTCGCTCGGTAAGGGTGAGCAGTTCCTCATCACCGGGCCAACCGTGGACCCGCTGTTCAAGGTCATCTTCGGCGGCCTCAACTTCGCCTGGTGGGACGCGACAGGTCCGCTTCGCGCATATTCCGCTGGAGACAATCGTCTGCTCGCGGATGTGCCATTCATCGCCGCCACGGACGCCACATTCCAGACGCTCGTCGGCAACCTCGCGTCGTTCATCGTTGCGTATTTGAACGACGTAGCGGCACCGAACAGCGGCGGATCGCCTACCGCGGGCGATCTTTGGGTCACCGGAATCAGCTGTCAGCCCTGAGCCGCACGCGCGTCGGTCACAACATTGAAACGGACGCAGCGATCCTCCTAGGTCGATGCGAGCCATGGATGACCGACTCTACACATTCACTTTGACGAGCTCCGCATTCTCGCTCTCCGCGAGGCTCTCGCGGAGGCCGGCTCTCGCAGGCCGGTACGACCGCGCTCGCGTGGCGAAGTCTCCGGTGGGAGCAGTCGTGCGCGGTGTCCGATGCCCATCTACAACCACCTTCGGGCGTCTTTGGACCGTTACGGAAACGTACGCAATTTTTCCACGCCGTCGATCGAATGTGAGACCGGTGCTCGATTGCAGCGTCTGTTGATCCCCGGCCGGTCGTAGGACGGCGTTTCGCACGAGGAGGCGATTTTTTCGGCGCCGAGTGTGGTGAACGTCTTACGACCGGCCGTCGCATATTTTCCGAAATTTTCCGTATCCTGGTGCGCCGTGCGCGATCTCCAATGCTACCGACTCCTTTTGGAGAAGCGATGGGATGATCCCGCGTTGCCCGAGATGCTGGACGAGCTCGGCAAGCGGACGTCACGACAACGCGCGCCGTTTTTTGGTTCCCTGCTCGATCTACTGTGGAGCGACAAGCCGGAAGCGAAGGCGCTTCGATCGCGCGCGCTCGCGTGCATCGGCGACGGTGACGGGCACATGCTCGCCGAAGCGGTCGTGTCGTCGCTCGCCGATGCCGATGCGCGCGTTGCAGCGGTGAGCGCGTTGCGGCAGATTGCGGCGCGGCAACCTCCGCGTTGGGTTCATGCGTTATTCCATTCCGACGCCGACGTGCGACGCCTCGCCGTCGCCGAGGCCGCGCCCGATGCTGCGAAGAGCTTCGAGCTTTTCGCGCTCGCAGACCCGGAGCTTCGCGAACAAGTGCTCGCGCGCACGCCGACCTGTGGCGCCGAGGGCATTGGCGCGGTGCTCGACTTCGTCACTGAAAAAGTGATCGACGCCGCGCTCGCGCGAAAGCTTTTGTCGAACCACGAAGCGACGCTCACATGGCTGACAGGATCGCGCCGGCGCGCCATCGCG
>JBBSFE010000097.1:0-26900 GCA_038239005.1 Polyangiales bacterium
CGCAGGCGTCGACGTCGAAACCGCCGACGAGCATCGCGATCTTCTCGAAGCATGCGCAGCCGCGCGTTTTTCGGCCGATGGCGTCGAAGCGGCGGACGCACGCAAACGCGCCACGCGTGCGCGTTCGGTGATCGCGAAGCTCGAGGATCGCCCGAAGCCTTCGGAGCGTTGATGCGAAAGGGCGCGCTCATCGTCATCGCGATGCTCGTGGCGTCGCCGCTTCGCGCGGACGACGCCGAGACCAACACGCTCTTCACGGACGGGCTCTCCGCGCTCAAAGACGAACGACCCAACGAAGCCGTCGCGAGCTTCGAAGCCCTCGCCGACCGCGGCATCGTCGACGCCGTCGTCTCCTACGATCGCGGTCTCGCATACGCGCTTCGCGTTCATTCAGGCGCAGAGCTTCCTGGCGATCTCGGGCGCGCCGCGCACGGCTTCGAAGAGGCGCGCGCGCTCTCGACCGACGCGAGCCTCACGAGCGACGCGCAAGCAGGTCTCACGGCGGTGCGAAGCGAAGTCGGTCGCCGCAAGGCGCGCGAGGGCATCACGGTCGACGTCGAGCAGCATGCCTCGCCGTGGCGCACGCTCAGCCGCGCGCTCGCCGAAAACACGTGGACCTGGATGGCGATCGCTGCGTCGTTCGTTCTCGCAGCAGCGCTCTTCTTGCGCTGGCTTGGCCAAGGCTCGCGCATGCGTGCAGGTGCGGCGATTGCGATTGCCGTTTCTGCGCCGATGCTCGTCTTCGCCGCCGCGCTCGCGCGAACCGCGCGACATGATCGCCTGACGCTCGAAGAAGCCATCGTGGTCAGCCCGACCGCGCGTCCGAGCGACGAGCACGGCATCGCCCTCCCGCAATCGACGCCGCTCCCCGAAGCCGCGCGCGTTGAGGTGCTTTCTCGCGAGTCGGGCCTCACCCGCATACGCTGGGGAGCCCTCGTTGCGTGGGTTCCAGCCTCTACGTTGCGTCCTCTCGCAAAACCTTAGCTCTCGGGCTAAGGTCCTGCCCCATGCTCGCGACCCAAGTCCGCCAAAAGGACGGCGTCTTTTACTTCGCCGCGTACCCGGCCGAGGATTTGCTCGACAAGGTTCGCTTCATCAGTCGGTTCTACGGCGAGGGCGAGAAGATCGTCGCCGACGAAGTCGACGAAGACGATGAAGTCGCCGGTTTCATTGCCAAAATCGAGTCGACCGACAAGGCGTTTCAGCGCGCCATGTCGAAGGCGAAAGTCGCGCAGATCAAGAACTTCTACGAGACGGCCGTCAGCCAACCGCCGATCCCTGGCACCGTCCTTTTGTTCACCGCCGACAAGCTCAACTTCGCTCCGGTGCGACCGTTCGAAAACGTCGGCAACCTCGACGAGCCACGCAGCAAATATCTCATCATCGACGGCCAACACCGACTCGCCGCGCTTCAGTTTTACATGAAGCACCGCCGCGACGACGCCAAGACGATTCACGTCCCGTGCATCATCTTCGACGGCAAGAGCGAAGACTTCGCCACCGAAATGTTCGTCATCATCAACTCGACGCCGACGCGCATCAACAAGTCGCACCTCGTCGATCTCTACGAGCGCGTCTCGTGGGCCGCGCCTGACAAGAAGTTCGCGGCGCGCATGGTCGACATGCTCTACAGCGAAGGCGACAGCCCCCTCCGCTACAAGATCAACCGCCTCGGCGGCCGCAGCAAACAAGAGAAGTGGATCTTGCAGGCCGAGCTCTTCAACGAGCTCCACAAATGGGCCACCGCCGATTGGAAGCTCATCTCGAAAAAATCGAGCTGGCAGCGTGAAGCCGAGCGCTACTACGAAGTCGTCCGCGACTTCTTCAAAGCCGCCGAAAAAGCGTGGGGCCCCGCGTGGGGCTCGGCCAATCACATGGTCACGCGCCCAGTCACGCTGAAAGCGATGCTGCGCGTCTGCATCGACCTCGCCCACATCGACGCCGACCCCGTGAGCGAACGCGTCAAGCGCTGGGAGAAGCGCCTCGCTCCGTGGGCCGACCAAGCACGGAACTTCCGGAGCGAAGGCTTCTACGAACGCTTCCCCGCCAAGGGCCAAGTGGAGCGCGTCGCACGCATCCACAAAGACCTCGGCCGCGCCGCGGGCATCGAGCCTCGCAAACGCAAGGGCGACATCGGCGAACCGCTCCTGCTTGCCGGCGGCCGCCGCTAAGAGTCGCGACCGTTCGCATACGGTCTGCGACCGTTCGCCGGGTTCCCAGCAATAGACTCGCCCGGCTCGTGCGTAGGACCGTGCATGATCACCAACGTGAGCGTGCGGCGAGCCCGCATGTATTTGGGTGCGGCGATTTTGGCGGGTGCGGCGACGCACATGCTCTTTCGGCACGCGAGTCTCGGGCTGAACCTCTTCGTCTGGGTGGTGTGCGTCGCGAGTGCGTGCGCTGCGTTTTTGAAGACTGGGCCCACGAGCATGCGCGCCATCGTCGGCGTAGCGGCGTGTGCGGTCGTCGCGTTTGCGCCCGTGCTTCGCGCGAGTGATTGGGCGCTCGGGTGGGCGCTACCGTCGCTCGGAATTTTGCTCGCGCTCCTTCCAGGCATCGTGCGAAGCGATGTTCCGCTGAGTGATGTGCTGCGCTCGCCGTTGGGTGTCATTGCGAACACGCCGCGTGCGGTGCTCGAAGCGGCGCGGCTACCGGCGTGGACGATCCCGTCATCGACGTTCGGCAAGCTGGCAGTCGGCGCGGTCCTCGGTGCGCCGTTTTCGATCGCATTCGTGCTCTTGCTCTCGTTCGACAGCGATTTCGTCGCGACGCTCACACGCGCGTACGACCACACGAGCACCGCGGCATCGGTTGCAATCTGCACGTGTTTTTGGGCGGTTTTTCTGGGCGTTTCGTTCCTCGCCGTCACGCGATGGAAACGCGCACGCGAGGCTGCCGCACTCGTTGAGCGAACGCCTCCGCCGTATCGCGGCCCGACCGATGCGCCATTCGGAACGGTCGCGCGCACGAGCGAGCCGCACATCTCCGCGCTCGCGTGGTCACTCGCGCTCGGCCAAGTCGTGCTCGTGCTCGGCGTCTATGTCGCCGTGAGCGCGCGAAGCGGATTCGCGGGGCACGCAGCCGTGCGCGAACGCGGCGTGACGTATGCGTCGTATCTCCATGCGGGTGTGATCCAACTCTTGATGGTGGCGACGTTGAGCGTCGGGCTCGTAGCGGCCGGCCACTTCTTGATGCGGCGCGCCGAGCTCGTCGGGCCCGCGCCCGCGTGGCACGCGCGCATGGCCGTGCTCGAATGTGTCTTGTGCGCGCTTGCCGCGGCGACGCTCGCATCGTGCATCGTTCGATTGCGCGTCTACGAAGCCGCGTATGGCGTTACGCTCGAGCGACTCGGTGTTCTCGTCGTTGCGACTACGGTCGGCATCGTCCTCGCGCTCACTGCGTTCAAATCCGCTCGCGCGAAGTGGCATGGCTACGCATCGACGGTCGCATTGAGCATCGCGGGCACGATGGCGCTCGCTGCGTACTTCAACGCCGACGCGTTCGTCGTCGAGCAAAACCTCGCTCGCCCTGTCGTCGATACGGGCTATCTGCTGTCGCTGAGCTCCGACGCATGCGCGGCCGTCCATCACCCGCGCCTTGCGTCAGACCCCGCGCTTCGAACGATGCTCGTCGAGAGTTGGTCGAGCGATCACCCGGGCATTCGCTCGTATCGCGGCCTCACAGCCCCCAAATGTTCGATTTTCCGACCGGGATCGTGATCGACGAGCTACCGAAATCGGTTCCCACGGGCTGGTAGCTCCCACCCAAGCACTGCGCCAAAAATATTTCTGCGACCGCGTTGAACGACTTCCGATTCTCCGCGCGATTGAAGCCGTGACCTTCGTCCGGATAGAGCACGTACGTCACGGGGATTTTCTTCTTCTCCATCGCCGCGACGATCTGATCGGCCTCGGCCTGCTTCACGCGCGGATCGTTTTTCCCCTGCCCGATCAAGAGCGGTTTGTTGATCGCATCCACGCGCGACAGTGGCGAGCGCTCCATCAAGAGCTTCTTGCCAGCTTCGGTGCGCGGATCGCCGATGCGCTTGGTCATGTCCTCGAATTCGGCGGCCCAATACGGCGGGATGCTTGCGAGCAAGGTGCCGAGATTCGATGGCCCGACGATGTCGACACCACACGCGAACGCGTTCGGCGTGAACGTGAGCCCAACGAGCGTCGCGTAGCCGCCGTAGCTGCCGCCATAGATCGCGACATGCTTCGGGTCGGCTGATTTTTCAGTCGCCCAGTGCACGGCGTCGATCAAATCTTGGTGCATCTTGCCGGCCCATTCGAGGTTGCCGGCGTTGACGAACGCTTTTCCGAACCCCGTCGATCCGCGGTAATTCACCTGCAAAACGGCATATCCGCGCGACGCAAGCCATTGCACCGTCGAGTTGAAGCCGAAGCTGTCGCGCGCCCATGGGCCGCCGTGAACGAAGAGCACGAGCGGAGGCGGCGTGTGGGCCGGCTTGGGCGGCATCGTAAGGTAGCTCACGAGATCGAGACCGTCGCTCGACTTGATCGTGACGGGTGTCGTCTTTGCTGGCGTGAGCTTCGCGATCGCATCGTGGCTCACGAAGAGGAAGTCGGCTTTGTGCTTCGGGCGATCGTACCGATAATATTTCGTTGGCCCTTCGGTCGCGTAGGCGACGATCCATCGCTTGTCGTCGAGCGAGCGCGAGGCAATGGCCATGTCGCCCTCGGCAACGGTGCGCAAGAAATCGAAGTCAGCCTGAATCGTTTTGTCGATGACGTGCCAACGCGTGCGATCGTAGTTCGCTTCGGCCGCTTGAATCACTTTCGTCGTCGGATGAACGAGGAGGTATTCGATGTCGGCCGCGCCATCGTCGAGCACGACGGTCGACTTCTTCGTTTTCAGATCGACGGTGACGAGCGCCGCCGTGTTTCGCGTGCGGCTATCGAGCATGTAGAGCGTGGTACCGGCCTTGTCAAAGTCGACGAGATCGGTCGTGACGTGATCCTCCATCGGGATCGTCATGAATGTCGCCCACGTGTCTTTGGGCGCTGGCTCTTGCACGTCGACGCCGCCGTCCGAGGTTGGCTTGAGCGCGAAGCGAACTTTGTAATCGTCGTCGACGATGAAACGCTCGAAGCCGTCGTTCTTCTGAAGCAGCGTCTTTTTGCCGCTCTTGATGTCGAGCACGTAGAGGTCGTGGTAGCGCTTGTCGCGATCGTTGATGCCGATCACCACTTCGCCGGGCCGCTTCGGGCTCGCGTGATCGAGCACGACTTGCACGCCATCGACGCCCGCGACTTCGCGGTCTTGACCGGTTGCGGCATCGACCGCGTGGAGGCGCCAGTTTTCGTCGCCGTCTTTGTCTTGGAACCAGAGGATCGATTTCCCGTCCATCGCCCAGTCGTAGTTACGGAGATTGCGCTTCGTCTCGTGCGTGACGGCTTTGGATTTCGTGGGATCGTCTGCGGACGCGACGAAGACGTTGAGCGTCGTCCCTTCGTTCGCCAAGAACGCGAGCTTCGTCCCGTCGGGGCTCAGGCGAACGCGCGTGCGATCCGGATTTCCGAAGAACGTCGCGCGCGGCGTGAGCGTGGCGTCTTCGCGCGGTGGCGTGGGTTTCGCGGCGACCGCGCTCGCGCTCGGTTGCGCGGACGTCGCGGGCGTGACGGGATTGGGATTGTCGTTACCGCAAGCAACGAGGACGGCGACGACACACGACGAGCGGATGCGCATTCAGCACATGGTACCGCGTTCTTCTCGAATCTTTTCGCGCTCGATGGCGCGCTCTGTGGCGCGACGCGACCAAACGATTCCCGCCGTGAGAGCCGAGACGAAATTCACGCCGGCCACTGCATCGTATCGGTAGTCCGGAAACTTGAGCGCGATGAAGAACCCACCGATGTATGCGATCGGCAAAGGCGCAAGGCGGCGCTCGAGTGATGCCGCGATGAGGCCCATCACGATGAACCAGTAGCCCATGAGCACCAGCACGGTCTTCGAAGGATCGAGGTGCACGCACCACACGAGCCCGAGCAAACACACGGGTTGCGCGGCGAGGCCGAACGCGAACGCCGAGATGAGCTGCTTCGTGATGCGCGAGCGAATTTTGAAGACGAAGTAGCCAATCGCCATCGCGAGGATCGAGACGATGCTGAACGGAACGCTCAAGAGCGTTTCGTAACCTGGATAACGCGCGGCCCAATACGGAGCGATGAACGGCACGAGCGTCCACATCGCGCCGAAGCCGACGGCGCCGAGCATGCGCGTTCGCCGGCCCTCGCGCGGGTCGAGGTCTTTCTCGAGCTTGCGGAGCTTTTCGATGCTCTTGGCTTCGAGCTCGGCTCGGTGACGCGCTTCCTCGACGAGCGCTTCGAGCACGGGATCGCGTTCATCGAGCTCGCTCAAGAGAAGCGCGGCCGCGCGCGCGTCACCTTGCGCGGCTTCGAACTTCACCATCGCGGTGACTGCGCGGCGCATTCCGAGTTGCGCCATGTCCGAGTCTTTCCAAGCGCGGAGAGCTTGCCGAAAACCGAAACGACATTCACCAAACACGTTGTAGGCGCGTTCGACCTCGGGTTTTTCGGCGGCGAGGATCGCTTCGAGCTCGGCGAGCTTGGTCTGCGCTTGCTCTGCCAGCACGGTTGCTCCGCGATGCTCGAGAAACAGCTCGATCGCGCGACGCACGGCAAGCGCGCTCTCGAAACGCTCTTCCGGATCGCGACGCATGCAACGCGACGCGAGCGCGGCGAGCTCGGGTGGTGCGGCGTCCGGGATGCAGGGTGCCGAGAGGACGATACTTGCGAGCATCGCCTGCATGTTCTCGCCTTGGTGCGGCGGCTTGCTCGCGAGGATCTCGTAGAGGAGCGCGCCGAGCAGATACACGTCGGTGCGCGCGGTGATGTCGCAGCCGCCGCCGAGCATTTCGGGAGCCATGTACACGAGCGTTCCGGCGATGTGTTTGATGGGCCCGGGCCGCGTGGCGACGCCCCAATCGAGGACGTACACCTCGCCGAAGTCTCCGATCATCACGTTGTCGGGTTTGAGATCGCGATGGATGACGTCGCGCGAGTGTGCGAAGTGCACGGCGTTGCAAACCTGGATGAGCACGCGCAAATGAAACTCGAGCGGATCGCGATCGACCGAGTGACGATTGGCGATGTCGCTGTCGCCGAGTAAATCGGACCAGGTGTCGCCCTCGATGCGTTTCATCACGAGCTGAGGCGCGCCCGACGTGTCGAGACCGAGATCGTAAATCGGGACGATGTTCGGATGCTCGAGCGAGCCTGCGAGCCACGCTTCGCCGAGTAGGCTCTCGACGTTGTCGTCCGACATGTGCTCGGTTCGGAGCGTTTTCACGGCGACGCGTCGATCGAGCGCAATCTGATGGCCGACATGAACGACGCCCATCCCGCCTTCGCCGAGCCGCTCTCGGATGTGGAGCGCGTTCGGATCGCGCTGAATCTTCTTCAGCGCCGCGAGGGCCGTTTTCCCGCTATGCGGTGGCGCGTCGGCCGACGGAGTCCGCTTCGAGAGCGGGACGGTCGCGCGTGGGTTCTTGGCAATCGTCGCCGCCAGCGAGCCGAGCGTCTGCAAGTGTGCGCGGATGGTTTGCTCCAACTCGCTCGATTGAAGCGCAGCGCTCACCCGCGCAAAGATAAGGCATGCGCGCGCATCCGCAACCAACGCAGATTAGGGAGGCGATGCGTAGTTGCGGCGTACGAAGCAGAGGCCATCTGAATTCAGGTGGCCTTGCGTGCTTTGGTTGTACGTAGAAAAATCGGCGTAGTCGCGGAGACCACTCGATGGGTCGTTGCCATTCGCGTGTGGGATGCTCTGTGGGTCGAACGACATGACGCCGGTCAGCTTCGGATGCACGTCGGTCGGCGGGTCGATGCAATAGCGCCACTGGAGCGGTTTGTTCAGCGCATCGGTGTAGGCCGTGTAGTCGACGCCCTGCGTGAGCTCGAGCGTCGCCGTTTGTGTTCCGGCGTCGGCTTGTCCCGCAAGGCGCGCGGCGAATTGATCGAAGTGTGCGGGCGAATCGTGAAGCACGCTGTCCCAGAACGGGTGGTCCGTGTGAACCGTGACCTGGCCGATGACCGATTGGTTCGCCAAGAAGGCGACGCCGCGCTCGTGCTCTTCGGTTCCGAGGCCAGCGGCCGGATCGTTATCCGGGTTCTGGCAGTTGACGTAGCTCGTGGGTGACTTGAAGCACAACGCGAACTTCACTTGCTTCGGCCACGTCGCGTAGATGGGGTCGTTGTTGCACGTCGGGATCGGTCCCAATGCACCGTTGAACGTCGCGGTGCCGGCGTAATAGACGACGCACCCGTTGGTGATCATCTGTGCGTAGTCGGATTGAGCCGCCGCATCGAGGTTCACGTTCGCGGTCGCGCGACCATCACACGTCGTCGCCGTTGCCGCGATGAGATCGAATCCGAACGCGTATCGCGTGCCGTCGGTCGCGAACGACGCGTTGCCGTTCTTGTTCTGTTTCGAGAGCGCCGCGAACGGAACCGCTTGCTCGCCGCCGCCGCCCTTGCCAGGCAAGTTGCCGGGATCGCTGTGCGAGAGATCGATCGCCCAGGGGCCGTCGACTTCGGCGACCACCGCGCCTTGCTTCGATTCGTCGCCGGGATTCGTGTCCGGGTTTTGCGCGAGCGTGATCTTGTCGACCGTGATGAGGAGCCTGTCGAATTTCACGTCCCACCCATCGACGAAGGCCGGATCGCCCGAGCTCACCGGCGGAAATGGATAGCCCGTGAGCGCGAGAACCTCGCCCGACGCGGCAAACAAGATCCCGCCACCCCCGGGATCAGATGGCGGCGTGAACGCGGCGAGAGCGCCGTTCGTAGGGCCAGCATCGCAAGCCTGCGCGGCATCCGAACCGGCGTCACCTTGCGTTGGGCCGTTCGAGCACGCAGCCTCCACTAGCGCCAGGATGGTTATTGCAACTCGATTGCACATGCAACCGAGATACATCAGTGCGCGTCGGTCCACAAGAACGAATAGGTGCCCGTCGCTCGAAGGTTCGCGTAGAGGTTGATGCTTGGCTGCGTGTAGCTCGTCGATGTCGGGTCGTCGCTAAATGCGTAGGTGCCCGAGACCTTTGGCAGCTGGCCGAAGTCCACGTTGACGAAGAGGCGTTTGGCGTCGATGCGGACGAGGAGCTCGCCGCTGGTTTGGACGGCAACGCTCGTCTGAATGGGCGTGACGATGCGCTGTTTGCAAATCGGGTTGCCGCCGGTCGTTTGATTCGACGGCACGCGGTTGGCGCCGATGGTGAGCGTCCCTTCGAACGGAATCGATGCTCCCGAGTCGTCCGTCGCCGTGCCCGCGACGATTAAAGTCTTCGTGAGATCGGTCACGGCGTTGATGTCGCCACCCGTCAGCCAGACTTGTCCGACGAGCACGGGCGACGTCGAGCCGTGACCCGCCACAGGAAAGGCCTGCGGCGTCGGCGAGAGCAAATCGACGTCGAGCCCCGTCGTCACCTCCGCGACGTACACGCCGGGCAAGATGCAATTGGTATCGCCCGCGCCCGACGCCGGTTCCGATTGATCGAGGTAGAGCGCGCCGATGTGGAGCTTGGCCTCGGTCAGCGACACATGCCACGTGTGACCGGCCGTCGTCTGGTCGAACACGAGCGGCGTCGCGGCGTCCTCAGCGCCGGCGGCGGATGCCGGAAAGTCCACGAGCTGGCCCCCGGTCGTGCCGACGCACGCGAACGCAAACGCCGACGCGAACGCGAACGCACCACGCGAACGCGTCATGATTTTCCTCCGAACCGAATCGTCAGATTGCCGAAGATGCCGAGGGGTGGGCCCGCTGAAAACATTCGCTCGGGCACGAGCGTGGGTTGCGGCTGGCTGTGGAAGTCGGACGCGAAGTTGTATTCGCCGAGGCGGTAGTGATTGTCGGTGATGTTCGTGCCAGTCACGCCGATCTCGACGTTGCGCCACGCGACGCTCGCGGTCGCGTCGAGCGTGAAGATGTCATCGCTTCGTTGGCCGAAGGGAAGCGCGCGTTTGCCGACGTACGTCAGGCCAAAACCGAGCGAGGCCTGAATCGCCGTGCCGCTGATTTTGAGCGGCAGATCGCCGAAGATCGCCGTGTCGGATCGCACGACCGCATCCGGCACGTAGGCGACGAGCAAGTGTGTGTCGTCGTACGTGGACTTCACCAACGTGACGCTCGCGGACTCGTCGATGTTAACGGCCGATTTGAAAATCTTCTTGGCCGTGATGCGCGCGGAGCCGGACCAACCCGAGCGCGTCGTGCCGACGCCAAGCACGTTGCGGCCCTCGGTTTCACTGAAGATGAGGTCTTTGTCGACGTGTGTTTGGAAAAACACCGACCGCGCGACGATGAGCGTGTCTTTGAACGCTCGCGTGTACGCGGCGCCACCCTCGTAGGCGAGAACGCTCGCGAACGGCGTCGAGACGTTTTGCGTGACGTAGCTCGGGTCGACCGAGCGCACGCCTTCGCCCACGCTGGCCGACAGCAAGAACCCCGCGAACGGACCGACGATCGCCGAGGCGCGCGGCATGGTGACGATCGTCGCGGTGCTCGTGCGCTGATTCGGCTCGCGATGCGCGGGAACGCCGCCGGCGTCGTACTGCGTGAGGCAACTCTGATCGATCGGCGGGTTTGTCGTCGAGGGTTTCGAGATGGATTGCGCCGCACAGTTGTCGAGGACGTCGTACGTGAGGATGTCCGAACGAAATCCTCCGCGTACGTTGAGCCATTTGGTCGCGCGCAAGTTGGCGTCAGCGTAAAGGCCGAGATCGCCGAGCGTCGATTGAAGGTCCGTGTCGGTCTGGTACGGAACGCCCGACGCGTTGTCGAGACGCTGCTGGGTGCCGTGCACCTGGTCGCCGCGCGCGAAGTAACCGACCTCGATTTCCTGACGCTGGCCGAGCGCTTTCGTGCGCCATCGCGCGAAGCCTTTCGCGCCGATCATCGTGGCGTCGCTGTTCAAGTCGAGCTCGTCACCGCGTTGTGAGTGGAGCGATTGAAGCGGCTGTTGCACGTCGAGCAAGAGACCCGTGAAATTCTCGAGGAGGCGCATGTCGCGCTTCACGAGCCACACGTCTTGACCGAGCGTCGTGTCGCCCGAGCGCGTCTCGATGTGGCCCCAAATCGAATACCGTGACGAGTCGCCGCCTTGCGGAACGGCCGCACGCGCGAACGAGCTCGAATCGTAGCTGTCGTAGAAGCCTATTTTTCCGGACTTGTAGTCGTCCTCGCGAATCAAACCGGGCGAATGAAAATGCGACGCATAACCTTGAGCGCCGACGCGCCAGAGACCTTTGTCTCCGAGCTTGCCTTCGTATTGCGCCATCGCGCTGCCACGAAGCGCGTCGCGGTTTTGGCCGAAGCCATTGGTCGAGTAGAGCTCGGCGCCCGCGAATGTGCGGTCGCTCATTGCTTCCGGGCCCCAGAGAACGAGGCCGCGCTGCGTGTTCCACGAGCCACCTGTGTACTTTGCAACGAATCCTCGCCGCGGCAGGCCGAGCTCGTAATCCGCGCTCCCCGCGACCGCGTAGTTGCCTTGCCTCGGATCGAACGGCCCTTCGATCACGCGGACGGATTGGACGAGCTCCGGAATGATGAAGTGCGTGTCGGCGTAGCCGTTGCCGTGCAGGTTGCCGCTCTCGTTGATCGGAACGCCGCCGACGGTGAACTCGATGTCTTGTCCTTCGCGTGCGTCGAACCCGCGGAGAAAGACTTGCTCGGCGTGGCCTTCGCCGCCCTCGTTCGTGAGCAGAATGGGCGTCGCGGACTGGAGGAGCTTCGATGCATTGTCGGAAGGCGATCCGCGCGCGCGGAAGAGCTCGCCGATCGAGAAGTGGACATCGGAGACCCCAACGTAAGGAAGGGCTGCAGGCCCGTAGACGTGGACGTCTTCGACGTCGCTTGCTTGGGATTGCGTCGGCGTTTGGGTGGGCGTTTGCGTTGGCGTCTGCGTGGGCGTTTGCGTCGGCGTGCGCGGAAGTGGGGGCGGGGTTTCGACGTCCGGGTCGGGAGGTGCCGGTTTCGGGGGCTCGAAGTGGAACGGGATTTTCATTCGCGCGGCGAACGGTTTTCCGTTTTTCGTGGCGGGGGAGAACGTCCATTTTTGGATGGCTTCGGTCGCAGCTGCGTCGAAGGGCGCGCCGCCCGAGGTTTCGACTTTGACCTCGGAGACGTTGCCTTCCGTGTCGAGCTTCACGATCAGAATCACATCGGCGTGCTGCGGGGCGAGCCCGGCTGGGTAGATCGCCTCCACCTGGTGGACAGCAACGGGGTGCGTGATCTCCGCGTCGACCTGGGCGGACGCGCCCGAAGTGAACAAGAAGGCGGCGAGCAAAATGCCCGCTGTCATGCGACCGCGCATCTAAGCTGGGTAGCGTAGATGCAACAGCGTTGCAACTACATCTGGGATGTCGGTTAATCCAAAGTGCTTAGGCGCACGCGTTGCAACGGCCAGAGAGCTGCACAGCCACTTTTCGCGAGCGAACGGACCGCGGCGTCTCGCCCCCGTTCGACACGATCTTCACCGCGACGCCTGGCAAACACGCGATCCCGCCGCAATCGGTGCATACGAAATGCGGGTGCTCGATGACGTGCCCATCTTCCGAAGAACGCAGCTCGTAACGCCAAACGTGGTCGCCCAAATCCGTGCGGCGAACGAGACCGGCCTCCGCGAGATCCATGAGATTGCGGTAAAGCGTGGCTCGGTCGAATCCCTCGCCAGCGAGAGCTTCGAAAATCTCGGGATGACTTACGGGCGTGCCCGATTGCGAGAGCCACCGAAGCACCGCCACACGCGGCCCCGTGCTCCGAAGACCCGCTTTACGCAGCACTCCACGAAGCTCGTCGAGCCTCGCGGAGAGCGAGAGCGTAAGGCCCGAGCTCTTGCGTTTGCGCGGCGTACTCACCCTTCATAGCTAGCTCTCGGGAGGCGCGCGGTAAAGGGTTCCCGGAAGCACTTTTGGCCTGCTACCCTGCGAGGTCCGTCTCGCTCTGCGAGGCCTCTCGCTCCGATGCCTGGCACGATCGACTCCCTCGCGGACCGCTGGAAGAAGTCTCAAGACGTCGACTCGACGATCGAGCTCTGCGAGGCGCTCTCTGCTGTCCGCACGACGCTCGTGCAGCAAGTCGCCGACTTCGCTCAGGTGAAGTTCTCGTCGAACGTGCCGGTGCTCGTTGCGGTGTCGAAGATGTACATGCGCACGAACAAGCTCGCGGAAGCGCAGAGTGTTCTCGTGGCCGCCGGGAAGATCGCGCCGCGTGATGGCCTCGTCTACCGCGTGCTCGGGGAGGTTTTGCTGCGCCGCGGCGATGCGGCCCGCGCCGAGAAGGTGCTCGAGCGCGCGATTCAGTTCGGCATCACCGACGACATGTCGAAGACCTGGCTCGAGCGCTGCCGCGTGTACAAGCCGATGCAAACACGCGCGGGTGCACGCGCGGTTGCGGCAGAGGTAGCGCGTACATCGCCGATTTCCGTTCCGCCGCCGAGTGGCGAGGATTTCGAGGAAGAGGAGACCGAAGTCCGCATGCAGACGGCGCCTCCGATGCCGCCGCCGCCGCTTCCGCCGCTTCCGCCACTTCCCTCACCGAATGCGCCGCCTGCGCTCGCGCCCCTCGATCGCAAATACCCGATGAACGCGCCCACGATCGACCCGTTCACGCCGCGCGCCGAGCCGCCTCCGCCTCCTCGTCGCGAGGCACCGAGGGCTCCGCCTCCGCCGCTTCCTCCGGTCATCCCGCCGCCGCCGCCCGCTCCCGTTTTCGAGAAACCGGTCGAAGCGCGTTCGGCGCCCGTTGCTCCGCAAAGAGACGTCGTCGTCGACAAACGCGAGGACGTCGGTGCGTCGCCCTTCCGCGCGGCAGCGACGCCCGGCGTTCCCGACGCACGCGATGTCCTCGATGCGCTCTCGCTCGCCGGCATCTACGAGGCGCAAGCGACCACGCCCATGAAGTGGGACCGCGCAAAGCGAACGCGTCGCCGCGGCACGCTCCCGCTCGTCGCGATCACGCTGCTCTTCGTTGGCGGCGGCATTGGCGGGTTTCGCTACATCAAAAGCCAGCGCGACAAGGCCCACATTCGCGCAGAGGCGATGCTCGTGCAGATCGAAGCCGACCTCCACAAGAGCCAAGCGTCGCTCTTGCCCGACATGGAGCAGCGCTACTCGATCGTGTTCGATCTCGATTCGCGTTCGGAGCGCGTCGCGATCGCTTGGCTTCGCGAGCGCGCCATGAGCGGGCTCTTGCGTGGCGGTGCTGATGTCGCCTTCGAAGACGGCCTCACGCGCGCGCACGAGCTCAAAATCAAAGAAGAGCAGCTCGTCTTCGCGCAAATCGCATCGTTCTTGTTTCAAGGCGACACCGTCGGCGCGGCGAGCCTCATCTCGAAGTCCGATACCAAATGCAAAGACGACCCTTGGTACCAGCTGATGAGCGCTGCAACGCTCGAGCGCGCCGGGTCGAGCGGCGCAAAAGAACGCTACGAAGCCGCAACGAAGCTCGATCCCGAGCTCATCGTCGCGCAAGTCGGTTTCGTGCGGTCAACCGCCATCGACGGCGATCCCGTGAAAGCGATGGAGCTCGCGAAAGCGTTCCGCGCAAAATGGCCGGATCGCGTCGAAGGCCAAGCGCTCGTCGCGCTCGCGTGGGCGCGTGATCCAGCGCGTGCCGAGCAGGCTCCGCCCGATGTTGCAAAAGACGTCAGCGACATCGTCGCGAAGGGCGCAGAGCTGCCCATCGATTTGCGATTCGTCGCGAGCGCAATTGCCGCGCTTCAAGCCGTCGACAAACACGATCCGAAAACCGCACGCGCCGAAGTTCAAAAAGGGCTCACTGTGGTCGAGGGTCCCGGACCCGCGTCGTGGCTCGGCATCATCGCACTCGAAACGGGCGACGAAGCGCTCGCGCAAAAAGCTGCGCTAACGGCGGTCAGCTTCTCCGCGGTGTATCCGCCGGCGCGTGTGCTTGCGGCGCGCGTTGCACTTCTCGGCAATCGTCTCGATGAAGCTCTCAAGGCCACCGAAGATCTCGACGCAGCCTCGCCGGACGTCGCCGTCGTTCGCGCTGCCACGGCCTACGAACGCGTCGACTCGACGGGCCTCGCCAACGCGCTCGATGCCATCCCGCCCGAGACGCGCGCCTTCCCGTTCCTCGAAGCGCTCAACACCGCGCAGCTCGCGCTCGCCGGAAAAGGCCAGCTCCCAGCAGACCGGCTTCTCGATCTCGCCGACGACGAAGCCCCATGGGCCGATCTCGTCGCGATGGACCTCGCACTCGAAGCAGGCGACCTCGCGACGGCCTCGAAGATCGCGGACAAATGGAAGGGCAGCGAAAATCGCCCGCTCCGCGCGCTTCGCTTGTCGCGGCTCGCACGCTGGCAAGGCCACCTCGACGACGCCGATCGCCTGAGCGACACCGCGATGATCGGAACCATCACGACGCGCACGCTCACCGAACGCGTACTCGTGCTCGTCGCACGCGACAAAGCAGCTGCCGCGAACGCGCTGCTCGCGCGATTCCCGCTCGTGCTCGGCTCGCTCGCGGGTTGGCTTGGCGGTTACGCGTCCGCATCGAACGGCAAAGTCGAAGACGCGCGCGGCAAGACGGCGAGCCTCGAGCCGCCGCCGCCCGCTGCTCCGCTTCCCGCGCGCGAGATCGCGGCCATCTCGCTCGGCGCGATGAAAGATCGCCGGCGCGGCCCCGAGTACATCAAAGAGCTCTTCGCAGCGGGCATCTTGAACCCCGACGTCGCCGCAGCCGCCACGGCGCTCGGCATGAAGGTTCCCGAGCCCCCGCGCGTTCGCAACAAATGAACGCGTTCGTGAGTC
Source organism: Polyangiales bacterium (assembly GCA_038239005.1). GTDB lineage: Bacteria > Myxococcota_A > Polyangia > Polyangiales > Polyangiaceae > DASXHD01. The sequence continues at coordinate 15,816 of JBBSFE010000097.1, forward strand.
AGTTCACGATCGACTCGAAGATCGTGTTTCTGAACCACGGTTCGTTCGGCTCGACGCCGCGCGTGATCCAAGACGCGCAAACCGCGCTGCGCACGCGGATGGAACGCAATCCGATGAAGTTTTTCATGCGCGACCTCGAGGGCCTTCTCGATGAAACGCGCAGCGCTCTCGGCCGCTTCGTCGATGCGCGCCCGAGCGATCTCGTCTTCGTCGCGAACGCCACGACGGGCGTGAACGCGGTTTTGAGATCACTCACCTTTCGCGAAGGCGATGAGCTCCTCACGACCGACCACGAATACAACGCCTGCAAGAACGTCCTCGAGTTCGTCGCGGAGCGCGCCGGCGGCAAAGTCGTCGTCGCGAAAATCCCGTTTCCGCTTTCGTCCGAGGACGAAGTCGTCGAATCCATCCTCGCGAAGGTCGGGCCACGCACGCGGCTCGCGCTCGTCGATCACGTCACGAGCGCAACGGGTCTCGTCTTTCCGATCGCGCGCATCGCGAAGGAGCTCGCCGCGCGCAACGTCGAAGTCCTCGTCGATGGCGCACACGCGCCTGGCATGCTCGATCTTTCGCTCGAATCGCTCGCGCCGCACGTCGCGTACTACACGGCCAACTGCCACAAGTGGCTCTGCACGCCGAAGGGTGCTGCTTTCTTGTGGGTCCGCGAGGACAAGCAAAAAGAAGTGCGCCCGCATGTCATCAGCCACGGGCACAACGGCATCGGCATGAACGGCGCGCGCCGCACCGATCGCGGTCGCTACTTTCTCGAGTTCGATTGGGTCGGCACGATCGATCCCACGGCAATCTTGTGCATTGGCCCCTCGATCGATTTTCTCGTGAGCCTCGACCCGAAGTTTCGCGACACGAACCGAGCGCTCGCGCTCGAAGCTCGAGACATCTTGTGCAAGGCCCTCTCGATTCCCGCGCCCGCACCCGATTCGATGATTGGCTCGCTCGCGGCCGTGCCCATCGACGACGGCGACGCATTCGGCCTCATGAACGAGCTCGCCGAGACGCACAAAATCGAAGTCCCCGTGCACGCGTGGCCCGCGACGCCGAAGCGCGTCTTACGCGTCAGCGCGCAGTTGTATAATACACGCGAGCAGTACGCGGAGCTTGCGCGCGTGCTCGTTCAGCGACCCACCGGCCGCTGACCCGCAGCTGACCCGGCAATCCCCTTCTCCATCATCATGCGGAGCTCGTCCGGCTCGAGCGACCGGCCTTGCGCCTCTTCGAGCGAGATGATGCGGCGACCCCAGAGCGAGAAGAGCGACTGATTGAGCGTCTGCATGCCGTGCTTCTCTTGGCCAACCTGCATCTGCGAATAAATTTGGTGAATCTTGTCTTCGCGGATCAAGTTTCGAATCGCAGGGTTCGGGATAAGCACTTCGATTGCGATGACGCGACCTGGGGCGCCCATGCGCGGAATGAGCTGCTGGCTCAGCACGCCCTGCAAAACGAACGAGAGCTTCACGCGCACCTGCTGCTGCTGATGCGGTGGGAACACGTCGATGATGCGGTTGATGGTCGAGACCGCGCTGTTCGTGTGGAGCGTCGCGAACACGAGGTGACCTGTTTCGCTGATGGTGAGTGCGGCCTCGATGGTCTCGAGGTCGCGCATCTCGCCGACGAGCACGACGTCTGGGTCTTGTCGAAGAACGTACTTGAGCGCGATCTTGAAGCCCGCGGTGTCGGTGCCGACTTCGCGTTGGTTGACGACCGAGAGCTTGTGCGGATGCAGATACTCGATCGGATCTTCGATCGTGATGATGTGCATGCGCTGCTCGGTGTTGATCTTGTCGATGATCGACGCGAGCGTGGTCGACTTGCCGCTTCCCGTGGGCCCCGTGACGAGCACGAGACCGCTCGGGCGATTCGCGAGATCGGGAACGATGCCGGGCAGACCGAGCTCTTCGAACGAGAGGATCTTGAACGGAATCGTACGGAACGCGCCGGCGATGTTGTCGCGCTGCATGAAGATGTTCGCGCGGAAACGCGAGAGGCCTCGCACGCCGAATGCAAAATCGAGCTCGTTGTTTTGCTCGAATTGAATTTTCTGCTCTTCGGTGAGGATGGTGTAACAAAGCCGCTTCGTGTCGACGGGCTCGAGCTTCGGGAGCTTGAGCGGCACGATCGACCCATCGATGCGGAGCAGCGGTGATTGGCCCGTCGTGATGTGGAGATCGCTCGCTCCCTTCTCGATCATCGCACGCAGAAGCTGATGTAGCTGGATCTGCGATGCGTTCTCGGACGCGGGCTGGGTCATTGGATCATCCTAGCGCATCAACGAGGCGACGCGCGCCTTCGATGATGTCGGATTCATCGTGATAGATGGCAAAACCAAAGCGCAATCGATCACCGCGGACGTCGGTCATGATGTTTCGAACGGCGAGCTGATTGTGGATGCTTTTCGCGGCGGGCGTTTCGAAAACCAAAAATTGCCCGCGATTGTGCTCGGATATCGGCACGACGAGCTGGCTCTGGCGGAGCGGCAGGTCTCCGTGTTTTCCGAGCTCGTCGATGAACATCGCCTGAAGCGTTTTCGCGCGCTCGTCGATTTCGTGCGACGTGATGCCTTCGCGGTCGAGCCACGTCATCACGGCATCGAAGCGATAGAGCGGCGTGGGGTCTTGGGTCGCGCCGAGGAAACGTGATGCGTCTTCCGCGTAGGCGACGCCGCTTTGTGCGTCCTTCATCGAGAAGAACGATGCGAACCAACCCGTATCGATCGGGCGCGGAAATGCCCCCGGCGGCGCGTGCATGAAGCAGCAACCTTCGCCGCTCATCGCGTATTTGTAACCGCCGCCCACATAGAAGATTCGCTCGGCGTGCTTCGAGAGGTCGACGTCGATCGCGCAGAACGCGTGGTACCCGTCGACGATGACCACGGCGTCTTTCGGAGCGGCGCTGACAATGGCATCGAGATCGCGGAGCGCGTAGCCCGAGTCGAAGAACACGTGACTCACGTAAACGAGATCGCACGGGTCTTTCGCGGCTTCGCAAAAGCGCTCGACGAAGGTGGCGAACGGCCGCGTCGGCACGCGGACGACCTCGGCTCGACCGGCTTCTTCGAAGCGCGCGAGCTGGCGACCGAACGAATGAAACTCGCCATCGGTCGTGAGCACGCGCATCGGCGGCCGTAAGTTCGAGAGCACGCGCATCACGAGCTGGTGCACGTTCGGGCCGAACGCCACCGTCGTCGGATCGGGGAGCTTCAAGATGCGTGCGACATGCTTTTGCGCACGCGGCCAGAGCTTGCCGAAGAAGCGATCCCATTTGTCGTCGACGAGCGTTGCGGCGTCCATCCACGCGCGCATGTGTGCATCGAAGCTGACGTCGGGCCAGAAGTGGTGGCTGTGCGCAGCGAAGTGAATGCGCTGCGGATCGGCGTCGATGAATTTTCGGAAATGCGATTTGTACGACTTCATTTTTAGTCGACGCTCAGCACGATCTTGCCGAAGGCTTCGCGCTTCTCGAGCGCAACGTGTGCGGCGCGCGCTTCGCGGAGCGGCATCACGCGGTCGACGACGGGTTTCAGCTTGCCGCTTTCGACGAACGTCGCGACGGAGAGCAAATCGCTTTTGCGACCCATGGTCGAGCCGAGCACTTGCACCTGGCGGAAAAAGATCTGGCGCAAATCGAAATCGGGCTTGAAACCCGAGGTCGCGCCGCACGTGACGACGCGGCCGCCCCACGCTGTCGCCAAGATGCTCTTCGTGAAGACCTCCCCGCCGACGTGCTCGATGACCGCGTCGACGCCGCGTTTCTGCGTGAGGCGTTTGCACTCTGCGAGAAAATCTTGGGTCTTGTAGTTGATGACTTCGTCGGCACCGAGTGCGCGGGCGCGGTTGGCTTTCTCGTCCGAACCGGTCGTTGCGATCACGCGCGCACCGAGGAGCTTGCAGATCTGGATCGCCGCGCTCGAGACGCCGCTTCCCGCGGCTTGCACGAGAACCGTCTGACCGACTTTCACTTCTGCGCGGCGAACGACCATCTGCCACGCGGTGATGAACACGAGCGGGATCGCTGCGGCATCGGTGAACGAGAGCGCGTCGGCAATAGGCACGATGTTCGTGTCGGGCACGACGATGTGGCGCGCGTAACCGCCTTGCGTATTCTCGCCGAGGATTTTGTATTTCGCGCACAGGTTGTCATCGCCCGACAGACATCGCGCGCACACGCCGCACGTGAGGCCCGGGTTGAGCATCACGCGCTGGCCAACCGCAGTTTGGCGCGCGCCAGGTCCGAGCGCCTCGACCACGCCTGCGACGTCGGCGCCGAGTCGGTGTGGAAATTCGTATTTCACGTTCGGCAAACCGCGGCGCGTCCACAAATCCAAATGATTGAGCGCGACGGCATGAACGCGGACGAGCACCTCACGCGGCCCCGGCTCGGCGAGCTCGAAGCTTCCCCATTCGAGAACTTCAGGGCCGCCCGTGGCGGTCATCAACATGCCTTCCGTTTTCATTGTTGCGCCTTTTCGACGAGCTCTTGCAGGCGCGGCGTGATCTGATCGATTGCGCCTTCGCCCTTGATCGAACCCGAGAGCGCGTTGCGCGTGGCCTTTCCGTTTTCGTCGGGCACCCCGAAATACGGGATGTAGCCTGGCGCGTATTGGGCGCGCTTCAGTCGATCGCCGTCGGCGTCGAGATCGAACACGAGCAAGCTGAGCGTGGGGAATTTGTCGTCGAGCTTTCCTTCTTCCGCGGCGTGATGAAACCGCTGACACGGCTCGCACCACACCGCGCCGATGTAGACCATCAGCACGCGACCATGCGCGCGTGCCGTTTCGCGAGACGCACGCACGAGCGCGGCAACATCGCCCGGCGGCGCAGGCACGAGCTCGATGCCGCGAGCCTTCGAGCCAATCGTGATTCCCGCTTCTTCTTTTTTCGGCGGGTCGGGCTCGATGGAGCTCGTGCGACACGCGGCGAGAAAACCAAACATCAAGACCGCGCTCTTCATGGTTTGTGAAGCATCGCGTAGGCCACGTAGAGAAGCATGACTGCACACGTGAGAAGCGCGCTCCAGAAAAGCCACGATGGCGTTTTCGTCGGCTTCGGAGTCTTCATCGAGAAGAGCATCGTCGTTGCCGTCGCGAGAATTCCGTCGATGCGCTTTTGCGCGATCTCGCCCTTCTCGGGGTCGTCCTTCAGCGCGCGGTACCGACCCGCGAGGTCGGGAAGCGTCTTTTCGCGGAGCGCATATTCCAGCACGGCCGCGTGACGCGCGTCCTCATCCCATGCGTCCAGGGTCTTTTGCCAGAGGCCCTCGAAGATGGGGTCGTCCTTATCGCCACTCACCATCGTGATTGTATTCGCAACTGACCCCCAAGCTGCGGCATCTTAGGGCTTGTCGTTCGATGTTGAACCGTGGGGATGAATTGCCCGATTTCGAGGCCCGCACCACTGCGGGCTGCGTGATTCGTAGCGTAGCGCTGCGCGGCAAACCTTCGGTGTTCTTCTTTTTTCCGAAGGCTTTCACCCCCGGCTGCATCCGCGAAACGAAAGCATTTCGCGACGAGTACCCGGCCCTCGCGAGGCGCGGCGTCCACATCGTCGGCATCTCCACGGACCCGCTAGACGCCCAATGCCGCTTCGCAGAGTGGGCGGGCGTCCCGTTCCCGCTCATCGCCGACACCGACCGCGCAGTCTCCCGCGCCTTCGGCGTTCTCTGGCCCATTGTCGGCATTGCCAAACGCGTCACGTTCGTCGCCGACGCCACGGGCATCATCCGCCACGTGTTCCACCACGAGCTCCGCGTCGACCGCCACGTCTCCCAAGTCCGCCGCGCCATCGACGAGCTACATCCATCCTAAATACGAAACGTAAATTGGATTAGCGGAGCGCGGTTCTTTCGAGCGCGCTGATTTCTTTGTCGATGGCGTCGAGGGAGTCGGCGATGTCGTGGGACCCGAGGATCGGGATCGCGGAGCCGACTTTGTCGAACGATTTGTTTTCGGGAGGCGGGGGCCACGCCGAGACGTAGTGCGGGTTTTCGCCTGGGCCGCTTGCGTCGATCCACGTCACGTGGCCCGTGCCGGGAGCGCGGACGTCCATGTGGATGAAGGAGCTGTTTGGGTAGTAGCCGCAGCCGGTGTCTTGCATCGTCTTGCAGAATTGGACGAGCTCATCGTTACGTACGTTGTCTACGCGGAAATCGAGCGCCTGCGCCGTCGCGTGGTAGCTGCCCGTGCTCGCGGGCCTGACGCCCGAGATGATGTGCATCGCAACAGCGTGGCCGTGACCGAAGTGGTCCGCGACGACCTGGAGTCGCTCGACGAGCTTCGCATCGATGCGACGCATGCCGGCGGGAAGCGGGCCGCCGTGCATCGGCTTCATGGCGCTGTCGGCGCGCGCGAGAACCGAAAGACGATCGACCGCGTCGGGAAGCGGGCTCCCATCACAACGCGTCAGCGAGAAGTGTTCTTCTTCAGTGCCGCGCCCGATCGTGACGGGCTCGTGAAGGCACGGGGCCGGTTGTTTTTTTTTCGCGTCGGCTTTCACATCGTGCGCGGGTGGCGCAGCGTGATGCGTGACCGAAGCGTCGCGTGAATGGACCTGCGTGGTGTGCATCGCGGTCGCGTGAATCGCAGTCGCGTGAGCGGCGACGACCGCATGCTGCTGCGGCTGCGCGTGCACGACATGCTTGGCGTGTTTCGCGTGCGCGGCGAGCGACGGAAGGGATACGAAAAGAACGGTGAGGGTTCCGGTTGCCAGCGAGATGACCTTCATACACGTACAAATGCCTACATCTGCGTACCTGGGCCAAATTTGTGGTGCCGATCGTTGACAATCGCAGGAATTTCGGCAACTTGGCGTCGTGACATCGACACGCTCCGAGTTCGAATCCGCGTTTCGCAAGCTCGTCGCCGCCCACGGCTCGGGCACGACCAACACGGGCTCCGTCGGGTGCGACCGATGCGTCGGTGCCGTCGATTCCACATTCTGTGTAGACTGCAAGCAAATCGCGCGTTGCCATTATTGCCGCTCGTGCGAAGGCTGCACCGATTGCTCGCACTGCACCGCGAGCCGCGATTGCCTCGGGTGCTCGCACTGCCAAGAGTCCGAGCGGTGTGCTCAGAGCGCATTTCTCGAGCGATGCGTCGCGTGCTCGCGCTGCACGTACTCTTTCGGCTGCGTCGGCCTCTCCGGCAAAGACTTCCACATCCTCAACGAGCCCTACGATCGCCAAACGTACTTCGCAGAAGTCAAACGTCTTCGTCGCGAGCTCGGTCTGAAGGAGCCGTAAGTGCGCGCGGTTGTGCAACGCGTTGTGAGCGCGCGCGTCTTGATCGATGGCGCGAGCGTCGGCGCAATCGATCGCGGGCTTCTCGTGTATCTCGGCATCGGCCGCGGCGACGCTGAGCGCGAACGCGCGTGGATGATCGACAAGACCTTGGGCCTTAGAATTTTTTCGAACGACGAAGGCAAAATGGATCGAAGCGTCGCCGACGTGAGAGGCTCGCTCCTTCTCGTGAGTCAGTTCACGCTTTACGCAGACATCACGCGCGGCAGGCGACCGGGCTTCGACGCCGCCATGCCTCCCGCCGATGCCGCGCGCGAATACGCAGCGTTCGCAACCGCGGCGCGCGAAAAGATTCGCGTCGAAGAAGGACGCTTTGGCGCGCACATGAACGTCGAGAGCGTGAACGATGGGCCGGTGACCATCCTCCTCGACACGAACGCTATGAGAAGCTAATTGCCGTTCATGCGATTTTTCGCGGTTCTTTTGCTTCTCACGTGCGGCTGCGGGACGACCGTCGCCAGCGCTTGCAACGACTACGTCGTCGCATGGTGCGATCGTCACTACGCCTGCTACACGGACACCGCGCTCACGGCCCTTCAACAAAGCTACGGCCAAACGGCCGCTGATTGCGCCGTCACCAAGGCCGACGCCGTCCACGCGAACTGCCTCGGCGCACAGTCGACGTGCCCGGCCGGAACGTCTTATGATACGGGCGCCGCGGAGACGTGCGTGTCCGAATACCAAAACGCTGCATGGACATGCGACGACGTCGCAAGCGGTCGCGATCCCGAGGATTGCAATCAATCCAAGATTTGTCATTGAAGGAGAATGGGCATGTCCACGAAAGTTCTCGGTTGCGTTGTCGGAGTCGGATTCGCGTTCATGGCATGCGGCAGCAGCAGTCCGTCCGACGCCTGCAACAAGCTCGCTCAAGTGCTTTGCCAAAAGGCGTACGAGTGCGCGACGCCACAGGAGCTCGCGGCGGCTGGCTACACGAGCGAATCGGATTGCGAGTCGAAACAAAAGAGTGCGTACGATTGCGAGAATCCGATCGCGTGCCCGAACGGCGGCGTCTATCACGGCGATCAGGCCGACCAATGTCTGTCGAATTATCAAAACGCAACGTGCGGACAAATCGAAGGCAAGACGGTCGACACAACGCCGTGCACCAAGACCTGCCAGACGCAGTAGGTTTTTCGGCTCACTCCACGGTGACGGTCTTCGCCAAGTTGCGCGGCTGATCGACGTCCGTGCCCTTCAAATCAGCCATGTGATACGCGAGAAGCTGAAGCGGCAGCACCGTGAGGAGCGGAAGCACTTCGGGCTCGGCTGCGGGGATGACGAGCACGTCGTCGGCGAGCCTCGCGGCATCGGCGTCGCCTTGCGTGCAGACTGCAATGATTTGCCCCTCGCGCGCGCGGACCTCTTGCATGTTGGAGAGCGTCTTTTCGTAGTGTGCGTCTTTGGGGGCGAGCACGACGACGGGCATGTTTTCGTCGATCAGCGCGATGGGCCCATGCTTCATCTCGCCGGCCGCGTAACCCTCGGCGTGGATGTACGAAATTTCTTTGAGCTTGAGCGCGCCCTCGAGAGCGATCGGAAAATTCGTGCCGCGACCGAGGTAGAGAAAGTCGCGCGCGCGCATGTGTTTCTTCGCGATGGCGCGCGCGTGATCGGTCGTGGCGAGCACTTCGCGCATCGAATGAGGCACGTGCCAAAGTGCGTCGAGGACGCGGCGCGCGGCCGCTTCGTTGAGAACCCCCCGCCGGCGACCGATGTGAACGGCGAGTAGAAGGAGCGCGGCGAGCTGCGCGGTGAAACACTTGGTCGACGCGACGCCGATCTCGGGACCCGCGTGCGTATAAAGAGCGGCGTCGGCCATGCGCGGGATGGCGCTGTCGAGAACGTTGGCAACGGCGAGCACGTGCGCGCCTTGTGCCTTCGCGGTTTTCGCGGCGGCGAGGGTGTCGAGTGTTTCGCCGCTCTGGCTGACGGCGACGACGAGATCGTCCTTCTTGAAGACGGGCTCGCGGTAACGAACCTCGCTGCCGATTTCGACGACCGCCGGAATGCGGGCGAGCTGCTCGACCCAGTAGCGCCCCGCCATCGCTGCGTGCGAGCTAGTGCCGCACGCGATGAAGTAGACGCGACCAATGCGCTCGGCGACCTCGTTGGGGACGCCGATTTCTTCGGGCACGACCTGCGCCGCTTCGAGGTCGACGCGGCCGCGCAGAGTGTCTTCGACGGCGCGAGGCTGCTCGAGGATTTCCTTGAGCATGAAATGTTTGTGGCCGCCCTTTTCGGCCTGCGTCGGCGACCAATCGATGCGACGCGGTGCACGTGTGATGGGTGCGCCTTCGATCGTGGAAAGGGCGGCGCCACCTTTGGTGAGCACGGCCATTTCGCCCTCGTGCAAGAACACCATGTCGCGCGTGTGCTCGAGGATCGCGGGGATGTCGCTCGCGGCCCATGTTTCGCCGGCGCCGAGGCCGATGACGATGGGGGATTCGTTCTTCGCGACGACGACGCGATCGGGGAATGCGGTGCCGACGACCGCAATCGCGTAGGCACCGCGAACACGGGCGAGCGACGCACGCACGGCGTCTTCGAGAGACGCTTTTCCGGAACGCAACGCTTCGTCGATGAGGTGCGCGACGATTTCGGTGTCGGTGTCGCTCGAGAATTTGACGCCCTTCTTCTCGAGCTCGGCGCGCAGCGCGACGTGATTCTCGATGATGCCGTTGTGCACGACCGCAACGCCGCCCGCGATGTGTGGATGCGCATTCGACTCGTTGGGCCGTCCATGCGTCGCCCACCGTGTGTGCCCGATGCCAACGGTGCCCGCGAGCGGCGCCTTGGCCATCAGCGCGTCGAGGTTGTGAAGCTTGCCGACGGCGCGCGCGATCTCGACGGATTTCCCCGAGTGAATCGCCAGCCCAGCCGAGTCATACCCGCGGTACTCGAGCTTGCGCAGCCCATCCAAAAGGAGGGGCGCACACGGTTTGTCTCCGACGTACGCGACGATCCCGCACATGCTTTTCGCTTACCACAACGTCGATGATGCGGAGGGCGTATCGGTTTCCGTATCCGTATCCGTTTCCGACTCCGACTCCGTTTCCGTTTCCGACTCCGACTCCGACTCCGACTCCGTTTCCGTTTCCGTTTCCGTTTCCGTTTCCGGCTCCGGCTCCGGCTCCGTTTCCGTCTCCGTTTCCGTCTCCGGCTCCGTTTCCGGCTCCGGCTCCGGGGCTCTCGCTCGCTCGGATTCTTGGTTTTGCCGTGGTGCCGGGTTTTGTTCCTCGATGTCGCTGAAGCGCTTGGCTACATCGACACGGTCGACGCCGGCCTTCGAGACCGGCTCGACCATCACCGCCACTCTCTATCGCCTAAGTCACTAGGCGATACAGCACTGCACAAATCGAGCTGAGATTTGCGAGCGCCCGTCCATCGATGCTCTCGATGTAACCAAACCTCAGAGCGACATCGAGGCACGCCTTCGATTCCTTCGCCGAGCCCAGCGCCACTTGATAGAGCGCAAATCGATTGCGACCTCTCGCATAACTTCCTTCCGCGATGTTCAAGCACACGCTTGATAGTGCCCGCCGAAGTTGCCGAGCAAGATCCCCATCATGCCTCTCAATCTCCCCAAGAGACGGCCGAACGAACGAAATCAAATCCAACGACGTGTCATAAATCTTCAACATGAGATTTCCTTTCGCCCTCTTCGTGAAGGCTGCACCCCCCAGCGCACGGCGCGCAGGGCGGCTCAAGGATGCCGAAGGCACCGCGTAGCGCAGCGAAGCGGCGACGCCTCCTGGCGTCGTCCTTGAACCGCCC
>JBBSFE010000098.1:0-26251 GCA_038239005.1 Polyangiales bacterium
CGACTCGACGATAGAGGCTCTGCCCCGCATTTCACGCCTCGTTCATGCTCTCGTTCATCACGATCCAGTCGCCACAGAATCTTCCAGTGCCAACGATCGCCGTATCCTGGCCGGCGTGCTCAGGGATGGAGTCAGACCCCTGCGAACGGGCCCAAGCGGCGGATTTTCGTGATACTTTTATCGAGGCTCGGTCGAGCCTTCGAAGCCGAATGTCGTAAGTTCGAATCTTACCGGGCGTACTGCTTTTTCCGCTGAATTCGTGGCATTTGGCGAGCGCGGTGCGCCTCGAAGCCCGTCAGCGCTTCAGGGACTCGGCGTGCACGCCGCCTTGCAGTGCGTCGGCCCCGTGGGAGTGTCGCTGTAGCAGACCTGTCCGGGCGCACAGATGAGCGTCGGTGAGCATTGACAGAGTGTGGATGCTGAAGGGCAGTAGTCTCCGAGCGTGCACGTTCCGGCTTGGCAGGTCGTGTGCCCGTATGCTCCGAAGGCGCGATCACGAGTCCATGTTTGGCAATACTGCTCGTTCGTCGCGTTGCACCCATTGCTGAAGCCGACCGAATCCCCTACGCAACTCTCGGTGTCGAAGCCATCGGGAAGTTCGACATCTTGTGAAACGCCATCACTGCTCCCTGCGTCGGACGCGTCAGCCACCACATCAACTGCACCGTCAACAGCCGCATCGCCATCGGGGCCGAGCTGACCACCACACCCACAGCAGAGGAGTACCCCCGCATATGGTAGCGGGAGCCCTTTCATTTTCCCGCACACGTCGGAATGCACTGCCGGGGTCCCGTGGGTGAGGTGCTGGCGCAAACCTGACCGACAAAACATTGCGGTGCACAACCGGGGTCGGTGCATTCCCGACGCCCCGTGACAGAATTGACCTCACACTGTGAGTAGCCGTAGGCGCTGACTGCGGCAGTCTGCGCCCACTGCTGGCAGATGGCGTTCAACGTGGAATCGCAGTTTTCGTTTTGGTTCAGGTACGGACGATTTGGGTCGCAGACGCCACCGTCCGAACTTGATCCCTCGGGGGACGCGTCTCCCAAATCGCTGCCCATGCCGCTGTCACTGCCGTTCGCGCTGTCCGCAGACCCACCGTCGTTGCGGTCGATCTCGCCACAACTCATGGTGAGGAGCGTAAGCACGCAAGCAAGAAGCCTCATGGCGTCAAGGTTAGCTCTACTGATTGGCCTGGTCGAATGACGTGTGGACATGGTTGCCGAACGCAAGGCTCCGCGCTGCTGCGACGAACAAGGCATTAGCGAGCGGCTGACTGCACGAACGCGAGACCCTCAGGTGGGATACCAGCCTTTCCTTCCGCGCAAAGATAGTGGTGCCAGTCGAGGAGGCCATCGGAGCTTTTGGTCGATGCGAGGTCGAGTCCACGAGCTCGTGCCGCGAGCGCAGTGCCGAACACTTGAAGCCCGATGCGCTCGGCAATGCGCGCGTCGTCTGGCGTCTGCGCGTGAACAATGATGTCGTTGTACTGATAGCGAACACGCCCACTGCCCATCATGATCTTCGAATCGCCGTGGAAGCCGGCATGCTCGAGCTCTCGCGTGAATCGCAAGTACGTCGCGGCGTCGACGGATGCGAGCGCCTCGTCCTTGAGCTCGAAGAAGACTTTCCAATCACGGATCTTGCCGGTGTGATCGTAGGCTTCTTCGGCGCGTGGACCGACTTGATAGCCCACGAAATCGCACAATGGGTACCCACTCGGCCACACGTTTACGGCATCGCTTGGTGTGGTTGATGACATCGATGATGGGCACACGTCGCAGGCGGTCTTGCAAATCCAAGGGCAGCCGCCGGGGTTGTTGTGCTGCGAGCAATACGATAGCTCTGCGCTCTGAAGCGAGGCGGCCCATTGGGCGTCGCTCGCGCGCTGTTCGGCGGTGTATGTTCTCTCGCGAATCGCGCTGACGCTGTCGCCCGCGAGCAGGCGTTGCCGATACTTCGGCTTCAACGTCAGGCTGTCGTAGCAGCTGCTGCTGATGAGCTCGGGCCGACGCGCGACAAGCTCGTCGAAGTAGGAGAGCTCGTCGATGACGGGGACATCGTCACGCCCCGCCGGCGGCGTCGTCGTCGCCTGCGCGATCGGCAGCTGACGTTCGCTGCGACACGCAACGCACGCGAGTGCGATGATCGGCATCACATGCGAAGCGCTTCTCATGAACGCGTTAGCGGTCTTGGTTGATTTCGATCGGGAAGACGACATTGGCGACCTGGCAGCGTGGACGTGGAAATCTCACGCTGCGGACGGCGTCGAGATAGCACCGTTGCCAGCTTGCGTTGGAAACAGTTGATTGCTTTATGCGCGCGAAGAAGACCCCGCCATTCGGATCGATTTCGAAGTAGGCGCTGACTTCTCCGCTACCGGCATCGTCCGGAATGCAGCGTCGGACGATAGGGAATACCTCTCGACGAACCGTCGCGACGATCTCCGCACGGTCGAGGCCTGCAGCGGCATCGGCGCGGGGACATCCGGGCGCGGGTTGCGCGCACGCCTCTGGGCACTCGCATGTGCCGTCGATCGACGTCGCAACGAGGCCAGGCGCGCAACACGCGATCGTTCGCCCGTCGCGTGCACACCACGGTTCCGTCGCGCCTCCGCAAGCGCGGTTTGCTGACGCGTCCGTGGTGATCATCTCGGACGCTTTACATGGAAAGAAAGATTCATGCGTGTCGGGGGTCACCGACGGGTCCGCGCTCGGGGTTGGGGTGGCGCCCGCGGTTGCGACAATGCTCGGCTGCTGGCGCCGCACCACGTAGATCGAGATGGCACCGATGGCGCTTGATAGAAGCAGCACGGAGAGCCCAACGCGTGCTCCGTGTGCAGCGCCTTTTTTGTCGCTCGCGGGCGCGCGTGTAAGCTCGGGCGCACGCATCGCCGCTTGCGTCGGCGCCATAACGTCGATCTGCGCTTCCTTCGTCGATTCGATGAGCGCTTGAAGCGACGTCCGATTGACCGGCGCAGCGAACATTGCCTCGTGACACGCGGAGATCTCATCACGTAACGCCGCCGCACTCGGCCACCGCGCCGATCTTTCGAAGACCAGTGCCCGATCGACGAGGTCGATCACGCGCGAGGGCAAACCTTGCGAAATCGTAGCGACGGAACGCGCCGGAGTCGTCGCCGCGCGTACGATGATCAGTTGAGCCGTCTCGCCTTCATGAACCGTCGTCCCCGTCAGCAGGGAGAACAACGTCGCGCCAGCCGCCCACACATCGGTTTGCGCGTCGACCTCGCTCGTCTTGCCGAGGGCCTGCTCGGGCGCCATGAACGCCGGCGTGCCCATCGCGACGCCCGTTTGCGTACCGCTGTCGTGTGCTCCGTCGCGAACGCGCGCAATGCCGAAATCGAGCACCTTCAAATCACCGTCCGTCGTCACGAACAAATTCGCGGGCTTGATGTCGCGGTGGATGATCCCTTTGTCGTGGGCCGCTGCGAGCACATCACAAAGCAAGAATCCGATCGTCAGCACATCGCGAAGTGGCAAACGACCACCCGCGTTCTTCGCGAGCGTCTCCACCGAAGCGCCATCGAGAAGCTCCATGACGACGAACGCGGCGCCGTCCTCCGCGACATCGTCATCGACGATGCGTACGACGCCCGGATGCTCGACCGAGTTCGCCGCATAGCCCTCACGCACGAACCGCGCGCGAATGTTGGCGTTGATGCTCGCATGCGCATGCAGGATCTTGACGGCGAACCGCGCTCGATTGCGGTGCGTGGCCGCATAGACCACAGCCATGCCGCCAACACCGAGCACGCGATCGAGAGTGTATTTTCCGCGAAGCGTCGTTCCGACGCGCGATTGGATGTCTGCGGACTCCGCGCCGCCGAGGTCATCGCTCATCGTCTGCCATCACGTTACAAGATGTCCTCAATCCCCAAGCGACAAACGGCGCACCTGTTGGTCAAAGGACGAAGTTCGCGGCAGAACGCACTCAACACGTATGACGCGCTTGACTACAGCAGCGTCAGCGCATCGATCCGAATCGAGTCGTCTGCGCATGTAATAAACGAGGAAGTCACCGTCCGGCGTGAACTTGATGAGCATCCCGCATCGAACTTCCTGAGCCATCGACGAAGGCTAACGCAAGATATCGAGCTTCATGTAGTCGGTTCGTTTCTTCGTTGGCGATCAGTCGTATCCGGAGCTAGAAGCGCGCGCCGATCTCCACCATCCCCTCGAAAGTCCCGACCACTGCCTTATTCGCAATGAGCGCCGGACCAACAAGCAGTTGGGTTGTGAACGCCCCGAAGTCGAAGCTTGGACCGACGCGGAAGGGGAGGTGGAATAGCCCAATCGTCGTACCGTTCGTCACGATCAGGCCACCGCCGACCCCACCGGCGATGACGATGGCGAACGCTGTATCACCTGACTCGAAGAGTCGTGGACGCAGGCCACCCTCGAGGTCGAACGTCGCGTAGGTGCCTGATGAATCGCCGACGACGCCGGTGCGGAAGCCAACGAAGAAGAGCTTGTCTTCACCGACATGCGCGTCGAGTGCGAGGGTGGCACCAAGATCCGTGAGAAATCTCCCAGACGCCTCAAGCCCCCAGAGCATCACGCCTGCGTAAACGCGTACAGAACTTGGCTTGTATGGTGGCGGCGGCGCCTCTGGTGGCGTCTCCGGCGAGACCTTGGCCTTTACTGTTGACGGCGTTTCATCGTCATCGTCGCCCCGTGCTGTCGACATGCGCACACATTCCAACTTGCTCGTGCAGCGTTCGCCGGTCGCGCACGGTGGGTTGCACGGAGACTTGCATTCGCCCTCGATGCACGAGAAGCCAGACCGACACGACGGCTTGCACACCGCCGCGACGCACGAGCCCTTTACACACTCGAAGCCGAGGCGACACGCGGGAGCACACTCGACGTCGTCCGAGTCATCGGCCGCGACGCGCGCAGGCACCACCATTGTGAGAACAACCAGAACAACCGCGCCCCAACCGCGCATGAACCCTCCCCGTAAATATGTGTCCGCCGATTTCACGTGTAACTCGGCTTCTCGCGTTTCACCAGAGCCCACCAAGAAAGCGCGCGAAGGCGCGCGACGCCGAATCGGCACCAGCTGGTGCCTTTTCACCATGGCGCATGTTGGATTCTTCGGAAGATTCGCATGGGCGAGCGATCTAGTGGGCTTTCACGAACAAGCGAGTTCCGTGAAACGATAGGGCTCTTTTTCCCTGCCATCGTTTCGCAGCTTTTTTCCCTGCGATCGTTTCACGGAAGATCACGCAACGCACACGGACGGGACCCGACGGAGCGTCGGTGCGGCAGTCACGGCGAGATTCGAACGCTGGGACTTCGCGAGCCGCCGGCCGTGACCTCCGAGAGCGAGCGCTTCGGCCATCGACATTGTGCAGCGTCGCGCGTCGATCATCCGGTCGGTCAGCCACGCCTCCTTGACGTAGGTGCATTCCGTCTCATGCGCTGAAATGCCACGGCGCCTTGGCCGCGCCGCCGCCGTCTTCACGAGCGTTTCCGGCTCGCGCGAACCGGCACGGTTGCTGCTCTGCCGTTACGGATGTCGACTACCATGAAGATGAGTCTCCTCGCGCGCGTCGTTACCGACTCCATCGGCAAGAAGGACGTGGGTTCGATCGCGAGGACGCGATGAACGCTTCGACGCAGGCTTTAATCATCTACCTCGTCGTCGGCCTCGTCGCGGGGTTCCTCGCGAGCAAGGTCGTGCGAGGCGGCGGATTGGGCATGATCGGCGACATCATCGTCGGCCTCATCGGTGGTGTGATCGGCGGGTGGTTGTTCGCGAGGTTCGGCGTCTTCTCCGGCGCAGGCATCCTCGGGTCGATCGTCACTGCGTTTGTCGGCGCCGTCATCCTGCTCGTCGTCGTGCGACTCATCAAGCGCGCGTGACGCACGTCGCTGCGCATGGACCCTTTCGTGCATCTCGCGGCGGCATGTCGTTCGCAATCTACGTAGGCGGACTCGTCCTCGTGATCGGTGGTCTCGCGTACGGAGCCGCAATTCTGCACGTGCCGACCCATTGGATCGTCGTCCCTGCAGTCGTTCTTCTCGGATTCGGAATCCTGGCGGCCGTCAAAGCGACACGCCAAAAGGACTCACCGAGCTGAACGCGCGTCAGTCGTGCTCTACCCGTCAATCGATTGCGACGATCTCGAGAGTGTCCGTGCCGCGGGGCGTGCGGAGCGTGACTTCGTCGCCCACTTCGTGACCGAGGAGGGCGCGGGCAATTGGGGATGTGAATGCGACGTGGCCGCGCGCGGGGTTGGCTTCGTCCACGCCGACGATGCGGTACGTGTGCTCGCGATCACCCGCGCCGCGCACGGTGACGGATGCGCCGAAGCGGATGACGTCTTTCGCGGCGGGCGGCGCGAGCTCGGCGGAGGCGAGTCGTTCGTCGAGCTCGGCGAGGCGGGCACCGAGCGTGGTCATCGCGGCGACATCGGTCGCAGCTTCGGCGCGTGCGCGTTTCGATGCGAGCGTCGAGCGTTCGTCTCGCAAGAGCGCAAGGCCGCGCGGCGTCACGTAGTTCGGCGTGCCCGCGGGAAGCGGCGCGCGCGGGGCGACCACTTCCGGAATCAGGCTCTCTTCGCTCGTGAACGCCTTGCTCATTCTGATACTTTCGTCGCCCTCATGACTGTTACGTCCAAAGTCGCCTTCGACAAGAAGCATCCGGCCGCCCTCGCCATCTATTGCTCCGATGGGCGTTTCACGGACGCCGTCGAAGAGCTCGTGCATGGGCTCGGACACATGCGTCTCGACGTCATGACGCTCCCCGGCGGCCCCGCGCTCCTCGATCTCGGAAGCGCGAGCTTCTCGGCGCTCGAAGCGATGCGCACCTCGGCGAGCTTCCTCGTTCGCGGCCACGGCACCCAGCACGTCGTGCTCGTCGCGCACGAGGGTTGCGGCTACTACCGCGAGCGTTACCGTTTCGAAACGCCGGAAGAGATCGTTCGCCAACAGCTCGACGACCTCCGCACCGCCAAAACATGGCTGATGGGCACGCACCCCGATTTGAAAATCTCGCTCTTCTTCGCCAAGCCCGAAGGCGGCAAGATTTCGTTTCAGGACGTTTGAGACTTCGCGAACGCGTCGATCGTGGCTTCGGCGTCGTGCTCGTATCGGTAGCCGATCGTTTTCTTGAAACGCATGCTGTCGATCACGATCGGATATTTGATGTGCGCCACCGCGCCCTGCGGGAGGCCCGGCAAGCCGAAACGGCCCAGAAATCCGCGGAAAAACACCTCGGGAATGGGAAACGTTTTCCGACCGGCCGCGTGCGCGATGACCGAGAGAGGCAGCGGCGGCGGGCCCGAGACGTTGAAGACGCCGCGCGTTTTCTTTTCGAGCGCGACGACGATGGCGTCGGCGGCGTCGTCTTCGTGCATGAATTGAAACAGCGGATCGAAACCGAGCACCATCGGAACGCGGCGCGCATTCATGAAGCCGGCGAGCGTGCCGTGATGCGAAGGGCCCAGCGTGTAACAAAGACGAAGCACGCTCGTCGCGATCTCGGGAAAGCGCCAAAGCGCGGAGCCCGCGTAGAGATCGGCGGCAACGAGATCGGCGAGCTCGGGAAACGACGTTGCCCCGCTCGGGGGATCCTCTTCCGTGTGATAGAGCGGCGAATCGGGCGCGGCGCCGTAGTACGTGTGCCGGCCGACGAAGATCGCAGCGGGCACTTTGTACGTGTGGCAGTGGTCCCACACGGCGCGCGTGCCGCCGAGGTTGATGCGGTAGCGGTCTTCGCTTTTTTCGCGAAGGTGCGTGACCGTGCCCATGTGAATGACGGCGTCGGGGCGAAACGTGCGAAAGACGTCTTCCGCGGCGCGTTTGCGGATGTCGATCGTGTGAATGACGACGCCCTTCGGCGGCTCGGCCCACGGCCGCACATCGATACCGACGACTTCGTGATCGCGCGCGGCGAGCTTCGTCGCGACGATCCGCGCGAGCAAACCCGAGATGCCCGGAAGCAAAACCCTCATTTATGGCCGGCCCGGGAGCGACAGGAATCCTGCGCGCGCTTTCTCGCCGTGGTCGATGAGATCGGCGATGCGCGATTTCACCTGCTCGACTTTGGCCTCGATGGCTTTGTCGTCTTCGTTGCCGGTTCCTTCGAAGTGCATCGGCTCGCCGTAGTGCACGGCAAGCTGCACGGGTAGCGGCACCGGAAAGAGATACGCCGAGATCGGTATGTAAGGAGCGCCGAGCATGCGCCCGAGCTCGACGGCGTTGAACACGGTGGGAAACGCATCGCCGCCGCCGATGAAACCAAACGGGATGATGGGCGTGTTCGTTTGGAGCGCGAGGCGCATGAAGCCCGTGCCGAATTGAACGAGCGACGTGCGCTCCCAGTAAAGCTTCGCCGTGCCGCGCGCCCCTTCGGGAAACACCATCAAGATGCGATCATCTTCGAGAAGACGGAGCGCGTTCTCGGGGAGCCCCGTGAGCTGGCCGACGCGATTCATCCACAGCGACGCGAGGGGCACACGATTGAGAAATTTCTCGACCATCCCTTGTGCGAGGCGCGGCGGTTCGAGCTCGAAGAAGAGCGACGCAATGACCATCGCTCCATCGAGCGCAATGCCGCCCGAGTGGTTGCCGATGAGCATGGCGCGCCCGCGACGCGGGATGTGTTCCATCCCGTGCGCTTGCACGCGAAAGTAATGCTTGTAGAGTACACCCAAAAGGGTGAACCAATCGGCGAGGTGCTTCTTCGAGATGCCGTAGTTGTCGACCCCGAAGCGGCTGAACGGCAACTCCAGCCGGTCGACTCGCTCTCGGACCTCGCGACGCATTTAGCTCAAAGCCCAGGTGAGCTCACCGTCTCGCCACGCTGTCGCGACCGAACGGCGGCAGCGCGACGAAACCGGCGGGGCCGGCGCGGGGGCGGTCCCGCAAGGACTCGATCGATTCACGTGAACTTCTGCTCTAGTAACAGATCTTTCTCCGAGCTCGGCCGTCTTTTGGGACCATGCGTAGCCATTTTGCCGTGTCAGTTGTGGCGATTGCGGCTGCTGCCGTGGGTTTTGGCGTCGTCGTGCAGTGCAGCAAAGCCGACCGGGCGCCCATCGCTGCGCAGGCGCAAGCGGCGTCCGGCTTCGAAGAGTCCGAGCCCGCCACGGAAAAGGACAAAGGCAAAGAGAGCGCAGGCAAGACCGATGGCGTCACGCGCTCACATGCTCTCGCCGCAACACCGACTTCGATCGCGGGTCTCGCGTCGGGCCGGATGGTCGACGACGTGGCGAGCGCGTCGCCGATTCGAGCCGGCGAGTGGGACGACAACGCCAACTATCGCGAGTTTCAACATTACCTCGCAGGCATCACGAGCCCGATTCACTCGGTCGATGTTCGCGCGCGCCGATTCTTGATCGTGCGCGACACGGCAGGCAAAGCCGTCTCGCGTTGCCCGGTCACGGTGAGCGACGATGCGCAACACCAAGTCACACTGACGACGACCGCATCCGGTCGCGCCATTTTGTTTCCGTACGCGGAAGGTCTGACGGGAAAACATTTCTCGGCGAGCGCGGCTTGCGTCGAAGGTTCGGCGAAGGGAACGGTCGCGCTCGACGACGACGGCGACGGCACGGTCGACTTGCGCATCAACGGCGTGCGCCGCAACGACGCGCGCGTGGTCGACCTCGCGTTCATCCTCGATACCACCGGGTCGATGAGCGAGGAAATCACGAGCGTGCGGTCGACGATTCAAAAAGTCGCGCAGACGCTCCAAAGCAATCAGCTGCAAGTTCGCATCGGCATGATCGAATACAAAGACCGCACCGATCCGTTCGTGACGAAGACGTATGCGTTCACGACCGATCTCGGCGCATTCTCCGCGAAGATTTCCGGTGTCGAAGCGAGCGGCGGAGGCGACCTTCCCGAAGACATGAACGCCGGCATTCACGCGGGCCTCACCGATCTCGCGTGGAACCCGCAAGCTGTCGCGCGAATGGCGTTCATCATCGCCGATGCGCCGCCGCACCTCGATTACGCCAACGACCCGGACTACGCAGTGTCGATGAAAACGGCATCGCATCGCGGGATTCAGCTCTTCGGTGTTGCGGCAAGCGGAATGAACGACCTCGGGCAAGCCGTGCTTCGTCAGATGGCGGAGTACACTGGAGCGACGGAAATGTTCGTGCTCCGCGGCGGCGCAGGCCCGCAGTCTGTCGGCGGCGGCGACCCCATCTCGAGCTGCGGCGGCAAACAAGAGCAATACGCGAGCGGCAACCTCGACGGCCTCATCATCTCGAAGATCAAACGCGAGCTCGCCGCACTCGACGCGGACCCCACGCGCATCGCCGGCCTTCGCACGGACGAGAGCGCCAAACCCTGCAACGAACGCTTCGCGCTCGCATTCTAAAACCCAGCGGTGGCGAGGACGCGACCTAGGTTTCGGCGAACGACGACGTCGTGCTCTTCGTCGACACGGAGAAGGTAGAGCGGCGCAGCGAGATCGCCTGTAGGTGGGTCGCCGCGGTAATGACCGAAGCGCCCGCGATCGATCGCGCCTGCCACATCGAGGCGATGAAACGTGTTGCGAAGAAGCTCTTCGCTCGTCGGCAATGCTCCGCCGCTCGGCGTGTAGAGGATGCCTGCGTGATGCGCCGGGTCGAGCGATGTTGCCAGCTCGCTTGCGGCGACGGCGAGAAACTTGCCCACGGCGCTGTTCGGATACATGTATCCTGCATCCAATAGGAGAACGTCGGTCACGAGCGTGGGGTTGTCGTCGAGGATGGGCTCGAGGGCCTGATAGCCGCCCGATGATGCAGCGAGCGCGAGGCGACGAACGTTGGCGATGCGCGCGCCGCCCGTTTCGTCCGCGAGGACCGAGAGGAGCTCGTCGACGTACGCGCGAAACCCGCCGTGATGTGCGAGCGTCGGCGCTTCGGCGCTCATGATGTCGAACGACGTTTCGGGAATGACGACAATCGCGCGCGACCCCGCGCTCTCGAGCTGCGCCGCGACGCGGTAGCCGGGCCGCTTCACGTTGCTCCGCGCGTTGCAGATGATGCCGGCCGTCGTGTAGCTCTCGATGCAGTTCTTGAAGCCATGAAACAAGAACACGATTCGCAAATCGGGCGCGGCATCGCGCGTCGCGGGAATGTGAATCCAGGTATTCGGCCGCCCCTCCGGCACGGGCTCCCCATGCTCGAGCCGCATCGTCAACGTGCGCGCGGGCTTCTGCACCACCGGCCTCGACACGATGATCGGCGCTGGTGGCAGCTGCTCCACGTGCGCCCGGGCGACAGGCTCGGCCGCACGCTTGGCTTCAGGCTCGACCAAGGGCGCGCGCAACATCAGGAGCAGCGCTCCCGCGACGTGAGGTAACGCGGCAATGGAGAGAGAGGCGATCTTCAACGAACCGTCAAAGATACACCTCAGCCGCGCCGAACTCCCGCACGCTTTTCGAGCGCCGAAACCCGCGTTTCCAGGGCATCCATGCGCTCTCCTTTGAGATACGCAACGCGCAGCTCGGAGATCTCGGCGCGCATGGCGTCGATGTCCTCGGAGTTTCTGCGGATGTCCGCGGAGTTCTGGCGGATGTCCGCGGAGTTCTTGCGGATGTCTTCGGCGCTCTGTCGAACGATGTCTTCGACCATCTTGATTCGGTCCGACAGCGTATGCGCCACGTCGTCGATCTTTCGCTCGAGCTGCTCGCGCGTCGACGTGAGCGCCTCGGCGAGAGCGCGCACGTTCGACTCGAGACGCTCGACGTTGATCCCGACGGCGCGAATCTCACCGCGAATTTCATCCCGGAAATCGGCGAGCCCTTTCGCCAGATCCGCTTTCGTTGCGAAGGCTTCGAGATCCTTTTTCGTCGCGAAGGCTTCGAGGTCCTTCTTCGTAGCGTAGATAGAACGTGACACCATCGTGGGTCTCCTTAACATCGTGCCGCGCGCCGTCAACGCTCGCGGCAACTGGGGACAGTTCAACGTCCGTGCCACTCGAAATCGTCGACAAACGGCCGTTTCGAAATGGCCTGGCCATGCCCTTGGCCTGGCGCGGTGGCACGCTTACGTTGGCAAGTATGTGTGGTCGCACGCGGCTTTCCGTGCCGCCGGAAGATTTGGCGGATGTATTCGAGGCACCGCTTTCGCCGGTCGTCGATGCGAGCGCGGCGGTGAACCTGAACTGCGCGCCGACCGATCCAATTCTCGTCGTGCGGCGCGCGAGGGAGAGTGATCACCGCGAGCTCGTCCTCATGCGCTGGGGGCTCGTGCCGTTTTACGTGCGCGACTTTCGCGATTCGAAGCCGCTCTTCAACGCGCGCGTCGAGACCGTCGCGGTGAGCCGCGCGTTTCGCGAGTCGTTCAAAAAGCGGCGCTGCCTCGTGCTCGCCGATGGGTTTTACGAGTGGCGTCACGAGGGAAAGAAAAAACTCCCGCATCTCATCCAGCGCCCCGACGGAACGCCATTCGGGATGGCCGGCATTTGGGATCGCTGGAAGGGCGTCCTTCACGGAAAGAACGAACGCATCGAGACGTGCTCGGTCCTCACGCGCGATCCCATCGGCGACGTCGGCTCCGTTCACGATCGCATGCCCGTGGCGATCGAAAAAAAAGATTACGCCGCGTGGCTCGACCCCGACGCGAGCATCCCCGTGCTCCACGAAATCCTGGAACGCGCGATCACCGATTGGGTCGTGACGCCGATCGCCACGGTCCCCGAGTCGTCACGAAAAAAACAGATGGCGCTCTTCGGTTGAGACGCTATTTTCCGGCGCGCTCACACAGCGAAACGAACGTGAGCACGGCGTGGCCCGTCGCGCCTTTGTTGTTCCAGATGTAGGGCCGATCGGTTTGCGCGGGCCCGGCGATGTCGGCGTGGACCCAGTTCTTCGTCTTGCCGATGAACTCGCGGAGAAAGAGCGCCGCGGTGATGGAGCCCGCGTAGCGATCGCCCGTGTGCTTCAAATCGGCGACGTCGCTCTTGAGATGATCGCGGAGCTCTTCGATGAGCGGCATGCGCCACATCGATTCGCCCGAAGCCTTCACCGCGCCGGCGAAGCGTTGCGCCGTGTCTTCGTTGGATGCGTAGAACGCGGAGTACGTGGTGCCGAGCGCAACGACGCATGCGCCCGTGAGCGTTGCGTTGTCGACGATCAAATCCGGGTCGAGCTCTTTCGCGGCGTAGGCGAGCGCGTCGGCGAGAACGAGGCGGCCTTCTGCGTCGGTGTTGATGATCTCGACGAATTTCCCGTCGAGCGAGCCCCAGACGTCGCCGGGGCGATATGCGTTTCCGTCGGGCATGTTTTCGGCGCAGCTCATGATGGCGTGCACTTCGATGCTCGGCTTGAGCGTCGCGCACGCGACCATGAGGCCGAGCACGTTCGCCGCGCCGGACATGTCGTGCTTCATCTCGCCCATGCCTTGCGCCGGTTTGATGCTGATGCCGCCGCTGTCGAAGGTGATGCCTTTGCCGATGAACACGTAGCGGCGTTTGGATTTCTTCGCCGGCACATACGACATGTGTACGAAGCGCGGCGGATGCGAGCTGCCGCGACCGACGGCGTGAATCAAGAGCATCCCGCGCTTGTCGATTTCCTTTTCGTCGAAGACGGTGACCTTGAACTTGTGCTCCTTGCCGAGCTTCACGGCCGCATCGGCCATCGCTGCGGGGAACATCACGTTCGGGGGCTCGTTCGAGAGCTCACGCGCGGTGTTCACGCCGAGCGCGATGCCCTGACCAAGCGCAATGGCGCGCTTCGCATCCGGTGGGAGCCGGCGCTCGGTCGCAACGGTAACTTCTTCGAGCGCGTCTTTCGGTTTGCGATCACCCGTGAAGTAACGCGTGAACCGATACGCGCCGAGGTCGAGCCCTTCGGCGATCGTGCGCAAGCGACTCTCGAGACCGTCCGGCAAACCGAGCACGAGCGATTTCGCTTTTTCTGCGTTGGCGATGCGCGCGGCCTTCGCGGCGAACGTGCGCACTTCGGCAGGACCCAACTTGTCGCGATCGCCGAGGCCGAGCACGACGAGCTTCGCAGCGGGCAAACGCCCGAGCGTGGGGACCGAAAGCGTTTGATCACGCTTCGCGGAAAATTCTTCTTTTGCAACGAGGCGCGACACACCACCGCCGAGCGCGCGGTCGAGAGCAGCGATGAGAGGGTTCGATGAACCGCTCTTGCTGTCCTTGCCCTTCTTTTTTTTCTTCTCGGTGGGAAACGTAAAGCTGCCGATGACGACGACGTCAGCGTTCAAATCGAGAGGCTGCGTCGAGCGTGCAGTGATCTTGAGGGGCATGCGGGCCGCAAACTATCGCAGAAAGCCCTCCCCCGTTTCAATCAGTTGTTCACATGCGCCTCTACATTGTTGGTCGCTTGGGCCCACGATTGGGTCACTTTTGGCTCGGATCGCGTAGCGAAGCTCTTGCGTGCAGGGATGCCATCGACCACCAAAGCGAGCGAACAAGGGCTTGCATAGTGCACCCATTTGACCACGCACGGGATGACGTACTCGACGCCAGCGACCGCATCGGTGGCGTGCAAGAGCACGCTCGCGCCGACGGGAATCGGCGATGCGCTCGTGACGAGAAGCGCGCGCGCGAGCACAGCACGAAGCTCGACGCCCTGCGAGGTGCCCGCACCGATCACTTGCGCTGGAAGCGCGCCGCCGCTTCGCGCGAGAGGCCCAGGCCCCGGCACGTGGAGATCGGACGTAATGAGCTGAAGCCACGAGAGCAGCTCCACTTGCTCGTCGTTCGACAGTGGCTGTCCCACTGTCGCGTGACGCGCCGTGAGCTCCCAGAACCGCACCATCAAATCGAGTTTTTCGAGCATTGGAATTAAACCTCTATGAAGCAGTGGCCGTGCCAGCGGCCTCATAGGTTGGACGGAGCAGACGCCCAAAAGGATCTGCGTGTTTGCGCGAGCGATACGGTCGAGGCGCTACGTTTTCGTCGGCGACGTTTGCGGGCGCCACGACTAGGGGGTCATGGCACGCGTTCTACGCGCCTCGATGTACGCACATCGAGTACAGTGCATGAACGGTGGGCGCTCGCATTTGCAACGACGTGCTCGAGACGATCGGCCGCACGCCGATGGTGCGTTTGAACCGCGTCGTCCCGGCGGATGCCGCGGAGATCGTGTGCAAGCTCGAGTTCTTCGCGCCCGGCGGCAGCATCAAAGATCGCGCTGCGTTCGCGATGATCGACGACGCCGAGCGCCGCGGTCTCGTCGCGCCCGGTGCTACGATCGTCGAAGCGAGCGGCGGCAACACGGGCGTCGGTCTCGCGATGGTGTGTGCCGTGCGAGGCTATCGATGCGTCATCGTCGTTCCCGAGACAACATCGACCGACAAGCTCAGCGTGCTTCGCGCATTCGGCGCCGAGGTGGTCACGGCGCGCGTGGATGTCGAAGCCGATGAGCCCGAGGGATACATCGGCAAAGCGGAGTCGCTCGCAAAAGAGCGCGGCGGCTTCATGCCCGACCAATTCGAGAACCCCGCGAATCCGGGGGCGCACATGAAATCGACCGCGCTCGAAATTCTCGAGCAATGCGAAGGCAAGCTCGACGCGCTCGTCGCGTGCGTGGGCTCCGGCGGAACACTCGGCGGCATCACGCGCATCTTTCGTGAGCGCGCACCGAACGTCGAGCTCGTCGGCGCCGTGCCCGATCGCTCGCACTTCGCAGGTGCACATGGCTCGGTCGTCGAAGGCGTCGTCGACGATCTCGCTTCGTGCGCGGTCCATGGCGTTGCTCCCGATCATGTCGAGCTCGTCGCGGATCGCGATGCCGTCGCGATGATGCTCGCGCTCGCACGGGAAGAAGGCATCTTGGCCGGCACGTCATCGGGCGTCGCTGTTTGCGCGGCAATTCGCATCGCGCAGCGCCTCGGAGCGGGCAAACGCGTCGTCGCAATCGTGGCCGATACGGGCCGCAATTATCTTTCGTCGTGTTTGGACCCCGCGTGGCGTAAATCCAAGGGTCTGTCGTGAAGTATCTCATACTCGCAGCGATCGCGATCACCGGATGCTCGGAGACGCGCGTCACCCTCAACGGCGGCACGCGTGAGTACGTTCCTTCCGATTACAACTTGGTGCTCAACCGGTGGACGCGCACCGAGCAGCTCATCACGTTCAGCGAGCTCGACGACGAGCTCACCGCAACCGCCACGTTCGAGTCGTGGGATTTTCGCTGGGCGTACGTCGTGCGCTACTCGGCCGACTATCGATTGACGGTCGCGCAACGGCGCGAGCTCCTCCAGCGCACGCTCGCCGACACGCAAGTGAAGTACGAATTTTACGTCGGCCTCTACGGCACGAAATTCAGGTGGGACGATCTCACGAAGCCCACGGCCGCTTGGATCGTGCGACTCATCGACGAAAAGGGAAACGAAACGGCGCCCACGCGGATCGACCTCGTGAAGCCCGGCCCCAACGAGTACCGATATTTTCCGTACACGTCCCCGCACCGCCACTGTTTCCGCGTCGACTTCCCACGCGTCAACGCGGACGGCAAGCCCACGATCTCGGACAAGGCAACGTGGTTCGGCCTCCGCTTCGCAGGCGCGCAAGGCAACGAAGAGCTTCGCTGGTCGATCGACACGGAGGCGAAGAAGGTCGCCATGGCTGCTCCTCAGCAGACCACGCTCGAGTGACGCTGCCATGGTGCGCATTACCGTCACACTCGACGAACCAACGCTTCGCGCGATTCCTTGTCGCGTTACATGCCCGAGAAGATCTCGAGTAGCGGCGGGCACGTCACCATGAGCTCTTGAGCGACGGCGCGGTCCGAAGCGAGAAGGAGAGCGCCGCCTTTTCCCGCGCGTGCCGTGAGCGTCGCTTTTCCGCCGGCCATGATTTCAGCTGGGAAGAGGAAGTCTCCGACGGGGACCTCGCCGACGACCTCGCCATCTTTCACGAGCTCGAGCACGCCTTGGCCGACCAAACACAAGTCGCGCACGGCATGCCCCACTTCACAGACGATCTCACCTTCGGCGAGCTCTCGCAGCGTGAGCTTGCTCGTCACCTGCGCTCGCAAGGTCGCGTCGAGGCGTTCGGCGAGCGGACCGAGCGTGACGCCCACGAGCGCTTGAATGCGATTCGCCGACACGCGCAGATCGTCTTCGACCCACGGGCACGCCTTGAACGCGGGCTCGATTTGCTCGGCTGTCCACGTTGCGACGACGGCCTTCTCGGATGCGCAAATCAGCCGAAGCGGCATGCTTTCGGCGATCGTGCCGTAAGCCTTCAGCACCGTGCCTTTGGCGATTCGCTCCGCGGGCACGTCGACGATTTGCGCGGCGACGTCGACGTCACCTTCGATCACGTGAGCGAGCGCGAAGCCCATGATCTCTTCGTCGAGAGACAGGCGATGAATCTCCGCGACGCGCTCGAGCTCTTCGCGCACCTCATCGGGAAGATCCGCGAGCGCTTCGACCGCCGCGAGATCGAGGCCGTCCGTTTTCTTCGGCGGAAGAACGCCTGCCGACACGAGCGTGCTCTCGGTTGGAAACGTTTGCTTCTCGGGCGGCGCGGAGAGCTCGCTCGAAGGAACGCTCTCGAGTGCGGCTTCGTCCATCGACACGGGCGGCGCGTTAGGTAGTGGAGGCGGTGCATGCGGGATCGGCGGCGGCGCATGCGGCATGGGCGGCGGTGCGACCGGTGCGACGTGCATCACCATGGCAGGCTCGGCGGGAGGGATCTCGAGGCGTGCGCTCGTCACGACTTCTTCGTCGTAGTCCTCACTCGAAACGGTTTGCGTGGTGCCCGAAATCGGAAGCGGCGGGATCGAGGGCTCTTCCGAGGTCGCGCCCCACGGATCGAGCAAGCCCGCGTGCGCTTCGGCTGCACTCTTCACGTTTTCGGACGTGCGCTCCGACACGCTTTGAAACACTTCGGCCGGAGGCGATTCCGGCTGAACATCGGGCTGCGAAGGATCGCCATTGGGAATCGGCGTGGATGGCGGCGGCGGCGCGACGACGGGAACCTTCACCGGCGCGAACGCGTGCGGCTCGGTCATGGCGCTCATCGAAACTTGCGGCGCAATCTCGATGGGAATGTCCGACATCGACTGCCGCAACAAATCGTCGACGCCGCCCGTCATCGACTCGTGCGGCGGAACGGACGACGCGCTCATGCTCGGCTCGTTCGCGGCCATGATCGGATTGCCGACGATCCATTCCGAGAGCTCGGCGGCTTCACGCGCGAGCGCGAATGCGCGGTCGTCGTGCTCGGCGGCGCCCGCGGCTTGCGCGGCACGACGCAGCCACACGATCGCGTCGACGCGCTCGTTGCGTTTCCACAGCGACGACGCCGTCTCGAGCGCCCAAACGACGTCTTCGACATCCGAGTCGACTGCGGGCGGAATGCCGGACATGCTTCAGGGCTCCAAGTAATACACGGCGCCGTCATCGGAGGCGACGACCAGCGCACCGTCGGTCATCAGTGTTGCGGGCGCGTCGATGTCGTCGGTCGCGAGGAGCGAGGTCGCGGAGCCGTTCGTCGCGAGCGCGTAGAAGCGGTCGTCTTGGGCGCCGAAAAAGAGTGTGCCTGCGGCGTCTTCGAGGGCGCCGCCGTGAACGCCGAACTCGGGCGCGCCCGGGCCGGCGATGTCGAAGGTCGCGACCTCTTTGCCCGATTTTCCGTCGAGGCGGGCGAGTCGCGAATGCGGGCCGTAAACGCCGGCAAGCACGTCACCGCCGCGGGCGATCGAGAGCGCGCCACGCACGAAGCCGCCGACATGCTGACTCCAGCGAACGGAGCCGTTCTTGTCGAGCTTGATGACTTCGCCAGCGTCGGTGCCCACCACGATCGCGCCATCGTCGTCGATCGCAGGCGAGCCGTCCACGTCCGCGCCCAGATCGGTCGCCCACGCCTTGTGCCCGCGGCTGACGGCGTACACGCGATGGTCTTGCGAGCCCGCGATCACGCGTCCGTCGTCGTCGATCGCAGGCGCGGTGAAGATCTTTCCGTGCGCGGAAAAACGCCAAGATACGTCGCCTTGGGGGGTCACGCCGAGGAGCTCGCGGCCGGCTGCGAGCACGACCGTTCCATCATCGGCGAGCACGCATGCGGTGTCGCCTTCACCTTCGAGGTCGAGCGTCCACGCGACGTGTCCATCGGCGTGGATGGCGAAGAGCTTTTTCGCATCACTTGCAGAATACACGTTCCCGCGCTCGTCGACGCACGGCGTGGCGTAGCTGCGCCCGCCGAGGGGAACGCGGAATTTCACCGCGCCGTCCGCGCGCACGAGCGCGACGAGATCGCCGCCAAGTGTTGCGGCGTACAGCGTCGATTCGTCGGGCGACGACACGACTTGGGCCTCGATCGCGGAGCCGAGCGGAGCGCGCCATTTCACGCGCAGGGAAGGGGAGCCCTTTGCGGTGGAGCGCGCGCAGCGCTTGCGATCGCCGTGTTGCATGCGGACGGGAGGGGTCGACGCGTGCGATTCCACGGGGACGCGTGCGATGGGCGCCTGCGCGTCGGCGTGCGCGTCGGCGTTGGCGTTGGCGTTGGCGTTCGCGTTCGCGTGAGCGTACGCGTTCGCGTGAGCGGCGACGCGCCCGCGTTTGTGTTTTGCAACTGCCACGACTGCGAGCGCTGCGAGCACCGCAACGGGCGCGGCGCGCAACACATCGCGGGAGCTCACCGCGCGCGGCGAGGCTCGCGGAGAGCGGGAGGCTCGCGGAGAGCGGGAGGCTCGCGGAGAGCGGGAGGCTCGCGGAGAGCGGAAGGACGTGCGCGCTGCGCTTCTTCGACGCCGTAGCCGTGAGCGGCTTCGCCCGGCTGACGGCGCGCGAGCCATCCGATCAGCGTGAGGCCCGCGGACTTCGCCGTCTCGGGGACACACGGATCATGGAGCAGCTTCGACAGCTCTCCGATGAGCCGCACGCGATCACGCTCGTGCGCGATCGAGCACTCGGGTCGCTGCGCGGGCCAGCGAGGGGTTGAACATGAAGCGGGCCCCGCGCTCTCAGTCGCGCTCGGGTACTCGCCTGACTCTTCGTGATCGTTGTTGGGCGATGTCATCAGGGGATCGAGATTGCGAAATCTAGCGCGATTTGAGCCCACGTCGAGTCCTCGTTTAACCCTATTAAAGGCTGCCAATCAGCACTTCTCGGTCTTTGGCTCCGTTGGCGGGCCCCACGATTTGCTGTTTTTCCATCATCTCGACAATGCGTGCTGCGCGGTTGTAACCAAGGCCGAGCTTGCGTTGCAACCATGAGGTCGAGCATCGACGCGTGTCGGCGACGATGCGCACGGCCTCGTCGTACATCGAATCCTTGTCCATCTCTTCGTCGTCGGTGAGCGCGCCGTCGTCGTCGCGCGGCTTCGTGATGTTCTCGTCGTAGACGGGCTCGCCCTGCGTTCGGAGAAAATCCGTGAGCTGCTGAACTTCTTCTTCGGTGATCATCGGGCACTGCACGCGTTTCGTTTCGTTCGTGCCGTTGAGCTTGATGAGCATGTCGCCGCGACCGAGAAGGTGCTCGGCGCCTTGCTCGTCCAAAATAGTTCGGCTGTCGACCTTCTGCGCGACGCGGAACGCAATGCGCGTCGGGAAGTTCGCTTTGATCATGCCGGTGATGACGTCGACGCTCGGGCGCTGCGTCGCGAGGATGACGTGCATGCCCGCCGCGCGCGCTTTCTGGGCGAGTCGTGCGACGGCGCATTCGACGTCTTTCCCTTGCTGCATCATCAAATCGGCAAACTCGTCGACGACGATCAAGATGAACGGCATACGCTCGGGAAGCGGCTGCGTTCCCTCGTCGAGGTCTTTGATCGTCTCGGTCGTGCCGTCCGGATTTTTCGCGACGACGCTTTTCGGAAATGGGTTCTTCACGTCCCCGCGCACGACGCGATCCACCCACCCGTTGTACGTGCCGATGTTCTTCGTGCCGGCGTCCGCGAAGAGCTGATAGCGGCGCTCCATCTCATCGACGGCCCATTTGAGCGCGTTCGATGCTTGCTTCATGTCGGTGACGACGGGAAGGAGCATGTGCGGAATGCGATCGAACGGCGCGAGCTCGACGACCTTCGGATCGATCATGAGCATGCGAAGCTCGTCGGGCGTGCGCCTGTAGAGAAGCGACGCGAGCATGACGTTGAGCCCGACGCTCTTGCCGGCGCCCGTCGCGCCCGCGACGATCACGTGAGGCATGCTCGCGAGATCCGCGTAGACGGGGTGCCCTTGAATGTCGCGTCCGAGGACGACGGGAAGCGGCGAGGTGAGCGCTTGAAAGCGCCGATCTTCGACGAGATCGCGCAGCGTCACGGGGACGCGATGTTTGTTGGGTAGCTCGAATCCGATGCGGTTTTTCCCTGGGATCGGCGCAACGATTCGAACCTTCCGCGCAAGTGCGAGCGCGAGATCGTCGGCGAGCCCGGCGACCTTCGAGACCTTCGTGCCCGATGCCGTCGACACTTCGAACGTTGTGACGGTGGGGCCGGGCAAAACTTCTTCGACCTTCCCGATCACGCCGTAGTCCGCGAGCGTCTTCGTCAAGAGCTCGGCATCTTTGTAGAGGGCCTCGCGATCGATCGCGATCGTCGCGTCGGCACCTGCAGCGGTCAGAAACTCGATGTCGGGAAGCCTGAACGTGGTGCTCTTGCTGCTCTTGGCAACCTTAACTGGCTTCTCGGGCTCGAGCGCGGCGGAGGTGTCGACGATGGTGAGCTCCCCCTCTTTCTTTTTGCGAATGCGCTTCGCCTTCTCGACGACCGCAACCTTGGCCTTCGCGCCCCCCGTCCCCTTCTCCGGCTCCGCCTCCGTCTCCGACTCCGCCTCTGATTCCGTCTCCGACTCCGTCTCCGGCTCTTCGTCCGGCTCCGGCTCAGACAAAATCGCGACCACACCGGCGTCGCCCGTGTCTTCCGTCACCTTCGGCAGCTTGGCGATGCGTTCGCGCTCTTCCTCGTCGCGCTCGAGATCGCGCGCAGTCTTCCAAGCCTCCGCAACACTTCGCGCGCCGCGCGCGGTTCCGACAGCGCTGCGTGCGCTGAGTTGTCCGATCCAATTCATCAAGGCGATGAACGAGAACGATGCGCGGCTGATCAAAATCAGACCGATGCATGCGAAGCCGACGAGAAATGATCCGATCGTCGAAAAGAGCGAGCGAGCGACCTCACCAAAGAGCTCACCGATCGCGCCCGCCGGAAAATGACTCCGCCCGACTTGGACGAGCGCAGCACCGACGATGGCCATGAGCACGTCGCCCGCGAGCCGCGCCGGCGTCACGAGCGAGTCGCGATTGCGGACGAACGGGATGCCGAGCAAGACGAGCTCGAGGGGGACCGACCATCCGATGATGCCGATCATCCCGACGATGGCGCCGGCCGACATCTCGCCGACAGGCCCGACGTAGTTCGTTCCCGAGCCATACGAAGCGAGCGCCAGCGCGAGAAACACGGCGCTCATCCAGAGGAGCAGCGCGATGGCTTCGCGTCCGCGTGCGTGGCCGGCCTGAGGCCCCACAATCCGGAGCTTCACGTTTGCGGGGGCATCTCCGTGCATCATGTCCGACGTTATCCTACATCGGAACCTATTGATTCTACCGCTTCGGGCCAAGTTTTGAGTACCATCGCCGCCGACAATCATGCGGGAACAATCGAGCATCTTCCGTAACCCGAGCGTGGTCTTGCTCGTGTTGGGGCTCGGGGTGGGCGTACTTGCGCCCACCACCGGCTGTGCCGTTAGCGAGAGTGACGTTCATCGGTGGGAAGGCACCGAGCGTGGTCCTGAAAAGCTGACCGCCGTCCTCGTGCACGAGAAATATTCCATCCCACTTCGGACCGAAGCGGCGATGTCGCTCATCCGCATGAAGCCGCGTGCGGGCAAACGCGTGGGCATCGATCAACTCATCACGGCGCTCGCATCGCTCGACGACGACGCACGCCGCAAAGTCGTCATCGGCATGACGCCCGAGCTCGTGAAAGAGATCGAAGGCCCCCCGCCCGTGAAAAAGCCCGACGGCACGAGCGACGCCGACACCACGATTCCATTCAAGGACGCAGCCTTTGCGATGATGTCGCACGAGCCCCCGCTCGTCGCAGACGAAAAAAGCAAAACCGATCTCACGGTCGCGCTCATCAAGTGGACGCAAGTCGACTTCGAAGACCGCATCGAGAACGGCTCGCAGGCTTACGGCGTCGAGCAGATGATGCGCTTCTTCGGCGCGCCTGCGGTCAAAGGGCTGCCGCCGCTCATGACGGAGCAGAGCTCGCGCGTCGATCGCATGGCTGCGCTCATCGCCGATCTCGGCGACGACGCAACGAAGCAAAAGGCTTCCGAGCAGCTCAAAGCGCTCGCCGAGGGAATCGATTCACCGAGCTGGATCGCCAAGACGAAGCCGCTCGTGCTCGACGCCAACAAGCGTTCGGGTAACGCGGCCACCGACGCGCAAGTGAACCAGCAGATCGAGAAGTTCCAAGAGCAAGAGCTGACGAAGATTTTCACGTCGATGCGCCGCATCGGCGGTCGCCCCTCCATCGACTACTGCCTCGCGTTCGCCGCCAACAACAAGAACAGCGATGAGCGTCGCAAGGCCGCGCTCGCCGCGCTCGAAGGTCGCATCGACAAGAGCAACACCGCCGACGTCGACAAAATTTTCAACATCGCCAAAGACGACGCCACACCCGACGCCGTTCGAGATCTCGCGTTTCAGCGACTCGGCGAGCTACCGAAAGAGCAGATCGTTCCGAAGCTCTACACGCTCTTCGAAGCGAAAAAGTGGAAGGTGCGCTGGGTCGCGGCTTCGCTCGTGCTGCGCACCATGACCACCAAGGGTCTCGCGGAGTTCATGCACAAGCTCCCGGCCACGGCAGCCTCGAAAATGGGCCTTTCCGAGCCCACGACCTACGGCGCGCTCATCGCCAAGATGGAGGCGCCCGCTGGGGAGCCGAAGGCTAAAGAGGTCATCCTTGGCTATTTGGGCGCCAAAGAGCTCGGCCCCAAGCTCACCGCTCTTGGCTATTTCTACGAAGGAAAAAAAGCCGACGTAAGCGTGGTACAATCTCACGAAGACGACAAAGCGCCCGTGCCGAAGTGTGAGAAGGAAGATGAGTGCGGCTGGACGTGCGTCGTTCCCAAGGCCCCTGGCTCGCAAGAGACGGACTCAAAAACGATCACCACCGTTGGCGAGTTCGTGAAGTTCTGCATCGTCCCCTCGATGACGAATAACTGACCCACGACTCAGACTCAGAATGAGCTCAGATCCCAACAAGAAGAGCACGCGATCTTTTCAGTGCAGGGACGTTCTGTGGGAGACGTTCGAGCAGATGGCGCGCGAGCTCGAGTGCAGCGTTGATTACTTGATCAACGAAGCGATGAAGCAGTACGCGCGCCAGCGAAGCTACGGGCCCGGCGCGCAGAAGACTCCGTATCCCGGGCGCGAGCCGTCGATGTCGATTCCCGGCGCGTATGGTCCGCCGCCGAACGCCGCGCAGAACGCGATGCCGACACCCGCCGTGCCGGGTCCTCCGCAGATGCGTCCGCCGCAACCCCTTCCGCCGCCGCCAGGTCGCATGGGGCCGCCGCCGGGAATGGGCCGTCCGCAGAGCAGTGGGCTACCGCCGCCGCCAGGTGGGCGATTGAGTGGGCCGCCTTCGCCGCCGATGATGGCACCCTCGCAGCGCATCTCGAGCTTGCCGATGCCGCCAGGCGGCTCGCCGTCGCGTCCGCCTCCGCCGCCGCACGGCGGGATGGCGCAAATGCCGCAAGCGCCGCGCAGTGTTCCGCCGCCGATCCCGCGCCAGGGTTACAACGGCTACGCCGCGCCCGCGCAGTCGGCGGGAATTTTGAGCGTCATCTACAGCGGCGAAAAAATCCCCGTGAACAAAGAGCGATTCGTGATCGGCCGCGGCAAGCAGTCGAGCGATCTCACGCTGAAGGATCCGAACGTGTCGCGCCAACACGCGATGGTCGAATTCCAAAACGGCGTGTACTTCATGGTCGACATGGGCTCGACGAACGGCGTCGAGTACAACGGCCAGCGCATCGCGCGAAAGCAAATCGCCGAAGGCGACGCATTCCGCATCTGCGATCACGAAGTGCGTTTCACGTATCGGTGAGGTGCGCGTGAAGCGGCTGCCGACGCTGGAGCCGCGAAAGCGCGCTCTCGAGACGTGCGTGTATTGCCCGAAGCTGTGTCGGAGCTCGTGTCCGGTGTCGAACGCAGAGCCACGCGAGACGCTCATTCCGTGGGGAAAAATGTCGACGGCGTACTTCGCCGCACGCGGCAACGTGGAGCTCTCGGAATCGTTCGCAGCGCCCGCGTGGGCCTGTACCGGTTGCCACGCGTGTCGTGACGCATGTGATCACCGCAACGATGTGGCAGGCACACTGGCCGATGCACGCGACGCGTTTCTCCGCGAGGGCCTCGGGCCACCCGCTGCGAAGCGAACGCTCGCGACTTTTCAAAAGCATGCAGAGCGCACACGTGTCGCGGTGGATTCGTTGCAAAGTACAAGCAAATCGGGACGCGTTTCGCTCATGATCGGCTGCGGCTACGCGCGCAAGCTTCCGGATATCGCGCGCGATGCGATCGCTGCATGCAAAGCGCTCGTCGGTGCGCCGATGCTCGAGCGTGAGTGCTGCGGTCTGCCGCTGAAGCTTGCGGGTGATGCGCGCGCATTCGCGGTGCACGCCGAGCGATTCCGAGGCCGCGACATCGTCGCCGTCGACGCGGGATGCGCGCGCTCGCTCCGCGAAGCGGGCGCAAACGTCACGCTCTTGATTGAGCACGCAGCGGAGCGCGTCACATCGCTGCGCGCAGGAGATGTCGCCGACGCTCCACACTGGCACGACCCCTGTCAGCTCGGCCGCGGCCTCGGCGTGTACGACGCGCCCCGCACGGTCCTCACGCGCGTCCTCGGCCGCGCACCCCGCGAGTTCGACATGCGCCGGGAGCGCGCCGAATGCAGCGGCGGGGGCGGGCTCCTGCCGATCACGATGCCGGAGAACTCACTCGCCATTGCCAAGCACCGGAGTGAGGGTGTCGGTGAGATCGTGACGGCGTGCGCGTCGAGCGTGCTCAGGTTTCGGGCTGCGGGTGCGCGGGCGAGTGACATCGTCACGTGGATTGCGCGCGCGCTCTAACGGCAAACGCCGACGCCGACGCGTACGCCAACGCCGACGCCAACGCCAACGCCAACGCGCACGCGGAACGCGGGAGATGAGTCGCTCGCTCGCAGCTGAGTTTCGCAGGGGCAACGCTCCGCGTAGACGTGGGCAGTGAGCGTGAGTGTGGGCGTAGGCGTGAGCGTGGGCCTAGGCGTAGGCGTGAGCGTGAGCGTGGGCGTAGGCGTAGGCG
>JBBSFE010000099.1:0-25951 GCA_038239005.1 Polyangiales bacterium
CCGCGCGAACGCCGTCACGGACAGCCCCGCCGACGCCGATGCCTACGTGGCGCGCATCGAGTTCAACCCGTGGTTCTTCTATGCCGACGGCGTCGCGTACATCGAGCACGGCCACCAGTACGATCCGTTCTGCGCGACCGAAAATCAGATGGCGCCGCTCTCGCCGCTCGATCCACGGCGCGTCATGCGCGGCTTCTGCGACATTCTCCTGCGGCACGTCGTGCGGCCCACGTCGGGCATGAGCGAGAGCGGCCACGAATCCATGGGCGCGCTCGACTACATCACGTTCGCCGCGCGTCTCGGGCTCGGCGGCATGGTGCGTCTCGGATTGCGATTCGCTGGAGCTGTTGTCGAGCTCTTTCGCCTCCGCCGCGCCCACTTCACGGACGCCGCACGCGGGCTCAAAGTAGAGCACGAACGTCGCATGGGGCTCCTCGCCGAAGCCACGCGCATCGGCATCGAGCGCATTCGAGCGCTCGCCGCGCTTCAGTCGCCGCCGGTCACGCGATCGATTCGCGGCATCCTCGCGAGTGTTCTGCTCGATCGGCTCGCGCTCGCGCTCGCATGCTCGTTCGCGCTCATCGTCACGGGCATCGTCATGCTCTCCGCGAGGCTCGGGTTTCGCTCGGGTCACTTCTTCTTCGCGACGGCGAGCATCGCGCTCGCGTGGGTTCTTGGTCATCGCTACCTCGCCAAACAGCGCCAGCTCGATCCCGGCGAACAAATGGTGAACCGCGCAAGCCAGCTCGCGCGCCTTCTTCCCGCGGCGTTCATCGTCATGGGCCACACGCACACGCCCATCGAGCGACCCGTCGCCGATGGCGCGGCGACGTACATCAATCTCGGCGCGTGGGCCGAAGAGCAACCCGAAGAGGGCAGCGCGACGCGCACGCATCTCGTCGTGACCGTGCGCGACGGCAAGCCAATTGCCGAGCTTCGCACTTGGTCTGCAGAGGGTCCGCGCCGTTACTGATACAACGAGGCGATGGGATACGCGTTCGCTGCATACGCCGTCGACCTTCCGAGCCTCTCGAAGCTCTACGGAAGCAAAGACAAAAAATTTCCCGCGAAAGCGCTCAAAATCGGAAAAACGCGGATCGCCGACACCAACGAAAGCTTCGAAGAAGAAATCACCGAGCACAAAGCGCCCGATCTCAAGCGCGCGCTCGAAGAAATGATCGAGGGCCGCTGCGTTTTCAAACACGCCGGCTTCATGTACGGCTACGCGCTCGAGGTCATGTGCGAGACGCACGGCAAACGCGTCGACAACGAATCGCTCTCGTGGTTCGACGAAGCCATCGACCCGTACTTGAAAAAATCGAGCATGAAGATGCTCGGCGACAACCGCCGCCCGATGCCGTTTCCCGAGCCCGACAATTTCCCTGGCATCGGCAGCATCGACGCCAAACAAGTCGTCGTCGCCGAAGCCGCGTTCACGACGGCGCTCCCGCTCGCGAAAAAGAAAGACGACGACGACGCCACCGAGGTCTTCGAGGAAATCCTCGGATGGCTGCGGGCCGCGAAAAAGAAGAAGAGCGGCCTCGTCTGGTTCGTTTACTGAAAGCTACTCCGCGGTTGCGGGCGGCTTCGCGAGCTGCGGCATCTTCTCTTTGAGACGCGCCATCAGCTTCGTGAAATCGTATTTGTCCGGCTTGCCGCCTTCGGGCAAACACGAGATGTCGTGCGCGGCCACTGCGGCGCGTTTGCGGAGCGGCTCTGCGAGGTCGAGCTTTTCGCCGAGCTCGGCGAGCATTTCGGTTTCGCTCGTCGACACGACGCCGTCGACCTGAGCGATCCACGCGGCGAGCGCGTACGTCTGGACTTTGTCCCACTCGCTCATGCCCGAGAGCGAAAGCGCGGATAGGTTCATCTGCTTCTTCGTCGCGGCTTCGACTTCACCAAGCTCGGACGCATCGAGGCCGGATTCTTTCGCGGCGCGCGTGAGGCCGGTGACTTCGACGCGCTGGAGCTGACCGTCGACCCAACCGATGGCGCAGAGGGCTAGAAAACTCTCTTTCGGCAAGTTGCTCATGGGCGCGAGACTATCACGTCAAACGAAGAAGCCTCAGGCTCGATGAAGCGAACGAGCGACGCGCCCTCGGCCGCGAGCGCTTCCTTGTCCTTCTTCGCGAGGGCCGAAAATGGCTGGATTTCGAGCGTCGCCGCGGCTTTCGCGCGCGAGACTTTCCACGTCCCGGCGACGGCGCCGCTCGCGAGGAACGTCGGAGCGACGCGCAGGCCCGGCAGATAAATCGCTTTCCGATGCGCGTCGGCGACGAAGCGTTTTCGATTCGCGTACGCGAGCAAGAGGTTGTCGAACTCCGGTAAGAACCGCGGCGGCGCGGGCTCGTCTTCGTCGGGCCGCGGCGCCTTCGGCAAATCGAAGAGCTCGCGCTTACCGACGCTCTCGACGACGACGAGCTCATCGCGCAGCTCCGCGAACGTCGGCGCGAGATCTTTGATGCCCGACCACGTCTGCGCGTCCGTGACCGACGCGGGCCCGAACGCCGCGAGGTAACGCTTCACGAGCTCCTTTGCGCCCGCGTCTTTCGCGATCACACCGACGGCAGGCTCGGCGAGCGTGAAGCGCGCCGAATTCGGATAGCTCCACATGTCGTCGCTCGGCACTTGCATCAGCGGGACGAACATTCGTGCTGCGAAGGCCTGGCCGCGAACGTCTTTGGCTTTGGCCTTTTCGAGGACGACGCGCAGCTCGTCGAACGTGCGCGGCTCCAAAAAAAACTTTCGCGCCATCGCGGTGATCGCGGCGCGATCGAGATCGTCGAAGCGGTTTTTCAAAATTGCGCGCATCCCGGTGTCGAGCGCTCGCTGCATGAGCGCGCGAAAAAGAACGAAATCTTTCGCACTTACGATGTGGAGCGTGCCGCGAAAAAACGGCCCGCGAACGACCTCGTGCTTGCCAATCGCGCGCGCGAGCTCCTCGCGACGAAACCCCGTGATGCGCGTCCAAAGCCCTACAAAAGGCGGGCGCGCGAGCTGCGCCTGCATGCCCGCGATGCGCTCGATGGCGCGCACCGCCGTGATCTTCTCACGCGCGAGAAGCATCTGCCGCGCGAGCGTCGCCCGCGAGAGGGAAGCATCACTCATGACTCAAGGCCGTCCGCGGTTACCCGTCTCGAACGCGACAGGCTCAATACGGATTCGCCTCTTCCGGAGGCGGCGCCGCGGTTTGCGTTGGCGTCGGTTGCGCGGTGGCGGTTGGTACCGCCGTGGTGGTGGGCGTTGCGTTTCCTCCAAAGGGGCCGGGCGTGAAGGTGACGTCGTTGCCGTTGCGGCGGATCGTGCTCGTCGGAGGAGGCGGGGGGACCGTCGCGCTCGGAGCGACCGACGCGGCCGCGGAAGAAGACGGAGTCAGGGACGGAGGGGGAGGCGGAGTCAGAGACGGAGTCAGAGACGGAGGCGGAGTCAGAGAAGGAGACGGGGACGGGGACGGGGACGGAGCGGCCGACGACGGGCGGACGAAGGAACGGATGCGCATCGAGCCCGGCCACACGAACCACGCGACGGCCGCAAGCGAGGCGAAAGCGATCAGCCAGAGCGCGCCCCGGCGTTTGGGGAGACCCGCGGCCGCGACTTCTTCGTCCGTGAATGCGCCGATGCCCGATTCATCGCGGCCCGTGAGGATCGCGCGTGCGCTCGTCACCTGGAGTTTTGGCGATGAGGGTTTCGGATCGGGGCGCGTG
Organism: Polyangiales bacterium; assembly: GCA_038239005.1. Taxonomy (GTDB): domain Bacteria; phylum Myxococcota_A; class Polyangia; order Polyangiales; family Polyangiaceae; genus DASXHD01. The sequence goes on from JBBSFE010000099.1 coordinate 3,705, forward strand.
ATGCGCTCTTCGATCATCGTCGGCGCGAACACTTCTTCGGCCGACGCGAGCGACGTTGGTCCGCTCTGGCCCAAGCGCGAGTCTGCGTCTTCCATCGCCTTCGAGACGATCTTGTGACGCTTCTCGGCGAACTCCGGAAGATGCGTGCGCACGAAATCGGCGACGTCTTCGCTCGTCGCGTGGAGCTTCAGCTGCGTCATGGCGGTTTCGACCGCGCGGCGCATCGCAGATGCCGTGGCGAAGCGCTCACTCGGATCGCGCACGAGTGAATGTGCGAGCAGCTCTCCAACTTGCGGGGGCACGTCGTCGAAACCGGGGGGTGGCTCGTCGCTGAGCAAACGGCGTACGACGTCGACGTCGCTATCGTCATCGAAGGGCAATCGCCCCGTGGCGAGCTCGCAAAGCACGACGCCCATCGCCCAAATGTCTGCGCGGCGATCGAGCGGTTGCGAGCGCACTTGCTCGGGCGCCATGAAACGAATCTTGCCTTTGACGACGCCCGCGCCCGTTTCGCCTGCGCGCCGGTTGCGTGCTTTGGCGACCCCGAAGTCGATCACCTTCACGCCGCCGTTGTCTGCGATCAAAATATTTTGCGGCGAGATGTCACGATGAACGACGCCGAGCGTTTGCCCCGCGCGATCTTTCAGCTCGTGCGCCGCGTGCAACCCCGCACATGCATCCGCAACGATTCGGAGCGCGAGATCGAGCGGGAGAGGCGAGTCGACCTTGCGTGCTTGCCGCGCGACTTTCGCGAGGGCCTCGCCGTCAACCCATTCCATCACGATGTAGAGGATGCCGTCTTGCTCGCCGAGGTCGAGAATGTGGGCGACGTTCGGATGTTCGATGCCCGAGGCGATGCGCGCTTCGTCTAGAAACATTTCTTGGAAACGTGTGTCGTCGCCGAGCTCGGTCTTGATCGTTTTGATCGCAAAGAGCTTCTCGAAATCGCGCTTGCCTCGAAGACGCGCGAGCCACACGGCGGCCATCCCGCCTGACGCAACGGGGCATAGCAGCTCGAAGCGGTCGAGCCGAAACCCCGGGCGGAGGACGGATTCGCCATCCATTCGCCCAGCATACACCGTTTAAATCAGTACCAACGGGCGAGCCCTTCGCTGACCCTCACGATTTGACGGCAGCGGTGATGACTTTGCCGCCGGTAATCGAGCTGTCGATCGCCGCCTGCGGGATGCCGAGCCCCGCCATCACCGTCTTGCCCCAAGATGCGAGCGAGTCCACGGGCGCGATGTCGCCGCCGCCGACGACCGCTTTGCCCGTTGCCGAGTCGATGCCGGCCGCGCCCCAATCGAAGAAGCCCTTGCCGCCTTTGGCGACCGGGTTTCCGTTGGCGTCGACCGAAGTCACGCCGCCGATGACGCCGCTGTTGAAGCCGCTGCCGATCATCATCGAGACCTCGTGGGTCTGATTGTGCTGGCGACCCTGTGTGTTGACCGTCTTATCCATCGTGCGCCCGAACACGTTCAAGCTGAGGAACGTGACTTGGTCTTGCATGCCGAGCGCGTTGAGCTGCTTCATCAGCGAAGCGATCGCGGCCATGCCGCTCATGGTTTGCCCGGCTTCCGCGGCGAAGCCCGGGTCGGCGTGGTTGTCGCCGCCGAACGGGAAGTGCACCGCAATGACCGGCGTGACGTGCATCTGAATGAGCGTGATGGCCGCCGTGATTTGCCCGGCGTTGTCGTTCGCGGTGATCGAACCGAGCTGCGATAGCTGCGATTGCGCGATGCCACGCACCTGGCTCTGCGACGTAATGAGCGAGTCGACGTATGCGCGCTGCGCAGGGCTCGTCTGGCTCGAATCTTTGTACCACTGGTACATGTCCTGAAGCGTTTGGTCGCGGAGCGTCTGAAGGTTCGTCATGCCTTGATACGCAGACGACGTTTGATTGGTGAGCGTCGCGGAGAGCGCGGTCGGCGGAATCGTCGGGAGCGCTTGCCCATTGAACGTGAGCCCCTCGCTCGGCGTGACCGCGCCGACGGAGATGGGCTGCGCTTGGAGCGTCATCGGGTTCAAGCAACTGCAAAGTTGCTTGGCGAGGACCGACGGAAACATCTCGCCGTATTGCGTCGCGCCCATGAGCTGGAGCACTTGCGGCTCCTTCGGGTGCACCGGCGTGTTCGTCATGATGTGACAGATCGACGTGCGCGGAAGCGTCGTCGTCGGGTCGAGCAATCCCCACGGACCGGCCGCGGTGTACTTGTATTTGCCTAGCTGGATGTTGCCGACCGGATCGATTCCGGTGATGCCGCTATTGGCGTCCGTCGGGTGAACGAGCTGCGAATAATCCGTGCCCGTTCCGAAGCCGCCGTCGTCGTAGGTGCCTGGCGCGTTGCACGCGAACGGGTCGCCACCACCGGACGTGTTGATGATCACGTATTGCGGTTTGGTCGTGCCGTTGCACGGAAAGTTCGGATCGGCGAGCGCCTTGCGTGGGTTGAGGAGCAGCTTGGCAGGGAGACCCGTTGCGAGCGATCGCAAACCGATCATCGAGCCTCCGAAGAGGGCCGCGGAGAGAGCGTCACGTCGTGAGATAGGCATGTTCGTTCTCGATCCCTTCACATTCCGATTCCAGCAACGTTCGGCGAGAGGCACGCAACGACGAACGTGGATTTGAGAGCGTCGGTCGGCTTCGCTTTGTTCGCGAGCGCCTGCGTGTAGTGGTCCGTGAGCTTCCCGATCATGATGGGGGAGCGTGGGTCGTCGCCGACGATGCCCATCAGGTTGGAGACGAAGAACGCAATCGCCGTGTCGATGTTCGATTGCGCCGTGCTCGTGAACATCTGCGCGCCCGTGTTGGGTGGCGCCTTCGCGTCGATGAGCTCGACGGCGATATCCTCGCAGATGTTCTCGAGACCCGAGCGATAGAAGAGCGTCGGATTCACCGGCAGCACCGGCGAAGCAGCGCCGCGCCCGTATCCATCCGAAGGCAACCCGACGGCAATCTCGGGGATGCCTTTGAGCGCCTTGTTCGTCGTGATGCCGAGCTGACACGAATCGACGAGGCCGAGTCGCGAGTTGAGCGCGCTGCAGAGGTGATCGCGGCGCGCGACCGAAACGATTTCGCCTTGCGCGGCCGGTCCCCACTGCGTCGACGTGCTGAGCGTCGACTTCGCGTTGGTGGTGACGGGCGAGCTGAGGACGTCCTCGATGAGCTTCTTCCAACTGAAGCTCGAGCTCTTGAAGTTACCAATGAGTCGCTGGATCTCCGGATCATCCGGATCGCACGCTTCGGAGTTCGCGAAGAAGCAAAGCTTCTGAACCCACGCGTTCGCGAAGTACGGATGGCTGATGAGATTGTTGGCGAGGTCGCTGACGCTGTTGACGGGTTTGATCGTCCCGTTGAAGACGAACTCGCCCTTCGTTGCGGGCGGTGCGCCCTGCGTGCCGTAGCCATCGGAGTACGCGTTCATCAAGATCGTGCGCGACGGGTCGAGCACTTGGTGGCAGCCGACGCACGCTGCGCCGCCCGCCGTGTGAACCGTGTCGAGGCCAGGCGGGTTCGCGCCGATGTCCGAGACGCTCGTGGTGTCGGTGCCGTCGACTTGTGCGCCGAGAGCGACGATGAACGCCTGGTTGATCGTCACGCGCATTTGGTTCGACGTGTTCGTCTGCCAGTTCGCGTGAAACGCGGGCGTCGAGAAGAAGCCGACGCGTGGTGTCGTGAGCACGAGCTCGCTCGCTGCGCGAAGCACCGTTGCGTCCCAGAATGGCGTGAGCGCCTCGGTGCCCGCGGGGGCGCGTACGTTGACGAGCTTCCACGTGCCGAAGTCGTTGTTGGTGGCGACGTTGAGAATGGCGTTGTTGTTGTCCGCTTGAAACGCGTTGCAGTTGTTGTTCGGCGGCGGCCCGAGATTGATTTTGTAGGCTTCGAGATCGCCGTACATCAGGTAGTGAACGAGGTGCGCCGAAGGCGTGTTGCCGTTGTTGGTGGACACCCACGAGCGCGTCGCGGCTTGGCACTCCGGCGAAGGGTTGCTCGGGCCCGGCGGCTGGATGGTAGTGAGGTTCGGAAACGACCAGTGCATGTAGTTGACCGACTTCGGATCGATCGTCTGCGCGTACGGAATCGAATTTCCGTCGACGACCGTGACGCCGACGGTCTTCATCTGCGTCGCGAACTTGTCGTTGATCTTCTCGACATCGTCGATGACGTTCCAATCCATGAACGCGTAGAGCTCGGCGAGCGCAGGCGTCATCATGAACTGCGTCGTCGTGAAGACGTTCGTGAACGGCTGGTTCTGATGCATCACGAGCTCGATCACCGTGCGCGCGAAGCTCTCCTTCACGTTCTCAATGAGAAGGTTCGAGTTTGGCGAAGTGCCGATGCTTCCGTTGCCGTTCGGGACGACCTCGATGAAGTCGACCTGCGACAGCTGCGTCTGCTGAAACGCGAGCTCGAAGAAGGTCATCATCTTCGCTTCGAATTTGTCCTTCGGGTCGCCGTTCGCCGCAGTCGTGTCGGTCATCCACGTGTCGATGAGCGCGACGAGCGCCGCTTGCTTCGCATCGTCGTCGCCGGCGTTGGCGACGGAGTCGACTTCGGCCTGCGTCGGCGCGAGCCCGGTCATGATGTTCTTCACCTTCGCGACGTACGTGAACGGCGAGTCGGCTTGGAACGGGAGGATTGTCGGACCACCGCCGTCCGGGCCACCACCACCATCGGGGTTGGAGTTGTCGTCGCCGCCGAGAAAGCACGCGGTGCCGAGAGCGAGCGGAACGGCGACGGTCATGAGGACCCGGTTCATCGGAGTCTTTTTCACGGACTCTCCTAGAGCAAAGGCTGGGCCGCCACCGAGGTCACGAAAGCATTCGAGTTTTCGTAGTGCCTGGACACCTCGACGTGCCCCCCTTCAGTGCCATGTGATGGGAAAGACCATGGATTGAGCGGTCCAAGTCACCCCAGCGTCGGTCGCCAGCGTCTCTTCGACGCCCCAAAAATAACGTTCGCCGAGAGCGACGCTCGGCGTGTTCGATTTGCTCGTGTTGAAGCCGCCATCGAACGAGCCCGTGCCGGTCGTGACGGGCGGCGCCGTGTACCAAGGGTCGCCGATGTTGGGCGAGCCGCCATCCATCCCAGTGCCATAGACGTCGAGATGCGTCGGGACGCCGCTCGTGAACGTGAACGCCGTCGGAAGCGTCGCGGACGTGATCGGCGCGTAGGAGCCATAGTCGTGTCGCGCGATCTCGGCGTTCGGCACGACGACGGGCGCCGACGTGATCGGAAAGCTCGTCGTGATGTCGCGCCTCAGTGCGGCGAGCGCGACGGGATTGCGTTGCTCGTCCGACTCGGAGAGATACGTCGGATGGAGGATCTGAAGGCGATACGAGCCGGGCGCGGCGAGCAGATCGTACGCGCCATCGCTCTTCGTCGTGACGCGATTCACGAAGAAGTGATGCGAGCTTGCCTCTTCGCGATCGAGCTGCACGAGATAGCCCGCAATCGGCGCACCATCGGAGACGACGAGCCCCGTGACGTGAACGAGCGCCGCCGGCGTGCCTTGTGGCACCGTGAGCGACGAGCACGGGTTCGGATTGTTCGCGTCATACGTCGGCGAAACCGAGGGGCACGCAGCGTACGCAGAGACGTTCGGATCGATCGCGTAGCGCATGTATTTGGCATTGCCGCTATCGGTGTCGCCGATGATTTTGTACGCGTAGAGATACGCGCCAGCTGGGAGCATCGCCGTTGCTTTGAACGTGCCGGTTCCATCATCGGCCAGCGTCGCGAACGGCGAGGTCCAATCGCCGGATTGCCCGAAGCCACCAATCACGGTGATCGCCGTCACACCCGCCCACTGCGGTTTGTATGTGAACGTGACGCTCAGCGGGCCCGTCGCGACGTCTTGCACCTGGACGTCGGAGAGATCACCCGAGTCGTTGCCGCCGGCGTCGTTTCCAAGCTGATCGTTCGACGAACAAGCAAAGACCGCGAGTAGCGAGGCGCACACAAAGAATTTTCGCATCCGCACAATCTTGCAACCGTCGATCCATACACCGCGCCGCTGTTTTACGCGGCTCACCTGTGGACAGGCGTGTGGTCACCGACACCAACGCGGTTCATCGCCCGCTTCTGGCCCGCCTGGCTGGCCCACCCTGTCCCCGCCAGCCACCCTCTTCGCGTGATCGCAAGGATCCTGCCTATTTGGCGGACCGCACCGAGTGGCATGGTGGATGCGATGGGAATGAGTTGAGGTGGCCTTTCTTGAATTCAGTTTTTTTCGGTGTGAAGCGGGCTCATTGGTCGACGATGAAGTTTTGTCAGGGCATGTTGCGGAGGGCGAAGTCGCCGCTCACGCCCGGGCGATACGATTTGCTTCTGTACTTGCGGCGGCGTGGGAAGAAGGACGTCACGCAGCAGGAGATGCGAGCAGCGTTTGGCGTTTCGCGCGCGACGATGAGCGAGGCGATCGTTGCGCTACGCGATCGTGGGCTCGTGCGGCGGAAGCCCGCATCGGATGAGCGGACGTTCATCGTGAAGCTCACGAAACTCGGAATGGAGCTGTTCGACGAGGCACGGTCGTTGACCACCGTCCTCACGCAACAAATCCTGAAAAAGCTGTTCCCGACGCATGTGGCGCTTCGCGGCGCCGTCGCTGACTACAAGCGGATGCGGCTCGCGCTTGGCGACACCGCGGTGCTCGAGCTCGAACCGTTGCCGAATCCTGACGACTAAGAGCTCAAAGGTCGCGACTACGGCGGCGAGGCACCGACGCGCAACAGCCACGTTCGTGCGCCCGGAAGTGTGATCGCAGCACCTTCGGACGCATACTCGTCCACAAAGGTTTCGCGAACGATGCGGCCGAATTCGGCCATGTGCTGCTTCGCATTGTCGCGGACGTAGCGCACGGCGCGGCGAACCTCCGTCGGAGTGCGGAGCACGTGAGCATGAAATCGATCGGCAACGACGCGGCCGGCGCGATTCATCATTGCATTGAGGCGCTTCGCAACGCGAATCGAGAAACCTTGCATCGCCCGGGAGAGCGCGCGTGTCGCCGACGCCTCCACGATGAGGTGCATGTGATTGCCTTGCACGGAGAAGCGAACGATCGTCACGCCGAAACGGTCAGCGGCTTTCGCGATGGCACGCGCGACAATCGCGAACGAGCGCCGACTCCGTAAATTGTAAACGTGGCGCGCCATCCGCAGGGTCACGTGCACGGGCAAAAGCCGCCCGAACTGATCACGGCGCAGGTGAGAAACGCCCGCCTTGGCCCCACGGGCCTTGCGACCCGCCCCGGGGCGTTTCCCCCCACGCGGATGAAACGGAAGCGGCAGTTGTCGAGCCGTCTTCATGAGTCGCGCTCACCGAAGTCGGCGAAATGGCCTTCTTTGAGAAGTCGACGCCGTTCGACGACCATGATTGATTTAGCATATATGATCGATCGCCCAGAATCAAGCGCTCGCGAAAGCTTTTTGGGGGTAGGTACAGACCGGATAGATCCCTGACAGATCAGACCGAGGACATCCCTGACACTCCCGTCCTGCAATCCGAGGACATCCAACGCTGACCGTCGCGGCGCCTGACATGCCTCCAGAGACGAATTCGCGGGGCGCGCCACGCAAAGGCGAGGGTCATTTGGCCATCTCGTGCCCTCAACCGCAAGGATCCTTGCGGTTACGTCGAGGGGCTAGCCATTCAGCCGGTGTAAAGGCTAGCCATCAACCGCAAGGATCCTTGCGGTTACGTCGAGGGGCTAGCCATTCAGCCGGTGCGGTAAAGGCGCGACATGGTTATGGATGAGGATCTTGGCCACGCCGGTTTTGTTCTCAGGGTTTGCGCATACGCCGCGCACGTTGAAGCTCGTGTGGAAGGCGAGCCCGTGGCTTTGTGTTTCGCTGGCCGCGACCACCGTGGCGTCGGCGGTGCTTCCGCTCGGGATTGCATGGATTGGCAAACGCATCATTGACTCAGCGGTTCTGCACGACGCTGCGGCGACCGTGCGCTTCGTCGCGCTCGAGCTCGCGATCGTGGCGGCGCTCGGGCTCGTGTCGCAGGTCCGGGAGCTCACGAGCTCGACGCTGGGCGCGCGGCTTTCGTTGAACGTGAACCTCGACATCCTCGAGAAGGCGACCGAGCTCGATCTCGTTCACTTCGAAGACGCGCAGTTTTACGATCAGCTCACGCGCGCGCGGCGCGAGGCATCGACGCGACCCATCTCGGTCGTGCGGCGTGTGTTTTTGATCGTGCAGTCGCTGCTGACGCTCGGCGGTTACGTGGCGCTCCTCATTGGCTTCAGCGGGTGGATCGTGCTCGGGCTCGTCCTTGCGACGATTCCCGCGACCGTCGCCGAAGTTCGGTTCGGCACGCGCGCGTTTCGCATGCGCAATTGGCGCTCGCCCGAAGCGCGCAAGCTCATGTACCTCGAGTACGTTCTCTCGAACGACGAGCACGCCAAAGAGGTGAAGCTTTTCGGGCTCGGCCCGCTTTTCCTCGGGCGCTATCGAGACCTCGGCGAATCATTTTATCGCGAGGACGCATCGCTCAATTCGAAGCGCGCGACGTGGGCGTGGATTCTCTCGCTCCTCTCGACCGGCGCGTTCTACGCGGCATACGCGAAGATGGCGTATGGCGCTGCGATGGGCATCATGACGCTCGGCGCGATGACGCTCTACATGGTCGCGTTTCGGCAAGGCCAGCAATCGTTCCAATCGCTCCTGAGCTCGCTCACCGGCGTCTACGAAGACAACCTCTACATGGACAATTTGTTTTCGTTCCTCGCGATCGAGACGACGAAGGTGAAAGCCGTGGTGCTCGGCGACACACTAGACGAACGCGGCATTCGCTTCGAAGGCGTCGGCTTCAAATATCCGGGAGCGGAAGAGTGGACGCTGCACGGTCTCGACCTGTTCATTCCCGAAGGGCGCAGCATCGCGATCGTCGGAAAGAACGGCGCAGGCAAGACGACGCTCATCAAGCTCCTCACGCGTCTCTACGAGCCGAGCGAGGGCCGCATCTTGCTCGACGGCAAACCGCTCGCCAACTGGGACCGCGATATTTTGTTTCGGCGCATCGGCGTCATCTTCCAAAACTACAATCGCTACCAACTCACCGCGAAAGAGAACGTCGGGCTCGGCAGCGTCGACGAAATGGAAGACCAGCCGACCATCGAAAGCGCAGTCGAGCTCGGCGGCGCTTCCGATGTCGTGAAAGAGCTAAAACAAGGCCTTTCGACGCAGCTCGGTCGCTGGTTCAAAGACGGCGTCGATCTCTCGGGCGGCCAATGGCAACGCCTCGCCCTCGCGCGCGCATTCATGCGACGCGGCTCCGACGTGCTCGTGCTCGACGAGCCCACCGCCGCACTCGACGCCGAAGCCGAGCACGCCGTCTTCGAACGCTTCGCGCGCCTCACCAAGGGTCGCACGAGCATTCTTATCTCTCACCGCTTCCCCACGGTGCGCATGGCTGATCGCATCGTCGTCCTCGAAGACGGAAAAATCATCGAGCAAGGCACGCACGCCGATCTCGTCGCCGCAAGCGGCCGCTACGCAAAGCTCTTCGCCCTCCAAGCGCAGGGCTATCAGTGAGTCACGGCGTGACGCGGTAGTTCTTCAGCGTCGCTTCGCCATGGTAGTGCTTGCGGACGAAGAGGAGGCCGCCTTGGGCGTCGACCGTGATGCGTGAGGGAGCGGGGCCGAGAGACGTGGGCTCGCCGAAGAGCATCGTCACGTGGACGGTATCGACAAGCGACGGCGGCTTCGAAAGTTTGAAACCGGCTGAAATGAGGGTTCCCGCGGTTGCGTCCACCCACACCGAGCCTTCGATGGTGTCGTCTTCGACGATCTTCGGGACGAACGAGATGCGCACGCGATTGGCATCGTGAGGGTCCGAGCCTTCGACGTTGAAATAGTAACGAGGCTGCTCGTTCGGATGGAACGGCATGCGCCACTCGCGCTTGTGCGTCGGCGGGTTGCGGAGTGACTCGGCTTCGCGTTTCTTTTGTTTGTCTTTCGCGTCGGCCGTGGTGTCTGCGCCGTCTTCGATGAGCGACAAGATTTCGAAACGCGATTTGGTTCCATCGGATTCGACGTGCGCACGGCCCGTGGTCGTCGACGACGGGTGACCGGCGCGGTCGAGGCTCTCGAGGCGCCCGTCGATGTCGTAGCTCGCTTTCTTACGAAGCGTCTCGAAGCGTGACGCCGATGCGCCGAGGCGCGCCATCAAATCCGCGGTGGGCGGCTGCGCGCGCGCAGGTGTTGGCGCGATCACGATGAGGGCCGCGAGCAATCCAGCAAAGGCCAAGCGAAGCATGCGTCACTGTGCTCCGCGGCGCGCGACCGTGCCACCCGGGTCCATGTTAAGAAAGGTCGTGTGGCTCGTATCGCCTGGACCGACGACCTTCGCGCCGAGCTGAGCCCGCGCGACGCCTCGACGCTGAAACCCATCGACGCAAATCGCGCGTGGGCGCGTGGGCAGAGCGCGTTCAAGGGCGGGTCGGTGTTCGAGGCGTTGAAAAAATCTCTCTCTCGAACAGGCGCGCTCGAAGAGGCAACCAAAGGTGTGCTCGCTACGCTCACGCAAGCCGTAGTTCCAGCGGACGCAACCGTGCTCTCGCTTGGCGCGAGCATCGCCGTTGCGTCGCACCTTGGTTACGGTGATCCGGTGGTCGGCGCGATCGCGGCCGCACGTGGCGCAGCGATCGCGATACGCGCGCTTCGGCACGGACACGAGCTTCACATCGAGCACAAATATCCTGACCTGTGGCTCACGTACGAGCCGTCGAAGGTTCCCATCGCAACGCGCACGCTTCGTGAGGCCGTGCTTCTCGAGGGCAACGATGTCGACGCGATTGCCGCCGCCCGCGAGATGTGGCCCGGTGCAGGCCTCACGTTCAAAGTCACGCTCGCTCATGCGCTGCCGGGTGCGCCCGATCTCGCAGCCGATGTCGCGCGCGAAATCGCGGCGCTGCCGCCGGATGAGCGATTGATCGTCGCGCCGGTGCTTGCGTCGCTTCGAGACATGACGAACCTCGAGAAGATGCTCTCGCATCGCATGGGCGCGCATCCGCTGGTCGACGCGGTCGAGAATTTCGGGCTCGATGCGCTGCCCGTGTTCGTCGCGCTGTGGAGTCAGGCCGTGAACGATCGCATTCATCTCGCGCGCGCCACGACGTGTTACGTCGACGCCACCTCGGCGGCCGTGCTCGCGCGCGAGATCGACAAGAAATCGACCGGTACGATCGCGCGAAGCTATTTCGGTCGTCATCCCGAGCTCACCGACGCCGCGTTCGGCGAGCTTGCAAAGACGCGGTCGAAGCTCGGCGAGATGGCGAGCGAGCTCCTCGTCGGCGCAAAGCGAATGTCGGAGACGCACGACGAAGTGCCGCTCGCGAAGCTTCCGATGGTGCTCTCGAGGTCGCCGTGGCTCGGCGACAAACCAAAACGAAAGCTGCGCGTGCTCGAGCTCGCGCCGCGCGCGCGTCCGGAGACGGTGACGCTCGATGCTCACGTGCGCGAACGCATTCGTGGCGAGACCACGTTCGCGCAATTCCCACTGATGGAGGGAGAGACGCTCTTGAAGTGGGTCGCCGAGGCGCACGAAGGCAAGGTGCCGCTCGCTTGGTGGGCAAATCGCTTGCGCATTCCACACGAAGCACTGCGCGACGTCATCGCCCACGGGTACGCACGCGCTCCCGGTTTTTTTGCGCCGCAGGCGATCGGCGTGTTCGGTCAACCTGCGCTCGCGGCGTTTCTCGATTGGCTCGAAAAAAATCCGACGCAGATCGATTGGTACATGCGAACGGACGTGTTCTTGGCGATCGAGTCGCATCGCTTGACGGGTCCGCTGCTCGATCGCCTCGAGGATGTGCGTGCGTCGGAGCGAGCGTGGGAGTGTCTCGTCGCGCATGTCGAAGCGACGCTCGTCGGCTTGATTCCCATCGCCGTGGGTCGGCGGAGCAAACGTCGCGGTCTCGCCGAGCGCGTGCTGCGGAAGATCGCCATCGACCACGATGCGCTCGCTCGCGAAGTGGCCGCCTCGTACGGCGATGAAGCGCGCGCGAGCGTCGAGGAGATCCTCGGGTTTGATGAACGTTACGATTGCCCGAGCGTGGCGCCGAAAATGCCGAGCGCGTGGAGGTCGGACGCATTCGCGCGCCCACGGCTGCCAGATGGAAGGGCGCTACCGATCGAGGCCGTCGATCGCATCGGTCACATGCTCGCGTTCTCCACGCTCGACGCGCCTTACGCCGGGCTCGCGGATGTTCGCGCGCTGTGCGAGCCGCGTTCGCTCGCCGAGCTCGCGTGGGACGCAGGTCGAGCGTGGCAACGCGATGGCGCGAAACCCAAATTGCAGTGGATGGTCGACGCCATCGCACACTTCGGAGACGACGAAGTGATTCGACGCACGACGCCCGCGATCGCGGAGCACCGCATCGTCACCGTGCTTGCGTACGCAGCGACGCCGGCGGCGGCGATCGAGCTCTCGACGATCGCTTCACGCATTGCGAAGGGCATCGGCTCGGCATGGGGAACGCGCGCGGCCGTCGATGCCGCGTTCGCCGTGCTCGCGAGGCGTTGCGGCAAGCGCGTCGAAGAAATCGAAGACTCGCTGATGCCGACGGTGACGATCGTGGAGCCGCGCGTGAAGCTCGACTTCGGCTCGCGCGTGATCGACGTCGGATTCGACGAGCGACTCGACCCCTTCATCGAAAGCGATCGCGGTCGCCTGCGTGCGCTGCCAAAGGCCGGAAAAAAGGACGATCCAGCGAAGGTCGCGCGCGCGCAGGAAATTTGGGACGAGCTTCAGGAAGACGTCGCGGCCATCGCCGACGTGCGCCTTCATTCGCTCGAGCGCGCGATGGCGACCGGCCGCGTGTGGACGCTCGAAGCGTTCGCGCACGCGTGGATGGATCACCCGCTCATGCGACACCTTTCGCGCGGAGTGATTTGGCGTGCGGGAGAAACGACGTGTCGCATCGCGGAGGACGGAAGTTTCGCGGACGTACACGACAAGACGCTCAGCGAGGTGCGCGAGCTCGCGATCGCACATCCCGCCGAGATGACCGACGCGGTGCGAGACGCGTGGCGCGCCGTTTTCGTGGACTACAAAATCGCGCAGCCGCTCGAGCAGCTCTCGCGCCGAACGCTCGGGGTCGTGCGCGGCGAATCCATCACGCTCGTTCCGGTGGGGTCCCCCCCGTCGCTCGCCGAGATCCACGAGCGTTTTCGTGCCGCGGGTTTCGAGCCCGGTTGGCATGCTCGCGAGCAGATTGCGACTCGCACGTGCATTCGAAGCGCGATGCGGTTTCGGCTGATGCTCCACGTAGAGAACAAAAGCGTTTCGAGCTTCACGCTCACGGCCGAGCTCGACGGGCAGGGAATCGATCTCGAACGCGTGGATCCCGTGGATTTGTCGGAGCTCGTTCACGTGCTGGCGCTCGAGCCAAAGTAGAGCGTGGGGCGCGTGTCGAACGCGGATGCGCCGTTTGCTCGTCGTCGTGATCGCGTGCGCGTGCGGCTCGCAGGGAACACAGGCGGCGCCGGTTCCGACCGCGTCGGCGTCGGCGTCGGCGTCCGCGTCCGCGTCCGCGTCGGTGTTGGCGTTGGCGTCGGCGTCGGCGTCGGCGTCGGCGGTTGCGCCGCCTCCGTACGATCTTGCTGCTGATCGGGTCAGGGTTGGCGAGCTTGCGCGTGCCGAGCTTGGCGCAACCGTATCCGTGCAGACTGCACAGGATGTTTTCGTGCTCGCGGCCGCTCCCGGGTGGAACGCGAGCGCTCTTGCGGCGAGCACCGATCTGACGACGCGCGCGATCGATGCCTACTTCAACGGGCGATTCGATACGAAGCCATCCCACGCGATCGGCGTGTGGCTCTTTCCCAACATCACGACCTATCAGGCGTATTGCAAAGCGCACCTCGGCGGGGAATGCGATTCGCCGTTCGGGATGTATCACCCGAGCATTCGGCGCATCGTGATGAACGCCGGGCCCGGGCTTGGCACGCTCACGCACGAGCTCGTGCATCCGCTCGTCGAGGCAGATTTTCCGCGCGCGCCGACGTGGGTCAACGAAGGCATCGCGTCGCTCTTCGAAGCGCCGGTCATTCCGCGTCACGGAGAGATTCACGGCATCAAGAACTGGCGGCTCCCGCGTTTGATCTCGGGCATGCGATCCGCCGAAGAGAAAAACGACGCACGCCTCGACGCGCTCTTCGGCATGACCGACGACACGTTCCGTGGCTCGCGCGAAAAGCTTCACTACGCGACGGCGCGCTACGTGTGCCAATGGCTCGATTCGCGCGGCTGGCTCTGGCCATTTTATCACGCGTACCGCGACAATTTCGCGAGCGATCCAAAGGGCGACAAGGCCTTCGCACGCATCACCGGAATGACGCCGGCCGAGGCGAACGCGAAGTGGACCGCGTGGGTGACGGCGCTCTGATGTTCTGCGATGCTCTCGCGCATGCGAAAGATCGTGCTCACCGTCGCGCTCTCCGTGAGCCTCGCGCTCGCGGCCTCCGCGTGCGGCATACCCAAGTCGCAGTACGACGCGCTCACCGCGCAGGAACAAAAAGAGAAGACCGACGCTGACAAAGAGGTCGCCGATCTCAAAGCGCGCATCGCCACGCTCGAAGGCAAACAGACCGACGAGCAAACCCGCGCCGAGCTCGAAGAGCTACGCGCGCAAAAAGCCGCGGCCGACGCGCGCGCCAAGCTGTTCGACGACTTCGTCAAAAAGTTCAAGTCGATGATCGACGCCGGCAAGCTCGACATCACGACGCGCCGCGGCCAAATCGTGCTCGCGCTCGCGACGGACGTTTTGTTCGATGCCGGCAAAGTGGAGATCAAAGCCGAAGGCAAAACGGCGATCGGCGAGGTCGCCTCGGCGCTCAAAGGCATCAGCGGCCGCCGCTTCCAAGTTGCGGGCCACACCGACACATTCCCGATCCACAACAAAGAGTTCCCTTCGAACTGGGAGCTCTCGACGGCCCGCGCCGTCGAGGTCGTGAAGCTTCTCGTCAAGGAGGGCGTCAAAGCAGACTCGCTCTCCGCGGCCGGCTACGCCGAATTCGATCCGTCGCAAACCAACGGGAGCGACAAAGGTCGCGCGAAGAATCGTCGAATCGAGATCGTGCTCGTGCCGAACATCGAAGAGCTCGTGAAGATGCCCGAGCTCAAACCCAACGAGACAACGCACACCACGCCCCCGACGACCCCGAGCGCCACGGCGACCGTGAAGCCGCCGGTCGTGCCGAAGAAAAAGTAGCGAGATGCCTCAGCTTTCCCCTTCGACGGTGGTTGAGACCCGGTGGCCTTCCGCCTGAGGCTTTGCCGAGTGGCGCGTGCGCGGGACATGCTACGTGCGGAATGGTGATCGCGACGCCTTGCGATTCCGGCGGCCCTCTGTTTGACGGCTACACGTGTGTTTGCGACGTTGGTGCTTGGCATTGCGGGATAACCTCGCAAGGTCTCGCGACATGTGTCGACCACGGTGACTAGAACCGCGACTCTGCAAGCAATCAGTCGAGTGAAGGCGACGTGAGTGACGAGGTTCGGAGAGACGTGGTTTGGCGAGGCCTCGTCGCCGTGCGCACGTTGCCACACGCGTTTACTTGCCCCTTTCCGCCCCCCCGCGGGACGATGCCCCGATGCTCGAGGATCGCCGCGTCCGCCGCACGGATGACCCGCAACGTGCGCTTGCTTTGCTCCTCTCGGCCCATCGCGTCCGAGAGGGGGCGCACACCATTGCGGTGAGCAACAGCGACGGTGCGCTTCTCGCGGGCGCTGGTGATGGTGCGATCTTGATCGCAGCGCTCGCGGCCAAGATTGATGCGGGTGAGAACACGGGCGTGTCGATCGCGGTGCAGCGCGTGCAGATCGGTGAGCGACGGTTCGTCGTCGCGTCGCTCGGTGCGCCCATCGGCGATGACGTGGAGTCCGGCGTGCGACGGATCCTCAGTGTTCACCAAGAAGGGCCGTGACTTCGCTCTCGAGCGCGGCCTTGTCGTCGTCGCGGTAGCCCTGATGCGTGAAGCGGGTGGTGCCCGCCTTGTCGATCACGAACGTCATGGGCATCGTGTCGACCTTCCACTTGGAGGCCTTGGACTTCGAGCTGTCCCAGAGGACTGTGTACGTGATCTTCAACTGCGTGACGAAGCTTCGCATGTCGGCTTCGTCGTCGTCTTCGCCAATCGCCGTGACGTCCACCTCGCCGGCGTGTCGGTCGGAGATGGCTTGCAGCGCCGGCATCTCGCGCCAACACGGCGCGCACCAGCTCGCGAAAAAATGCACGATGCCGACTTTGCTGGCGGGCGCGTGCACGACTTCGGCGGTCGCGACGACTGGCGGCGATGGAAGCGGTTGCACCGTGACCGTCGCTGGGTGAGGAGCGGGAGAACCGCACGCTGCGAACGCGACGAACGCGACGAACGCGAGCGCGACGCGCATCATGGATCCATTCCCGTGTGCGTGGCGTAGCCCTTGTTGCGCCAGAAGCCGAGACCTTCGTCGAGCACCGTCACTTTCTTGAAGCCGTTCTGCACCAATTTGCTCGCGAGCTGACCCGACTCTGCGTGCGGGCACGAGCAATAACAAATGAGCCAAGCGTCCTTCGGGAGGCCTGCGTAATACGGCTCGGGCTCGTAGAACGGAACGCTCACCGCGCCCGCGATGTGCTCGTTCGTGTAATCGCTTGGCGCGCGCGCATCGAGAAATGCGAGCTTCGCGCCGCGGTCTAGCTCTCGTTTGATCACTTCGGTCTTGGTGGTGCCCGGTTGTGCTTGGAACCCAACGGCGTCGGGCCCCTTGGGATTCAGCGGCACCGGCCCGAGCGGAATCGGCGGAGGTCGTGCGGGCGTCGCGCGTTGCGTCGCGGGCGGCGGGCCCGTCTTCTGCCAATCGCGAAGGAGAGCGATGACGTCTTCGATCGATGCGTCGTCGAGTGTGGTTTCGAATGAAGGCATGAGCGTGCCAGGGCGACCGTGATGAATCGCCCAACGCAAAAACCCATCGCTCGCCGTCGCCAAAAGCTGCGAGCCGCCGATGGCGATGTACGGCCCGCCGGTGCCGCGCGCACCATGACACTTCGCGCACTCGCGTGAGTACGTTGCGGCGCCGCGAATGGTGTCGCCGTGGCTTCCGTGCTCGTCGAGCGTCACGGACGAATCGTCTTGCCACGTTCGAAGGTGTGCGATCGTCGCTTCGACATCACGCGGCTTCAGCGGGCCGCCGTGATCGAAACCCCACGCAGACATCGTGGTGGTCGCGCGCCCGTCGTTGATTGCATGATGCAAGTATTCGTCGGTGACGGTCATCAAGTAAGCGGAGCGACCGATCGCGGGCGCTTGGTCGGCTTTGTAACCTTCGCCGTTCATGCCGTGGCACACCGCGCACATGCGGCCGTAGAGCTCCGCGCCGTGATGTTGCGCCCACGCTTGCTTCGGTGGCGTGCACTCGAGCGAGCCGCCGGCAACTGTGCCGAGGACCGCGAGGAGGCCAACGACGAAAGGCGGGATGCGCATCCGGCGAGGACGTTATCATGTGGCATGGTCCGTTTCTCGTTCGTCACCACGGCCGTGCTCGTCGCGTGCGGCGCGCGGACCGAGCTCCGCGGCCAGCTGCAACAAGACGCTTCCGCGAGTGATGCGTTCGTCATCAACGAGTGCGGCGCGGCCGATGGCCCCGCCATTGCGATCGCCATCAACGCCGTGGCGAGCTGCGAAGAGGCCATCACGAACCAACAGAACGGGACTTGGATCTACTTCATCGCCGAGCCCATCCCGAGCGGCACGGGCAACTTCGTCATCGGCAACGGCGATCCGAACGGAAAATCCGGCGCATACGTATGCGACAGCTCGGGCCAATGCGCGGCCGCAACGGACGGAACGCTCGTCATCACCACGTACGATGCAAACACGCTCGCGGGGAGCTACACACTCCACCTTCCAAACAGCACTGCGACCGGCACGTTCTCGGCCGCCGTTTGTCACAACCACACCTTGTGCGGCTGAGCGCTCGTTTTGCTAGCTTGCGCGTGTGTGGTCGATCCAACGCGTCGTCGGCAAGCTTGTCGAGATCAAGATCTCGTCGCCGGTGTCGCTCGAAGAGACCGTGCCGTGGAGCGCGGCGCACGATGAGCTCATCGCGTCGATCGACGGTCCCTACGTGTGCTTCGTCGATCTCGCCCATGCCAAGGTGTTCCCGCAAGAGGTCGTCGAGGGTTACGTCAAGACGATGAAGAACGAAGCGCGCCTGCGCCGGACGGGCACGCTCCTCAACACGAGCCCCACGTTCGGCATGCAGATCCAACGCATGATTCGCGAGGCACAAAATCCGGAGCGCCGCGCGTTTCGCGATCCGCGCGAGCTCGCTGCATGGCTCGGCGAAGCACTCGACCAAAACGAAGTGCGAAGGCTCCGCGAGATCCTCGACCTATGAGCTTGCTGGCGCTCGCGCGTCCGAAAGGAACGGCGCTTCTGCTCGTAGTGCCGCTCACGGGTTACGGGTTCGCGCATTGGGATCACGAGCTCGCCGAGCCACGTCGACCCGTCGCGCTCGCGCTCGTGCTGGTGACGTGGGTTTTACTCAGCGCGGGCTCGCTCTGGCTCAACGCAGCGCTCGACGGCGACGAGCGTGGCGCTCTCTTCGCGACGGAAGCGCCGCGACCGAAGCATCTCGTGGCGCTCGGGTATGGCGCTCTCGCGTTCGCGTGTGCGTGCGCGTTGGCGTTGGCGTTGGCGTACGCGTTGGCGTTGGCGTTGGCGTGCGCTCTCGCGTGCGCGGCGCTCGCCGTTTTGTATTCGCATCCAAAGACGAAGTGGAAAGCCCATGCGCTGCTCGGGCCCTTCGTGAACGGCGTAGGATACGGGACGCTCTCGTGGCTCGCGGGATGGTCGGTCGGCGGCGTCGCAATGAGCGCGCGCACCGCGGCCGCCATGATGCTCATGACAACGTTCGTCGTCGGGATGGCGTTTGCGGCGCAAGCTTATCAACGCGACGACGACACGCGCCGCGGCTACCGAACGCTCGTGGTCACGCGGGGACCTGCCGCGTGTTTGCGAACCGCGACAATTTGCGCCCGTGTCGCGATCGGCGGCGTTGCGGTGCTCGCGGCGGCTGGCGTGTATCCGCGCCTCGTTCTCGCAGGCGTTCCGGTGTTCGTGCTCGCCGAGCTCACGATGGCGCGATGGCGTCGCGCGCCCGATGGTGGCTCGCCGGCGCTCGCCGTCGAGTTCGTCACACGAATGCTTGCCGGTGGAGTCGTGCTCGTGGCCCTCGCTGTGGCATGCTAATCGGGATGGCGGCTCACTTCCTCGTCGTGGAGGACTACGCACCGCTCGCGCAGACACTCGCATCCGCCGCGCGATGCGTGGGAGACGTCCGCGTTGCGATGACCGTCGGCGACGGCTTCAGCAAACTGGCAGAGCGCCGCGATTGGGCCGGCTTCATCATCGACATCATGCTCCCCGACGGCAACGGCCTCGATGTCCTCGAACGTGCGCGCGATCTCGGTTGCGAAGCGCCGGCGCTCGTCCTCTCGGCGCATCAAGAGAAGCGCTTCATCAATCGCGCGTTCGCTCTCAATGGTCGCTACCTCGTGAAGCCCGCCGACCCGCTTCGCATCTTGTCGTTCCTGAGCGACGCCGCACGCATCGTGCACTCGGGGCGCGCCATCGAAGAGTGGGAGCACCTCTATTCACTCACGAAGACCGAGGTCGCGATTCTCAGAGCCGCCGCCGAAGGGTCACATCGCGATCAGCTCGCGTTCGAGCGAGGCATCGACACCATCACGTTGAAAACGCACGTGCACAATCTCCTCAAGAAGACCGGCGATCCATCTCTGCTCGCGGCGGCCGCCCGACTGCTACGTGATCGCGAACGCTGACGCCGCACAAATTCGTCGTGAGCGCTATTTGTATGCAATCTGCATGATTTGGCTGGCGAGCGTCTGCGCACTTCATCGCTGCGGGCAACGACGGCACCCTTTGGACGAGCGGGCGAAGCGCACGGGCACTACGAAAATATGATGAGCACCAAGTTCAAACGGCGCGGCGTCGGCTTGCTCGAAGTGAGCGGCGAGCTCTACCTGACGAACGACTTCTCCGACTGATATGATGCGCTCGTGGGCGCATGGAGACGTTTAGCGATCGCGTGTGGCCTCGTCGTCGCACCCGCGGTCGCGTGCGTGCTCGACATCCCAGACGTCACCAGCGGAGACGCAAGCGCTGACGCGAAAGCAGCAGACGCAGCAAGCGACGCAGTTGTGCCGCCCGCGTGCGCAACGCTCGATGCATCATGTGTCCCCACGATTCCCGAGGGCTGGAAACCTGTCGTCGTCGTCGCCGCCGGCAAATCGTGTGACACGGATTTCTCGACCGCGTTGTACGTAAGCACACCCCAGCTCGTGGCGAATGCGTGCGCGTGCTCCGCGTGCTCGACCACGGGAACGCACTCATGCGATGCGGGCGTCACGTTCACGACGAACACCGCGAGCTGTATCTCGAGCGGTTCGATATCGCCGAATCAGTGCACCGCAGCAGGCGTCAACGGGTACCTTCAGTACGACAACTACGGCGCCGTCGGGAACGTCACGTGCACGCCCGGAGCGCCTTCGAACGCCAACGCAACGGCGACACCCATCACCGCGTGTTATCCGACGAGCTGCTCGAGCGACTATTGTGGGGCGTCCGGCCTGAAGTGCATCGAGCAGGTCGGCGTTGCCGGTTGCCCGAGTGGGTTTACGCAGCAGACGATCGCCGGTGACAGCGCGTCGGCGCAGTGTGCCGCGTGCGGTTGCACGGTGAAGAGCGCTGTCTGCAGCGGGTCGCTCGCCTGCTGGAACGGCGACCCGTTTTGCGGCGGAGCTCCCGGAGCCACGATCGCGACCGGAAACGTTTGTACGAACGTAGGCGGCACGTGTGGCGTTACGACCTACATCAAGTTTACGCCCGCGCTGCCGCCCGCTCCGTCATGTGTGCAAACGCAAGACGCGAGCGTCGCCGTGCTTGCGGGAGAGCGAACGATTTGTTGCGTGCCGTGAGAGTCTGCCGTGGAGCGTTACGTGCGCGTGGGTCACCGGGTCGTCGACTTGCCGGTGAGCTGAGCGAGCACGCGCGCTTTGATGTCGTCGCTCGTCCACGCGGGGAGCGTTGCACGAAGTGCCGCGGCGTAGTCAGCGTCGCTGAACGCGGTGACGTCTTTGCGAAGCGCGCGCTTTGCTGCGGTGTAGGCCACGCGTGGGAGCGCGGCGAGCTCTTCGATGCGTGCCTTCGCGGTGGCGCGCACGTCATCGGCAAGCTCGTCGGCGAGGCCGAGCCGCAGTGCATCGACGGGCGCGTAGAGCGCACCACGCAAGACGACCTCGTGTCGTGATCGAGGCGGCACGCGGTCTTCGACGATGCGCATGATCTTTGGCGGAAACACGAGGCCGAGCGCGACTTCATTGAGACCCGTGCGCGCTCGCGCGTCGCTCGTCATGATGCGGTGATCGCAACACAGCGCAATCACACATCCGCCCGCGATGGCGTGCCCGTTGATGCATGCGACCGTGGGCGCCGGATAGTCGTAAATCGTGGCCATGAGCCGCTCGACGAGCTCGACGAACTTCGCCATGCCCGCGGCATCGAGCGACGCGATCTCCTTCAGGTTGAGGCCCGCAGAAAAACAATCGTTCGCGCCGACGAACAAGATGGGCGCGCCACGCGCTTCTACGAGCCGCGCGAGGATCGACTCCATCATCGGCGTGCCGAGGGAATTCTTGCCGGGACCATCGAGGAGGAGCTCGGTGAACGTCATCTGTTAGAACGTGAAGGTAGCGATGAAGGACGACACCGTCGAGCGATGGGCTCTCGATTACATTCGGTCGACGTCGCTGTGTCGCAAGCTCACGCCGCCGCCTGTGCCGAAAGCTTGGACAGACGACGCCGAGCCGATGCGCATCGACGCGCCCGGAAGGCCGCGCGAGCTCGACGTGCGTTCGCGCGCGAAGAAGACGCGCGGACTTTCCACCGCCGAGGGTCGCGCGCGAGCATTCGCCACGTTTCTTCATCACGAGCTCCAAGCGGCCGAGCTCATGGCTTGGGCGATCCTCGCTTTTCCCGATGCGCCTCTCGCTTTTCGACGAGGCCTTGCGCGCATCACCGAGGATGAAGCGCGTCACATGCGCATGTACGCGGGGCACATCGAGAAGCTCGGGTTCTCCGTCGGTGATTTTCCCGTGCGTGATTGGTTTTGGGAGCGCGTGCCGACATCGAAGGACGCCATCGCGTTCGTCGCTGTCATAGATCGGAAGAGCACA
>JBBSFE010000100.1:0-25451 GCA_038239005.1 Polyangiales bacterium
TGTCCCGTCGAATTCGGTGAATTAGTCGGGGCGAGAGGATTTGAACCTCCGACTCCTCGGTCCCGAACCGAGTGCGCTACCAGGCTGCGCTACGCCCCGGAACCTCCCAAAAAGTACGGGAGGGGCCACGAGTTATGGCGACGAAGGGGCCCGTCGTCAACGAGAAATCGCGTGAACGGACGGACGCGCAGCGGCGGGCGGGCCTGACGCGAGGGTGGATTTGCGCAGTTTCGCGATGGTGACGTTGAACGTGACGCCGGCGAGGAGCGAGAGCGTGAAGAGAAACATCGCGGTCATCGTGGCGCCGATCGCGGCGAGGCTCGCGGCGGAGTACGCGCCGGCGCCACCAAGCGTGCGCACCCACAAGACGTACCCGAAGCCGAGCACGGTCTGGAGCGAGGCAGCCACGAGAGCTCCCGGCCACCTTCGCATGTGCGGCGGAAGACCCACGCGAAAGAGCGCGGCGATGAGCCCGAGCTGGCCTGCAAACGCGAGCACGTAACGCGCGGGGCTTCGCACGATGGGCGTAAGCCACGCGTGACCGATGTCGAGGACGAAACCCGTCGCTGCGACGAGGATGGAGATGCCGATGCACATCCCGCAAGCGAGCAAACGTTTGCGCCACCACGGGTGCGTCACTTCGGCGGTTGCGTCGAACGCGTCGAGGATGCCGTGAATGCCCGACGACGCGAGCCACAAGAACACGAGCGCGGAAAGCGGAGCAACTGTGCCGCCGTTCCACGCATCGAGCGCGTGGAGCTCGCTCGTCACGAATTCCCGCGCCGAGGCGGGAATCGAGCTCTCGAAAAGATCGAGCGCTGAAAGGTTGGTCAGCTTCACGGCGAGCATCGCCATCACGGCAACGAGCGGCAGGAGCGACAAAAAAAGCCAGAACGCTGCGGCCGACGCGTTGTCGATCACGTGGTCCTTCGAGAATCGATGAAAGAACTCTCGGAAGAATTCCCGGACGCGCTTCATCTTCATTCGGCGGCGTCGATGATTTCGGCACGGCGCGGGCGCTTGGTCGCGCGCACGTCGAATGACACGGCGAGCACGATCGCGTCCGCCGTGATTTTTGCCTTGCCCCAGTTGGTGCGCACAGCGATGGCCTCGGCCGAGCCAACCGCTTTCGGGAGCGGGAATTTGTGCGTGAACATTTCGCCGAATTTCCAGCTGAGTGTGTCGTCGTATTTCGCGAGCAGCTCGTTGATGTGATGAAGAATCGAGTGGTCGATGAAATCGGGCAGCACTTTGACGTCGAGCTTCTCGACGCGCGCTTGGAGCGAGAGCCTCTTGTCTTTCGAAATCGTGGGCATGAGCATCAAGCTCGCCACGCGAACTTTGATCGGCAGGTGCACGCCCGCGATGCTCCAAAGCACGTGCCCGGTCGTCACGAGACGCAGACCTTTGCGCGGCACGAGCTCGATGCGCTTCGGCCTCGAGACGACGAGCCGGCGGTTGGGTCCGTCGAGATCGACCTCGAGTGGAGTCATGCTCCGCACGAAGTCGACGCAATCAGCTTCCGTGACGATGGCTTCTATCCACACGCATCACCTCCACGACATGGCAACACCGAGCGACACTGCGTAGAAAACGGCGGCGACGCACCACACGATCGCCCAGCCGATCTGATGCCGGCGCGCCGCGTAGTACGGAAAGAGCGGCGGCACGACGAGCGCGACGGCGCCGTTCCAACGCGGCGTGCGTTGCGTGAGCGCGATGCTCCCAACGACGTGAACCGTGACGAACATGGCGAACGAAACAAGCACCGCAAGCACGATGGCATTCATGGGCGTACCTCCGTCTCTCGCTTTTTGTGAATGGAGAGAGTCCTTCCCGGCGGGAGCACGTCACCGTTGGTGTCGGTGATGGCGCCTTCGTAGACGACCGCTTCGACCGACGATGGTGGTGCTGCGAGCGCTTCACCTTTTGCGTCGCGCCAAACGCCGCTCGCTTCGTAGAGCTTGCCGTCGGTTCCGTGTGTCATGGTCCACGGGGAGTACTTCGCGCCGACCGGCGGCACGACCCACCGGCCCCGCACCCACAACCAGCGCCTGATGTGCCACGCCCATTCGCCATCGATCCACATGGCTTTGTCCGTGGGGCGTTTGGGGATACTCTCGACGCGCGCAGGTGGCGGCGGAAACGGAACGACCTCGAGCGCGCTCGACGGTTGCGCCACGTACTCAGGCGCGGGAAGGGGCGCCGACGTACACGCAGCACAAAACAGGGCGAACGCGACCTTCCACATCACACGGCCGAGGTTGCACACGGCGCGCCAAGAGGTGGCGCTCGAATTGCTAAGCCGGGCGTGTCGATGAAGCGTCTCGCGATGGCTCTTTTTGTCGCGCAAAGTGCGTGTACCAGCATTCCCCAGGGGCAAACGTCGGTTGACGCGGTCGACTTCGTGGGGAACAAACGTGTGGACGGAGACGATCTCGAGAACAAAATTGCCACAACTGCCACACCCAAATTCGTCGGTTTGTTCAGGGGCATTGTTTACGACTACTCGCTCTACGACGCCCACGTGCTGAGCTACGACCTCGCACGCGTCGAACGCTACTACCGCGCGCGCGGTTACTACGATGCACACGCACGGGCCGGCCGCGTGATCGAGACGGGCGATCATCATGTTCGCGTCGAGATCATGGTCGAAGAAGGCACGCCCGTGAAGATCAGCGAAATGCGCTGGAACCTCGACGGCACACTCGACGCGCACGACGACAAGCTCGCGCACGCGGCCGAGAAAGCCGTGATGACGCGCGGCGACGTTCTCGAAGAAGCCAAGCTCGAGGACCTCGAGAAGAAGGTTCAGCGCGCGCTCGCGGATCGCGGCTTCGCCAAAGCTCACGTGACGACCAAGACCGACGTCGATGTCGCAACGCACACGGCGATCGTCACGCTCGACGTGCGACCCGCCGAGCATTGCGTGCTCGGCCCGCTTCGCATCGTGGGTCTTGGTGTGCTTCCGGAGCACGCTGTTCGCCGCGAGCTCGATCTGAAAGAGGGTCGCGGATACTCGCGCACCGAGCTCGATGAAGCACAGCAGCGCCTCATGGATCGCGGTGTCGTGAGCTCCGTCGTCATTGCACCGGATCTCGACAACGCGACGTTCGGTGTGGTGCCGCTCGTTGCGAAGCTCGAGCCCACGCGACTTCGCGAGCTCTCTTTCGGCGGCGGTTTTGAGATCGACGTTCTCAAAACGGAAGCGCACCTCAAAGCGGGTTGGCGAAACCACAATTTTCTGGGCGATTTGCGGCGATTTTCGATCGACTTCACGCCGGGCCTCGTCCTCTACCCGACGCGTCTTTCGTACATCGCCGCGCCGACGAACGTGCTGCCCGAAGAGAAGCTGCGACTCGAGCTCCGGCAGCCCGGGTTCATCGAGCACCGTACCGAGGCGTTCATTCGGCCCGAGCTCAATACGTTTCCCGTGCTCATCCAGGAAACGTACGTGCCCGAGGCAGCGGTGCTTGGCTACGTCGAGGCGAAGACCACGGCCGGATTGACCCGCCACTTCTTTGGAAAGCGGTTGACCGCGACGCTCTCTCACTCCGTGCAGGTGGAGTGGCCGTTCACGTACGTCGGGCTGCTCGATCCGACGCGCATCACACTCGTCATCTCGTACATCGATCTCAACCTGTCGCTCGATTTGCGCGATAGTGCGGTGCGTCCGCATCGCGGCATCTATCTCGCGAACGATTTTCAAGTCGCGGGGCTCGGTGGGCAGCCGCAAGACATTCGCGTGCAGCCCGAGGTGCGTGGCTACGTGCCTATCGGCAAACGCGTGACGCTCGCGGCGCGCGCGAGCGTAGGTTTCGTGGTTCCGAACAACTATGCGGTGGGAACCGATTCGCGTGACGTCGAGATCGTTTTTTTTCGTGGGTTTTTCTCGGGCGGGCCAAGCCAAAACCGCGGATATCCCCCGCGCGGCATCGGCCCGCAAGGTGACGTCACGCTCTACGATCCGCTCATCAATCAGTGTCTTGGCTCGGGTGCGACGGCGCAATGCGCGGTTCCTCTCGGTGGCTTGTCGCTCTGGGAAGCATCACTCGAGACACGCGTTCAGATCGCTGGGCCATTCTCGGGCGTCGTGTTCTGCGACGCCGCGGATGTCGCTCCCGCAGTGGCGACTCTCCACTTCGATCGCCCTCACCTCTCGTGCGGTGTCGGCGCGCGCTACGACACGCCCATCGGTCCGATTCGCGCAGACGTCGGTTATCGCATTCCGGGCGCGCAGGTCTTCAGCGGCACGCAGGAGTACGTGCCGGAGCTCATCTCGGGTGTGCCGATTGCGATCTCGATCGGTCTCGGAGAGGCGTTCTGATGATCCGACGGCTCCTTCGCCGCGCGTTCTTCGTCGCGCTGACGGTCGTCGTGTTCGTCTCCGCGCTCGCGGTGGGCGCAATTATCCATCTACGTCTGCCCGTCGTCCGCGCGGCGCTCGTGCAGGAAGTCGACAGCGCGCTTGCTTCGACGTTCGCCGGAACGATTCATATCGACGGCATCGAGAGCGTTGGTTTTGGTGGGCTTCGAGGCGGTCATGGCATCGTTACCGATCCAGATGGCGTCACGGTCATCGCGGCAGATCACATCGACGCGACGGTGTCGGTGCTGTCGGTCGCGCGCGCTCTCATCGTCGGCGACGAGATCGTGATCGACGACATTCACGTCGTCACGGCAGACGTGCTTCTCGATCAGAAAGGCGACGAGCTACGCCTCGCCCGCGCATTTGCTCCGCGACAGCCTTCGACTTCGCCGTCATCGGGGGCGCCAATGCGTCTCTTCATTCGTCACGCCTCGCTCGACCACGCTTGGGCGCATGGAATCATCTCGGGGCAAGTCATCGATGCCGACGTCCGCGACGCGACCGCGAACGTTCGTCTCGTGGGCGACGCAGTCGAGGTCGATGTCGATCAAGCGGGCATCGAAGCGCGAGCGATGCCTCGAAACGCAAACCCCATCGGCCGCGTCACGGCGCGCGTGCGTTCGGCAAAGACGACGCGCGTCACCGTGCAATTTCGCGGCGTCGTCGGCACGGTGCCAGCGCTCGCCGTGGGAATGCTCGACGATCAACGCTTCGACGTACACGTCGTCGTACCCGAGACCGAGGCCGAGCACATTCGCGCACTCGTGCCGGAAGCGCCGATTCACGCACCGGTGTTTGCTTCGGCAGAAGCCGCAGGCACGTTCAAAGATTTTTCGTTTCACGCAGACGCAGGCCTCGGGAAAGGACGCGTTGCGCTTCACGGGCGTTTCGACGACGGCAAGCTCGCGGGACGCGCCAACGTGCGTCACTTCGACGTGTCGACCGTCGATCCGAAGCTCGGCTTCAGCGACATCGCCGGCGATGCCGTCGTCGACCTGCGGGATGGGGCCGCCGTCGCGCTCGCACACGTCGACGCTCCGGGCGGACACGTCACGATCGACGCGAGCATGAATGCGCTCGAATACGAGGCCGAAGCTACGGGCACCCTCACCAACGTCAACACTGTGCTCGCGCCTTTCGTGAACGTCCCGCCCATCGGAGGCCACGGCGCGTTTCACTTCAAGGGGAACATCGACCGAAAGCACGTCACGGTGCGCGCAACTGCGTGGGCGCGCATCGAAGGCGCATCGGTCGCAACGATTGGATCTGGCGTGCTCAACGTCGACGCGCACGCGGAAGGTCCCCTCGACAACCCAACGGTGGGCGTGGACATCTACGTCGAGCGCCTCACGATACCGCATCTCGCGCTCACCTCGGCGCGTGTGCGTGTCGAAGGGCAGGCGCGTGACGCAAGGGTGCTCGCGCGCGTCACCGCCAACGGGCCGTTCGACGTCTCTGCGCGCGTTCGCATCGACCACGATGGCGCGGTCGCCGTCGATGATGTGCTCGTCATGTCGGACGACAAGAAAATCCTCGATGGCGCGTTCGACTGGCGCAACGGCACCGCAGCCGTACGGCTCACCGCGCGCAACGTCGACCTCGCGCAAGTCAAACGCACACTCGGCGTGGATTTTCCGCTCGATGGGCACGTCAACCTCGATGTCGACGCGCACGCCACCGCGGCGTCCGTGGAAGGTCACGCGACCGTCGACGTCGTGCACGGCGAATGGGCTGACGTTCACGGCATCGATGCGCACGTCGAGCTTGCGAGCCTCGGCGGAGCGTGGTCGATCGTGTCGCGCGCACGCGCCGAAGGCATCGGCTGGGTCAGCGTCGAATCGGTCGACTTGCGACCGACGGGCTCGCCTTACGCGATCGCGTCTTGGCGGCGCGCGATCGGCAGCGTTCACCTTGCCGGCTCGGGCGACATCGGCGCAATCGCAAAGTTGATCGGCAAGCCCGACACGGCCGCGGGATTCGGAAGCGCCGCGATCGTCATCGTGCGGCGCACGCCCGACGCACGACCTGAAGTGCAGATCGATGCGTCGACGAACCACCTCACGATCGCTGGCAAAGCTTACGATCTCGATCTCGGCGCGAACGTTCACATCGACCCCACCGGCGCAGTCGGTGTTCACGCAACGCTCGGAGGCACCACACTCGAAGCGCGCACGCACGTCTCGTGGGACGACCTTCTCGCCGGCAAGCTTCCGAACGTTCAAACCCTTCCCTTCACCGCCGACTTTGGCTCGAGCAAGCACGACGCAGCGCCGCTATGTCATAACTTCGGTTTCGGGTGCCGCGGCGAGGTCGCGATGACCGGACACTTTGACGGCTCTGCCGGGGCGCCACGCGGCAAGGTCAGCATTGGCATCACGAATTTTCGTTCAGGCGTGTCCCCCATCGCCGAGCCGATCGATGCGAAGATCGACGCAACGTACGATCGCGGCACAGGTGACGCCGTCGCCGTCGCCGTGCTCAGCCGCTCGAAGGCGCGCGTGCTCGACGCAAAGGTGAAAGGCACGTTCCTTCCACTCAGCGATTGGACGGCATCCGGCGACGCCACGTTCCACGATTTGCCGCTTCGCGCGCCGCCCGCATATTCCGACGAGCAAGTGGCCGCAAAGCTGAACGGCACGGCGAAGCTCACCGATTTGCATCACGACGCTCGGGTCGTGCTCAAGCTCGACGCAACCGACGTCAGCATCGACGGCGTTCGCTCCGACCACATCGTGATCGCCGGAGGCTTCGACGGCTCCGATCTCTCTCTCTCGACGCAGCTCACCGCAACGGGAAGCAACCTCGACGCGCGCGTCCGTGGTGCGGCCACGTGGGGAGCCGCGATGATGCCCGCGATCGATCCGCGCTCGCCTCTCGCGCTATCGCTTCGCGCGACTCATTTCCGCGTGCGCAATTTGATGCCGCTCGTGCCGCTCGAAGTCGGCGAGATCGACGGAACGGTCGACGCCGATGTCTCTGCGACGGTCGCGCTCGCGCCCGCACGATACGACGTCAAAGGTTGGGCGAAGATCGCAGGCGGCGTCGTCAAGTCATCGAGCGTTGGCGAGCTCCAGGACATTCAAGCGAAGGTCGAGGCGAAGCCAGATGGCTCGTTCGCCCTCGAAGACGCACATGTGCGTGGCACGAGCGGGCTCGTGAAGCTCACCGGTTCGGCGCATGCGGTGCATGGGCTCTTCTCCGAGGCGCGATTCGATGCGCTGATCGCACGCGCAGACAAGTTCCCGCTCGTGGTCGGGGGCGCACGCATGGGCGACGCATGGGGTCACATCGAAGCGATCGTGCGCCCCAAAGGTGACGGCTTCGGGATTGCGCTCGATGTGCCCTCGCTCCACGTCGTCGTTCCGGATCAAAGCGGGCACAGCTTGCAAGACCTCACGCCCGCGCACTCCATCTCGATCGGCATTCGCGATCGAAAGGGCGAGCTCGTCCCCGTCGCTCTCGGTCCGCCGCGGCGCGTGAAGTCGCGCAGTACGCCGATTTCCATCGCCGTCACTCTCGGCAACGACGTCGAGATCACGCGCGGCGACATGTTGCGTGTCGATGTCGTAGGCAAGCCGACGATCGAGCTCGGTGACGACACGCGCGTCACCGGGCAACTTCACCTCACGCGCGGCACGATCGAGGTGCAAGGCAAACGCTTCGTCATCGAGCAAGGCATCGTCACGTTCGTCGGCAGCCCGACCAATCCGATTCTCGTTGTCGCCGCCGGATGGGACGCCCCCGATGGAACGCACGTCATCGCGCGATATGTTGGACCGCTCGACGGCGGCAAGCTCACGCTGTCGTCCGAGCCCGCGCGCACGGAGGACGAAATCGTCGCGCTGCTGGTTTTCGGCCGCGCCGATGGAGCCACGCCTTCGTCGGGCGGAAACACGACCGATGCCGTGACGTCACAAGCCGTGAGCTCGGGCGCATCGTTCGCGACGCAGCCACTCAACAAGGCCCTCGATCAGCTCACGCACATCGACATCCGCACCCGCGTCGACACGAGTGGGTCGGTCGCAAAATCGGAGCTCGAGGTTCAGATCGCAAAGCAGGTTTCCGCGCAGGTCGCGTACGTGCTCGGCCTCCCGCCGCCCGGCACGGAGCCCGATCGCACGTATCTAACGCTTTCGTGGCACGTGTCCGCGCATTGGTCGCTCGACTTCACCGTGGGCGACCACGGCACTTCGATCGTCGATGCGCTCTGGAAGAAGCGATACTAATCTGCGCGCGTGACCCTTTCCGAGAGCCTCGACGACACCGATCGCAGCATCCTCGCGCGCGCATGGACGTGCGTCGGGCGCGTGAGCGATGTCGAGCAACCCGGCGCATGGGTGCGGGCGCGCGTCGCCGGCGAAGACATCCTCGTCATGCGCGGCGAGGACCTCGAATTACGTGCATTCTACAATATTTGCCGCCATCGCGGCACGCCACTCCTCGACGGCGACTCGGGGCGAAGCGCGCGAATCGAATGCCCGTATCACGGCTGGACCTACGCGTGTACGGGCGCGCTGGTCGTCGTGCCAGGTGTCGCCGAGTTTGATCGACGCGGCTTCGGGCTTCGCACGGTGCGTGTCGCGACGTGGCGCGGCTTCGTATTCGTGACGCTCGAGAGCAAGACGCCTGCCCTCGAAGGATGGATGGGAGATGTCCCCCCTTGGCTCGATGCCGTGAAGCTCGCATTTTTGAAACGCGCGCGGCGTGTGTCGTACGACATCGCAGCGGGGTGGCGGCTCGTCGTTGCGAATTTCCAAGAGTCGCATCACTTCCCTCGCGTGCATCCGGAGCTCGAGCACCTCACGCCAACGACGAGCGCACGTTCGTTCTTGCGCGACGGCTCCATGTGGCTCGGCGGCGAGATGGACATCGAGAACGCCGAGACCGTGTCGCTCTCGGGTCGCCTCCTCGGGCGCCCGCTCATCGTTTCGCCCGAGCGCGCGCACGTCGTCTACGACGCGCTTCTTTTTCCGACGCTGCTCACGAGCCTTCAGCCTGATTATTTTCTGACATATCGACTCGAGCCCACCCTTGCACAGAAGACGCGCATCACCGCCGAGATTTTCGTTCACCCATCGCTGAAGGCCGACGCAGACCTCGCCGACGTGTTCGACTTTTGGGATCGCGTGAACGCGCAAGACCGCGCCATTTGCGAGCGACAACAACTCGGCGTGAACTCCCGCGGGTTCGAGCCCGGTCCATCCACGGCGGCCGATGAAGGGGTGCGCGCATTCGAACGGCTTCTGCAGGGAGAAGTACAGGGAGGCACGGGGGCGCAGAGGTCGGAAGGAGGGCTGGTTGGGATTTGGGGCGAGCCTTACATCGATCTTTCGTCGTTCATCGACACGTCGTCGTTCGGCGAGCTCGATCGCGAAATCACACGCGCGCTATGCCGTGTCGCGCCGGCGTACACCGGCGGAACGCTCAAGTGGATGGGCGTCGTTGCACCGTGGGTCGTAGAGGACGGTTACGCCGATGCGATGCACGTGCTCGAGTCGCTCGAGCCACGCGACCTCGCCGAGTTCATCTCGCTCGGCGACGACCCCGGCCTTCCACTCTCCGCGCCAACCGAGAAGCGCGCATTCGGCGACGAAACCGACCACCCCTTCAACTACGCGCAGATGCGCTGGTTGAGCTTTCGGCACGGCGTCTACTTTCCGTGGAAGGTTTGTTTCCACCTTCTCGAAAACGATCGCTGGGAAGACAAACACAGCGGCGACGGCAAAACATTTTCGACCGAAGCCGAGAACCACATGCCGAAGACCCTCGCCTTCGTAAAGTCGCTGCCCTTTCGCGAGATCGGTCGCGCGGTTCTCTTCGGCGTCGAGCCCAACGATCACGCGCCCGCGCACCGCGACACCGAGCCCGGCGCCGCGCTCCATCCCGCGCAATCCATCTCGTTCGACCCGCGCGGCGACAAGGGCCTCTACTTGATGGACGCTTCAGGCCAACACAAAACCCACATCACCGCGCCGGTCTATTGGTTCAACGACGCCGACTACCACGGCGTCGACCCCGCCAAACGCTTCCGCTACTCCATCCGCGTCGACGGCGTCTTCCATTCGGATTTTCTCGCGAAGGTTCACGCGAAATTCAACGTTTGACGAGCACGGGAACGCTGAGTGCGTGGGCGTCAGTGGCGCCGGCTTGGGCGCGTGCGTAGAGGCCGGCGGTGCGACCCGCGATGACGAAGACGCCGTAGTTGATGATTTCGTTTTGCGCGTTGGTCTGCGCGTTGAAATAGCGTTGCGCGACCCAATGACCGCGGCGCGCGTGGTCGATCGATGCTTGCCACGTGATGTCGTCGGTGATGCGGCCGACGACGACCTCGTCACCTTCGGCGCCGTAGTCGCTTTTGAGAACCCACTGATCGCGCTGCGCGCGGAGCTGCTCGACGTGCATCGTCTCGAAGCGTGACGTCACGGGCACGTAGCGTTCGATGATCGATTGCGAGCGCGGCGAGAAGCGATGAATGCGCTCCCACATGAAGGCCATCGCGCGTTTGTTTTGCGGCAGCACCGCGCCGAATGGATTCACGACGGTGACGCGACGATCGAGCGCGCACTCGAGCGCCGCACCGAGCGGGCCGGAGAGTGGCTCCTTGTCGGCGAGATCTTCGTCGTCCCAGGCCGAGACGCGCTCGCCCCACCAGTCGGTCTTGTAGTGCCGGACCATGATGTCGATGCGGTCGTCGAACAACATGAGGGCGCCGTCTTTGCCACGCGTGAGGTTGAACGGCGAGCCAAGCACGACCCGCCGACCGGTGGCCTCGATCCAGTGCTTGTAGATTCGGATGACGGAGAGATCTTCCGTAAATTCAGTGGGATACACGATCCCGACGACATCGGAAGGATCCTTGCGATCTCCCGCCGAGACGGCCTCGACCATGGCGCACCACGTTTCCTCGAGTCTCCCGTTCGGATCCGAACCCGAGGCCCCCCGAGCCTCGGAGGCGATGCGACCGAGGACGACCGCCTCGGCCTCGCCCGTGGGGGTGTCGCAGTTGAGCTCGGCCATGGCGATGCCATCGTCGGTGAAGAACAAATCGGCGCGCGCGATGCCGTGCCACATCGGTTGCGAGCACGCCCACATCGCACGCTGCAGCGGTGTCATCGCGAAGAAAGATTCGAGCAGCGCGGGCTCGTCGGCGACGAGCTGACACATTTCGTTGTAGACGCCCGCGACATCCTCGGCCGCGCTGGCGAGCGCGCGCCAGGTCGAGTCGTCGAGCACGATAGGCTCCTCACGAAAACGCGGGGCGCCGTCGAGCCACGGATCGGTGATGGTTCCGTCGGCGGTGATCGCGTGCGCGAACGCGTCGTACGGCGAAGTCACAACCGTGCGGCGACCGTCTTCATTAAGTCGCCGAGATTTTCGGTGAGCGGCTTGCCGTGCGACACGATGATGCGTTTGAGGTTTGGCGTCTGCCCGAGCTTCTCGAGCTGCGCGACGAACGCCGCCTTGTCCTTCACCATGAACCAACGCGTGATGCGCGGCACGGCAGGCATGCCCGTTGGCGACAGCAAAAACCCGAAGAGGCCTGACAGCTTCGGCAGATTGTTCAAGCAATCGTTCATGACGATCGTGGTCGAGTCGCCCGATTTCACTTCGAGAACGCCCTCGGCACCCTTGAGACCGTCGAGGTGGAAGAGCCTCACGTTCGGATCGCCGATGTCGTCGCCGTAGGTCGAATCGACTTTCACGACTTGCTCGACTTTGCCCTTCGCTCCCTCAGGCGAAACGACCTTTGCGTTCGGGTAGCGGTCCTTGAACACTTTCGAATCGAGCCGGTGAAACCCACTCGGCACGACGATGAATTCGGGCGCGCCGAAGTCCTCGATCTCTTTCATCAGCTCGTCTTCGAGCGCGATCGCGTTGTGAATGAGAGTGCCACCCGAAGCGAGCTTGGCGATCGTCATCACGCGCGTGCCGTTGCCGCTCGGCAAATCTCCGTCGATGCGCCAGAGGTTCTCCTCGAGCTTTTCGAGCGGGCGATGCGGAAAGACTTGCCACTTGTCGTGCGCCTTGGCCATGGCGCCTCTATACCATCGCGCACGATGAAATTGGCTCGCTTCGCCACCGGCGCGGATTTCCGAAAGTGGCTCGCGAAAAACCACACGAGCGAAACCGAGCTCCTCGTGCGCTTGCGAAAAGTCGGCGCACCCGGCCCCGGCATCACATATGCCGAAGCGCTCGACCACGCGCTTTGTTTCGGGTGGATCGATGGCGTGCGCCGCTCGGTCGACGCCACCGCGTTCTCGATTCGCTTCACGCCGCGCAAACCGCGAAGCATCTGGAGCAACGTGAACATCGCTCACGTCGCGCGCCTCGAGAAGGCGGGCCTCATGACCGCCGCGGGCCGCGCCGAATTCGAGAAACGCGATCCCAAACGCTCGGGCATCTACGCGTTCGAAGTGCGCGCGAAAAATTTTCCGCCCGAATACGAAAAACTCTTCCGCGCAAACGTGAAAGCGTGGGCGTACTTCGAAGCCCAAGCGCCCTGGTACAAGCGCACCGCAACACACTGGGTCGTCAGCGCAAAAAAACAAGACACGCGCGACAAACGCCTCGCGACGCTCATCACCGACTCCGCCGCCCAGCGCCGCATGGGCGAGCGCGCTACGCGAGCTCTGCGATCGCGAGTGCCGTAGCGATGTAGGTCGCGGCTTCGAGCGCGCCGAGGGGCGCGTTGCGGTCGAGCGCGATGGCGGAGTCGAGCTTGCCGCCGCGGACGCTGAACGGGGCGTGAAGCAGGAGCACCTGGACGAAGAACTGCCGCACCGGATAAAACAAGAGCAGCGTGAGCAAGATGAAGCCGTACCCTTTGAACGCCGCGGGCCATGTCGTGAAGTCGCCGTCGACGGCGCGGCCAACGACGATCGCGATGCCAATGAGGAGGCCGCCGTAGCTCAGCGCGGCTGCGAGATTTTCGCCCGCGATCTGTTCTGCGTCATCGTAGGTCGTGAGCGCGCGGAAGAGCGACGCGAACACGTGAAGCGTGACCTGAGCGATCGTGAAGAACAAGAGCGAGAGCCCGAGCTCGTGGACGCTGTTGCCCGCGACCGCGTGCGCCGTGATGATGCCCGTTGCGACGTAGTTCGCTGCGGCCGCGACGCCCGCTGCGAGATTGCCGCGATCGATTTCTTTCGGCAGCCGCGACGACAAGAGAAGCTGCGTGCCGAGTCGACCCGTCAAGCTGATGAGGATGACGGACGCGGCGGCGAATGCGCCGATCCATGCGGCGTCGTGCCCGATGCTCAGGCCCTTGCAGCCGTGCTTCACGACCGAGCCGGCCACGATGAACACCGCGAGCACTTGCCCGACGCGCACCATGCGACGCGCGCCGTTGCCGGCCGTCAAATCGTGGGCGACCGCATGCGGGTACATGAAGCGCTGAACTAGCTTCAAGAGGAGCAGCATCCCGAGGGTGGTCGCCACGGCGAAGCACGCTATGTACAGCGAGTCGGGCGACGGGGTGGGCGCATCCATGAGGGCAAGTTACCATCCCTTTCGATGGCGCTCGTTGGGATCTTCGGTCGGCCTTATGTGGACCTCGAGCCGCATCTCGACCTCTCGGCGCTCGATACCCTCCACGACGAAATCTGTCTCGCGTTCGCCGAGGTCCCTTCGGACTACACCGGCGGCAGCCACCGCTCGATGGGCATCATGCCCGAATCACGCAAAGCCGAAGCCATCACCGATTACGGCGAGGTCATCTCCGCGATGACGGACGTCGAGTTTCTCGCGTTCCGATCGCTCTCCGACGATCCCGCGTCGATCGATCCGCATCGCCGTCGCGAGCTTACCTATGGCGAAGAGCGCGACGTGCCTCTTTCGCGCCGCCAAATGCTGTGGCTCAAAGTGAAGTTCGGCGTGTACTTCCCGTGGAAGGCCTACATCGAGCTCATCCCGAATCTTCGCTGGGGCGATAAAAGCTCGGCCGACGGCAAAGCCTTCACACGCCGCGCGCGCGCGTTCTTGCCGAAGACGATCGCCTTCATCGAAAAGCTCCCCTTCACGCAAATCGGCCGCGCCAACATCATGGGCCTCGAAGCCAACGACCACGGCACGGTGCACCGCGATGGCGATCCCGCCGAGCAAACGGCGCCCGATCAGTTCATCACCATCTCCCCGCGAGGCAACAAGGGCCTATTTTTGTGGGACGAGGAATCGAAAACGAAGACGCTCGTGAAGGGCCGCGCCTACTGGTTCAACGATTTCGATTATCACGGGGTCGACGCCGATCCGTTCTTCCGATACTCACTTCGTGTGGACGGCGTGTTCGATGACGCATTCCTGAAACGGCTCAGCCAACGAGATGTCCCTTGAATCGATCGCGTCTTGTCCTTGCGCGGTGGTCGCCCTGCGGCAGCGAGACTGCGCGGCCGGGCCGCGAAATTCGCGATGGCAGAATGCGCTGGCGGCAGAAACCCGGCGGCTCGGGCAATCTGGAAGCATCCATCCGCCGGCCCCGCCGGTTTCGTCTCGCTGCCGCCGGTCGATCAAAATCACGTTTCAAGACAGTCGGGCTTTGAAGTAAGTGGATCTCGAGCCCTTTCAGAGAGACGAGCACGCCGATCGCCCCGGCGTCATTGGCGCCAAATGGTGGCAAGAGGGGCTCGCGCAAGCCGATCCGATCGCACGGCGCTCTGCGCTTCGCGTGCTCGCGATCGGCATTGGCGCGGTCGCGGGGCTCGGCGGCATCATCGCGATTGCGTCGGCGTCGAGCTCGTCGGGCGGCAAGACCGAGGGCGCCGACGACGAATTCCGCACCGACAGCAAAGCCGCGCTCGACATGCAAAAGGAGTACGGCTGGAACTTCGGCGCTGCGGCCGAGCCGCTCGTCTTCGACGGCAAAACGCAATCGACGTTCGACAAGAGCTCGCTGAGCTCTCTACCCATCGATCTCGCGCCGGCGCAGAGCAAATACGAACCGTTTCTCGTGACGTCGCTTTTCACCGCGCCAGGCGCGCTGCGCAAAACCATTCCTGCCGGCGATCCCGACACGTTCACGCCACTCAAAGATGCGCTCACGCCGATTTTCACGCCGGCGATGGACGTCGCATATCGGCGCGGGCAAGCGCTCGCGACGCTGTTCGACAATCGCCATCCGAATTTGTCGAGCATTGCCGTCATCGTCGATTTGCCTGGGCCCGAAGCCGTCGCGTTCGCGGCGGGCGCATCGAGCTCGCTCGATCCGGTGTTTCTTTTCGACAACTGGCCGCACCCGCGTGGCGTCGTTCCTGCACACGCGACGCTCGCCGCGTGCGCCTACTACCAGCCGCTCTTCAAGCGCGCGCGCACTGCGATGCCGATCATCGCGCAGCCGATGTTCGTTCTCGATCGCAACCGCCTCGCGCCCTACAGCGACGACAGCAAACAATTCGACAACCGCTACGTCGCCCGCGTGCCGAGCGTGAGCCAGCTTGCGAAGCTCGGCATCTCGCGCGTGCTCTACGTGGTGCCCACCGATAGCGATCACGAGCTCGACGATCTCAACGACGACTTCGTCTACACGCTCCACCAAGGCGCTCAGATGAAGGTCGTGGCGGCAAGCACGTTCGCCGGCACCGCACATGAGACCGACAGCGGCGCAACGACCTACTACTACGGCAGCGGCCCAGCCACGCACGAGTGGTTCTGGATCGACTACCCGTGGTCCACTCCTTACGTTCCGAAGAACGGCAAGGCTGCCGTCGAGCCCGAGTTTTTGCGGCCCGCGAAAGACTACGTGCCCACGGCGCGCCCGAGCCCCTTCTCGACCGGCGCAACCGCGGGCTCGCTCGTTCCACCACGACCGCTCACGTTCGGAATGGTTCCCGTCGTCGTTGCGGCAGCCACCGGCGTCATTCTCGGCGCGAAAATGAGTCGCAGCGGATCGTGGACGCGTTCGTCTTCATGGGGAGGCGGCTGAGCGATGCCCGAGGAGAACCTGTCCATCTTCGCAATGGAGCTTTGCTACCGCTACGATCCGGCGCTCCACTCGATTTTGAAAGATCACGCGGCGTCTCAACCCGCGGCGCTCGGCCATCACGAAAAGTGGGTCGCCTACCGAAACTGCCAAAGCGATCTCCTCGCCAACCTCGACCGCGTCGACCGCGGCTGCTGGGATTATTTCAACGACGACGAGCGCGCCCGAAAAGACTTCGCCATGTGGCTCGGCGGCATGACGACGGACGAAACCGCGCGCACGACCCCATCAGGCGCCTACGACCCATACCGCGAAGAGCCGCGCTACATGACGTTCACGATGGCGTTCTTGATCTTGCAAGACACCCCCACGGACACCGCCATCTTCGACCTCTGCAACATTCCGCAAGATCGCCTGTGGGAGAAGAAAGTCTTCACGCGCATCCTCCAGGGCCTCGGCATCATGAATTTCGCCAGCGTGAAAGGCGACATCATTTACGTCATCCCGCGCGACGGCGACTACGCGCTCACGCCCTCGGACATGTCGGAAGAAAAGTTCGGCTACCTCCGGCCTCTCTATTGAATGGGCGTCGAGCTCGAGACGGTCATGCGACGCTCCACCGGGTCCGTAGGCGTTGCGTGCTTCCGTGAAACGATCGCAGGGAAAAAGACTGCGAAACGATCGCAGGGAAAAAGACCCCTATCGTTTTACGGAGCTCTCTTGTTCGAGGAAGCACTAGGTGCACTTAAGCGGCCGTCTCTTTCGGCTGGCTCGCGCGGCCGCTGCTGCTAACGACAGTGGACTAGGCGACGGAGTCTCCGCAGCGGATAGCGCGCTTGGAGACAGCGGCTGGACAAACTGCTCGTCGCCGGATGGATACATGGTGTGCGGAGGGGCAAACGACTGCAACGCTGGAACCGATTGCGCGCAGTACTGCTCGCAGACCGGCACCGAGCTGCAACCTTGCGGAGCGAATGCTACCGTTGAGAGCTCCTACTTCTGTGACAACCCACCCTGCCCAGACGGCACGCTTGCGTTGCCGTTGAACAACGCAAAGCCCAGCGACGTTCCACTCCTTGGGCAATGCGTCGTGGACGAAATCGGGCAGCTTTTCCATCGCAACAACGCGGATTCGCGATTGCTCTACGCGGACTTCAGCGCCTACGACGGAGCGCCGCTTCCGCAACCATCGAGCTGTCCGACGCTCCCAGGGCTCACGCTGTGCGGAGGCTCGTGCGGGGACACCTGCCCTCACGATGGCGGTTTTTCGCCGCACGTATGCTTCGGTCGCTCGAAGAAACATCCTTACAGCTTGTGCGCGGTCAACGGGGGTACCTGTTCGACAAGCGATCAGTCGAACTGCAAAACGTTCGGCACTGAAACAGGCAGTGCTCAGGGCTGCCTGCTCTTTCTCGATGACTCCGCAGATCAAAGCATTGCGGACATTCACGGGATCTGCGTAGACCAGACCACGTGTAACGCCGCCGCATCATCGTACCCGGGCGGCGCGAAGTGCATCTAGAACCAAGTCTCCCATACGCCGCTATCGACTTCGGCGGCGTGGATGGTGATCGAGATCCGATCGCGCGTGCCTTCGAAGGGTTGGATCTGGTGAAGGCGGTAGCTGTCGATCACGAGTGAGCCGCCGACTCCATACGATGCGATCACCGCTTGCGCGGCGAGCTCCGCGGGGGTGGGGTCGTCGCGGCCTCGGAAGCGGACGTCCCAGAGCTTCAGGCCGCCGCCTTCGGTTGGCATTTGGAGCATCGTCACGATCGTGAGCGCGGGGCGTTTGTCTCGGGCGTGGCGGTCGGACAAACCTTCTGTGTCGAAGTGGACGACGCCCCCTTTGTGCGCGACCTCGCCGCCCGCCGGAAAAATGTGGACGCCCGCGCCACACCAATCGCGTCGTGCGCGCGCGGTCGAGCCCGTGACCTCGCTGACGAGATCGCGCATGCGCTGTTGCATGCCCGGCATTTGGCTCTCGACACATGCGTCGGAGGCGGCCGCGCGAGCGAAGTACTCATCGCTGCGGTCCGTTTCGTAATGCGTGTAGAATGCACGGCCGAGCGTGAATTGCTCGCCGTCGAAATCGCTCGTCCAGTCGGCGCGCGCGCGCAAGACGGCTTCGGCCCACGCGCTGGCGGTTTTTTCGTCGAGCCAGCCGGCAACGCCTACGGCCGCAACGGCAAGAGCGCCCGGAATGGCGCGTGATGCGCCGTGGGCCGACGCGCGCCAGTCGATCGCGAAGCCTTCACGCACGACCTCGACGATATCATCTCGCGTCGCGCCTGTACCGTGGTACTGTAATCGCCATGCCTCCCGAGCTTCCCGCGATCAACATTCTCGTGGTCGACGATGACAAGGCCATCCTCGATTACATGCAGACTCTCCTCGAGTCAGACGGCTACCACGTCAAATCGCTGAACGATCCGACGAACGTCGAGAGCGAAATCCGCGACGGCGACTTTCACGTGCTCGTCCTCGACCTGATGATGCCCAAGCTCGACGGTATCGAAGTGCTGAGGCGCGTCCGGAAGATCGACACCGACATCGGCGTCATCATCTTCACCGGCTTCCCTCATTACGAGAGCGCTGCCGCCGCGATGGATTTGCGCGCCGTCGGTTACTTGAAGAAGCCGATCAACGTCGACGAGTTCAGAAAAGTTCTCGAGCGCGTTCTTCGCGACAAAGGGCTCGTGCGTTTGCCCGTCGAGCAGCTGCAGCGATCGATCGGCGACATCATTCGCAACATGCGAAAAGAAAAAGATCTCACGCTGAAGCAGATGTCGCACCGCACGGGGCTCAGTGTGTCTTTGCTCTCGCAGATCGAGCGCGCCGAGTCGGCCGCTTCGATCGAGTCGCTTTATCGCATCGCGCTCGCGCTCGGAACGCGCGTCCGCGATCTCTTCGGCGAGTTTTAGAACATGAGAACCATCGTTTTACGTTGCCTCGGTGTGGTGGCGACGGCATGCGCCTTTGCGGCTGTTTTTCCGGCGGATCGCCATGCACGCGCGGGTTGGCCGCCGGCATCTCCCAACGACGACATGACCGATCAGGCCAACTGGCCGAGCGATCCGGATTACGCGTCGCGCTGGAACTACTGGTCGTTCTTGCCCAAGCAAGACCCCGGCACGGCTGCGTACTTGAGCGCGGACGTCGCACTTGGCGCATCGGGCATGAGCCTCGATCGCGCGTGGGCGCTCAACATCGGCCGCGACGACGTTCACATCGCCATCCTCGACTCCGGCTACGAATGGGACAACACGGACACCATCAACAAGGTCGCTCTCAACACCGGTGAGCTCACGGGCACGAAGAAACCGCAAAACTCGAGCGGCGGCGCGTGCACGGGGCTCGGCGGATACGACTGCAACGGCGACGGCGTCTTCGACGTCTCCGACTACGCAGCCGATCCGCGCATCACGCCCATCGTCACCGGCGACAAGTGCTTCATCGGCATGGACCCCACCAAGCCTTCGACCACCGATCGCTCCGCGGGCGATCTCAATCACAACTGCGTGGTCGACCCGGGCGATCTCATCGAGATGTTCTCGGACGGCAAAGACGACGACGGCAACGGCTACGTCGACGACATCGCCGGTTGGGACTTTTTCAAGAACGACAACAACCCCTACGACGACACCCGCTACGGCCACGGCACAGGCGAAGCGAATGACTCATCGGCGCAGGGAAATAACGCCATCGGCGGCATCGGCACTTGCCCGAAGTGCCGCTTCACTCCGCTCCGCGTCGGCGAGAGCTTCATCGCGGACTCGAACGATTTCGCCAAGGCCGTCGTCTACGCGACGGACAACGGCGTATCGATCATTCAAGAAGCGCTCGGCGCGGTGAACAACACCGCGTTTGCACACGCCGCCATCGACTACGCCTACAGCAAAGGCGTCCTCGTCGACGCGAGCATGGCGGACGAAAACTCGCGCCACCACAACATGCCAGCGACGGCGAATCACACGCTGCCCGTTCACACGATTCGTTTCAACGGGGACAACTTCCACTCGTCGACCACGTTCCTCGCGTTCGATTCGTGCACCAACTATGGCGGGCACGCTGCGCTCAGCGTCAGCGGCACGAGCTGCGCAAGCGAAGCCACGGGGCGCACCGCGGGCATCGCGGGCCTCATCTATTCGACGGCGCTCGCGCTCTCGCAACCTCTGAAGCTTTCCGCTGAAGAGGTGATGCAAATCTTCAAGCAAAGCGCCGACGACGTAAACGTGCCCGAATCGCAGCTCGGGCAGTTTTACGAGAGCAAGCCCGGTTGGGATCAACGCTTCAACTACGGGCGCATGAATGCTTATCGCGCGCTCACGATGGTTCAGCAGGGAAAGATTCCGCCCGAGGTCGACATCGTGTCGCCCACTTGGTACGCGCCGATTTATTCGTCACGCTCGAACGGCCCTGTGCCGATCTTCGGCACGATCGCGGCGAAGCGCGCGAAGTCCTACGATTACGTCGTCGAATGGGGCCCGGGCGTCGAGCCCAACGATAGCGAGTTCAAGCCTCTCATTGCGCAAGTCACGAACGTGCCGAGCTCGACGGTGAGTGGCGGAACGAGCGTGCCCCTCGCGACGTTCGACCCGCGCGACATCGACACCGCACACACGCCCGATCCAGATTCGATTCCCTTGTGCAACGCCGACAAGACAGTGTGCTGGGGACCGAACGACAAGACCGTCACGCTGCGCGTCCGCGTGACCGCACACTACGGCAGCTTCGATCAAACGGGCGATTCGCGTCGCACCATCTCGATCACGAACGACAAGAACGGCGGCGACGCAGATTTGCTTCCGGGCTTCCCGCTCACGCTCGGAACGTCGGGCGAAGAGGGCGCCAAGCTCGCCGACATCGACGGCGATGGCATTCGCGACATCGTTTATGGCGGCAGCGACGGCTTGATGCACGTCTACACGATGCGCACGGGCCTTCCGGTCGAAGCGGTGGGTTTTCCAGCGCGCTCGAACCCGATCGATGGGCTCAATACGGCGCTCACCGATCCGGGCGTGCCGTCCTACACATTGGCGCCGGGCTATCAGAAGAGCACGCCTGGCGCGATCGATCCGGACATCGCACGCGAGTCCTATGGGTTGGCTCCCGCTGTGGGCGACATCAACGGTGACGGTAAGCCGGACATCGTCGCGTCGACATGGAGCGGGACGATCTACGCTTGGGATCACACGGGCGCGCTTTTGCCTGGTTGGCCG
This sequence comes from Polyangiales bacterium, assembly GCA_038239005.1. Classification (GTDB taxonomy): domain Bacteria; phylum Myxococcota_A; class Polyangia; order Polyangiales; family Polyangiaceae; genus DASXHD01. Next base: position 21,503 of record JBBSFE010000100.1, read on the forward strand.
GTACGTCTTCCGCGTGTGCCGTCGTGCCCGCTCAACCCCGCGACGCCCAAACCCACGGGCGACTGCATGGACCTCACGCACTCGATCGCGCGCGGTGCGTTTGCGTCACCCGTCCTCGCCGATATCGACAAAGACGGAAAGCTCGACGTCATACAGTCGGCGTTCGATGCGTTCGTCTACGTCTACAAATTCGACGGTACGCCGGTCGCTGGTTGGCCCGTGCGAGCGACCACATCACGCGCGGCGATCCTCGACCGCATCATGTCGACGCCCACGGTCACCGATCTGAACAAGGACGGGATCCCCGATATCATCGTGGGCTCGAACGAGCGCGTCGGCGGCGGCGGTGGCGCCGGGCCGATCTTTGCGATCGACGGGCGCGGCACGCTCACACCGACCCCGCAAGCCGACGGCCCGTTTTTGCCCAACTGGCCCATCAACCGGCCCTCCATCTTTCTTCTCCCCGTCGTCGGGCAAGGCATTCCCGCGGCGCAGTTCGCAGCCGACTTCGATGGAGATGGCGTCGAAGAGATCGGCATTCAAGGAAACGGCGCACCGCCGCTCGTCGTGAAAGCGGACCCCGGTGTGCAGGTTGGCTTTTCCGATCCGCCGAACCAAGTTCCGGCCGATCACACCGACCCCGACGACGCGACGAAGATCGTTCCAGGTTTCGATCCGACGAGCATTTACGGAAAGGACAATCACGTCCTCAATCAGAGCGACACGATGTTCCCCGCCGTCTCGCAACCGTCGGTCGGTGACATGGACCAAGATGGTGTTCCCGACCCCGTGATGGTCGGAGCCTCGCTATCCGCTATCGGCGCGCTCGAAGGTGGTAGCGGCACGCCGCTCGCGGGGCAGTTCTTCCTCGCGGGATGGAGCGGCAAGACCGGCAAGATGCTCGACGGCATGCCGGTGAATCTCGAGGACTACGAATTTTTCATGAACCCCGCGATCGCAGACATCTCGGGCGACGACTACCCCGAGGCCATTCTCGGTACCGGTGGGTACTTCCTTCATGCCGTCGACACGTGCGGCGCCGAGCCGCAGGGTTGGCCCAAGTTCACGAACGGCTGGCTCACGGGCGCACCTGCCGTCGGCGACGTGACCGGCTCGGGCTCGCTCGACGTCATCGCCACGACACGCGACGGCTTCATGTTCGCGTGGAAAACGAAAGGCACGCCCGACGGCGTCATCCAGTGGGAATCGTTCCACCACGACAACCAAAACACCGGCTCGTTCGCACACACGCTCGACCAAGGCGTGACGAAACGCGCAAGCGGCCCGCCGATCTGCACCGTGCCGCAGCCGCCGCAATACGACGCCACCGGTTGCTCGTGCGATCTCGCGCGCACCGAGTCACCTTCGCGCGCGTGGGCCTTCGGGCTTCTAGCCGGAATCCTCACGCTCGCCCGCCGTCGCCGCTGAGAGTGGCGTTGCTCGAATCATAGGCGTATATCAATTGTATGGCTGAGCGGTTTACGACGACCATCCGTCTTACAGGTGATGACGCGGCCGCGCTTGCGCGGGCTCGTGCGGCTGGACACGAGACGTCCGAGCTCGTTCGTCAGGGTCTGCGCGTCGTCGCGGCGAAGTACTATCGGGGCAAGCGGCCACCGACGACCGGGTTGTTCGTTTCGACGGACGTGAAGCTCGGCGATGAGGCTTCGCTGTTCGCCGATCTCGAGACGCCCACTCGCAAGAAGAGCCGTAAGCGCAAGCGGTGACGTCTCTCGTCGCGGATACGGGTGGCCTTCTTCGCGCGCTCGCAGTCGACAAGCGCGGGCGCGCCTCGTGGCCCGCCCACGCCAATGCCCTCGTCCAAGCCTCGCACATCATCGTGCCGGCACTCGTACTTGTGGAAGTCGATTATTTCTTGCGACGAGAGCGAGCTGCGATGCGCAAGCTCGTCGCTGAGATCCTCGATCCGAAGACCACCTACGAGCTCGAGCAAGTGTCCGCGCCGGATCTTGCGCGCGCGCTTGTCATCGACGCGAAGTTCTCGACCCTCGAGCTCGGGCTCGTCGACTCTATGGTCGCGGCGATCGCCGAGCGACGACGGGTAACTCGCATCTTGACGATTGATCGCCGCGATTTTACGGCCCTGCGCGTCGGCGTCCGATACGACCGGCGACTCGAGGTCATTCCGCGAGCAGGCCCTTGAAGAACGAAGCCCGAGCGTCCATACTCCGCGCCCTCCAAAGCCGAAGTAGCTCAGATGGTTAGAGCGGGCGTTTCATACGCGCTAGGCCGGGGGTTCGACTCCCTCCTTCGGCACTGAAAAGCGAAACGGGCACGAGCATCTCCGGATCGGTGCCGGGTGGTGCAGGCACTCGGTCTTCCACGCGAGTGGAACGTCCTCGTTTCGCGACGCGAGACGCTCGCGCGCTAAGTCTCGTGGCCCGTTACGGCGACCGGCGCGTAAGATACGGCGCGACTGGCGTCGTTAGCGAGAAGGTTGCGAAGGTGGCCGATTAATTCTTCGCAGGCTCTTCCAGGAACGACAGGGATCGCGCCGACCGCTCCCGACTCGGCGCCTCCGATCGCAAACGTCTCGACCTCATCTCCCGGATACAACACGAACGCGGTGCGAACGTCCGGCAACGCATCGCGATACGCGTGCATTTTGACAATGTCCGCGGCCTTGTAGGTTTTCAACTCCTCGCCGTCGCTCGTGTCACGTCGGTCCAATCGAAGCTTCGCATCGAGGACGTGTAGCGCGAGATCGCCGGACGCGCGCCTTGTGGCGACGACGATGTCGGGACGCAGCTCGACCGACGCAGATGCCCATTTCGCGCGGCGCTCGCCACTAAATGTAAGGTTGTAATAAACGTCCACTTCGTCGCGCCATGACACGCGCAACCCCCACTGGAGATCGACCTGAACTTTGTCGCCACGGGGTTGGATCGCTTCGTCGGGCGGACGTCCAATGACCAGTTCAAGCGCCCGCACGACCGCGAAGAAGCACCACAGCTCGTAGAGCGCGGCAACATCCTTCATCCCGAGCAGCTCAGCGAGTCGATCGTCATGCGGAAGTCTTGTCGCCGCATGAAGCGTGACGTGATGGCGGAGCAGCTCCTTGTAACCGTGTCGACGCTGCAAGACAGAGGACGCAGTGGGCAGCGTGAATTGGCGCCCAACGTCCTTCCAGAGGTCGTGCGCTCGGAGAGGATGCAAGCGCAACCGCATCTCGACACAATCCGCTGCGACGCGCTTCCAGAAGGGAGCGCGCTCACTGGCAGCGATGGCGCTCACGCACGCGATGATGTCCGCGAGTTCGTCAAGGAAGGCACGCACGAAGCGGTTCTCCGCCGTATCGACGGAATGGTATGCGTGCGGCACATCCACCTCGAGCGGGGTGTACCCGCGTAGCGCTTCAGCGAGTCGTCCGCCATGCGGCGTGCGCACCATGCGCTCGGCGCCAGATGCCAGTCGCGCGACGGATCGTGCATCAACCTTTTCAACTTCGTAAGGTGCAACGCGCGCGCGCTCGATCAGAAAACGACGGTGTGGATTCGCGAGCACAACTGCAACCGCCGCCGGCAACGCGACGTGACGATCGCTCGCAAGAACAATATGCCGCGCGTAAAGAAACGCATGAAGCAGGATACGGTTGCTCTCGAGAAGAGTCCGATCCACTCCCCAGCTCGCGCGTTGTTCAGCTTTGTACGGCAACGAAAGAGCGACTGTGGTCAGGTCTTGCAGCATCGCGTCGAACGTAGCGTCGTCCCACTTGCCGCAGTACACGGCGAGCGTTCCGAGCGCCCCGACCGTGAAACGCCCCACGCTGTTCCCGAAGCGTAGGAGCAACGCCGAATCGGAAAGCCGCTCGGCGTGGAGCGATGTGACACCAAATTCAAGAGCGTGGATGTCGTCGACCGAGCCGGACGCGATCCATTCGACTTCACCGCGAAGGCGAACTTCATTGCTGTCGACGCGCGCGGCGACA
>JBBSFE010000101.1:0-24893 GCA_038239005.1 Polyangiales bacterium
CGTCGTCCGAGGTCATCGACCCCACGAAGCTCTCCGGCACTCGTATCTCGTTCGGCGCCAAAGTGAGAATCACCAACACCAAAACCGACGAAGAGGTGAGCTACCAAATCGTCGGCGCCGATGAGGCCAACCTCGAGGAAGGCACCATCAGCATCTCGAGCCCGCTCGCGCGGTCGCTGCTCGGCAAAGAAGTCGGCGACGAAGTGTCGATCCGAATGCCCGGCGGCGAGCGCACGTACGAAGTGCTCGACGTCTCCTTTGGCTGAGATCCGAACGACCGTTCGCAGCGAAAATTCGTTCGCAGGTGCGGGTTTTGGGCTCTTCTGGTATGAGAGCGCCGTGACGTCCACCAAGGAAGAAATTCAAGTTTCCTACGACGTGTCGAACGAGTTTTTCCGACTCTGGCTCGACGAGCGCATGCACTACACGTGCGCGGTCTTCGAGAAAGAGTCGGACAGCCTCGAGCAAGCGCAAGAGAACAAGAGCCGCGTGCTCTACGACTTCGCCGAGCTCGACAAGACCAAGACGGTCCTCGACATCGGCTGCGGCTGGGGCGCAAACCTCGAGTACATCACGCGTCGCGGCATCAAAGACGCTCACGGAATCACGCTCTCGCCCGCGCAGACCGACGAGATCAACGCGCGCAAAATTCCGGGCCTCAAAGTCTGGTGCACCGACTACAAAGATTTCGCCGCGCCGTTCAAATACGACGCGCTCGTTTCGATCGAGATGATCGACCACTTGTGCTCGCCCGCGCAGGCCGCGAAGGGGCAGGCTGTCGACCTCTATCGAAAGTATTTCAACCGCGTTGCCGAGTGGATCAAACCGGGCGGCATGTTCGCGTTCCAAGCCATTTTGCGTAACCGCGTGCCCCGCACGAAGAACGACATTGCCGATTTGAAATTCACGGCAGACGAGATCTTCCCGGGCGGCCTCAATCCGCGCCTCGAGGAGCTCATTCTCGCCGTGAACCCGTCGTTCGAAATCGTCGAGCTCCACACGCGCCGCGAGCACTACGGCAAGACCACGGCCGAGTGGCTTCGCCGGCTGCAGCTCCACGAAAAGACGATCATCATGGACTACGGTCAGAAGACCTACGACGACTACGTTCGCTATTTGTCGACGTGCGTGCGCGCATTCAAGAACCACTGGTCGAGCGACGTGCAGATGAAGCTCCGCCACATCGTGATCTAAGCGGCGCGTTAGTCGAAGCCACGTGAAGCGCGCGATAGACGACTGCGGGCGCGTGCTCGCGGCGTGGGCCGTGGGGCTCACGATCGAGCACGTCGTCGTCGGGCTCGCGCAGCGCGACGAGATCGCAGGTGCGTGGGAGCTCTGGCCCGCGCGAACCGCAGCGGCTCCGATTTTTCTCGGCGCGGCGTTGCTCTTGGCGATCGCGACCGTCGGTCTCTCGCGGCTCGAAGCACTCGATGATCCGCGGCTCATTCAGGCGCTCGCGGCGCTTGGAGGGCTCGGCGTCGGGCTCGGCGTGGGGACGGGGAGGCACTTCTCGAATCCAGCGATGCGCGCGGTGCTCGCGATTGGCGTTGCGGTTGCTTCGGTCGTTGCGACCGCGGCCTATCGCTCGCTCAAACGCAAGCGGCCACGCGGGGCGCTCGGCGCGCTCGTCGTGATTGCGCTACTCGCGTGGTGGGCGGACGCGCACGTGCTCGTTCGGCTCTATCCGGCATTTCACGCGGGGCTCTTCGCGCTCGCGCTCGTGGCGTCGGGTTTTGCTGCGATCGATGCCGCGATCCTTCCGAACGTTGCGGCGCGCGCCATGGTCGGGATTGCAATCGCGTGTGCAGCGTATGCGCCGTTCGCGGCAAAACGACTTCGCGGGTACGACAACTTGCGCCGCGTGCTCGTCGAGTCCGCGCCGTGGATGGGGAGGGCGGTGCGCATCGCCACGCTGCTCGCGCCCGCGACCGAGAACGAAACCGCGCTCGCGGGGCCCAGAGAGACGAAGCGCGCGCTCGACTGGACGAACCACGACGTCGTCCTCGTTTCGATCGATGCTCTGCGCGCGGATCACGTCGGAGCCTATGGCTATGCGCGCCCGACGACACCGAACATCGATGCGCTCGCACGCGCGGGAACGATCTTTCGCCATGCGTATTGCCCGACGCCGCACACCTCGTACTCGGTGACGTCGATGATGACGGGCAAATACTTGCGCCCGCTTCTCGCGCTCGGCCTCGGCACGGATTCGGAGACGCTTGCGTCGTCGCTACGCCGCTACGGTTACCGAACGGCCGCGTTTTATCCGCCCGCGGTGTTCTTCATCGATCAGCCACGCTTCGAGTCGTTCGAGCAGCGCGCGCTCGATTTCGAATATCGCAAAGTGGAGTTCGCGGACCCGGAGCTACGCGACAAACAGCTCCGCGAATATCTGGCCACGGCCCCCGCCGACAAGTCGCTTCTCTTGTGGGTTCATTTCTTCGAGCCGCACGAGCCCTACGTGCAGCATGCAGGGCATCGCTTCGGCGACACCGACGTCGACGCCTACGACAGCGAAATCGCCGCCGCCGATGATGGCGTCGGGCGCGTCGTCGCGGCGGTGCGCGAAACGCGGCCGGGCGCGATCGTGATCGTCACGGCTGATCACGGCGAAGAGTTCGGCGATCACGGTGGGCGATATCACGGCACCACCGTCTACGAAGAGCAGGTGCGCGTTCCGCTCGTGATTGTGGGGCAGGGCGTTCGTGTGGGCTCGGTCGATGTTCCGGTGCAGACGATCGATCTCCTTCCCACGGTGCTCTCGGCGCTCGGCATCCCTGGACTCGCGCGCGTGCGTGGCCGCGATCTCGGGCCGCTGCTCACGGCGCCCGCAGCGGCGAATGACGAAGGGTTCGCATTCGCCGAGACCGATGACTATTCGCTGCTCGCCAAACGCTCGCTGCGCCTCGTGTGCGAAAAACAAGCCGACGCGTGCTCGCTCTACGATATCGAGAGCGACGCCGCCGAAAAGCACGATGTTTCGCGTGCTCGCACGGCCGACGTGAGCGCGATGCGCGGCGAGCTCGCGGCGATCGAGCGTTCGCATGGGCGTTTCGAAGGGAAGGGCTCCGCGCTCCCCGAAGCGCTCCGGCGCGGCGCGGCGGGCGACGCGGCCGCGGCCGAGGAGGTCGCCGGAATGCTCGACGACGTCAACGTGACGTACCGCCGTGAGGCCGCACACATCTTGTTCGATCTGCGCAGCGGCAAACCGATCGCGCAGCTTCGGCGCGCGCGCGATCACGACGACGACCCATTCGTGCGAGGGATGTGCGCTGCGGCGGCGGTGCGCGTCGACAAATCGGAAGATCTCGCGCCAGCAAAAGCGCTGCTGACGTCAGCCGATGTGATTTTGCGTCGCCGCGCGGCGCTCGCGCTGGTCGAGCGCGACGATCTAGCTGGAGCCGACGTGCTCGTCAGCTGGCTCGAGTCGGTCGACCCGGACTTTGCGCGCCAGCGCGAGATCATCGAAGCGCTCGCACATGCCAAGGCGCGTACGGCCGTGCCCGAGCTCATCGCGCTTCTCGATGACGTGCGACTTCGAAGCGAAGCTGCGACCGCGCTCGCTGCGCTCGGTGATCCGGCGGCCAGGCAGCCGCTGCTCGAGCACTTTTCGACCGAGAATTACGTGGGAGCGCGCTCGCGCGAAGGCGCGGCGCTCGTGGCGCTCGGTGCAGGCAAAGAGATGTTTCCGTCGCTCGTTCGATTCGCCGGGCTCCCTGAGCCGATGGAAGGCGCTATCGCGCTTGCACACGCGGCACATCTGCTCGATGCCGCGCACGGCGGTGCCGCTTTTCAAGAGGCCGACGTTGGCACGACCTTGCGTGCGCCGGCCGGTCCGTTGCGCGTGGGCGTGCTCCTCGACAAACCCGGATCGGTCGTGCTCGAGGTCGACGGCGCCGTGCTCCCCACGACCGAAGGCGCCGAAATTTGGGCGGCGCTCCCGACCCACGGCGACGCCATCGCTATCCACGCCCGAGCTGCCAACAGCACAGTGCTGGGCGTGTGGCTCGTGCCGCTGGCCCGTGGGCCGCTTTTTGACTAGGCTCGCGGCGCCGTGTCCGACGACGACAAGAAAAAAGAAGCGCCCGCAACCGAAGAGCCTGGTGTGCCCGAGAAAACCGAAGCTCCGGCGGAAGCTCCGGCTCAGGCCGAGGCCGTAGAGGCGGCTCCAGGCGTCGAGGACATCGCCAAACGCGTCGCCGCACTCGACGAAGAAGACGAAATCGAGCGCATCGCGCGCGAAGAAGAGGCCAAGCTCGCCGAGCGTCGTCTCAAGCAACGTGGTGGCAAGGGGAAGCTCGAATCGGCCGCCTCGAAACGTCTCGCGAAAATCGGCGAAAAAGCCAAGCCGAAGCGCGCCATTCCGGATGCCGTCGAAGCGGCCGACCCGATCATCGAGCGCACGAAACGCCTCGGCGAGTGGGCTCGCGAGAACCGCAATCTCGTTCAGGGTTTGATCGTAGGCGGCGTCGTCGTGCTCGCGGGTGCGATCGCCTACGGCTACTACGACAAGAAGAAAGCCGCCGACGCTTCGACCGCGCTTGCGCAAGCCGTCGCCGACCAACACGGCGAAATCGGCGATCCGGAAAAAGACGAAGAGGGCATCCACGAGAAGGTGCCGGTCTTCAAAACCCCAGAAGACCGCCGCGAAGCCGCGCTCGCCAAATACCGAGAGGTCGAGACCAAATTCAAAGGGACGGGCGCGGCCTACCTCGCGCGACTCGGCGAAGGCGCGCTCCTGCTCGACAAACGCGATCCTGATGGCGCCATCGCGGCGTTCCAAGAAGTCGGCGGCACGAGCCTCGCGAAGGCCGACGCCGAAGTTCGCGGTCGTGCAGAGGAGAGCCTCGGTTTCGCGTACGAGCTCCGCGCATCGCTTCACCCCGAATCGAAAGACAAAGACCTCGATCTCGCGATCACCCAATACAAAGAGCTCGAGACCAGCGACGTCTTCGGCTTCAAGCAAATGGCGCCTTATCACGAGGCGCGCTGCTACGAGCTCAAGGGCGACAAGCCCAAGGCCATCGAGCTTTTGCGCACTCTCCGCGAAGAGCTCATGAAAAACAGCGACGCGCGGCTCTTCACGGCTCTCCGAGAGCTTGCCGATGATCGGTTGCGCAGGCTCGACCCCGCGAATGCGCCGGCCAAGCAGCATGACCGTCTTGGAGCCGGCGGCGGGAAGCTGTCGCCCGAGATGATGGAGAAGCTGAAGGGTCTCAACCTCGGCGGCGGCGGCGGACCCGAGTGAGGCCGAGCTCGCTCGTTCTATTGGCGTCGCTTTCGCTCGCGAGCCTCGCGGCATGCACCGCGCTTGGCGGCGGCGATCGCGTGAACCCCGAAACGCCTGGGTGGTTCTCGCGCCCGAGCGGGGACATGAACATCCTCTTTCGCCGCCCACTGACCATCGAGGGTCGCAAAGTCGGCGAAGAGTTCGAGCACGGGCGCCCCGAAATCGATCCCATCGGACATCGCGTGTTCGTCGGCTCGTCCGACCACGGGCTCTATGCCATCCGCGCCCTCGACGGCAGCAGCATCTGGCGCTTCGAGACGGCCGGGATGGTCCAGTCCGAGCCATATTACGACATCGAGTTGGACGTCGTCTATTTCGGCTCCAACGACGGCGCCCTCTACGCCGTCCACGCGACCGACGGCACCCTCGTGTGGCGCTACAACTGTGGCACGCAAGTCTCTAAAAGACCTGCACTAAGCGGGGACACGCTTGTCTTCGTCAGCGCTGCCGATCAGGTCTTCGCGGTCGACCGGAACACGGGCAAGACCAAGTGGCAATCGCGCCGAACACCCGCGCTCGGCATCGAGATCAGCGGCTACGGCGGCCCGACGATCGACGGCTCGCGCGTCTTCATCGCGTACTCGGACGGGCACGTCGCAGCGTACGAAGTCCGCGACGGCAGCGAAAAGTGGACCGTCGATCTCTCGGCCGAAGCCGAGCAAGCCACGCCCAACGAAACGCTCCGCGATCTCGACGTAGACACGACGCCGCTCGTGGTCGATGCGGGCTCGATTGGGCGTTTGGTGGTCGCGGCCAGCTATTCCGGTGGCGTCTTCGCAATGGACGAAAACACCGGGACGCGGATGTGGGCGAACAACGAAGCCCGCGGCGTCCACGAGCTCGTGCACTGGCAAGAGCGCGCCCACGAGCCGCACCCGAAAAGCCTCGACCGCGGCGGCCCGATGGTCCCGGCGCGAGACATGATCTTCGCAGCGAGCTCCAGCACGGGGCTTTGGGCGCTCGAGCCCGCCAACGGCCACAAGATTTGGCGCATCAAGGTCCCCGAAGGCGGCATCACGGCACCGACCGCCGTGGCTGGCGCGATCGCCATGGGCACGACGCACTACGGGCTGTTTTTGCTGTCGCCGATCAACGGCCGCGTCATCGACGGCATCAACCTCGACTCCGGTTTTGCGGTCACGCCAGCCGCGTACGGCAACCGTCTCTACGCGATGACCAGCGGGGGCACGCTGCTCGGCATCGGCGTCGACCCGCCGCTCGGCCGCCGCTAGCCAGCGCCCACCCGTAGCTGGCTGCCGCCGCTACGGTTGCGCTGTGTTAGGTTGTGCAATGCGAAAACTTTGGTTTGCGTGCGGTGTTGCGGTCGGCTGCGCAACGTGGCTCGATTGTTCGAACGCCACAACGACCGACGATGCAGGGGCGGACGCAGGCAAAGTTTTCGACGCCAAAGCTGACGTACCCCTCGACGTGGGCGCTGACGTCGACACCGATGCTGGCGAGTGCAATGCGCTCACGTTGCCCGGAACCATCGTGCACGAACAGAAGACGCCTGGCGCTCTTCCGGTTCCCACCGGCGGTCCTTTCACGGATGGCACTTACGTGGCGACATCAGCGGCGGCATACACCGGCGTGGATGGCGGGACTGGGCAGACAGCCGTTACTTATCAGGTCACCGACGTGGTCGTGGGCAACACGTTCGAGGTCGCCCAGGGCAACGTCGTTCTTCCGCCGCGTACGAGCGGAACGTTCGCGACAGATGCGGGCTCGTTCTCGGCGACGATCTTATGCCCGACGAGCGCACCACCATACATGTGGAACGCCTTCGATGCGAATGCGGATGCAGGGACATTCACGCTTTACCTCATGAATGGCGGCGGAATCGTGACCCAGTCGCTGACTTTGACCAAACAGTGACGGATCCAACGGCGTTTCGCAGGATCGCATAAGATGCATTATGTAAACTTCGCGAATCGGGCATGTGCAACTGGTTGGTGGTCGAACGCGTAGTCACCGCAGCAATTGGGTTTGCGGACCTGCCCCATCACGGGGTAAAGCTGCACGCTTTGGAGGACTACGCATGAAGACACGCGGAATCGTCGCGGCTGGGCTTGTGTTGGCGGGAGGGCTCGGAACGAGTGCCTTCTTCGTCCATCGCATGGCCAAGTCCGCTGACCACTTGGACTCGCCGGCCACCAGGGCCGACGCCACTATGGATATCAACGACGTCTACACGTGGATGGACGGCAACAACGTCGCCATCGCGGTGACACTTTTCCCGGTTGCGTCAGCACAGACGCTTTTCTCGACCTCGGCGCAATACGTGATTCACACGTCGAGCGGCGCTTTTGGCGCGCTCACCAAAGACGTCGACATCATCTGCCAGTTCACGGGCTCGGCCGCGCCGCAAACGGCGACGTGCTGGGTCGGTACAGCCGGCGGCACCGTCGCATCCGATTACGTTACGGGTAACGCCAGTGCGGCAACGGGCATCACGAGCGCGGACAGCAAGTTCAAGGTCTTCGCTGGCCCCCGTTCGGATCCGTTCTTCTTCAACCTCGACGGCTTCAAGGCCACCGTGGGCGCAGTCGAAGCCGCAGCGGGAAGCGACGCCGGGTTGACGTTCAACGACGCAGGTTGCCCGCAGCTCAACGCGGCGACCTCGAACGCACTCGCTGGTATTCTCTCGCACAACCCCGTCGACGGCGGCGCTGCGAACGACTTCTTCGCACCCCTCAACGGCCTCGCGATTGTCATCTCGATCGACAAAACCCTCCTCACGACCGGCGGCGGCACTTTGGCTGTCTGGGCCGCGACCCTGAAATAAGAAAGGAGAACGACAATGAAAAAGCAATATTTGACTCTCGCTCTCCTCGGCGCTGCAGCTGCGATGTACGGAATCGCGTGCAACGGGGACGACACCCAGAACGACGGCGGCACCGACAGCGGTCCTGCTGACACCGGCGGCGACGTTGCCAAGACGGACGCCGGCGGTGACGGCGGCTCGAACTTCCCCGCGATGCCCGCACTCAAGGCGACGCAGGTCGATCGAATGGGTCGTCCTGCCATCAACACGGCGCTCAACCACGCCTTCGACCCGACCTCCTCGGCCGACGGCGGGGCTGGTGCAGTCGCCAAAGACACCTACAACGCCGACAAGAACGTTGCGGGTTGGCGTGCGGCGTACACCGGCGAGTTCGCGAAGAACCTCGCCATCCTCGACGCTCTCGACACCGATGGCGGCGTTGGAAGCGGTTGCGGCAACCAAGCTGCTTTCGGCATTGCTCACACGTACGCGACGCTCGCCGGCCTCACCGCCGACGATCGCTTGTACATCGACACGAGCAAATCGACCTGCACGCAGTATCTCGCGGTCGAGCTCAACGCGACGGGCATCCTCACCAACACCGACTGCGGTGGGCGCAAGCTGACCTACGACGTCATCGACGTGACCTACTCGGCCGCAGCGATTGGCGGCGTGACCGGCGTCGGCGACGGCGTCAGCGCCGTGGCTGCGAAGACGAACGGGACGACGTTCCCGTATCTCGCCGCTCCCCAGTGACGTGAACCAAGCCTCCGCCCTCCTGCTCTGCGCGGCCCTCACGGCGTGCAAGCACGAGGGCGGTGGTGTATCTGGCGACGGAGGCGCTGGTTTTACGCCGAGCCCGCGTCCGCCGACACACGAGTCGCAAATCAGCATCACGAATCTCGACGGCGAGATCGCAGACGCCCTTCGGCCGAATCGCATCACGCTCGAGATATTTCGGCGCCGCCTGCCCGATTTGTTGCTCGAGCGCGTTTCCGTTCTCGGCACCACGACCGACTTTGATCTTGCCGACGAAATCAGCGCGAAGAACCTCGTGCTCGACGGCGACGACGGCCAAGCTCACCTCGTGCGCGCCCACGTGCTCGCGGCGCTCCATCAATTTCCCGCGGCGCTCGGCGAGCTCGACTTCGCCGAAAAACACGGCGCCGGCGACGACGTTCGCCGCGCGCGCGCCACGATTTTTCTCGCCACCGGACGATGCGCCGAAGCGCCTCCCCTCTGGCCCGCCCTTCCCTATGCCACGGACATGGCCGTGCGCGGCGCGATGGAGCAACGCAACGGGCACGCGAAGCTCGGGGAAACGCTCTTCGAACGAGCTCGGCTCGAATACGGTGATGTGTCGCCGTTTCGGTTTTCGTGGATGGATTTCGAGCGCGCACGTGCATTCGAGCGCGAGGGCGACACGGTGAAGGCGCGCGCGTATCTCGAGGATGCGCTCGTCGTCACACCGGAATACGCACACGCGGCGGTTCATCTCGCCAGCCTCGAGCCGCCGGAGCGTGCGATTGCGCATCTCGAGGTCGTTGAAAAGCGCGCCGATGATCCGGACGTGTTTGCATCACACGCCGAGGCGCTCCGCCGACTCAAGCGAACCGATGAAGCGCACGCCATGACCGAACGCGCGCGCACGCGATTCGAAGAGGTGATGGCCAAGCATTTCGAGGCCTACGCCGATCACGCAGCGCGGTTTTTCTTGGGCGAAGGCGGCGACGTCAAACGCGCGCTCGACCTCGCGAAGAGAGCCGCAGCGACTGCACCGAGCGAAGAGACCCTCGAGCTATGGCTCATGGCTGCGCGCGCGACCGGCGCACCAGCCGATGTGTGCGCCGCGATCAGCGCGGCTGACAAAACGAGCTGCCCGCTTGCCGCGAGCCGCACGCAGTTCGATGCTGCGCGCAAGACATGCAAGCCCTGACGAAATTCGCGGTGGCCCTTGGGGCCTTCGCGATCGTGATGCTTGCGTCTGCATTCGCGTGCGCCCACACGATTGGCGTCTCTCAAGGCGAGTATGCGGTGCACGGCGAGCTCGTCGTCGCAACGCTCGTGTTTCGCGCCGACGAGCTTCACCTCGCCGCGACCGCCGCCGAAGTTGCGGGCGACACCATCATCCTCGCCGACGGCAAACGCTGCGACGGCAAGCTCGCATCGAGCAAACCGGACGCGCCCGACGGCATTCGCATCGTCATCGACTACGCATGCGGACATCGGCCGACGCACATTCGCGTGCACGCAGGGTTTCTCGAGCGACTTCCAGGCGGCCACGGTCACGTTGTCACGCTGGTCGACGAAGCCGGAAGACGCAGCGGCTCGCGCCTCGCTGTTCTTGCGAGCCCAGACATCGACGCGGACATCGACGCCCTTCCCCCGCCCGGCTTCCTCGGATTCATCCGCGCCGGGATCGCTCACATTCTCACCGGCCCCGATCACCTGCTCTTCTTGCTTGGGCTCGTGCTCCTTCGGCGAGACGCAGCGACGACGAATCGGGAGCGCATTCGCGCGCTCGTGTTCGTGCTCACGGCGTTCACGATCGGTCACTCGATCTCGCTCGCCATCGCCACGCTCGGAGGCATCGCGCCAAGCGCGCGCGTGGTCGAGCCTGCCGTCGCGCTCTCCGTAGCGTACGTCGGCGCGGAAAATCTCGTCGCGAAGGCGTCCGCCTTGAAGCGTCGATGGCTCATCACGCTACCCTTTGGCCTCGTCCACGGTTTTGCGTTCGCGAGCGGGTTGCTCATCGTAGGCTTGCCGCGACGCGAGCTCCCGGGCGCGCTCGTCGGGTTCAACGTGGGCGTGGAGCTCGGGCAAATCGGCGTGATGTTGCTCGTTCTCCCAGGCCTGCTACTCCTCGCACGTCGCGCGCGCGCCTACGACGTCGTGCGCGCGGTTTTGAGCGTGGGCGTCGCCATCGCCGGGCTCTTTTGGTTCGTAGAGAGGGTTCTTGGATAAACGGGAATATTCGCTCGATGCTGCCCGTCCCACGCGTGTGGCGGCGCGAGAACGGAGCTCCATCTTTCTCGCGGCCGCCGTCGTGGTGCACGTCGCTGTCGTTCTGCTCCTTCCGCACACCCGCGGCGAGCGGGGCCCGCAATCGCGCCACGAGGAGACGGCGTGGATCGACACGATCGAGGGCGATCGCATCGCCGAAGGCCACGCGCAGGCGTTCTCGATGCTCACGACCCACGAGCCCACGACGCGGGGGCACGCGGGCGGCATTCTTCCGAAGGCACCGGGAGCCGACGCCACACGTGATCCGGAGTGGGGCATCGAAGCGCAGTCGGATCCGACGGGCTCGTCGTCACTCTTCTTGAATCAGGACATCGGCCTTGGCGGTCCGAGCTCGTATCGCGTGGAGATCGCCAAGCAGCGGCTCGACGAGCACGCGCTCGCGAACGAAGCCGCCAATCACGTCATCATGGATCCGATTCATGCTCACGAAATCATGAACGGCGATTACGCGAGCGGGCCGGTCGTCGCACAAATCGAGCACTCGACCCGTGAGGTGCCGAGCGCTCCAACCGAGGGTCGCGCGCTCCTCGCAGTCAAGGTCGACGAGCTCGGTCTCGTTGTCAGCGTTGGCGTCGCTGACGCATCGACCGATCGCCGCGACTGGACCGACGTCGCCACGCACGTGATGAACGCGCTCGCACAAAAGCGTCTGCGTCTCCCGCAGGGCTCGAAGGGCGTGTCGATGCGCATCGAGGTCACGTCGAAGATTGCGCTCCCAAGCGGCTCGGGCACGCCGATTCACGTGGGGTCACCCGCCGTCGACGCGATTTCGAAAATGGTCAAAGGCGAGTTCGACAAAGCACCCGACAACGGCATGGGCACGATTCCGATCGTTGGTGGCGGCTTCGATCTATCCGACATCGGCGCCCACAAGATGCGCATGGTCGCAGCGCACGTCGTGTCGGCCACTGTCGATTGATCTGGGTAGAACTACGCGCCGCTTCGCGCGTATCCTTCGTGTATGAGCTCATCGATAGGAGATTCTCCGACCGCTCCGCTCCGTTCTGCGCTCGTCGCTCTCGTGGGGCCCGAGATCGAAGAGAACCTCAGCCTGCGCTACATCGCGTCGTCGCTTGCGGCGAATGGCGTGTCGAGCGAGCTCATCCCGTTCAACTTCGAGGGAGATTTCGCGGGCGCGCTTCGTTCGATCCTCGAAGCACCCGAGCCGCCGATCGCGGTCGGTATCTCGCTCGCGTTTCAGTGGCGCGCGCGCGATTTCCTGGCGCTCGCGGTCGCGCTTCGCGAAGGCGGATATCGCGGGCACATCACCGTCGGCGGCCACTTCGGAACGTTTGCGGCGAAGGAAATCCTCGTCGATTTTCCGGAGATCGATTCCGTCGTTCGACAAGAAGCCGAGCAGACGATGTCCGCGCTCGTTCGCGCCCTCGCGGACAAGACGCCGCTCGTCGCTATTCCGGGGCTGGCGCTTCGCGACGGCGAAAACATCGTGATGACGGACCACCCCGCTCTTCCGGATCTCGCAACACTCCCCCGCCCCGATCGCCGTGGTGAGCCGGCCGCGTGCTTCGGGCATGGCATCGCGCCGCTCGTGTCGAGCCGCGGGTGTTACGCGAATTGTTCTTTCTGCTGCGTTGCGGCGTGGCACGAGCAGAGCTTGCCGGGCAAACGCTATCGCATCCGCGAGGTCGACGACGTCGCCGCCGAAATGGTCGAGCTTCAGAAGACGCGCGGCATCGACGTCTTCGTCTTTCACGATGACAACTTCTTCGTTCCCGGCCACCGCAACAATCGCGAGCGATTCGCCGCGCTCGCTGACGCGCTCGAACGCCAGAAGATTGGTCCCTTCGCCACGGTCGTAAAGGCGCGCCCCACCGATTGCGATCCCGAAGTGTTCGCAATCTTGAAGCACCGCCTGAAATGCATCCGCGTCTACATCGGCATCGAGACCGACGCCGATCAAGGGTTGCGCACACTCCGGCGCTGGTCGAAGTCGAAGCAGAACCACCACGCCATCGACATGGTGCGAAAGCTCGACCTCTACACTTGCTACAACATGCTCATCTTCGACCCGGACACCACGGTCGAGTCGCTCCGCACGAACGTCGAGTTCTTGCGTTACGCGCCGGAGTTTCCTTCGAACTTCGGGCGCGTGGAGCTCTACGCCGGCACGCCGCTACTTGCGCGCATGCAATCGCAAAACCGCGTGCGCGGCGACTATCTCCAATGGGACTACGACCTTGGAAGCCCTGAAATCGAGCGTATTTTCGCGCTAACGATGGAGTGCTTCATGGCGCGCAACTTCGGCGACGAGGCGCTCGCGAACCGCATCATGGGGACGCGCTTCGACATCGAGGTGTGCCGGCACTTTCATCCGGACATTCACCTCGACGAGTGGCTCGAGGAAGGCAAAGAGCTCTCGCGCATCTTGACGCTCGACGGCGCCGACGCGCTCTCGCAAATCATCGACGCAGTCGAGCGCAACGTGTCGTTCGACGAAGAGCGCGCGCTCATCGCGGAGCTTTCACCGAAGCTTCGCGCAACCGAGCGCGTCGTGCGTGATCGCTGTCGCGATCTCGCGACGCGCCTCATGAATCGCATCGGCCGCGGTCGCCCGCTCACGGATCTCGGCCGCGACATCGCTACGCCACTCCAAACAGCGCGGGCCAACGCCATCGCGGTGGGGCACTGATGGACAACCGACGCCTGAAGATTCTCCCCGAAGTTCTCCCCGCACCAACGAAAGCGCCGACATCGAACGACGTACGCGGTCGGACGCTCGCGCACATGCAGAGGCTCCTCGCGACGACCGCCGCCATGCTTCCACTGACGGACTGCACGAAGAGCGATACCCAAGGATCGCAAACCGTCACAATCCCTTCCGCGTCTTCGAGCGCGACATCAGAATCGAGCGCGCACGGCACGCTTCTCGTGCCAACCGCGACGGCAACGCCAACGGCAAAGGCAACGGCGACCGCGCCAGACATGGGCTACGCCGTCATCGACCCGATGCCCGCGCCCGCGCGCTGCCTTGGCCTCGCAAACGCCACGAGAACATCGGCGGTCTTCGTGCGAGACCCTGGCGGGCTCCTTCTCGAGTTTTCGGCAACGCTCCCGAGTGGCGGCGCGTGGGCAGGCACGACGTTCACGCCAAACGGTGCATCAGCGTGGTCGGGCACGATCGTAACTCAGCGCATCACCGGGCTCAGTGCCGTTGCACGTGTGAAGGTCACCGCGGGCAATACCTCGGCCGGTGTCTCGTTCAGCATCACGTGCGCCGCGGGTCCCGGATCGATCGCGATTACATCGACGTTCACCGACCCACCGACGGAGTCCACGAAGGTCACGCTGCAGAAGCACGAGTACTGAGATGGGCCCATCGAACGTTCGCGGACGAACGGTCGCGCACATGCATCAAATGCTCGCAACGGCCACGGCTACCGCGGTCGCTTCGTGCACGCAGCCCGAGGTTCAACAGACGGTCACCATCACGCCGCTACCAACGACGTCCACCACGGACACCAGCACCGCGGTCGCCCCTCCACCGCCGCCCACGACGAGCGCGATTGCAACCGCAAGCGCGACGGCAAACGCCACGAGCCTTCCACCGACGCCACCGAATCCAACGGCGGGTTATCTCGTCGTCGACATGCTTCCAGCGCCGGCGCGTTGCTTGGGCGTAGCGACCTCGACGAAAACGACCGCGCGATTCCGTCGCGACGGCTCAGGCATCGTGCTCGACATCGCCGTCACCCTTCCAGCGACGACGAGCCTCGGCGCGATTTCGTTCACCGGAACGGCAGCCACCGTGTGGGGCGGCACGATCGTGACATCGACGGTGCAACCGCACACGCACGTAGCATCGGCGCGCGTGCGGCCGCTCGCTGCAGCATCGGGAAACGTCTCTATCGGCGTCACGTTCGAAGTGAGCTGCGGCTCGGCGGGCGTCGGTCAGCTTGCCGTCACGTCGACGTTCACCGCTCCCGCCACCGAATCAACGACCGCTCACGTTTTGGTCCACGACTACTGATGCGGTCATTCCAGGCTCTCGTGGGGGAGCTCGCCCGATGGTAGCCGCACGATTACGGCTGACCGTCGTTCGCTGACTCAGAGCACGGACGCCACAGTCGGTTCGCTTGACTAGTTGGACCTCAAACCATATGTACGCGGCCAGATGCCGCGCGCTGTCGACCGTTTGCGCGCGCTGCTCGTGCGCTGGCGAACGCTCGTGCTGCGCGCCGAGCTCCGCCTCGCACCGACGGAGCCGCAGCGACTCTTCATTCTCACGCTCGTGATCGGCGTGGTGTGCGGGCTAGCCGCTGTCGGCTATCACGCGGCGATTTTTCTCGCGACGCACCAGCTGATCAATCGCGCCTTTTCGGCGCGAGGTTGGCGATGGGTCCCGTGGGTCATCGCGACGCCGGCACTCGGCGGTGCCGCGTGTGGGTTGCTCCTTCAGTACGTCTTTCCGGGCGCGCGCGGCAGCGGTATCCCGCAAGTGAAAGTGGCGTATGCGTCGCGCTCCGGAAAGGTTCCGCTACGTGATGCTCTCGGGAAGTTTCTCGTTGGCACGCTCCAGATCGGTTCCGGCGGCTCGCTAGGGCTCGAGGGCCCGACCGTGCAGATCTGTGCCGGCATCGCGAGCGCGCTGGGTCGCGTCGTTCAGTTTTCACCTCAAAGTCGTCGGCAGCTGATCCCCGTTGGCGCTGCGGCAGGCATCGCAGCCGCATTCAACGCGCCGATTGCCGCGGTGACGTTCACGATCGAGGAGGTCGTCGGCCAGCTCGATCAAACCGTGCTGTCTGGCGTCATCGTTGCGGCAGCCGTTGCCGCCGTCATCGAGCGAAGCGTGCTCGGCGAAAACCCCGTGCTCACGGTGCACGAGCACTATGGGCTCAGCGATCCGCGGTCGCTTGCTCTCTATGCGGCACTCGGCGTCGCTGCAGCAGCCGTGTCCGTCGTGTTCACGGATGGTCTTCTGCGTGTGCGAGCGCGTTTTCGACGGACATCGCTCCCACTTTGGGTTCAGCCGGCCGCGGGCGGTGCGGTCACCGGGCTCGTCGCCGTCATCGCGATGGCGTGGTGTCACGTCGGCGGCATCACCGGCGGCGGTTACGGCGTTCTCGAACATGCTCTGTCCGGCTCGGTTCCCGTTCGCGTGATGCTCGTTCTGTGCGTCGCGAAGGTCGTCGCGACGGTGTTCTCCTACTCGAGCGGCGGCGCGGGAGGCATCTTTGCGCCATCGCTCTTCATCGGCGCGACACTCGGCGGCGCTTTCGGCTCGCTCGACCGCACGCTGTTTCACCACGACGACATCGGCGCCTTCGCGCTGGTTGGAATGGGCGCGGTATTCAGCGCAACGATTCGCGCGCCGATGACGAGCGTCCTCATCATCGTCGAGATGACGTCCGGCTATAGCCTCATCTTGCCGCTGATGATCGCCAACATGAGCGCGTATGTCATTGCGCGCAGATGGCGGCCAGAGCCCATTTACGAAGCGCTCCTTGCGCAGGACGGCGTTCACCTTCGTGACCGCGCCATTCTCAACACACTCGAAGTCCTACGACTCGACAAGCTCGTGGCGCGCGCGAGCGGGTTCGCATGCCTGGCGCTCTCGGCTCACCCGAGCGACATGCTTCGAGAGTCCGAGGAGCACGACGACCAAAAAGTATTTCCGGTCATCGATGCGTCGCGGAAATTCGTAGGCCTCGTGACGCGAGAGGAGCTCATGCTGCTTCGAGGCGAGCCGCAGCTCGAGCTACTCATCACCGCCAGTGATCTCATGCGGCCGCCCATCGGCGTTCGCATGACCGACGACATGCGCACGGTCTTCGAGCTGATGCGCGCCGAAGGCCTGCGAGAAATTCCGTTGCTCGACGAAGATGAGCGCGTGCTCGGTCTCATCGACGAAGCCGACGTCGCGCAGGGCTACTTGCGTGCGACGAGCGGCTCCGCGCCGGACTAGGAAGATGCATACTGAGCGCTACCCATGAAGCAATTGATCGTGTTCGATTTGGACGGCACGCTCGCCAAGAGCAAATCATCGCTCGACGCCGAGATGTCACCGCTGCTCGACACGCTTCTCAGCGTGGTTCGAGTCGCCGTCATTTCCGGCGGCGCGTGGAAGCAGTTCGAGACGCAGGTTCTCGGGCATCTTCCGCACGGCGAGCACTTGAAGCGGCTGTCGCTTCTCCCCACGTGTGGCACCAAGTTCCTCGCCTTCGATGGCACCTGGAAAGAGCTCTATTCCGAAGACCTGAGTGCGGATGAAAAGAGCAAAATCCTTGGAGCATTGAAGCAGGCGCTTGCCGAAACTGGCCTCGAGGCGAAAAAAGTCTGGGGCGAGGTGATCGAAGACCGCGGGAGCCAAGTGACGCTGTCGGCGCTCGGGCAAGACGCGCCTTTGGACGAAAAGGCGAAGTGGGATCCGACGTTCGTCAAAAGGCAAAAGATCAAAGCCGTCCTCGACAAGCTCATCCCCGAGCTCTCCGTTCGTTTGGGGGGCACGACGTCCGTCGACATCACCAAGCTCGGCATCGACAAGGCTTACGGCATCCACAAGCTACGCGACGTGCTTGGCATTCAGCTAGAAGACATGCTCTTCATCGGCGACGCGCTGTTCGTCGGGGGAAACGATCGCCCAGCGAAAGATGCCGGCGTCACATCCATTCAGGTCCGCGATCCCGACGAGACCAAGCGCGTCATCGAGACGCTCATCGCGTGCTTACCGCGCGTGGTCACCGGGTAGGCACGTTCGCGAGAGCGGCGCGAACCACGGGAGAAGGCTCCTCGCTCGTGGTGCACCACAGCTGATGCGCGGCGCGTGTTGCGCCGACATAGAGCGCGTGGCGCGCGGGAGCGCTGTCGGGGTACGAGGCGGCGTTCGTGTCGACGAGGATCACTTCGTCGAACTCGAGGCCTTTGGTTTGGCGAACGTCGGTGACGTCGAAGCCGGCGTCCCATGTGAAGTCTTGTTTGGCGACGCGGCGCACGTTGGGCACCTCGGCGCGCAGGAGGCCTTCGTAGTAGACGTCGGCTTGCTGCGCGAAACGCGAGACGATCGCGACGTTCGCGTCGGGAGCTTCGCGGGCGAGCGTGCGGAGCGCATCGGACAAGAACGCGACGGCCTCGCCCGGTGATGTGAACTCGAAGAGCTCGACGGGCGGCCCATGCCGCGTCGCGATGGGCTCGGCTTCGTGCGCGTACTTCCCGAGCACGGCGCGCGCGAAGCTCGTGATTTCCGCGGTCGATCGGTAGCTTACTTTCAGCGGCTCGATCGTGGTGTGCGGCACGCCGAGATCGTCGAGGAGCCCGTTCCAGTCGAGCTCGCCGCGATCGAGTCCTTCGTCGGACATGCGTTGGGCTGCGTCGCCCGCGAGCGTGATGCTTTTGTTCTTATCGGCGAGGTCCATCAAGATGGCGAGCTCGATCGGTGACGCGTCTTGCACTTCGTCGATGAAGACGTGCGCGAATCGAAGCGGGCCGCTGCTGTCGGGCGTGATGAGCGGCCCGCGCAGGAGCTGCCACAGCCGAAGCAGCATCGCGTGATCTTCTGCGTCGAGCGTTGCGGTTTCGCCGTCGCGCTCGCCTTCGTTGCGGACGCGCGTCTGACGAACGCACCACGAATGCACTTGATCGAGCTGGCCCGAGCCAAAATCTTTGTTGCCCTCGAATGTTCGTGCGAGGTGCTCGCGCGAGGTGCAGAGCTCGTCCCACGCTTGGATGACCGAGCGCGCGCCGACGCGGTTGTCGCTCACCACTTTGTCGAGCGCGGAGCGCGTGACATCGGGCATCATGCGCGCTTCGGTGTTGGGCTGCGTGCCCGTCGTTGCGAACGTGCGTTTGCCCGCGAGCCACTGGCCAAATGCGTGGAGGCGTGAATCGGGCACCACGATGTCACTCGACGCCGCCCACGCAGCCGCCGCTGGTTTCGAGTCGGGCCATTTCGAAATCGCGAGCTCGACGCGCGCGGCAAACGCGCGCATCGCTCGCCCTTGCATCGCTTTCATGGCCTTGTGCATGGCGACGTCGCTCTTGGCGCGCGACACGACGGGCGGCGTCGAATCCGAAATCGCGTAGGGCAATCGCGGAAATAAATCCGGCATGATGCGGCGCGCGAATCGCGCGAACGTTCCGATCGCAACGCCCTCGACGCCGAGCGATGGAAGAACGCGCCCGACGTAGTGACGAAGCGCTTCGCTCGGCACGATGACGAGCATCTTCTCGGGCTTGAAACGCCGCGGATCGACCGACGCGAGATACGCCGCGCGGTGAAGCCCCACGGTCGTCTTGCCGGACCCTGCGCTGCCTTGAATCGCAACGAGGCCGGTGCCCGGTCGCGTGATGAGCTCGAACTGTGCCTTGTCGAGCATCGCGGCGATTTCCGGCAAATGCTTGTCCGACGACGAGGACGACCGCACTGCATCGCCACGCGACGCCACCGTGAGGCGCCCGGCTTGCTCGGTCGTGCGCGACCACGCGCCGTCTCGTCGAACGAAGACGCCTTGCGGGCTCGTGACGCGCAGGAGCTCGCCGCCCGCAATCGCAACGCTCCGACGCGCGGCAACGTTGCCCTCGACCATGCGATCGCCGAGCTCTTCCTCGTAGTCTTCGCCTTCTTGGTAGCGGTAATAAATCTTGCTCACGGGCGCGTGTCGCCAATCGACGATGCGAACACCCGCCGACGAATCGACATACGAACGCGCGCCAATGAGCACGTCGCGACGCTTGCCATCTTCGACGAGCCTGAGATGCGCAAAATACGGCGCGCGCACATCGACGAAGCCTTGCGCGCCACGACCACGCTGAGCGCGCAGCGCACCGAGGTGATGCATCTGCTCGAAGAGCGTCGGCAAATCTTCGGGCTTCGCGACCGCGACTTCGTCGCGAAGCTCGAGCAAGCGCGCTTCATCGCCGCGACGCTGCTCGCCTGCTGTATCGGCGCGCACAGCGCGTGTCTCGAGGGCGAGCTTCACGATGCCAAGCAGGCGCAGCTCTTCCCGAACGATGCGAGACCCGTCTTCGTCTCGCTCGAGCCCTGCAATTACGTCATGTTCTACGGAAGTCGTCGACACGGCAGCTGGCCTTTTTGAGCCAGCCGACGCCTCGATGCAAGCCCTTAAAGAATGAAGTGGTCCGCGAGGTTCAGGACCGTCAAATTCACGTTCTTCAGCTTGGCGCACTCGCGCTCGACCTCGCGCTGAAAGACCGGTTTGATGTGATAGAGGAGCGTCGGTAGCTCCTTCGGGCGCCTGAGCTTTTTCAAGTCGAGCGCGAGCGTTTGCGGCGTGTGGTGCCCGCTCGCTTTCGCGAGGCGCTGCTGGTTGTTCGGGAAGCTCACTTCCATCAAGAGCGCGCGGAGCTTCGGCGTTTCGTTGAGCACTTGCCAGAGGCGATCGGTGGGGCCGGTGTCGCCGCTGTAACCGATGGCGCCCTCTTTTGACTCGATGATGAAGCCCCCGCACTCGATGGTGTGGTTGACGAGGATCGACGTGACCGTGTAGCCGGCGATTTTCGTCGGTACTTCGGGCTTGAGAACTTGGTAACGAATCGCCGGGTGAGAGGCATTCGGAATCTTCGTGAAATCGGGCCACAAGAGCCCATTGAAGAAGTGTTTCTTCAGGATCTCGATCGTCTGTTTGGTGCCGGCGACGATGAGCGGCGGGCAGCGGTTCTGGGTGCGGTTGTCGGCGATGGTGGCAAGATCGCGAATGTGATCGAGATGCGCGTGGCTGACGAAGCATGCCTCGAGTGCGTTCTGCGCTTTCAGCTCCATACCGCTCGTGAGCGCGCCGGCGTCGATCGCGACGCGGTCATCGAGGACGAACGCGCTCGTGCGATGTTTCGGAGTCTCGCCGCCGTGGCAGCCGATGACCTTGAGGTCCATCAGCTCGCGCCCTCGTCGAACTTTTGCGGCATCTCGACGAGCTCGAGAAACTCGTGGAGCTTGCCCATGTCGGCAACGACGAGCGACCCATCGCCCGGATCGTGAAGAATGTGTAGCCGGTGGAGGCGCCAAAGGACGTCGACCACTTGGGCGGCTTCGACACCGACCTCACGCGCGAGCTGCTCGGCGGTGAGACGAATGCGAATGCCCCCCTCGCCGCGTTCGCCGAAAGTTTCTGCACTGCGTTGAAGTGCGAGGAGCACGCGCGCTTGCGGATCGGGATTGAGAAGGATTTGCACGAGACCGTCTGCCGCGTCGAGACGGGCCGCGAGCTTCTTGATCAGACGCAGCGCGATCTCGCTGTTCTTCTGGATCATCGTCTCCAGCGTGGCCGCGTCGAGCACGAGACAGCGCATGTCTTCGACGACCTTCGCCGTTGCGGTGCGGGGCTTGTTGTTGAGGATGGCCATTTCGCCGAGGAACTCCCCGCGACCTAGCGTCGCGATGGGGATGTCGACACCACCAGTCTTCTTGGTGATTTCGACCGCGCCGGACTGAATGACGTACATCTCCTCGCCGAGCTCTCCCTCGTGGAACAACACCTCACCCGCACGGAACTCGCGACCGAAGTCCGACATCGCCAGGAGGCAGAGTATCTCGCCGGGCAAAAACGGGTCAAAAAACGACGGACGCGATCAGTCCATGTCGAAATCGCCGCCGCCCATGCCGCCCATCCCGCCCATGCCGCCCATGCCGCCCATCCCGCCCATCCCGCCCATGCCGCCGTCATCGCCGCCGCCACCAGCCGGTTTGGCCTTCTTCGGCTTGTCGGTGATGACTGCTTCGGTGGTGAGCATCATGCTCGCAACGCTCGCGGCGTACTCGAGCGCAGAGCGGACGACCTTAGCGGGATCAATTACCCCAGCTGCAATCAAATCCTCGAATTTGTCGGTTTGCGCGTTGAAACCGAAGCCGCCTTTGCCCTCGCGAACCTTTTCGACGACGACCGAGCCCTCGGCGCCAGCGTTTTTTGCGATCTGACGAAGCGGCTCTTCGACCGCGCGACGCACGAGCTTCACGCCCGCTTCTTCGTTCGGTCCGACCTTGAGCCCGTCGAGTGCTGCGAGCGCACGGATGAGCGCGACGCCGCCGCCTGCAACGATGCCCTCTTCGACCGCTGCGCGCGTCGCGTGCAGTGCGTCTTCGACGCGGGCCTTCTTCTCTTTCATCTCGGTCTCGGTGTGCGCGCCGACTTTGACGACGGCGACGCCGCCCGCGATCTTCGCGAGACGCTCCTGGAGTTTTTCTTTGTCGTAGTCGTTCGTCGCCGACTCGACCTGCTTGCGGATCGTTTCAGTGCGCGCCTTGATCTTCGCGCTGTCTCCGGCGCCATCGACGATGGTGGTGTTGTCTTTGTCGATCGTGACGCGCTTGGCTTTGCCGAGGCTCGCGATGCCGAGGTTCTCGAGCTTGATGCCGAGCTCTTCGCTCGCGACTTCACCGCCCGTGAGCACGCCGATGTCGGCGAGCATTTCCTTGCGACGATCACCGAAGCCCGGCGCCTTCACCGCGCACACCTTCAAGAGGCCGCGCAGCTTGTTGACGACGAGTGTCGCGAGCGCTTCGCCATCGACGTCTTCTGCGATGATGAGAAGCGGACGCCCATCTCGCGCGACGTGCTCGAGGATCGGCAGGATGTCTTGCATCGAGCTGACCTTTTTCTCGCTGATGAGAATGAAGGGCTCCTCGAGCTCGACGGTCATCTTGTCGGGGTTCGTCACGAAATACGGCGACAGATAGCCGCGATCGAACTGCATGCCCTCGACGACCTCGAGGCTCGACTCCATGCCGCGCGCTTCTTCGACCGTGATGACGCCTTCTTTGCCGACCTTGTCCATGGCGTCGGCGAGCATCTTGCCGATCGTTTCGTCGCCGTTGGCGCTGATGGTGCCGACCTGCGTGATGTGCGCTTTGTCTTTCGTGGGCGTCGAGAGCTTTTTGATTTCGGCGACGATAGCGACGACCGCTTTGTCGATGCCGCGCTTGATGTCCATCGGGTTGTGACCCGCTTCGACGAGCAAGAGGCCTTGCGAGTAGATCGCTTGCGCGAGCACGGTTGCCGTCGTGGTGCCGTCTCCGGTTTTGTCGCTCGTCTTCGAGGCGACTTCGCGGACCATCTGCGCGCCGACGTTCTCGAGCTTGCCGGCGAGCTCGATTTCTTTCGCGACCGTGACGCCGTCTTTGGTGACGACGGGCGAGCCGTAGCTCTTCTCGATGACGACGTTTCGCCCTTTGGGACCAAGCGTGACCTTCACGGCGTTGGCGAGGGCGTTGACGCCGTTCAAGATGGCGTGGCGTGCGGTGCGGTCGTAGGCGATTTGCTTGGCGCTCATGGCAGCGAAATCCTCTGATTTTCTGGGTTGGCACTCGAGATTGCCGAGTGCCAGCGCACCATAAGGCAACTTACGGCATCGTCAAGCCGTCAGTCGCCGGTGTCGGGCCTCGTCCGCAAGATTGCGGGCTCGATTGACTTTTCCGACCCCGAGACTATCGTCCCGCCGCCCTTCTACCCTTTTGGGGGATCGTCTAATGGCAGGACGCCAGATTCTGGCTCTGGCTATCAAGGTTCGAATCCTTGTCCCCCAGCTCTTTCGCTTCTCTTACGCAGTTTTCGAGTGTTTTCGCGAACTGGCCCCATCGTCTAGCGGTTAGGACATCGGCCTCTCACGCCGGTAACATGGGTTCGATTCCCATTGGGGTCACCCCTTTCAGCGCTCAGTGAGAGAGCGCTTCGGTGGCGTTTCTTCGTCGACTTTGAGATCAGAAGCCATCTCCCGCGAGCTGGCGCATGTACGTGATCGCGTAGCCGAGAGCGTCGACATCGCGCCCGACGACCGGGACGTTCGCGTCACCTTCCAGTGACGACATCGAGAACGCCGCGTCTGGTCGGCGGTTTAGCGCCTCGACGAGCGATTCGACATCCTCACCAACGTATTCGCGAGCGACGACCCCAGTGGGCACGGCCGCGGTCATCGAATCGATCGCGCGTAATTTGTGCGCGGCCGTCGCGGCCTGCGGAGGTGGCCCACACGCCACGAGCAATATTAGGAGCGCCGGTATCCGCATCGACGAATCGGATGGGTGTGGGCTCACAAACCTTGGATGAAGCCGCGGCGGGTTCTTCGCGAGCGCCGGGCTACGGGTTCAGCCACGCGGACCAGCGTGGGTCGTCGCGGACGAGCCACTTCCATTCTTCGTGGAGAGCGGCCAGGGCGCGGGCGTCCATGGTGTGGCCGAAGGCGCCGAGCTTCGAGACTCGCGTGTCGACGTGCGCGGCGAGCGACGTTGGGTCGAAGCGGTGCTCGCAACCCGCCGTGGAGCACGTGAGGAGCGCGCGTTTGCCGCCGGCGTGCGCGAAGGTCGCGCCGAACGTGCCGGCTGTCGTTGCGTAGCCGCCTTCGTCGAGCGCGATCACCGGGAAGAGATCTGCGTGGCGCGCGACCACGTAGGGGCCGAGCTCGGAGCCTTGCGAAAAGCTCGCGAAGATCGCCGGGCCCGCGGCGACATGCGCGCCGAATTTTGCGCGCACCGCAGCGACGGACGCGACGGCTTGGCGTTCGAGCTCTGCGATCGACGTCCACACAAACGCTTGTCCATACGCCGAGCCGCGCGGACACACGATGAACGCGTAACCATCGGTCGCGCCGCGCCACTCGCTGCACGCCCAGTCTGGCCGATCGACCGCGCCGTGAATCGCGACGACGATGGGTCGCGCCGTCGTTGCTCCAACCGGAATCGACACGAACGCGTCGCTGCCGTCATCGAGCGCGACGCTCTCGAGCCACACTCCGCCGAGTGGCGCGAGCGCCGGAGGACCAAGCGCGGTCGCGGTTGGAATCGTCGTCGGCGCTGCAACTGGAGTTGCAGTCTGCACGCTTCGTGAGGCGGTGCTGGCCCCCGACGAGGAGCAC
>JBBSFE010000102.1:0-24223 GCA_038239005.1 Polyangiales bacterium
ATTCGCTCCCGCGAATTCGCCTAGTGCAGCGCGACGGCGCTGCACTAGAAAACTCCCTTTTTCTTTTTCTCGTCGAGCTCGTCGGTGACGATCTTGGTACCGGCGGGCAGCGTGTTGTCGGTGAGCTCGGTGAAGATGCCGTCGGTGACGCCGATGGGGATGACGCGGACTTCTTCTTTTTCGTCACCGGGTTTGTCGTTCAACAAAACGTGAACACGACCCTGCCCCTTGCCGAGCGCGGTTTCGACCGCCGGCGTGCCGGGTCCGCCATCGGCCGCGGCAGGCGGCGTGGGTTTGTAACGAAGCGCGGCGTTCGGAATGCGAAGCACACCCTTCGCCTCGCGCGTTTTGATGGTGACCGTTGCCGTCATGCCTGGGCGAAGTTTCTCTTCTGGGTTCGCGACCTCGACGACGGCCGAATACGTGACGACGCCTGCAACGGTGTTCGGGCTGTATCGAACTTGCTGAACGACGCCGTGGAATGTCTCGCCGGGGAATGCGTCGACGATGGCTTCGGCTTCCATCTTCTCGCGGAGCTTTCCCACGTCGGCTTCGTCGATATCGGCGAGGACGCGCATCTTGCGGAGGTCTTGGGCGATCACGAAGAGAACCGGCGACTGAAAGCTCGCGACGACCGTGGCGCCCGGGTCGATGCCGCGCGTGACGACGACGCCATCCACCGGCGCATAAATCTTCGTGAAGCCGACGTTCGTGATCGATTGCGAGAGTTGCGCGCTCTGCCCGGCGATGGCGGCGTGCGCGTTGTTCACGTTTGCCATGGCGACGTCGTAGCTGCCCTTGGCCGAATCGACGTCTGCTTTGCTCGCGAGATTTTGTTGATAGAGCTTTTGCACGCGCTCGAACGCGATGCGCGACGTTTCGGCCGTGGCCTTCGACGCTTCGAGCGTGGCCCTGGTCGCTTGCACCGAAGCTTGTGCTTGCATGACTTGTTGATTCGAAATCGTCGGATCGATTTCGGCGAGCACGTCGCCTTTGTGGACCATCGAGTTGAAGTCGACGTTGACGAGCGTGACGCGCCCGTTGGTTTGCGCGCCGACGTTGACTTGAAGGAGCGGCTGCACAGCGCCCGTGGCTTGGACTTTCTCCGTGACGTCGCCCACGGCAAGGGCCGTAGCCACATAGCGAGGAGGCGGAGCGGGCCGATGCGTGACGCGCCAGCCCAGGCCGACGGCGATCACCGCCGCGACCGCGCCAAAAATAGCGAGGCGCCGCAGCCAGAGCCGCCCGCCTTCTTCAGAGGAGAGCGCCTTGCGTAAATCGTCAGCAGCAGTCGTCATGCTCGGGCTCACCTTAATCACACTCGGCCGTAGGGCACGTTAACGAACGCAAAAAACGACCTGCGATTGTGACGGAAACCAACGAAATCGCGGTTTTCTTTCGCTCGAGCCACACTTTCCTACCCTTCGGGTCAAAGGGTGGGAGCGAGTTTTTGTCCAAAACTCGGTGCTTCAAGTATCGTCACTCGCAACCTCGCCCATCCAGGCGGCTTTTTTGCCGTGGATGGCCGTGTACGCCGAAATGGCCAAGCTCACAGACCGCGAGCTCGTCGACCGCGCCCGCACGGGCGACGCCGACGCCTTCGGGCAGATCGTTCGCCGCCACCAACAGCGAATCATGCGCCTCGCGTTGCATATGCTTCGCAGCCGAGCCGAAGCCGAAGACGTCGCGCAAGAAACCTTCATCCGCGCCTACCAAGCTCTTGCCCGGTTCGATGGTCGAAGCGAGCCATACACCTGGCTGTACCGAATCGCCGTGAACCTCTCCCTCAATACCATCCGCTCTCGCAAGACCTCGCGCACTTCGGGCGACTCGAACGATCCCCGTCTCGAGTCCTTCATGGTCGAAACGCGCCCCGGCGCCGCGAGCCCAGGCAATGCCGCATCGCAGCGCGAGCAGTACCAAGCGCTTTGTGCGGGCATCGATGCGCTCAGCGATACACTGCGCACCACGTTGATTTTGGTGTGCGTGGACGGCCTTTCACACGAAGAAGCTGCACAGATTTTGGGCGCGCCCGAAGGCACGATAGCCTGGCGTGTGCACGAGGCGAGGCGCAAGCTCAGGGAGTTCATGGCGGCCAAGGGATTCAAGCTCGACGGAGGCGACCTGTGAGCAAGCTCGACGACTTGCTCTCCAAGTGGCCATTGCCCGAGCGAACACAGCTCGAGGCCGATGAAGCGGCCGAGCGCGTCGTCGCTGCGGTTCGAGGTGGGCAGCTGCCCGGTGCCCTCTCCGCAAGCCTCGACGACGAATCCCTTCTTGCGGCGCCGCTGCCGCAAACCAAAGACGACAACACCTCATCACGACCTGGAATTGCTGGACCGAGTATCGCAGTGGAGAACAAGATGTCGAAGGACCGCACGCGGGATCGCACGAGCTTTCAAGAGTTGGCCAAGATGGCGACAACGCCACCGCCGCCGACCTCGAGTCTCATTCCATCGGCACCCATCCCACCGAGCGCGAGCTCGAGCGGATCGTCCGGCGTCGTTCGCGGCAAAGAAGCCGATGCGAGCGATTCGGGCATCGTCGATTTGAAAGCGATCGCAAACGCAGATCCGAGTGGGTCGCAGCGCGCACAATCGACGCCGCTCGCCGAGCAAGGTTTGTTCGACGACGACTCAGCACCCGCGAAACCCGCCGTGTCTGCGGCCGCGGCGCAAGCGCACGTGAGTGACGCACCGAGTGGCAGCGCGAAAGCGGCGCTCAGCACGCCTCCCACGGACAGCAAGGAAGAGAAGAAGAAGGGCGGCGGCGGCGTGATCGTTCTCGGCGCGCTCGTCGCGGCGGCAGCGATCGCAGCGGGTGGGTTCTTCTTCGTGAAGTATCAACGCACACACAACGCTCAAGTCGCAACGACGACGAGCACGCCAGACAAAGCGGGGCAGCCCGCAGCCGTGAAAGCCGGCGCGACCGCTGGTGCGATCGGAAGCGTGGCCGTCGCCGATCCGCAGGACGACACCGTCGAGATCGTCACGCCCGGCCAGCCCGGCGTGAAGCCGACGTTCAAGTTTCATGCGAAGGCGGGCGGCGGTGGCGGCGCAGGTGGCGCGGCCACGGCCGATCCGAATGCGGGCGGCGCAGGCGGCGTCGACCCGAAGCTCATCGCCAACGTGCCCACCGGGCCCGCGGGCGGCGGCGGCGATCTCGCCGAAGCGATGAAAGCCGCTGCGGGTGGTGGAAGCGCCATGGCGGGCACGCCGGTCACGAGCGGCGGTACCGAGTCGAAATACGCGGCGGGCACGGTCCCGCAGCGTCCGTCACAAGGCTCCGTCGCGGGCGGCATTGGCTCGGTCATGCCGAGCGTCAAAAGCTGCCTCGGGTCGGACGACCCCATTTCACGCGCAAGCATCACGTTCCAGTCGGACGGCACGGTCAAGAGCGTGACCGTGAGCGGGTTTGCCGCGGGGAAACCGCAGGAATCGTGCATCAAGGCGGCCCTCATGAAGGCCAACGTCGGCCCGTTCGCCGAAGCCACCTATCAAGTCACCCAACCGATTCGCCCGAACTGAGCGTTTACGCTCTGCGACTCGTCGCCTTTGACAAATGGTCGGTGATGGGGGATTTTGCGCGCCCTCATCATGGTTTCAAACACTCAGCAGTTCGACCGTATCCGCAAGCGCAAGAAGACCACGAACGGCAAACGCAACAAGCGTGAGCGCCGCGCGATGGGCACGCCCGCATTCGCCATTCACCCCGTCGGGTACGACGCGAAAGCGGCGGACGCGAGGCCGGTCGAAAAGAAAGCCGAAAAGGCCTAGAGCCCGAGCTCGAGGCCTTGCGATTCGAGACGCGCACGTGCGCGCTCGGCACGTTCGCATGCGCCCAAGCTCACGGCCGCGAGACCCGTGCCGACAAGCGCCATCAGCGGCGCGAGCAGCACGAACGACGCATAGAAGCGATTCATCACCGCGTAGACGCACCACACGCCCGATGAGAGCGTGACGAGCGCGGAGATCACGAGCGCCGTGATCGCGGCCCAGCTTCGCGCGGACACCAGTCGCGTCGCGACAGCGATGCAACCCACGCCGAAGAGTGCATTGATGTACGGAACGACGACCATGTCCGTCGAGATCTCGACGGTCGTCCACGTTTGAAGCGAGCCGAGCACGGCACACAGCCCACCGACTGCAACGAGCGCGGCCGCAACCTTCGGCCAGAACGGGCTCAGCGCCGCGAGATCGTGATCGTCGTTGTTCGGAAGCGGCAGCGCGCCTGGGAGCGGCGGCGGCGTCCACGCCGGCGGGGGCTGGTGTTGTTGCGGTTGCCAGGGTTGCATCGCGAAGTGCTCAATCTACCTCACGAGCTCGACCACGACGAGGTAGAGCACGAAGAGAGCGAGCGTCACGCTGTACGCCACGACCTGCTTTTTCTTCCCGAGCTCCCAAGCCCAGACGAGCGCGAACGGCGGCACGATCACTGCGAGAAGGCCCCGCA
The DNA here is from genome assembly GCA_038239005.1 of Polyangiales bacterium. Taxonomy (GTDB): domain Bacteria; phylum Myxococcota_A; class Polyangia; order Polyangiales; family Polyangiaceae; genus DASXHD01. The sequence goes on from JBBSFE010000102.1 coordinate 4,453, forward strand.
GCGGGTTGTGCACCGCAATCGACACCACGAGCATGACGAACGCCGCTACGTGACAGGCGAGCAGCACGAGTCCGACCGCGCCCATCGCCTCCATGCGGTCCATGGCTTATCCTGCGTGCGTGCGAAGATCATCCTTCTTGGTCGCTCCTGGCGTCGGCCTCGTCGTTGCGCTGGGCCTCGCCATCCCGGCCGCGCGCGGTGACGCCAAGTCGCCCACGATTTCGGTCGATGAAATCAAAGAGGGCATGAAGGGCTACGGCCTCACGGTGTTCCACGGGTACGAGCCCGAGCGATTCGACGTCGAAGTCATCGGCGTCTTGCACAACTTCCGGCCCGCACAAGATCTCATCCTCGTGAAGACGCCGCATCCGCGTCTCAACATCACGAAGAACGTTCAAGGCATGAGCGGCAGCCCCATCTATCTCGATGGGCGGCTCGCCGGCGCATACGCGTACAGCTTGCGAACGTTCATGGTGGAGCCCGTCGCGGGCGTCACGCCGATTGCGCCGATGATCACGGAGCTTCGCCGGCCGCTGCCTCCCGGGTTTTGGCCGCTCGAAGGGCGCCCGCCGCTTCCGATGTCGACCGCGCAAAGTGCGCATCATGCGGATCGCGGCGCGACGCAGTTCGATGGCGCACCAGGAACGTACGATTTCGAAACGCACGCAAAGCAGCTCGCCACGCGCTTCCCGAGCGTGGGTGATCCTTCGCGCGGAATCGTTTCGGCCGGCACGCCGCTCATGATGTCGGGCCTGACTGATCACGCGATTGCGGCCATCACGCCGATGCTCACGCCGCTCGGTCTCGAGCCGCTTCAAGGTGGCGGCGGTCAGATCACGAACATGACGGGCGTTCCCGAGCACTACGTCGATGGCGGCTCGCTCGGCGTGCAGATGATCCGCGGCGATGTGTCGGTTTTTGGCTTCGGCACCGTCACGCACACCGAAGGCACGCGCCTCTGCGGCTTCGGCCACCCGATGATGAGCGCCGGCGACACCGCACTTCCCGCGGCGATCGCGCGCGTCATGTGGATTTACGCGAGCGAGCAACACAGCTTCAAAGTCGGCGAGGCCTCGCGCATGGTCGGCGCTCTCGTCAACGATCGGCAGAGCGCGGTCGTCATCGACGAAACGAAGCGCGCGCCGATGTTCCCGCTGCACATCGAAATCAAAGGCGTGACGGGCGCCCCCAAGACGACATGGAACGTCGAAATCGCCGAAGAGAAATTCATGAGCGCGGGTTTCGCGGCCGTCGTGCTCGGCTCGACGCTCGAAGCCACCGTCGGCGATCGACGCGACATGACGTGGACGATGCGATCGAAGGTCACCATCCACGGGCACGCGCCGATCGATCTCGAAGACTTCGGTGTCGCCATCGGCGGAATGCCAGAGACCGGTGAATGGCTCCACTCGCGCGTCGTCGGCATCGTCGGTGACGCCATCAACAATCCTTGGGACAACATTCACGTCGAAGGCATCACCACCACGATCGACATTCGCTACGAGCGCGACGTCTGGCGACTCCGCGGCGTCGATTTGCTCGACCCCGTCGTCGATGCCGGCGAGAAGGCGCGTTTGCTGCTGCACCTTCGTCCCTTCAGCGGGGCCGAGGTCACGCGCACCGCGGAGATCACAGTGCCGGCGGAGCTCGCAGGCAAAGACGTCGAGATCGAAGTGGTGCCTGGTTACGAGGTCGTCCCCGATGTTGCGGCGCCCGAGAATTTGGATCAGCTCCTCGCCAACGCGACACACCAAAACTACAAACCCGAGAGCATCGTCTTGCAAATCAAAATGCCGACGCAAGGCGTGACGTTCGGCGGTCATGTTGCGCCGCGCCTTCCCGGGTTCGCGCTCGATGCGCTTCGCACCACGACGAGCGACGTCGCTCCCGAAGTGATCTCGAGCTATGCGCGTTCGGTGCTCGCGCTCGATCGGTTCGTCGACGGCAAAGACAAAGTGAAGCTCAAAGTTCGCGCGAAACTTCGTTGAGGAAAGCCCTTTTCAACATGCACATTCGAATGTTTGGTTTTGCCGCGGGCATCGCGGTCGCGCTTGCGTCGCCTGCGCGCGCCGTCGGTACGCGCACGTTCGACCTCGACACGCTCGACGAATTTTCGGGCGGCGATCTCGAAGGCGTCGCGGTCGGGTCGGATGGCGTCGTGCGTGCGGGGCTCAAGCTCGGCGACGTCCGCGTGCCGGGCGCCACGACGATTTTCTCCGCGCTCGCTCGTGCCGATGGCTCCGTGCTCCTCGGCACGAGCCCGGGCGGCAAAGTGATGAAGGTCGCCGGCGATCAAGTGACCGAGCTCGCCGACACGAAAGAAACCGGCGTGACCTCGCTGGTCGAGGACGGCCGAGGAAACGTGTATGCTGCAACCTTTCCCGACGCGAAGATTTTCAAGGTCTCGCAGGGCAAAGCGGAGCTTTTCACGACGCTCCCGGATTCGACATACGTCTGGGCGCTCGCGTTCGACAAAGCGAAGACGAGCCTCTATGCCGCCGTGGGTCTCGAGCAAGGGCGCGTATTTCGCGTGAACCTCGCGGGCCAAGCCGAGGTGATGTTTCGCTCGGACGAGCCTCACCTCGTTTCGCTTGCGGTGGCGTCGAACGGTGACGTGCTCGCAGGCTCGAGCGGCAAAGGTTTGCTCTATCGCATCACCGGCCCAGGTCGCGCGACGGTGCTCTACGATTTTCCAGGCGACGAAGTGAAATCGATCGCGACCGCGGCCGATGGAACCATCTGGGCGATCGCGAACGAATACGCGGAGCCACCGGACCCGCCGCGGCGATCCTCTGCGGCGCTTCGCCTGCCTGCAGGCCCCGCGCAAATCACGACACGCCCGAAGCCGGGCAAAGGTCAGCTCTGGAGATTCGATCCGCAGGGGCGTCCCGAGAAGATGATGGCGCACTCGGACTTCCACTACATGGCGCTCGCACTCGACGACTCGGGCACGGCGTACGTCGGCACCGGCGTCGAAGGCCGCGTGTACACGGTCGACGACGCACATGCAGTCACGCTCGTCGCCGACACGGACGAACGGCAAATCACCGCGATGTCGCTCGCGGGTGTCACGAAGGGCGCAGTTCGGCCATCGGCCGCGGCGTTCATCGCCACCAGCGACGGTGCATCGTTCCGGCGCATCCTCGGCAAAGGCGGGGCTGATGCCGTGTGGACGAGCAAGGCATTCGACATGGGCGGGCGCGCGCGCTTCGGTGTGCTCTCGTTTCGCGCGACGGCACCGATCGAGATCTCGACACGCACGGGCAACACCGCAACACCCGACACGGCGTGGAGCACATGGAGCACGGGCGTGACTGCGCCTGGCCCGGTCACGAGCCCCGCAGCGCGCTACGTCCAGATGCGCGCGCGGTTCACGCGTGCGGACGCGGAGCTTCAAGAAGTTGTGCTGCCATTCGTGACGGACAATTTGCGGCCGGTCGTCACCGACGTCACGGCGCAATCGAAGTCAGCGGCGCGCGACACGAAGGAAGGGTTCGTGCAGAGCGGCTCGGAAGGGCCAAAGCACGACAGCATCGTGCACGTGACATGGAAGATCGAGAACCCCGACCAAGACGCGCTTCGCTATCGACTCGCGTATCGCCGCGAAGGCGAGCCCGCGTGGCGTGACATGCTCCGCTCGGACGAGATCGTCACCAAGCAAGACTTCGACTGGGAGACGGCAACGCTGCCCGAAGGAAAATATCGCGTGCGCGTCGAAGCGAGCGATGAAGCCGCGAACGCGCCCGATCAAGTGCAGAAGCACGCGCTCGAGACGAGCAACGTTCTCGTCGACAACACGCCGCCCGTGTTTGCGAACGTCGCCATTCAGGGACGTCGTCTCAAGGCGCGCGTCATCGATGGTGTCGGTCCGATTTCGCGCGTGGACGTTTCGGTCGACGGGCGAAGCGGCAAAGACGAATGGCGTCCGATCGCGCCGGTGGATGGCGTTTACGATTCGCCTGACGAAACGTTCGACGCAGATATCGCCGCAGTCGTTCCTCCGGGGTCGCACATTGTCGCAGTGCGCGCGTTCGACGCTTCGGGAAACTACGTCGTGCGTGAGGTTCCGGCGCTTTAGACCCCAAGGCACAGCCATGACGCTGGCTATGACCCAACTGTCGTGGTTTGCACTGTAGAAGACTGGCAATTCAGCGGGTTTGTGGCACGATGATGATGGGCACGCGTCGTGAAGTGTTACGCCGTCTGTGCCGTCTTCTTTGGATAACCGAATGACCTTACGCCCGGGCTTTGCGGCCGCGTTTTTTCTGTGTGCAGCGGCGGGCTGCGCGACGCTTCCGTTCGCCAGCGACGACATCGCTCAGTGCAAAGACTCGAACAACTGCACCGCCAGCCAAGACGGCGGTGCTGACGCATCTTTCGGCTTTGACGGCGGCCCCACTGGCGAAGCAGGAGCAGTCCCGCTCTCGCGCTCGACCCTCTGCGCCGGCACCGAATGCAAGCCAGACGAAGCAACGTCATGCAAGCTCGACGGCGGCACACCCGACGCCGCAACCACGCTCGCGTGCCACATGAGCATCGTGTCGGGCTCGCAGACCGAGGCGAGCTGCCAAGCAGCTGGCACCGGAAACGACGGCGCCGAGTGCACCACCAGCGACGACTGCGCACCCGCGTTCGAGTGCGTTGGGACCGGCACGTGTCGTCACTACTGCTGCGACGACGGCAAGTGCACCGAGATGTCGAACAGCTCGAACTACAACAAATATTTCTGCGACGTCGCCAGCGAGAAGGTCGGCATCGCGAAAGTGCCCGTGTGCGAGGTCATCCAGCCGTGCGAGCCGCTCGCGCCGAACGCATGTGGGCCAAGCAAGGCGTGCACGCTCGTCGAGATCGACAACGCAACGAAGGTCGTCGCCACCTGCGACGAGACCGGCCCTGGCGTACTCAACGACAGCTGCGAAATCGACCACTGCGCCGCGGGCTTCGCGTGCATCGGCACGATCGGCGAGCGCACATGCCAAGAGCTTTGCGATACGACGCATCCGTGTCCGCAGTATCTGAGCTGCAACATGAAGTCGCAGGCCCTGTCGACGTTCAACGTCGGCCTCTGCGGCTACTGATAGAAAAAATCGGCAGGCTGGCACGCTGACGTGGCCCGAGTTGGCGGGGCCAGGGGCGAAACGCGGTTTGTTCGGTGAAAGTGGTTGGCGCGTGTCGTGCTTTATCGCGCCGCATGATGGCCATGGCGATGGGTGCGCGCGAGCGGGCGCGTGAGGTTGGGCTCGGGGAGCTTTCGGATGCCGAGGTTCTCTCGCTCGTGCTCGGCACCGGAAGTGTGGGTGAGCCGGTGAGCGTGTTCTCGGCCGGGCTTCTCGAAGAGCTTGGAGGTATGGGCGGGCTCGCACGCGCAGGTGCGGCGGAGCTCGCGGCTAGGCGCGGGCTTGGTGTTGCGCGCGGGCTTCGCGTTGCGGCGGCGTTCGAGCTCGGGCGTCGCGCGAGCGCGGCGCGCGCGTCGCTACCTTGGCTTCCGGATAGTGCCGCAGTGGCGGAGTGGGCGCGGCCGCGGCTCGGCTCGCTCGATCATGAGGAGCTTTGGGTGCTCGCGCTCGATGGGCAACATCGCGTGCGCGCGGCTCGGCGCGTTGCCGCGGGCGGGCTCCATGGGCTCGTCGTGTCGGTGCGCGATCCGCTTCGGTTTGCACTTCGTGAAGGGGCGAGCGCGATCGTCGTCGTGCACAATCATCCGAGCGGCGACCCGGCACCAAGCGGGCCGGATTTGCATTTCACGCAGCAGCTCGTCATCGCGGCTGATGCGGTGGGCACGCCGCTTCTCGATCATGTGATCGTCACCGCCGAGCGCCACCGATCGATGCTCGATGATGGCGTCCTCCCCGCTACTGGAAGAGCGTGAGCTGGCGTTTCTCTTTTGCGGGGTGGCAGAGCGTGAAGTAACCGCAACCGATCGCGTGACACGTCTTCTCGGGGGCGCGCGGGAATCGGCCGTCGTGGCGTGCCGTTGCGATCGAGGTTGCAAGCTCGAGGAGATGCGCTTCGAGCTTCGCCGGAACGATCGGCGCGCGAAAACGGGGCTCCGCACCCTCTTCGCCAAGAAACACCGCACCCGCGCGAACGTGATGGTCGAGTGCGAGCTCGCGCGCTGCGTACGCGTAGACATCGAGCTGAAGCGAGTGGGAGCGGAGGTCGGCGCCGCGCGCGCGTTTGTAGTCGACGACATCGACATCGCCGTTGGGCCACACCACGACGAGGTCCATCGCGCCGCGCAAGGTGAGCGTCATCGCGGGCGACGCGATCGACACCACGAACGCGCGCTCGCGCCATGTGACGGCGCTGGCCGCGCGAACGGAGCGTGCGTATTCGCTCTCGAGAAAACGTGCTGCCGCGAGCACGACGCGTTCTTCGGCGGGCGTGTCGAGTCCAGCACCGAGCGTGCGGAGCGTCGAGCGAGCAGCATCGACGCCACCGCTCGCGCCAAATGCCGAGGTGTCGATTCGTTCGAGAACGCCGTGAAGCGCATCGCCCTCGGCTCGTGCGTTGGTCGCGGCGGCTCCGTCTTCACGAAAGCCACCGAGCGCGCGCGGGGTCGGCTCCGGAAGCGCGACGAGATGCGCGAGCTCGAAGCGACGTGCGCAGTGATGGAAGTCTTGGAGCGCCGTCGGAGCAATCGCAATTTCCGTCGTGCGCGGTGGGCGTGGCGGCGTGAGCTCGATGTCTGTTGGCGGGCGCGCGATGATCGACATCGGCGCAAGCTCGCACGCGGATTCACGAAGCTCGATTGGCCCCGAGCCGGCGGCGAGCGCGGCGACCGTTGCGCCAAAATGCGGCTCTGTGCGTGTGGTCGACTTGAGACCACCGACGAACACGATGCGTTCGCGGGCGCGCGTCACTGCGACGTACATGAGACGACGTCGATCGGCGCGAAATCGCGCGCGTTCGCGCCTGCCGAGGTCTTGGAGCGATGGCGTCATCATTGGCTCGCCGCGATCGTCGAGTACCTTGGTTGCGAGCAGCGGTGGGTCGGCGCGCAGATCGACGCCGATCGTCGTGCTCGCCGTGCGAATGGGCGAGCCGCGCAGCTCTGGCAAAATGACAACACGAAACGCGAGACCCTTGCTCGCGTGCATCGTCAGCAATCGGACGGCATCGTCGTCTTCGGAAAACGTTGCGGCCTCCGGCTCGCGCGCACGAGCCTCGGCGCGTGCGACGCGGTCGAGCATGGACCGGATCGTCGGTTCGGCATCGGCGATGCGCAGAAGCTTTCGAACGTTCGCGATACGCTGCACCCCGCGCGGAAGCAGCAAGAGCGTCTCTTCGATCTCGAGCTCGCGAATCGCTTCGCGTAGCGTGCGGCCAGGACCGAGCCGTTCCGACGAGCTACGAAGCGCTCGAAGCGCTCGCTTGACGCGATCGAGCGCTTCGCGGTCGCCGTCTTCGATGAGCGAGCGTCGATCGAGCGCGTCCCATCGATCGAGGTCCGTGATGAGGCCGCGATGTGGCTCGGTGAGCGCGAGAAGTGTGCGGTCCCCGAGCGCAGCGCACGGGCCACGGAGCACGGAAAGGAGCGCTGCGCGATCATCGGGGCGCTCGATCCATCGCAAGAGCAGAATGAGATCCTGGACCTCGCGTGCGCTGAAGAAGCCGCGACCTGCAACGACGTGCGGAATCTTCTCGCGCGAGAGCGCGAACGCCGCGGCATCGAGCATTTCGTTCGATTGCGAAAGCACGGCAAAATCGCGGAAAGCGAGCGGTGTGCCGTCGTCCGCGCTGCCGCTCATGACGGCATCGGCGATGTACGCGGTGAGGAGCGTGGCGTCGTCGAGGCGGGTCGTGTCGCGCGCTTCTCCTTCGGGGCGAATCCACGTGACGCGTCGCTCGTCGATGCGCGTCGTGCGCGCGCTCGGAAGCAGCGCTTCGATTTCCTCGACGTAACGCGCTTCGAAGAGATCGTCGGTCTCGGCGCGCAAACACTCGCGACTGAACGTGTTCACGAACGAGATGAGCGCCGTGCTCGCACGATGGTTCTCGCGAAGTGCGAAAAAATCTGCCGTGGCGTGCAAGGGAACTGGCGTGGTGCCTTCGGGCACGTCGAGCGCGCGACGCGCCGTTTCGCCCGCGAGCTCGACGCACGTCGCAAGGAAGACGCCGACGTCCGCTCCGCGAAATGCGTAGATCGATTGTTTGCGATCACCGACGACGAGAAGACCCGTTGGGCGAAGGTCTCCGAGCTTCGGCATCGTGCCTGCGGGTCGTGATGCAGGCGCTCGATCCCAAAGGAGGCGCACGAGATCGACTTGCACGCGAGACGTATCTTGGAATTCATCGACGAGGAGCGCGTCGTAGGTGGCGGATGCGCGCGCGGCAGCGGCGGGGTCGTCGCGAAGCGCATCGCGCGCTGAGCGGAGAGCTGCGCTGAAGCCGATCGCGCCGGCGCGCGCGTGAATCGCGGCGAGGCGCTCTTGTGCGAGCGTGAGCAGTGAGCGCGCAATGGCGGCGGTTTGCGTGACGCGCCCGCGCGCGGCCCACGCGCGAACGAGATTGATGGCGCGGCTCGCGTTCGTCGTGCCGGGAAGCGCATCGCGAAACGTGACCCATGCTTCCTCGTTCTTGATTCGGCGAATCGTGAAGAGATCGACGGCCGTGGCTTCGAGCGTCGTGGCGTCGCCGCTCGCGTAGGCATCGAGAAACGCGCTCGCAGCGTGCATCGTGCGACCATCCGCTCTAGCGCGGCGTGCATGCTCGGCAAGCGTGGCCATCAGCGCGTCGAGCGCCGCGACATCGCCGTCTGCGAGCGCGAGCGAATCGGCCGCACGACCGTCTTCTTCGATCGCGAGGAGTAAGCGGACGAGCTCGCTCTGCGCACGTTCGGTTCCGCGGAGCATGCCGATCCAATCGCGGACGCCGTCGGGATCGACTGCAGCGTGGTCGTGCAGCGCGCCGATTGCGGCTTCGTTCGCCCACGCTTCCGCTTCGTCTTCGGATGCAACGCCAAGTGACGGAGACACGCCCGCTCCATGCGCATGCGCACGCGCGATCGAGTACGCGAGCCCGTGAAGCGTGCCGATGCTCGCGCGATCGATTTCCGCGAGCGCGCGACGCGCGCTTCGAGCGCACTCGTCGGGCGACCACGCGACGCCGAGGCGCGACGCAGCAGCCGCGAGGTCCGGTGCGTAGGGTGATGGTGCTCCGAACGCGAGTCGCTCGAGATCGGTAACGAGGCGCTCGCGAATTTCGGCGGCAGCTTTGCGGGAGAACGTGGTGGCGGCAATGCGCGCAGGGTCGAGTGGGCCGCGCTTCAGCTCGCTCACGCCAAGGAGCGCGTGAATGAGCACGCCAACGAGCGCGTGGGTTTTGCCGGTGCCGGCGCTCGCGACGAGCACGACGTTGCGGCGAAACGCGTAGAGCTCGGCGGTCATTCGCTGTCGTCTCGGGGGAGCATCGTGACGGCGAATCGCGGGCGGCGGCACGCGCCGTCGAGGCCGCATTGCGCGCACCATTTCGGCGCGATGGGTTTCGGCGCAATGTTTCCGACGCGAATTTCATGAATGCGCTCGTACGCGAAGCGCAATGCTTCGGGGTTGGGCTCGGCGACGAGTTCGCCGAGCCGAGCGTCGAACGACGCGGGCTGATCTTTTTCCGGCGCGAGCGTCGAGAGGTATCGGCCGAGCGCAGCGGGCGCGGCGAGCGCACGCCGCGCGACGATGGCGTAGATGGGCACTTGGATGACAGCCGTCCCGAGGTCGACGACCGGCGAGAGCGTGACTCTGCGCTTGTAGTCGACGACACGAATCGCCGAGTGGTCGTGCGCGATGTCGATGCGGTCGATGCGACCACGAAGCGTGACGCGGCCCGTCGCGTTTTCGATGACGAGCGCGGGCCATGCGTCGCCCGTGTTGCCGAATCCGGATTCGGCGGAGGCGAAGTCCCAGTCGACGTCGTCGACTGCGAGGTCGACGATGCGCGCGACCTCGAGACGGATGCGGTCGAGGGCGGCGCGCACCAGCGCGCTGCCGCCACGAGCGAGGACGGCGGCGGCGGCGTTTGCCGCTGACGTCGTGATCGCCACGCGATTGCGGGGGCGCGCGCGCCAGAAGGGCGCGGCCGCGGTGAATGCGGCAGCGAGAGCTTCGTGGACGAGGATGCCTTCCTCGCGGCGGTCGGGCGTGTCTTCGGTGCGCGAGTCGTCGTCGAGCGCGCCGAGGACTTGCGCGGCAAAGCCTTGGAACGCGCAGCGTGCTGCGCGTTCGACCGCGGTGATGGAGAGCGGCCGCGCTCCCCCGCCTGTTTCGCTTTCGAGGATGGACCGAACGGCGGAGTCGAGGGGAAGCGCGAGCTGTGACGCGGGGACATCGCCGGCGTGGAAGGCTTCGCGAAGATATTCGCGGGACGCAACGCGCGCCGCATGCGGCGCAAGTTGCGGCGCGCGGTCGGGCGCGAGAGCGAGCAACGCGAGCTCTCGCTCATGGGGGGTGGAGGGCGGCCCGAGCAGCGGCGCCGAATGAACGCGCGTGGAGGCAACGCCGCCGCGCACAAGCCACGATACGAGAGGCGAAGGCGCGAGCACCGAGCCGTCTTCGTCGTTCAGTCGATGACACACGACGATGCGATTCGCGTGCTCGGTCGCCGCGGCGAGCTCGACGAGTGGGCTCGCGATCGCCGCTCGGTCCTCGAGCGACTCGGCGAGCGTTGCCGTGAGCGCGCTCGAATGCACAGCGCGCGCACCAACGACGCCCGTGTTCGCATCGACCACCACGAGTAGCTCGAGCCACTCACCCGCAAGCTCGTCGAGGGCAACTGCCCTCACGGCTCCGGCGCGAGCCGCACCCGACGCCCCTCGCACGCGAAGCGCGCGCCGAAGCTCGTGCGCGAATGTCTCCGCGCTGCATGGGTCCTCACCTAGCGCGACGCCCGCACCCTCGACATCCTCGAGCGCCGCCGCGAGCGCTTCGACCACACGTGCGTCACGCGCATATGCGTCGACCTCCGCGCGCGCCAGCCCTGTCGCTGGTTCGTCGAGGGCGAGCGCCGCACGCACGGCGCTACCCGCACGCGCAGCCAGACCCACCTTCGCAAAGAGCGCGCGTGCCGCGCGTGCGCGCGACGCTCTCGTCACGCCCGGCGCGATGAGCGCCTCGCCGAGGCGGCGCGCGATCGCACCGCGTCGCGCGCGATGCGCTGAATCCTGACGCATCGCCGTCGCCACGAGCCGTTCGATGCCGTCCTCGGCGTCCGCGGTGGGCGTCCGTTCGAGCGCATCGGCAAAATCTCGCAGCGCGCCACGCGCGCTTCGCCCGTCCACGATTCCAGCCATTTTGGCTGGGTCCAGGCATTTCGCACGTGCAATCGCCGCGACCTCGTGCCGAGGCAACCCCGCTGCTCCGACGTCGAGCAGCGACAACGCGATGTCGGCGAGCGCTCCAACAGCAGGCTTGGTTCCGCCGATGTGCAATGCGATCCCCGCCTCCTCGAAGTGCTGCACCAGCGCTGCCTTCGACGCGTCGCTCGTTCCGCGCGGAAGCGCGATCGCGATTCGATCGATCGCAACACGACGTTCAAGCGCAGCTTCGACCGCGAGCGCAGCTGCCCGCGCTTGCGCGGCTGCGTCGAGCGCATCACGAATTTCAACGCGCTCACGAGCGATGTCGGGGACCGCGGTCGTCAACGTCAAGTCGCCGAACACCGACGCAATTGCCAACTCCACGGGCGGCGCGTCGAGCACGCGCGCAAGATCCGCGACGAGCACTTCGAACGGATCCGCCGCGCGCGATGCATCGATGGCCTTCGCGACTGCTCGAACCTCGACCAGCGCATCGCCGCCGTCCCGCGCGAGCTCACGCGCAAGAGCCTTCCACCAAGCGCCATCCGAGGCGTCCCAACGCGTCACGAATCGCGCGAGTAGGTGCTCGGCCCCAACCACGCGCGCGACCTCGCCTCGCGGCGCGGTCGAGAGAGAGCGCGCGAGCATCACGCCACGCAGCCGCGCGTCCACGAGCCCCGCGCGCTCGAGTCGAACGTTGAGCGCGTTCATGGCCGTGCGAAGCGCCCGCACCTCGCGGCCTTGTTCTTCGAGAACGCCAAGCGCTGCCGCATCCACGGCGGCTGCGTTCATGGCGCCAATAGCGTCGTCGTACGCGTCGATGATGCGCTCGTCGGCGTTCTCGAGCACCGTCGCGAGAGCCGCGCGTGTGGTCGCCGCTTCGGCGAAACGTGTATGTTGCAAGAATGCGGCGCATAGCCGCTCGAACAGGCGCCGCCGCGTTTCGGCGCGCTCCCCTGCCCTCGCGAGCGCCTCGACTTGGCGCTCGACGCTCACGACGACGAGCCTCACGGCGCGCTCGACGTCCGTATCGGCAGCGCGAGCACTTCGCTCGCCACCTCGGGCACGTAGAGCGTCGCATACGCGAGCTCGCTCGAGAGCACCCGCTTGATGTAGCCGCGCGTCTCGTCGAACGGGATCTGCTCGACCCACACATCGAAGTCCACCGACGGTCGCGCACGAATCCACGCACGCACCGCTCCCGCGCCCGCGTTGTACGACGGCAGCGCAAGCGACGGATTGTCGGCGAAGCTCGCACGTAGCTGCGCGAGAAGCTTTGCGCCAAGCCCCACCGACACGCGCGGCTGATGGAGCGCCGTTTCGTCGCTCGGGAATTTCGTCCCTCGCGCGACCTCACGCGCCGTCGAAGGAAGAAGCTGCATCAGCCCATGAGCATTGGACGGACTACGCACATCCGCCACGAACGCCGACTCTTCTCGCATCACGCCCCAAATCACCGGGGCCGGCACATGCTCCTCGCCCGCAACGCGCGTCACGATCGCGCCAAACGCCCGCGGATACGCCGCCTCCCAAGCAAACCGCCATCGCCCGCTCGGGTAGTGCAAGAGGTGATCGGTCAGCCGGCCTCGCGAAAACGAGTGGCCGATCTCCGGCGCGCCCGCGCGATCGAGCAGCGACGCCGCGAGCCATACGAGCTCGGTATCCGCGCCATCGACGGTCGCGCCGCTCGCCGCCAGCTCTTTGCGCGCAAATTCGATCTCGCCGACCTCGAGTAGTGCAAGCGCGCGAGAGAACTCGTTCGAGCGAATCTCCGGATGATCGTGCATGAGAAACGGCCCAGCAGGCTCCGATGCCTTCACGGCGTCGAGCGTCGACTGCGCAAGCGACGCATCCACTTCCGCGAGCCGCGCGTGCGCAAGCGCCATGTAATACGCGAGCGGATACGCGCGCATGACGTCGAGCCATCGCCGCTTCGCGTCCGCGACGTCGCCGGATTTCTGCGCGCACTTGCCGCGAAAGTACGCCGCGCGTCCCGAGCTCGACCAATGATGATTCGCGATGTCGATCTGCGCAGCTCGATCGAGTGGCGCCTTCGCTCCTTCCCAATCGGTGCGCGCCATGTGGTCGAGCGCAACACGAAAGAGCGCCTCCGATCGCATGTCGCCGTCGGGGTAATCATCGGGCAGCGCGAGCATCATCGTCTCGGCGCGCGCTGCATCACGATCACGCACGATGAGCGCTCCCGCAAGTCGAGCGTCGTCGGCGAGCCGATGCTTCGGCATTTCCTTTTCGACGCGCGCGTATCGGTCGAGCGCGTCGTCGGGTCGATGCTCACCAGCGCTGGCCTTTGCACCCGCGAAAAGCGCAGTCGCGAGCGCGTCGGTCTCTTTCGCGCACGCGCGAATCGCCTCGCCCCATGCGTCTCCGGCCGAGCCCTTCTTCGTCTTCGCGGTTGCCTGCGCGCGCAATGTCTCGGCGCGGCACGCTACTTCCGACGGCGCGTGGTCCTTCGGGGTGAGCGCGGCAATGGCTCCGTCGATCTCGATGCGCGCCTTTTCAGCGCGATTCCCATCGAGCAGCGCACGCGCGCGTTTGATTCGTTCGTCACTCGATAGATCGCGCGGAAGCGATGCATCGAGCGCGATGGCATGATGGCGAAGCGCGCTCGAACCCGACGAGTCATCGAACGTCGGCGCTTCGACAGCGATTCGCGTCGTCAGATCGAGCGCTTCGCGTGCGTGCGCTTTCGCGTCACCATCGACACCGTCGAGGAGCGCGCCCGCGAGTCGCGCTGCGGTGTCCACCCAACGAGCTCCACGCGGATGCTTCGCCAAGTGATCGCGCCAAATCGGCACGGCCTGCGGGCGCTCGTTGCGTGCTGCACGCGCTTCCGCGACGATCAACGCGGCGTCGTCGGCGATCGCTACGTGCGTATCGACCGCGGTCGCGCGCGCAATCGCTTCATCAGTCTTCCCGAGCCGCTCGTACGCCATTGCGGCGCGCGCACGCGCGTAATCGGCGAGAGGGCAATCTGCCGTGCTTGCTGCGTCGAAGGCGACCGTCGCGGCGGCATCGTCCGCGCCGAGCGCCGCGAGCCGCCCCGCAACGTAGTGAACCTCACACGCCTCTCTCGCGTTTGTGGCCTTCGCAATGCTCGCGGTAAGCGCGGCTCCTGCTTCGACATGATGCGCATCGTCTTCGAACGCACGCGCATCTGCGAACCGAGCGTCGTCGAGCACGACCGAGAGCGTTGGGCCTTCGAGCACGCGCGCCGTGCTGGCCTCCTCGACACCCGCATCGGCCTCCACTTTCGTCGAGTCCGCTGGCACTTCGCGGCCGCCGGCGCCGCGACACCGAACGCCAGAGCCGAAGATCATCGACAACGCGACGGCGGCGGCTAGAGCGCGGGCGCTCATCGCTTCTTTTGCGCTCCGTGCGCTTCGGCGCCTTCCTCTTCTTCTTTTGCAAGCTGCCGCGCGACCTCACCCGCGACGAACTTCTCCTTGTCCTTCTCGACGACGTCAGCGTCGGCTTCGCGGGCAGCGAGCTTCGTTCGCGCTTCGTCCTCTCGGGTGCGCGCGGTCGCTTCGCCTTGCGATGCAACTTCGACCTCGCGCGCCATTCGCTTCTGCGTCTCGGCGACGCCCATCTCCCACGCTTGCGCACGATGCAAATCGGCGGCGCGGAGCGTTCCGGAATCGAGCGCGAGCCGCTCCTTCTCGCGAAGGAGACGCGCTGCTTCTTCGGCGCGCGCTTGGATGGCGTCGGCCTCGGCCTTCTTCCGCTCTGCGGCTTGCCGAGCCGTGACTGCATCAGCGAGCCCGCGCGTGGCTTCGTCGACTTGTCGATCGCGCAGCTTCACCAATGGGTCGAGCGGATACTTCTTCAGGCGCGCGCCCACTCTTGAAGCGATTTCACCGATGGGTGCGTGTCGCCGCGCGTCGCTTCGAGCGCGTCGCAAGCCGCGAGCGCGGCGGCGATGGTCGTGAAATACGGAACGTTCGAGAGGAGCGTTTGCCTTCGAAGCGAATAGCTATCGCGCACTTCTTTGGCGCCGATGGTCGTGTTGACGACGACGCTGATCGAGCCACTCCGAATCGCGTCGACCACGTGCGGCGCGCCTTCGTTGACCTTGTTGATCGCTTCCGCCGGAATGCGCGCACGCGCAAGCGCCGCTGCCGTGCCGCGCGTCGCGCAAATCTCGAAGCCGAGCGAACGCAAACGACGGGCGATGTGCATGGCGACGGGTTTGTCTTCGTCCTTCACGCTGATGAACGCGCGGCGCGTCGTGCCGGGTGCGGGCGCTTCGATGGGAATGCCGCTCGCGAGAAGCGCCTTGCCGAATGCGCGCGCGAACGTATCGGCGATGCCCATGACCTCGCCGGTCGATCGCATCTCCGGCCCGAGGATGGTGTCGACGCCGGGAAACTTCGCAAACGGAAACACGCTCTCTTTGACGGCAACGTGGCGCGGCAAAAAACCGTCGGTGATACCGAGCGCGTCGAGCGTCTCGCCGACCATGAGCTTGGCGGCGATCTTCGCGAGCGGCCGCCCCGTCGCTTTCGAGACGAATGGAACCGTGCGGCTCGCGCGCGGGTTCACCTCGAGCACGTACACCTCGCCGCCTTTGACGGCGAACTGCACGTTCATGAGCCCCACGACACCGAGCTCGAGTGCGAGCATGCGTGTTTGCTCTTCGATCGAGAGCACGATCTCGGGCGACAGCGAATAAGGCGGAAGGACGCTCGTCGAGTCGCCGGAGTGGATGCCTGCTTCTTCGATGTGCTGCATCACGCCGCCGATGACCGCGCGTTTGCCGTCGCATACGCAATCGACGTCGACCTCGATGGCATCTTTCAAAAACTCGTCGACGAGCACGGTGGGTGCGATGTCGATCGCGACGCGCACGTACGCGTCAAGCTCGGTCGCGGTGTAGGCGATCATCATTGCGCGCCCGCCGAGGACGTAGCTCGGGCGCACGAGCACGGGGAATCCGATCTCCTGCCCGATGCGAAGTGCGTCGTCGATCGTCTTGGCGATGCCGCTCCGCGGACGCTTCAGCGAAAGCTTCGTGAGAAGCTCGTCGAAGCGCTCGCGGTCTTCGGCGCGGTCGATCGCATCAGCGCTCGTGCCGAGGAGCTTGATACCGCGCTCTTCGAGAGGCACGGCGAGCTTGAGCGGCGTCTGCCCCCCGAATTGCACGATGACGCCTTCGGGTTTCTCTTCGTCGCAAATCGCGAGCACGTCCTCCAGCGTCAGCGGCTCGAAGTAGAGGCGGTCGCTCGTGTCGTAGTCGGTCGAGACGGTCTCGGGGTTGCAATTGACCATGATCGTTTGCAAGCCGAGCTCGCGGAGCGCCTGCACTGCGTGAACGCAGCAATAGTCGAACTCGATTCCCTGCCCGATGCGGTTTGGCCCGCCGCCGAGGATGAGGACTTTGCGCGCGCCAGTGGGTGCGGCTTCGTTTTCGGATTCGTATGTAGAATACAAATAGTTCGTCTTCGCGGGGAATTCGGCCGCGCACGTATCGACGCGCGCATACACCGGAACGACGCCTGCGGCTTTGCGCATGGCGCGAATGTCGTCTTCGGTTTTGTTGGTGAGCTTGCCGAGATGCCGATCCGAAAACCCGAGGCGCTTGTAGTCACGGAGCGCCTCTGGCCCGAGCTCGCCGCGCGTGATGCGCCCCTCGGCGGCGATCACGCGGCGAAACTGCGCGAGGTACCAGGGGTCGATGCGCGTCGCTTGGTGGAGCTCTTCGTCGGTTGCGCCGATGCGCATGGCGTCGAGCACGTAAAACAATCGGTCCGCACTCGGGATCGCGACGAGCGACAAGAGCGCGCGCTTCGTCTCTTCGGGCGACGACGGCGGAAACGATTTGGGCGCACGCTCCGCGGGAGAATCGGGAGCGTCCATGACGAGATCGCGCCGCTTCTTCGGCTCGGCGAGCGCGCGATAGTCGACCTTGTCCATGAGGGTGCCGAGCCCGTCGCGCCCCGTCTCGAGCGAGCGCGCAGCTTTTTGTATCGACTCGCAGAAGGTGCGACCGATGCTCATCACCTCGCCGACGCTCTTCATCTGCGTGCCGAGCGTGGCGTCGGCGCCGGGGAATTTTTCGAACGCGAAGCGCGGCCACTTCACGACGACGTAGTCGATCGTCGGCTCGAACGCGGCGCTCGTACCGGTCATGTCGTTTTTGAGCTCGTCGAGCGTGTAACCCACGGCCAGCTTCGCGGCGACCTTCGCGATCGGATAGCCTGTGGCCTTCGATGCGAGCGCGCTCGAGCGCGAAACGCGCGGGTTCATCTCGATGACGAGCACGCGCCCGTCTTCGGGCGACACCGCGAATTGAACGTTGGAGCCGCCCGTTTCCACGCCGATTTCCGTCATCACCGCGCGCGATGCGTCACGCAATCGCTGGTACTCGCGATCGGTGAGCGTCATCGCTGGCGCGACGGTGATGGAGTCGCCGGTGTGAACGCCCATGGGGTCGATGTTTTCAATCGAACAGACGACGATGAAGTTGTCTTTGCGATCGCGGATGACCTCGAGCTCGTATTCTTTCCAACCGAGCACGCTCTCTTCGATCAAGACTTCGCTCGTGGGTGATTGCGAGAGCGCCCACGCCACTTTCGCATCGAGCTCGCTCGCGTCGTAAGCGATGCCGCCGCCCGAGCCGCCGAGCGTGAACGAGGGCCTCAAGATCGCCGGGTAGCCGGTGTCCTTCACGACGGCGCGAGCTTCTTCCACCGTGTGCGCGACGCCTGCGCGTGGGCATTCGAGGCCAACGCGTTCCATGGCGGCTTTGAAGAGCGCGCGGTCCTCGGCTTTTGCGATCGATTCCGGTTTGGCGCCGAGCATCTCGACGCCGAGTCGATCGAGCACGCCTCGGCGATGCAGCTCGAGCGCAAGGTTCAGCGCGGTCTGCCCGCCGAGCGTTGGCAAGATCGCCTGCGGTCGCTCGCGCTCCAAAATCGCCTCGAGCGTACGAGGCTCGAGCGGCTCGACATACGTACGCGACGCGAGCTCCGGGTCCGTCATGATGGTCGCCGGGTTCGAGTTCACGAGAACGACGTCGTAGCCCTCGTCACGCAGCGCTTTGGCGCCTTGCGTTCCGGAATAATCGAACTCGCACGCCTGCCCGATGACGATGGGGCCCGCACCGACGAGAAGGATTTTCTGGATGTCTGTGCGCTTGGGCACCGGTGCTCCACTTACCAGAAAATCGACCCTCTCGGATGAACCGATCGAGGTAGTATCCCGTCCAATCAACATGCGATTTACCTCCGCAAGGCTCTTCATCGTTTTGGCCTTCGTTCCTGCGCTGGCGTGCGAAATCCAAGGGGGCTACCAGCCGCCGCAAGTTGCGGTGCAAGCGCAGGTCGACACCCCGCCGCAGCCACAGGTCACGGCTCAGGTGGACGTGAACGCGCAACAGCCCGATCCAAACGCACAGCAAGCGCAAGCGGACCCGAACGCTCAACAAGCGACGGGCGATCAAGTCACAGACGCCGATCCCAGCGCCATCAGCGATTTCAAAGACGCGCTCCAGCCGTACGGAACGTGGCAGGACGATCCGCAATACGGAACGATCTGGTCGCCCAACCCGAGCGTCGTCGGCGGAGATTTTCAGCCGTACTCGACCGCAGGCCACTGGGTTTACGACAACAACGACTACACGTGGGTCAGCGATTACGATTGGGGTTGGGCACCCTTTCACTACGGTCGCTGGGTTTCGCTTCCCAACCGCGGCTGGTCGTGGATCCCCGGCAAAGAATATGCGGGCGCATGGGTCACGTGGCGCAACGGCGACGACGGCTTCGGCTTCGTCGGCTGGGCTCCCACGGCTCCAACGTATTACTGGCGCGGCGGCGTGGCCGTGAACCTCGCGACGCCGTGGTTCCAGCCGCGATACACGTACGCCGGCACGGGCGATCTGTTCGCGCCGTCGATTCGCGAGCGCATCATTCGCGATCCGGGCCGCATCACGCTCATCGAAGGCCGCACGCGTCCGTTCACGCCTTCGGAGAGGGTCGTCATCAACGGCGGCGTGCGCGTTCAAGTGCGTGGGCCGGCGCCGGCGCACCTCGGTCTCAACGCGTCGACGCTTCCGCGCGTGCCCGCGAATCATCCCGGCATCTTGCGTGCGCAGCAGTTCTCGCACGCGTCCCTCACGCGCACGAACAACGTGACGATGAACAACAACAGCCACGCGCAAGTGAACCCGAATCGGCCCGTCGAGCAGGTCCACCAGACGCAGCAGCAGCAGCACGCCACCGACCCGCGCGGCAATCAGCAAGTGCAGCAGCAGCAAGTGCAGCAGCACCCGGTCGAGCAGCACGTGCAGCAGCAGCAGGTTCAGCAGCAGCAGCACCAAGTCGTGCAGCCCGCGCCCACGAACCTCCGCCGCCCGACCCCGCCGCCGTCATCGACGACGCACTCCCGTCGTTAGGCTTGTTCGAGGCGGTCCCCGCCTCGAGCTCCCAGACTTGTTCGAGGCGGTCCCCGCCTCGAGCTCCC
>JBBSFE010000103.1:0-24212 GCA_038239005.1 Polyangiales bacterium
AATCAAGCAAGTCAGCGACCGCCATTGGTCGCTCGAACGCGCGT
Source organism: Polyangiales bacterium (assembly GCA_038239005.1). Classification (GTDB taxonomy): domain Bacteria; phylum Myxococcota_A; class Polyangia; order Polyangiales; family Polyangiaceae; genus DASXHD01. The sequence continues at coordinate 45 of JBBSFE010000103.1, forward strand.
CCGCGTAAGAGTACACTTCCCCTGTGGACCTATATGACGAGCTTCGCGGAGTGCTCTCCGAGCTCGACGCCGCGAACGTCGAGTACGCGCTCGTTGGCGGTCTCGCTGTCGCTGTGTGGGGAGCGCCGCGGGCGACAAAAGACATCGATTTGCTCGTGCGAGCCGATTCACTGAAGCGGGCGCTGGACGCGGTGGCAAAACGCCGATTCACGCTCGCCGCGGCGCCGATGAAGTTTCGCGATGGCATGCAGCTCCAACGCGTGAGTCGCGTCGAGGGTGGCGAAATTCTGACGGTCGACTTCATCATTGTCGACGACAACCTCGAGTCGGCCTGGCAGTCGCGAGCCAAGCTCGACACCGTCGACGGACCGACGTGGGTGATCTCGCGCGAGGCCCTCATTCAAATGAAGGTCGCTGCGGGTCGACCCATCGACGCAGCGGACATCGAGAAGCTGAAAGACATCGATCGATGACGCCTTCTCGAGACCAAATCGTGGAACGGTTGCGTGAAGCGGCGCGTCTTACGACGCTAGATACCGGGCTTCGTTTGGAAGCGAAGATCGACATGTCGCCGACAGGGGTCGCCTCGCGTTTGCGCGAAGCGTCGGACCTTCTCGCGCTGTGCGAACGGCTCGCAGCACGCGCGACGTGAAGCTACCTGCCGAGTGACTCGGCGCGGTTCACGATGCGGGGCGTGAGGAAGATCACGAGCTCGTTGCGCTCGTCGCTGGCGCGGCGGCGTTGAAAGAGGACACCAAGGATCGGAATGTCTCCGAAGAAGGGCACCTGATCGAGGTTTCGACCGGTGTTGCGCGTGTAGATGCCGCCGATGACCGCGGTGTGTCCGTCCATCACGAGCAGATCCGTTTCTGCTTCGCGCTTGAGGATTGTCGGATCACCACGGGCTGACGTTTGCGTGAAGTCGGGCTCGTCGCGGTTGATCTTCACGTGCATCGACACGGACCCGTCGGCCGTGACGTGCGGCTTCACGAGAAGCTGCAGCTTCGCTTCTTGGAACGTCGTCTGAACGCCTTGCGCCGAGACCTGCGAAAACGGTAGCAGCGTGCCTTGTGCGATGCGCGCTTCGCGATTGTCGAGCGTGAGCACGCGCGGCGAGCTCACGATTCGAACCATACCGCTCGACTCGGCGGCCGAGAGACGCACGTTCAAGTTGATGTTGTTGTCGACCGACCCGAGCGAGAAGCCGAGCGCACCGCCGGAGTCCGTGCCGACGGCCGCGGGCAAGTTGACCGCGAAGTTCGGGTTCGGAATCGTTCGCGTGAACGGCGAGAGACCGGCCGTGGGTGTCGTTTGGTCGTAGTTACCGCCGGCCACGCCGAGGCGCGACGGGAACGCGATGCCCGTTGGATTACCCGTGGCTTCGCTGAAGGTGGCGTCACCACCCCACTGGATGCCGACGTCGCGAAGATACTTGCTCGTGGCCTCGACGATGCGCGCCTCGACGAGCACTTGCGGCGTTTGCGTGTCGAGCGCTCGCACGAGCTCTTCGACGTGGTTCAAGTTGCCCGTGACGTCGCGCGCGATGAGCACGTTGGTTCGCGGGTCGACGGCGATCGATCCACGTGACGACAAGAGGTCTTTCGCGCGCGCCTGAAGCTCTTCGGCGTTCGCGTAGCTGACCGGGATGAGTCGCGTCTCGAGCGGCGCGAGATCGAGCTCCTGCTTGTGGCGCGCGAGCTCGAGCTCACGTTCCTTCTGGAGCACGGCAAGCGGCGCGACGCGGATCAAGTTGCCCTGCCGCACCATGCCGAGACCCTTGGCCTGCAAGATGACGTCGAGCGCTTGGTCCCACGGCACGTTGCGCATGCGAATCGTGATCGACCCGGAGACGTCGTCGGCGGTGACGATGTTCACGCGACCGATGTCGGCCAAGAATCGGAGGATGTTGTGGACGTCGGCGTCCTTCAAATCGAGATCGATGCGCCGGCCCGAATAGCGGCCCACGGCCTGCCCGGCTGTCGTCGATGCGAATCCGGCTTCTCCGCCGCCCGCCACTTTTTCTTCGGTGCCGTCTTCGTTCTGGTGAATCGAGGTGAGCACGTGCGGCACGTTCGCTGCCTCTTCTTCGCGGGCGACCGTGCGCGTACGCCCAATCGGCGAAGCCACGCTGTTTCGCGGCACGTCGAACGACCACACGAGCTTGTCGCCTTCGATCGCGACCTCTCCGTGATCCGAGCCGATGCGATCGATCTCGATGATGGTGTCGCCGCTCTTTTCGTCCTTCGTCGTCGTCACCGTTCGCAATGAGCCGCGGTAAGGCGTTACGTCAAGCGTGTGCAAGAGGTTGTCGGGCGCCTTCGTCGCGTGAAGCGACAGACGCGCGTGACCGGACGTCGTCGTGTCGAGCGAGTACGAAGGCATCGTCGTCACGCCGATCACGATGCGATCTTTTCCAATCACCGTCGGTGTCGTCGGTTTGCGCTCGAACCGAACTTCGGAGAGCTCGGTCGTCACGGCTGCGATGACGTCGTTCTTCGCGGACGATTTTTCGATCGAAGGGAGCGTGCTCGCGGCCGACGACCCTAGCGTCGACCCGTAGAGCAGAACGTGAAGCGTATTTCCGTCCGGCTTCAGCCGATACGTCGCGTCACGCGAAAAGTTGATCACGACGCGCGTCATCGTGGACCCATCGGTTCTGTACGCGCGCGTGAGCACGCCTCCAGATATTCCGTTGGTCCCGGTGATGGCCTCGGGTGCGCCGGCGACGTCGGCGTTGGTCAAGTCGACGATGAGCCTTCGCCCATTCGCCTCGAGACGCGCCTGAAATTGCGGCGCTTGCGAACCTACGAGCTCGACGTCCGTCGTCGCGCCTGCTTCGCCCGCGTGCACGCGAACATCGCGCACGTGATTCGGGCCCGCATCAGCGTGAGCGATCGCCGGAATCGCCAACAGCCACAAGCTGGTATGGAAAATTCTCACGATCTGACGGTAAGACGCGCACGTTCAAACGGACAAGAAACCCGCTCACATCGGCTGGTTCTGATTTTGATCCGCTTCGGGATGGAGCGGCAGCACGCGTGTCGCGGGCGGCACCATCGGTTGCGCGGGGTCTTCACGCGTGAGCACGACGTCGCCGTCGCGAATGCGATCGACACGCCAATTGAGCTGATAGTCGGCGCCATTCGAACCGCCGATGTGCACGACGTCGGGCCGCCCGATGTAATCGCCCTTCTTGACGACCCACCCCTTCGTGGTGGGATCAACGAGCATCGCGCGCGGATAGTCTCCGCCGGTCGAGATGCCGACGAGCTTGAGCTCGTCGATCGAATACTGTCCGAGCAAAACCTGAATCTGCGGGCCGGTGCGCTGTTTGCCTTTGTCTTCGACGAACAGCGTCGCGAACGATCGGAACGGATCGCGCGCGCGATCGCTTTCGGTGAATTCGTTTTCGACGTACTCCGATTGCTTGACGGCCGTGGGCAACCCTGCGTCAGCGAGGGGTTGAGCTTGCGTGCCGCGCTGCGACGCCACGGGCGCCGGCGTGTTTTGCGTGGTCGCGGTGTTGCCGCAACCAACGAGGAAGATCACGATGGCGATGCAAGACGTTCGCATCAGTGGCTCCCCGTGGGCACGGGTGGTGGCTGCGTGGGCGCGCCAGCGGATGCCGAACCCAGCATGCCCGGAGCTTTCGGTTTCACCGAGTGGAACGTAGTCGCGAGGCACTTGGCTTTGAGCTTCATCTCGTCGCCCTCGAGCTTGGGATCGCTCATCTCGAGGTTCTCGACGTTGATGATGCGCTCGACGCGACCCGCCTCGTAGGCAAACTTCGCGATCTGGTGGAACCTGCCGCCAAGCTCGAGCTTCATCGGAAACTTCGCGTAGAAATTCTGCGTTTGCTCTTCCTGCGGCTGCCACGCTTTCAAGTCGACGCCGCTCACGTTCGCGACTTGTTGCAACGCAGAGATGAACGCAGGTGCTTCCGTCTCGGCGGGCAACGCCTTGTTCAAATCTTTCTGCCTTACTTGGCGCGCGGCGAGATCGTCTTTGTCTTGAATGAACGATGCCTTCGTTCGCTCTTGGTTCGAAAGCTCACCCGAGAGGCGCGCCTTGTCGGCCTCTGCAGCGCTGCGTTTCGCGGAGATATCGCTGTAGAAGACGACCCAATAGAGCGCGAAGACGATCACGACGATGATGCCGCCGATGCCGACCTTCGCGACGGGCGGCAACTTCGCGAGCGAGACGCTGGCTGCGGGAGCTTGCGCCATCTCAGTACCTCACCTTCGCGCTGACCGCGAAGCTCTTCAGGTTGATCTTGGTGTCCTTGTCGTTCGCCTCGGTGACGGGCAACGGCTTCACCTCGTAAAAATAATCGCTCACGGCGAGGCGGCGCATGAACTCGGCGATGTCTTCGCCGTCGCGAGCGAGCCCTTCGAGCTTCATGTTGCGATCGAGCTCGCTGTATTTCACGAGCCACAGCCTGCGAGGATCCCAGTTCACGTTGGGAACCGACGTTGGATTGTCTCGTTTGAGCTGCTCGAGCTTGTCGTGATCGGTCGTCGGCCCGCGGCCCGGCGTCAAAATGTGCGAGAGCTCGAGGAGCACGGACGTCGGCCCTGTTCGCGCGGCCTGGAGCTTCTGGATCGCGTCCTCGCGATCTTTGAGCTCGGCGAGCGACGCTTTGATTTTCGGATGCTCCGACGTATCGCTCTTTATTTTGTCGATCTGCGCTTGAACGCCCGCGTTGTCGGCGGTGATTTTTCCGACGTCGCTCTTCATCGACGCGTGCCACCCGATGAGCCCGAGGGTCTCGACGAGCACGAGCACACCCACGATGCCCAACCACGCCTGAGAACCTTCGGACGTCGAGCGGCGCGTGGTCTCTTTGCGTTGCGCGAGGAGGTTGATGCGCACCCGGCGCATCTCTTGTTCGCGGCGTTCGCGTTCGGTACGCAGCGCGAGACCCACCGCCACGCAAAGCTGCGCCGCATGCGATCGAAGCTCGCCGTCGTTCACGGTGCGCGGATCGGCCGTGAGGTTCGCGAGCGGGTCGAGCACCATCACGGGCACACGCGCACGCTTCTCGATCGCCGAGATGAGCGGCGAGAGATATGCGCTGCCGCCGCACACGTACACGCGCTGAATCTCGGCCTCACCGCTCGTTGCCAAATAGAAGTCGAGCGAGCGCTGAATCTCGCCCGCGAGCGCATCGCACGCCTGCGCGATGATTTGATGCACTTGCGGTTGCACGACGCCGCCTTGCGCCGCGGCGATCTTCATCTGCTCGGCTTGCTCGAACGGGATGCCCATCTGCCGCTGAATTTCTTCGGTCACCGTGTTGCCCGCGTTGGTCACCTCGCGGGTGAATGCCGACACACCACGCGACACGATGTTCAGCGACGACACTGCCGCGCCGACGTTCAAGAGCGCAATCGTCTGATCGTCTGGCAGGCCGTGAACGAATTCGAAAGCGTTCTGAACGCTGAACGCGTTGATGTCGACGATCTGCGGCTTGATGCGCGCCTCACGAACGACGCTCGCGTAGTCGTTGATCTCGTCCTTTTTTGCGGCGACGAGGAGGAGATCCATCTGCCCCGCTTCGGGCCGGCGACGAAGAACCTCGTAGTCGATGTTCATCACCTTGATGTCGAACGGAATGTGCTGTTCCGCTTCCCAGGTGATTTGCTCTGCGAGCTCCGCGGCCGTCATCATCGGCACGGTGATTTTGCGGACGATGACGCTCTGGCCGTAGACGCCAATCGAAACATCGCGCATCGGAATGCGTTGGTTCGTCCAGATGCTCGTCAGTGCATCAATCACCGCCGCGCGGTTCATGATGTGCCCATCGACGATGGTCTGCGGCGGCAGCGGCGCGATGCCGTACCGCACCACGCTCAGCCGTTTTCGGGTCTCTTTGAGCTGCACGACCTTGATCGAGCTAGCTCCAATGTCGACGCCGACTAGGTTTTTGCCGTCTGCCATTTTCGCGCACGGTAAGCATGGCATCTGCGCGCCAATGCGGTCAAAAAAGTGCGCGCCGTGTGCTATGAGCCACCTCGTGCGTTTCAAGCAGTTTTCGGCTCGTTTCACGCTCACGGCAGCGCTCGCAGCGCTCACGCTTGCGTCTCCTGCATCGGCCGATGTCACGCACGTCGTGGCGCGCGGGCACACGCTCGACGCGATCGCGCATCGCTACCACGTGACGGTCAAAGCCATCACGGACGCCAACCATTTGCATGATCCCGGCCACCTCCGCGTGGGCCAATCGCTCGTGATTCCCGGCGTGTCCGTCTCACTCGGTGCCGCACACGGCACCCCGACGCCGCACGGTGTTGTGACCTACGCAGCTCGACCACGCACGCCGGGCGTCATTCACATCAAACGCATCGCGACGAGCGAAGAAGCCGTCATTCGTGTCGGTGATCGGCGCGGCCGCATCCCGCCGATCGCGCTGCACACGGCCGAGCACGTTTGGCGCTATCCGAACGGGCAAACGCATCCAATCGACGCACGACTCCTTACACTCCTCGGGATCGTGTCGAATCACTTCGGCAGCCGGCGCATCGACATCATCAGCGGGTTCCGGCCGTATTCCCCTTCGCAGTACACGGCGCACTCGAATCACAACATCGGTCACGCAGTCGACTTCCGAGTCGATGGCGTGCCCAACGAGGTCGTCCGCGACTTCTGCCGCACGCTCCACAACGTGGGGTGCGGCTATTATCCGAACTCCGTTTTCGTCCACTTGGATTCCCGCGCGAGCTCTGCCTACTGGATCGACTTCTCGAAGCCGGGCGAGCCGCCGAAGTACGACGCCGCCAACCCCGCGATCGACGAAGGCACCACGGACGTCACCGATGAGATGCACACGGCACTTCCGACCACGCCGAGCACCACGACTCCAACGACCCCTGCTGATACCAGCCAAAATCCCACTCCGACCACCACTGGGTCGGTTGCGACACCTTCTAACACCGCGAATCATTAGCCTGATCCGACTATGCCGGTCGAGGGTGTCACGCGTGACTTCGCATGGATGGGTCGCTCCCGACACCGTTTGGGCGTAACTACTTGAATTTGCTTTAGTTCGATGCTGGCACGAGGCTCGCAATAGCTCTCCTCAACAAGGGAGCACGGCGATGAACGAGCAAGCAGTTCGAGTGGTTACGGGGACGGAAGTTGCGGAGATGATGCCGCTCGTCCACCAGGTCGTCGGAACCATGCTTCCCCGATTGCCGCCGAACGTTCTCCGTGACGACCTCGTCGCGGCTGGCAGCGTCGGTCTCCTCGACGCGCTTCGCCGTCAGTCGCCCACCGAGCGCGGTGCGGAGTTTTCTTGGTACGCCCGCGTTCGCATCCGCGGCGCCATCCTCGACGAGCTTCGCGCTCAGGACTGGCTCTCGCGCCGCGCACGCCGCCGCTTCGCGTCGGAAGACCGCACGACGAGCGCCGCCGTCATTGGCATCGACGACTTGCCCGAGCAGCGCCGGGCGTTCGCCGACGAAGGCGCCCTCACGCCCGAGTCGCTCACCGTCGCCCGCTCCGACGCAGACGCACTCGCAAAGGCCGTCGAACAACTCCCCGTTCGCGAGCGCAACATCATCACCGCTCACTACTTCGACGGCGTGCAGCTCCGCGCCATCGCGAAGGACCTCGGCGTCAGCGAGCCGCGCGTCTCGCAGCTCCACGCCCGCGCCGTTGCTCGCCTCCGCGAGATCATGACCGACGAGGCCGCCTGATTTACGGCTGATTTACGCAGCCTAGGACAGCCGCCAAGGCGCCAAGGCACCAGAAGAAGGAGATGGGTTTTGAGCCCGGCTCCTTTTTTCGTTAATGTACGTGGTAGGCGCGAGGTTTCATCGACTCGCCAAGGATGAAGAGGGTCGTGCTGCGGGAGTGCGAGACGGGTGGGTTTGTCGTTCCGGTGCGGTGGATGATGGCTGCTGATTCTTCGCCTCGATCGAGGAGGACTGCGGTCGTGCAGCCGGCGGATTTGAGGGCTTCGGCGAGGGGTTTGGCCGACGGGACTGTGGCGCGCGCCAAGATGATGCGGGCGTCGGGGGTGATGCCCAACGCGATGTGATCGGGGGAGGATTTTCGCGAGAGGGTGAGCTCGGCGTGTGACGTGATCGCGCCTGCGTGGAGGATGAGCGGGAGTGATGTTGCGTCGATGTTTGGGGCCTGTAGGGACGCGTCTTCGGTTGGGACGATTTGCAGGACGCCATCTTTGCGGGCGAGGAGGACTGCCTCTTCGTCGGAGTCGCCGATCGGGAGGACGCGTTTGCCGTTGACGACGAGACCGCGCGGATGATGCTCGGAGGCGATGCCTAGCTCGACCGACATGACGACGCGCTTCTTGTCGGCTTCGTCGAGCTCGTAGGAGGGCTGCGAGCCGGTTTTGGCGTCGGGCTCGCCCGTGCCCGCGACAACGCGATAGTGGGCGCGATCGGCGTCGATGCTCGTGAGCACGACTTCGTTTTTCGATGCGGTCCAAATGCCGGCGCTCCACGCGGGTGCGGGCTGGAGGCCCGCGTCGGCGGACCACGCGATGTCATCGAGCTGCGGCGGCGAGGGGTCGCGCATCATCACGTAGAAGAAATCTTTCGCGGCGTATTCGATGTAGCGATCGGTGCTCATTTCCATCAGCGGTGTGAGCGCTTCACTCTTGTAGTTGTGGCCTTTGAGCTCGTGGATCGTCGTGAAGAGAAAACCCGTGTGGTGCGGGTTCATGTCGAGGTGCATGCCGTAGTCGCAGCCTGCGGAGCGCATCGCTTTGCCGAGCGCGGTCGCGCTGACGTCGTCACCCCACGCGTACATGATGTGGCCGGCGCGCGTGACGCAGATGCCGGAGCGTTCGGTTTGCATTCCGCTGCCCGGAAGCGTGTAGCCCCAGAGCAATCGCTTCGTCGGGTTGACCTCGCCGCCGTCGACGAGCGGATCGAGATTTTGTCGGAAGCTCATGATGTCGGGATCGATTGTGAGCGCCGTGCCCCACGTGCCGAACGCTGCGCGTCCATCACGCATGACCATCACCGTTGCCGCGCTCGGCTGCGGCGGGAGAAGCACGCGCTTGTGAACCATCATCCCATAGGTGCCGTGCTCGGTTTTGAAGCCGCCGTTGAACGCGGCGACGACGCGCGTGAGAACGCTTGGATCACGCGGTAAACGGCCGGGACCGTGCGTTCCCGTGAGCGGCTTCGGATCTTCGGTGCCTGCCTCCATGTCGAGATCGACCTGGCGGGTGTCCATCGCAACGAGGAGCACGTGCGCGTACGGACGGGCATCGTCGGGACGGACGAACGTCGTGAAGAACGCGGGAGGCACGTCGGCGCCCGATGCGAACTTGCGCATCCACACCGGCGAGAACGCTTTCCATTCGCCTTCGCCGCGCTCGAGCGATTTCCAAATCGAGGGCACGCTCGCGGGCGGCCATGCGCCGTCGTCGCCGATGATGACGGCATCGAGCACGCGAGGGGGCGTCGCGGCGAGCTCATCTTGGGAGCCTTCTTTGTGGAAGGTGGCTTGCTTGAGCGAGTCGCGCAGCGAAAAAACTTTTTCTTCGAGCCACGCGATGGGCGCGGGTCCAATCCACGGAACGGCGCGCACCGTGTCGACGGCCCAAAACACGAAACGCTTCGGCAGATGCCGCGCGGGCTCGGCGTGCATGCCAGTTGCGCCATCGAGCTCGCCGCGACCGAGATCGAGCAGCGCGTGACGCTCGCCGCTCGAATCACCGAGATCGATCGCGAGCGTCGTTTCCGAAAGCGAAAGCCCGACACGTTCGCCGGGGGAATCGAAGCCGACATCCACGCGCCCCACGCCGTCCGGCGTGCCGGTTTGTTGAACGTTCGTGATCGACGACGTGATGCGTTCGAGGCTTGTTTTGGCTGAATTTTGCGGGCCTTCGCCCGAGAGATCGAGCGCCGTCACGCTCTGCTCTTGGCCGTATGCGAACGTCGCGAAGGCAGCGTGGCCGCCGCGAATCACGAGCGCGTGATCATCGCCGAGAGGCGTTTGCGTGAGATCGTGTGCGTCGATCACGGTGAGTGGGTGACCTTCGGGCGTGACGCGAACGCGAACGCGCCATACATCGCGCGGGCCATTTGCGGTTTCGCTCGAAAGCACGAGCGCGAATCGACCGAAGAGGAGATCGATCAGCGCGCCACTCGAAGGCTCCCACCGCACGTCGCTCGCGCGCACGACGCCGCCGGTTGCCGAGCTCATCGCGCGCGCAATCGACTCGGGATCGTTGCTCGGAACCGCGCCTCGCACGATCACCGTGAAGGCGCCGCACACCGCGACGAACCCCGCAACGCGCAGGCGAGCTTGAAACGCGGGCTTCATGACCAGCGCACTAAAAGCTGTCGGAAGGTGGAGCGTCAAGATCTTGGCCCTGAAAGGTGGCTCTCCGTAGAAACGCTCGAATGAAGCGTGTGCTTCTCTTCCTTACTCTTGCCCTCACGCCGGGGTGCATCGAAACGATCCTGACGAACGGCGAAATCGCTTCGACGCGCGTCGCTGCCGCTTCGTTCGACACGCTCGGCGACTACGAGCTCGCAAAGGTCGCGACGCAGGCGGGGCTCGCGCAGTTCGAAGGCATGCACAAGCTCGCGCCCGACAACGAAGATGCGCTCTTTCTTCTCGTGCAAGGTTGGGGTGGTTACGCCTGGGGTTTTGTCGAAGACGAAATGGAAGAGGCCACGCTCGACGCGCGTGATGCCACGGCCGAGTACGATAAGAAACGCGCGAAAATGGCCTACGATCGCGCTGTTTTCTACGGGCTCGAGCTTTTGTCGCACAAGGACAAGGGCTTCGACAAGGCGAAGAAGAACGATGCGTCGCTCATCGCGTGGCTGAAAGCGAGCTTCGATTCGAAGGCCGACGCCGAGAATTTATTTTGGGTCGCATACGCGTGGATGAGCCGCGTGAATCTCCTGCAAGACGATCCCGCGATGGTCGCGGACCTCTACATCGGCGTCGACATGATGGGGCGTGCGTTCGAGCTCGAGCCCACGTACTACGCGTCGAGCCCGATGGTCGCGCTCGCGGCCTATCACGGGCGCACGGCGGATGCCGAGGTCGGGCAAGCGCGCGCGATGTTCGAGCAAGCGCTCAAGAACGAGAAACGCAGCGCGCTGACGACGCAGCTCACGTACGCGCAGTTCGCGTGCGTCGTCGCCGACAAGAAGCTCTATTTTTCGCTCGTCGACGAAATCATGGGCGCCGATGATCCGAATCCGAATCAGCGGTTGAACAACACGATCGCCAAACGCCGCGCCGCCCGCATGAAGTTGCCGAAGAAAACGGCCGACTGCGGATTTCCGTAGGCCTTTCCGGTACCGTTCGACTCGTGAAACCGTCATGAAACGCTTCGTCGCGCTCGCGCTTGGTTTCGCCGCTGTCACGCTCTGCGAGGCTTCGCCCGCGCACGCGGATCCGGTCGTGCTCAAGTTCGGGACGCTCGCTCCACCGGAGTCGCCATGGGGCCGCGTGTTCAAGCTTTGGGCGCGCGCAACGGACGAACGCTCGCAACACGCCGTGCAGATCCAATTTTTCTGGAACGGCTCACAAGGCGATGAAGGCTCGATGGTCGGAAAGATGCGCACGGGTCAGCTCGACGGCGCGGCGATCTCGGCGCTCGGGCTCGGGCAGATTTACAAGCAAGCGCTCATCTTCCAGCTCCCCGGCGTTTTTGCGAGCTGGCAAAAGCTCGACGCAGCACGCACCGCGCTTCGCCCGCAGATGGATCCGGAGTTCGATCGCGCCGGCTTCAAGATCGTCGGTTGGGGTGACGTCGGCGTTGGGCGTTTCATGTCTGCCGGTTACGACGTGAAGTCGCCGAACGATTTGAAACATCGCGCCACGTTCTACGAACCAACCGATCCGATCGACCCTATGTTTTACGCGGTTCTAGGTGACATCACGCCGCGCCCCGTGTCGATCCCCGAAGTGCTGCCTGGGCTCACGTCGAATTCGATCACCCTCGTGAACGCGCCGCCGCTCGTCGCCGAGCAGCTCCAGTGGGCGTCACGGCTCGATCACTTGAACACTCTCCCCACGCACTACGAGATTGGTGCGCTGGTGGTGAAGGGCTCGCGTTTGAGCGCGCTGCCGGCCGATGCGCAAAGCGCCGTGCTCGACACCGGTCGCGTCGCGACGGAAGCACTCACGACGAGCATCCGCCACGAAGACGACGCCGCACTCGCGCGACGCAAGCAGCGCATGACGGTCTACGAGCCGAACGCGGCCGAGATCGCACAATGGAACAAACTCTTCGCGGACACGCGCGCGCGCCTTCGCGGCACGACGTTCACCGCGACGCTCGTCGACGAGGCGGTTCGACAGGGCAGTTGATGCACAAAAAATCGAACAACACGCTCAACGCGGTGCTCGCCGTGATGGCGGCGCTGCTCATCGTCGGCACAGTCGGTTTGTTTTGGGTCGCATGGACGGGTGTGAAGTGGCTCCGCGCCGAAGCAGCGCACGCAGCCACGGTCATCGGCGGGGATGCGAGCGTGCTCATCGGTAAACCGGAGTACGTCGGCACGTGGGTCGGCGGCGGGATGACACTCACGATCGAAGCGGCCGGGCACGTCGACTACGAAAAGAAAGAACCTGGCAGTAGCGAGTCGATGCACGGATCGATTTCGTTCGACGGAGGCGACATGGTGCTCGACGTGCTCGTGATGAAGAAGCGAATGCACGTCGACAAGCCACCGCATCTCGACGGCGCGCGTTGGTTGATGACGCTCGATGGTATAGAGGTGGAGCGAGCATGAAACGCCTTATTTTGGCTGCGATCATCCTCGCCGGTTGCGATCGGTTGTTTCACCGCGGCACGCCCGACGCCGGCGCAGCCGTGATCACGCCAACGACGACCACCACGACGACCACCACAACTCCGCTCTCGACCGGCAGTAGTTTGGGCCTGCACACCGAGGACGAAGAGGACGACCTCGACGCAGGTCCGCTCGCTGTCACGTGCCCGCGCCCCATTCATCCGGATTATTGCCGACGAAGCTGCCGAAACTATCTCAGCCGCGAAGGCACGATGCACGCGCGGCGCGTTCGCAATCCCGTGCGCGCGGGCGTCGGCACATGCGGCACGTACAAAGTCTTCGCAGAGGACTCACGCGCCGACGATGGGGGCGTCGGTGGCGGACTCGTCGAGTACTTCGACCCAGCGACGAACCAACTCGTTGGCGCCGAAGACTCACGACAGAGACCCTGCGGCTCGTATGGCGTGATTCCGAAGTGCAAGCTCGACATCACGTGGGGAGCAGCACGCGGCGGTGGTCTCAGCGGAATCAAGTGACGCGTTTCTCCGAGCGGAGCGGCTTCGATTCCGAGCCCAACGAGCTCGCGCGAGCGCTCGCGGCGAGGCGTGCAGCTGGCGCTCGCGTGATCGATCTCACCGAATCGAACCCGACGCGCGCGGGCATTCCTTACGACGAGCGCGCGATTACGGAGGCGCTCGCGTCTGCGGCATCGCTCCGATACGAGCCGCAGCCGTTCGGGCTGATGACCGCTCGCACGATCATCGCGCAGCAAGAAGGCGTGGATGTGGAGCGCGTCGTGCTCACCGCAAGCACGAGCGAAGCGTATGGGTTTGCGTTCAAGCTGTTCTGTGACGCTGGCGACGAGGTGCTCGCGCCGGCTCCGAGCTATCCGCTCTTCTCACAGCTCGCCGCGCTCGAGGGCGTGAAGCTCGCTGCCTATCGGCTGCGCTACGACGGCGCATGGCACATCGATCTCGACAGCGTTCGCGCCGCAATCACGCCACGGACGCGCGCCATTTTGGTCGTGAGCCCTAACAATCCGACCGGATCGTGTCTGAAGGCGGACGAGCTCGAAGCGCTGAAGTCACTCGGTTTACCCATCGTAAGTGATGAAGTATTTGCAGAATACATGTTTCTCGAACCGCGCGATCGCGTTCGCGTTGCGGCCAAACATGCGGGCGGCAGTCTCGTGTTGTCGCTTGGCGGGCTCTCCAAGCTCGTTGGGCTGCCGCAGATGAAGCTCGGCTGGATGATCATCGGCGGCGACGCAACCGAAGCGCTCGAGCGCCTTTCGTGGATCGCGGATGCGTGGCTTTCCGTCGGCGCGCCAGTGCAGCACGCTCTTCCAACATTGCTCGCCGCAGGGGTGTTGTCGCGCGAGGCGATCGCGACGCGCGCGATGAAGAATTTGGCCTCGCTCGATCGCGCCGTTTCGGGAACGGCCGCGACGCGTCTCGACGTCGAAGGCGGTTGGTACGCGACGTTGCGCATTCCGCGTGTTCGATCGGAAATGGAAACGTGTTTGCGCGCGCTCGATCGCGGCGCTTATGTGCATCCAGGTGCGTTCTTCGATTTCGAAGACGACGGGTACCTCGTGCTGAGCCTTCTCACGCCCGAGGCGGACTTTGGCGAAGGCGTAGCGATCGTCCTCGACGCTATCCGATGAGCGCTTCGAGCTCCTCGGGCAATGGGGACTCGACGGCGAGCTCGGGAACCTCTTCGTCGCCGTCGTATTGAACGAACGCCGCATGGAGCGCGTGGCGCTTCGTGGGACACGACTCGGTGCTTCCGTAGAGGGCGTCGCCGACGAGCGGATGATCGATCGATGCAAAGTGCACGCGAATCTGATGGCGCAGCGCGCGCGGCGCGGTGGCTTCGACGAGCGCGTGCGTGGGTCCACGGCGAATCACGCGGTATCTCGTGGTTGCCTCGCGCGGCGAGTACCGCATGACATCGCGCGGGTGAACGCACGCGAGCACGCGACGCTGATCTTTCGGGTGATTGGCGATCGGATGCGCGATGGTGCCTTCGTCGGCGAGGCCGTCTCCGTCGCACACGAGCAAATATTTTTTCGCGATGCGACCCGCGCGGAGAGCAGCGCGAAGCGTGTCGAACGTCTTGGCATTGCGCGCGACGACCACGAGACCCGACGTTCCGATGTCGAGCCGATGGAGCACACCGGGCTCGCGCGGCCCGTAGCCGACGCCCGCGATTTCTGGATAGTGCCCGACGATCGCATTGGCGAGCGTACCGCGCTCTCCCGCACGAAGCGGCGCCGTGGGTTGCCCCGCGGGTTTGTCGACGACGAGAACACGCATCGAATCGAACCGCACGACGAGCTCGGCTTCGGGCTCGGGCACCGCGGGCGCATCGGGCGCGGAGACTTCGCTTTCTGTGATCGTGATCGTCTCGCCTGCCGCGACCGTCGAGCCCTTCGCGCGGTGGCGCCCATCGACGCGGACGTGCCCTGCATCGATCGCGCGTTTGACGCGCGCGACGGACAAACCCGGAACGAGCTTCGCTGCCGCTTTGTCGAGGCGCGCGCCATCGAGCTCGGAGGTCACGACGTACCCCTGTTCGTCATTCGTCATTTCACGCGGAGGGTACCAAACTAGCGCGCGTGTGCGGTGCGATCGGTGCGGAAGCTATCCAGGCGTTGAGAGCGTCGATGTCTTCAGGTGCGAGAAACGGCGCGACTTCGTCGATGACGCCCGTTCGTGCGCTCGAGCTCCCGAGGCGCATCGCTGCGGCTTTCGCGGTCGCTGCAACGATTGGGTGTGGCGACTGGACGAGCGCAACCAAATCACTCCCGAGCTCGTGAAGACCCAGCTCGGCCGCAATCACCGAAGCGAGCGGCCTTCGATCCAAATCGTGCTCGATGCGATCGCGCAAAATCTCTCGTAGCGAGGAGACCGTGTCGATGCCCGCTGCGCGTGAGCCCGAGCGATACGTGCCTTCGAGACCGAGACGATGCGAGCTCGGTGCGCTGATGATCGTCTCGAGCGCTGCTGCGAGGATGCGTTCGAACTCCGGCTCGAGTAGCCCAGCGGTGCTCGCGCGTGTGCCCTCGAGGTCGAGCGAAACGGGATGACTCTGCTCGCGCGCATAGGGCTCGAGGTGCACGAGCAAACGTTCGAGCGGCGCGGCGCCACGCGTGCGACCCGCGAAGAGCTCGTGCTCGGTACGAAGCGTGACGAGACTCCAAAGTGTCGATGGCGTCGCCGCTGCGTCGCGACCGTAAATCGTATGCACGTGAAGCGATTGAACGGCGGCCCAACGAAGAGCGCGCGGCGACTCGGGTTCGTCGACGAGCACGCCCCACGGAACGATTGCGAATGGAACCGACCCCGCGCCCGCGCGCCTCAGCGGTTTGGCGAGGCGACGCCACAAAAGCGCGATGCCCGTCGCGGCGAGAAACGCACCGAGCGCCATATGGAGCAACCCGAGCTCACGAAGCACGCCGGCGCTCACGCCACCGCCCGCGAGAAAAAGACTCGCTGCGACGCGCGGGCCGAGATCACGGCCGGGCTCGAGGCCCACGTACCGAAAATCCGGTGCGGGAGCGAGCATCGCTTTGGCTTCGTCGCCGCTTTCCACACCATCAGTGTACGCTGCGACCGTGCCTACGTGCACACAGTGCCGCGTCGAAATGCCGCTTCACACGCGTGTGTGCCCGCAATGTCATACGCTTCAGCCGCTCGGTGCTGGCGGGCTCGAGAAGGGCGTCACGATCGATCGCGGCGAATCGAAGCTCGTGATCGACGCGAAAGTCGGCGAAGGCGGGATGGGCATCGTGTTTCGCGCCTGGCGCTTTTTTCCACCAGACGATCCGCGCGCACGTAGCGGCCCGAAGCCCGTTGCACTGAAGGCGCTGCGTGCTCATCGTGCGCGCGATGCACGCGTGCGCGAATATTTTCGTCGCGAGGCCGAAGCGTTGCGCGTGCTCTCGCATCCGAACATCGTTCGCTTCGACGAGCTCTTCTTGCACGGCGACGCTTCAGTGCTCGCAATGGAGTTCGTCGATGGCGAACCCCTCGACGCCATCCTGAAGCGACACCGCGCGCGCGCCGCACCCGGTTCCATCCCGTGTTTGCAGGCACTTCGTGCGCTTGCATACTTCGAGCAGCTGCTTGGCGCGCTCGCGGCGCTCCATGCGCTCGGCATCGTTCACCGCGACGTGAAACCTCAGAACGTGCTCGTCCGCCGCGACGGTATCGTGAAGCTCACCGACTTCGGCATCGCGAAGCACGATCTTGGCGCACCCCTCGTGGGCACACCCACGGACCACGGGGTCGCACCGGGTACGGGCATTTACATGTCACCGGAGCAAGTCGTCGGTGCGCGCGTCGATGGCCGAAGCGATCTCTACTCGGCGGCGATCGTGCTGTACGAAATGCTCGCCGCGCGCACGCCATTTTCGCCGCACGGAAAGTCCGAGATCACGGTACGGCAAGAGCAAGTCGAGGCCTCGCCTCCGCGCGTGAGAACTTTCTTCGCGCAGCTTCCGCCGGCGATCGACGCGTTCTTCGAGAAGGCATTCGCCAAGGACCCAGCCGCGCGGTTTCCGGATGCCATCGCGCTCGGCACCGCGGCGCGTGCGGTATTCGGTTTGCCCGAATCCGAGCAATGGCGCGCGCTCGGCGAATTCGCGCATGCCGCACAATCCGACGACGCACCCGACACCGACCGGATGGAGTCGCTTCGAGGCGTCGTCCTGGAGAAGTACCGCACGCAGCCCATCCCATCGACGTGATTAGTCGTCTGGGTGCCACAGCGGCTTGAGCTCGAGCACCGCGGTGTCGCCGAGCTCACGCCGAGTGTGCTCGTACTCCGTCACGGCGTCGTGGAGCCGCATGATGTCGGGGTCCGGAAAGAGCCTCTTCATCACTTCGGCGAGGAGCCACTTCGTGCAGGCTCGAGCGTGGTCGACCATCTGCCTGCCGAGCTGCGTGAGCTGCACTCGAAACGTACGGGAGTCCGATGCCTCGCTCCGTGACACGAGTCCTCGATCGAGCAACGCAAGAATGGCCTCACTCATCGTCGCCCGCGAAACGCCAAAAGCCGCTCGCAAGTCTTTTTGCGTGATCTCCTCGTCGTCCTCGTGATCGTGGTGCCGCAAATACATGAGCAAATCGTACCGCCCCGGAGTTAGCGGCGATTTTGCCTCCCGCAAAATGCCCAGAGAAACCTTCATCGTTGACCAGTGAGCGCGTTTCAACCCGAAAAAAACAGAATTCATATTCCCTCCGTCGTTCCGCAGCGCGTCTGCGTTGTTCACTCGAATTCACGAAGCACCTCCCGCTGGTGCCCATCGCATTCCCCGTGCCACCCCCTCAACCCAGCAAATCGCAAGGATCCTTGCGATCTGGTGGGTTGGAGGAGTGGCCGGGGCCAGGGCGGGCCAGGCAGGCGGGCCAGCTTGGTGCCCTCCGTGCTTCGAAGCGCGTCGGTGAGCGCAGCGTGGAGACGCGATCGGTGCGGCTAGCGCGCGCCGGGCTTCACGGTGAAAAGGAGCAGCTTTAGCTCGTTTTGCGCGTCGCGGTTGTCGGGGTCCATGCTCAAGACGACCTCGAACTCGCGGATGGCTTCGTGGAGGCGGTCGTCTCGTTTCAGGAGCTTGGCGCGATAGAGGCGCGCTTGCGTGCAATCGGGATCCTGCGCGAGCGCCTTGTCGATGAGTCGGATGGCGTCTCCGGGTTTGATCGCGCCGGAGAGCACGTGCGCCCACGCGTAAAACGCGTTGACGATGGGAACGTTCGGGTCGCGTTCGACCGCGCGTGCTGCGGAGCGAGCGGCGCCTTCCAAATCTTTATGGATGAGCGCTTGCTCGGCGCGACGCATGAGCGCGATGGCCTCGTTTGCCGAATCGGTGAGCTTGATGGCAGGCGTGATGGCTTGCTTCGGGCGCGCAGGCGTAGGCGTGGTGCGTGTCGTCATGGGCGCCGGCGACGATGGCGGAGCTCGCGGGACTTGCTGAGCGCGCATCGCCGTCTGTGAAGGTGGCCGGCGAACGGCAAGGAGATCGCTCCACGATATTTTTTTCTGCGCGGGCGATCGCATCGACGTTGGTGGTGCCACCGAGCGCTGCGATGGCGGGGGCGCGGGGCTCGGCGCGACGCTGGCGGGAAACGGCGACGGCGGTGACGCTCGCACGCTCGTGGGCCGCACGCCCATCGGCGCTTTGGCTTGGCCCGGCACGAGGAGCTGGCGCGTCACGATGGCCGCGAAGAGAAATGTCTCGATGGCATCGCGAGGCGCGAGACCACTCTGCAAGAGCTCGGCGAGCTGGAACGAATGAACGCGGAGCTCGGCAACGAGGGCGCGCTCGGTCTCGGTGAGGTCGATGAGCTCGAGCGTCGAGTCTGGATGGATGGCGAGGAGCAAGCCACCTGCACGCTCCACCGCGCGACGAATGCGAACGCGATCAGACCAAGCGCGCGACGCCGCGAACACGGTGCCAAGTGGGTCGACCTCGAGTTGCTCGGGCGACCCTTCGCCAAAGAGATCGACGTCGCGGAAGAACGAGAACGTCGTTGCGCCGTCGAGGTTGACGAGCCCTTCGACCTTGCGCGTGACTTGTTGCTCGAGCGCACGGAGAAGCTCGACACGCGCGATCATGTCGCGGCTGACGAGGTATTCCCCGAGGCGCACACCTTCTTGCTGGGCGTTGGAAACCGCGGTGGCTGCGTCGCTGTCGCCGAGCAGACCCGCGGCGACGAGCACGGACCCGAGCGGCGCGATGAGCTTGCCCGTGCGCGCGCGTACGGGACCGCCGCGCACGAAATAAATCTCGTGGCGTGCGCCGTCTGGCTCGCGGAGCTCGATGGTGCCCGTGAGGCCGTGGTCGAGCATGTAAACGAGCGTGTGAACGAGCGGAGTCGCGTCGAACGTTCCGGTGGCTGTCGCCTGGCGTTCGTTCGGGGGAGCCTCGCGGAGAGCAGGAGCCGTGGAAGGCTTGGCCGCGGACGGGCGTGGGCCACTGATCTGATCGTTGCCCTCCGACTCGTCGCGTTCGATCGAACGGCGTTCGACGGGCATCGGCTTCGGCGTGCGAAGCACCTCGCCCTTCCGCCACTGCTCGATGCTCACAACCTTCTCGATGCGGAGAGCTTCGTCACCGGTTGCGGCGATCTCCACTTCGAATGGCTCGGAATACTCTTCGCCGTTTTCGTCGAGCACGAGGCGCGCCGTTGGTCCGCGGCCGCTACCGCGATTCGCCGCGATGACCTCGGCCGTTTCGCCCGAAGACAAGCGCACCACGGTGCCTGCGGGAATGAACCCGAGCGCCGCGACGAGCAAACGCAGGACCGTTCGATCGGCCGTGTCGGTGACTTTTTGCGCGAGCGCTGCGATCGTCTTCTCGGGCGTCGGTGGTGGCGGCCCTTTGTCGGCGAGGAGAGCGACGTACGCGTGAGCGAGCGCGACGATGCGCGCGTGGAGCGTCGCTGCGCGAGCGCCGCGATACGTGGGGCCGTCACGGTCGGCGCGCGTGAGCCATGTGACCTCGAACGCGATGACCGAGCGTGCGATGGCCGTCACCTGCCCGCTCGTTTGCATCGATAGCGTTGCGGCAACGCGCGGGAGGACGTCTTCACCGGTTGTATCGGGCGTGGTCAGCGCGCCGAGCGCGACGCGAACGAGCTGTGCGCGATCATCGACGAGGAGACGCGCCATTGCCGTGGCGAGCATCGATGCGCTCACCGCGCGAGACGCCACATCGGAGCTTTGCTCGGGTTCCGTCGTCGCGCAGAGGAGCCAACCGGGCATCACGATCGTATCGACGACGGAGCGCGCAACGTGCTCGACCGAGCGCGGCAGCTCGGCGGCGTCACCGCGAGCCCTGAGCGCCGCAACTGCCGACGCACGCACACGCATCACGCGCGGCTCGAGCGCGAGGCGCTCCATCACGACACCACGCGTGCGTGCGGCTTGCGTCATCGCGCGGAGCGCGAGCGGACCGACGGTTGGCAGTGCGGCGGCGCGATCGAGCGCACCCACAACAACGCCGGCAAACGTTCGCAACTGCTCGACCGTTGGGGGAGCTTTGCAGACGAAGGCGTGCGCTCCGCATCGCGCAAGGAGGGAAGCGATCTTCGATGCAGCTTCGTGAACGATGCGGTCCGCGTAGAGCATGCGACCACGCACGAAGGTCACGGCCTCTGCGAAGAAAATTTCGAACGGTTTTTCGCGGGCCTCTTCGCCGAGATCGCGTGCGAGCGCGGAGGCCGCTTCGGAGTGTCCTACGCTGCCTTCCAAAATTGCGGCGAGCGACGTTACGATGCGGGCGTAGCGTTCGGCGCTCGGGTCGTTCGGCAAGATGGCGTCGGCCCCGAGCTCGTTGCGCCATGTCGGAACGGCGGATGCTCGGTCTTCGAATGCTTCAGCCGCGGCGGGACCTGCCGTGCGCGCGACGAGGTCCGCCAGCAGGCGTTGCGCTTCGGCCGGCATCGGGCGCGCTGCCGCGGCGATGATCGTCTGCGCTTCACTTGGCGGAATCTCAGCAAGCTGCGGAGCCACACGTGCGATGTCGCTGGGATTGTCTGCAAGCGATCGCAAGAGCGTGTCGAGCGCTTCTTTACCGAGCATCGCGCCGGTGACTGCAGCCGCGAGCTTCGGAGCATCCTTCGCGCCGACGCGCTGACCGAGGCGTTCGACGAGAGCGTGGCGAAGCGTTGCGGCGTCTTCGTAACGGCGTGTGGCGTAGAGATCGACGGCAACTTTTCGCAAAGCGCCGAGCACCCCCGCCACGTTGCGCGTGCGCGCGCCTTGCACGAGCCCATCGGTGTAGAGCTCGGCGTAGCGTTCGTCCCACCGGCCGACGCTCAGCTGCGAGGCATAGACCGCGCGAATGACGTCGTCGGGTGCGAGCGGCGAAATCTCGTCGCCCCATGCTGCGCCTGCCGTTCGTGCGTCGTGGACACGGTGCGAGACCTCGCGTTCGTCGCGGAGGGATTCGGTGGCGAACTGCTCGCGCGCTTCGATGTCGCCGAGGCCGGCAACGAAACACGTGTCGATGCGAATGTGCGGAAGCGTTGCTTCCCAAAGCGGACCGACGACGTCGACGTCGCCTGGGGCTGCAATGCAAGCGAGCATCGTGCGCAATTCGGCGAATGCGAGATCGGGAAGGATGCGAAAAGCGCGCACCCCGCCTTCGAAGAGGCGATGTGGAATGGCCGCGATCGGTTTCGCGGGCTGCCAGAGCACGTGGTCGTACGCGACGAATCCGAACGGCCTCAGCGTGAGTGAAATCGCGCTGACACGCCTTCTATGAATCTCGACGCATGCTTCGAACGCGCGGCGAATCGCCGGCTCTGCCGAGGGCGAATCGAATCCGTGCAGAATCCCCGCAACGAGGGCGCCTTCGCATGACAAGAGCAGGGCTTCGACCTCGCGCACACGTGGATCGTCTCGGCCGACGACTTCGTGCACCGGCGTGAGCTCGCGCAGCTCCTGCTCCTCTTCGTGGTCGATCGGCACGGCCGCACGACTCGTGGCGTCAGCGACGCGCATCGCGTTGAGCACGGCGGTTTGCATTTCGCGCGCCGACGGCCACCGCTGCTTGGGCTCCCACGCGAGCGCGCGATCGATGACGCGCACGATTTCGGCGGGAAGCGAAGTGTCGATCGTGACCACCGACGGCACCGGCTCACTCGCCGCGAGGAGGAGCGACTCCCTCTCGGTTTTGCCGCGGTGAATGCGGCGACCCGTGATCAGCGCGTGAAGGAGCGCGCCGACCGAAAAAAGATCGGACCGCCCATCGATGCGATCGATTTGCCCGTTGGCTTGCTCGGGCGACATGTACGCGGGCGTGCCGAGAGCGAGGCCGACGGTCTTGTCGCCTTCGTGTCGCGAGCCCTCTTCGCGCGCGACGCCGAAGTCGAGGAGCTTCACCGCGCCGCCGCGCGTCAGAAAAATATTGGCGGGCTTGAGATCGCGATGCACGACGCCAGCGGAGTGACACGCGGCGAGGCAATCGAGAATGCGCTCGGCGATGTGAAGCGCTTGCGCGGCGGGGAGCGTGCGACCCGTTCGGCGCCAGAGATCGCGCACTGTCTCGCCTTCGAGAAGCTCCATGACGAGAAACGGCTCCTCCGTTTCGGTGGTGTCGTCGTCGAGAATGCGAACACATGCGGGGTGGCCGACTTTGTTGGCGACGTACGCTTCGCGCAAAAATCGCTCGACGATGGAGCGATCACGCGCGAGCTCCGCGTGCATGACCTTGAGCGCTGCGCGCTGCCCGTTGCGGTGCGTCGCTTCGTAGACGGCCGCGACTCCGCCCACACCGAGGAGCGAATCCAAGCGCCATTTCCCGCGCAGAGTGGATCCCACCCGCGTTAAGGCGGCGTCTTCTTCTTTGGTCCGCGTGGTGCTGGGTTCGGCCAAAATCCGTGCGCCCCCTTTTGCGCGCAGACCGCGAAGCATACGTCATTCTTTTGCGTAGAGGAGCGCGATTGAGGCGGCCATGACGCCGATCACGGGCGCGGCCCATGTCGGCAAAAGCTGGAACGCAAGCGCGAGCGCGGCAATGGTTCCGGGCACGAGAGCGATCACCATCGCCCGCACACTTCGCTCGCGCGCAGCTCGCGCGATCGTCAGCGCTTCGGCTGCAGCGCGCACGTCATCCGAAGCGAGGGCAACGGACCACTCGCCGGGGCTCGCGCCTGCTGCGTCGAGCGCGACGGAAACATCGGCGGCGCCGAGCGCGGAGTCGTCTGCGGCGGGGTGGCCGAGCACGGCTACGACGTCGCCACCTTCCGCGAGCGCGCGCACTTCAGCGCCACGCTCGGGCCCCGCGACTTCGGGACGCAAGTGCTCGATGTCGAGCGCGCGTCCGATCGCCTCGCACGTTTCGCGCGCTTCGCCCGAAAGCAGCACCGGCTCGATGCGTGCATCATGCAACTTTTGAACGGCCGCGCGCGCGCCAGCGCGAAGCCCGTCTTGCAACGCGACGAGCCCTGCGACTTTTCCGCCGCGCGCAACGAGCAACACACTTCGGCCCTGCGCTTCGTGATCGCGCACGAGCTCGTCGGCGACGGCGACGCTGACTTTTTCACCAAGCAGGAATGCGCGACGCCCGAGCACGATGCGCTCTCCCTGCGCGTCGACGGCCGTTGCGCCAGAGCCGGAATGCACTGGGTTGCGAACGCTTTCGGCGCGCACCCCACGTGCGCGTGCGGCACGAAGGATTGCTGCGGCGAACGGATGCGGTGACCCCGTGGCCGCGGCGCACGCGAGCGCCATGACGCTGGAGGAGTCGTTCGAGCCCACGGCTTCGATCGCCACAATCTCAGGCTCGCCGAGCAGCACCGTGCCGCGCGCGCACACGACCGCAATGACGGCGCGACCCGCGCGATCGAAATGGCGAGCGTCGCGATGGACGACGCCGTTTTGCAGCGCCCGTAGATGACCGCGCACGTGAAGGAGCACGACC
>JBBSFE010000104.1:0-24129 GCA_038239005.1 Polyangiales bacterium
AAGTCGGCAAGGAGGTTTCAAGCGATGCCCTTCGCGCGGTCAGACTCGAAAGAAAGAAGTTTCGTGGCGACTGGAACTACGCGGTCCGATCCGGAAAGCGGGACCGATAATTTCGATCGGGCTCCTTAGCGCTGTGCGTGTTGCGCGTTCGGCTGAACGACGATTTCGACGCGCCTGTTGTTCGCGCGACCTTCGACGGTGCCGTTGTCCGAGACCGAGCGCGACGGCCCGAAGCCTTGCGCGGTTACGCGGTCCGAAGCGATGCCGTGCGAGACGAGAAACGCTCGCACTGCGTCTGCGCGCTTCTGCGAAAGGTCCTGGTTGAACGCTGCCGCACCTTGGGAGTCGGTGTGTCCTTCGACGACGATCTTCGAGTCGGGATCTTGCTCGCCGAGCGCCTTTGCGACGTCGAGGAGCTTCGTTTGGGCGTCCGGAAGTAGATCCGAATGCGCCGACGCGAACAGCACGCTTCCCGAAAGCGTGATCACCATTCCACGTGGTTCTTGCTTCACCGTCGCG
This sequence comes from Polyangiales bacterium, assembly GCA_038239005.1. Classification (GTDB taxonomy): domain Bacteria; phylum Myxococcota_A; class Polyangia; order Polyangiales; family Polyangiaceae; genus DASXHD01. The sequence goes on from JBBSFE010000104.1 coordinate 520, forward strand.
ATGCGCGCGAGATCGGCGGTGGCGCGTGCTGCGCGGCGTTCGGCGTCCTCACGCCTCTGTCGCTCGCCTGCGAGCTCCTGGCCTTGTGTAGCGAGCTGCTGATTGGCGCGCCCGAGCGCGGCCGACGTATTGCGAACCGTCGATGTTTGGTCGGCGTTCATTTGCGATACAACGCCGAGTCGCTCTTGCTCCGTTTGCACGGTACGTCCGCGCGACTCTGCGATTTCGGTGCGACGCTCGGCAACATATGCGAAATCGCGCGTGGCTTGCGTATCGCCATCGGCTGCGAACGATTTCTCCGCGCTATCGAGTGACTCTTTTGCAGAGTGCAAATCCGCCGGATCGAGCTGTGCAGTCGGTCCTTGTGTGGCGCGATTGTAGGCTGTTCGTGCTGTGACGAGATCTTCTGGCGGCATGACGGTGGCGCAGCCAGTCGTGATGAGCACGAGGCCCAAAGCAGTAATGTGTTTCATTGTACGGCTCCCTGACTTGCGTTGGTTTGCGCCGTCGTGTTCGATTGATCGGTCGCGGTTTTCTTCGCGGCATTCGCGTTTTGCTCGCGTGCGAGCGCCAGAGCGAGCTCGGAGTCCGCCTTCGAGCGAATGAGCAGCGAATCGGCTGCTTTGTTGTCGCCTTCGGTGATGCGGGTCTTTGCGCGTGCCATCTGCTCTTCGGCAAGCTTCACGTGGAGTTGCGCTGCAGGTTGGTTGCCGGCGCCAAGCTCGAGTGCGCTTCTATGGGCAGACTCCGCGTCCGCCATGCGCTGCGTGGGCTCCGGAAAGCTCGCACCGCATGCTGCGGTCGAAAGTGCCATTGTTGTGATGGCCAATGTCCAAATCGTTTTCATCGTGTCTCCTGACGCGGAGCCCGAGTGCAATACGCGGGCCGCTCTCCGCAATCGTTGGCACCAAGTTCGCACTACGTGAGCTCATGCCCACCGAACGCATCGTCATCCTTGCGGCCATTGATGCATCTTCCAATGGCGCGCTGGTCGCTGCCGCAGCCGCACGAATCGCAGCGGCCCCGAGCGCTCAATTGCATCTCGTTCATGTCATCGAAGTTCCCGACACCAAGCACCTTTCCGCCCAGCTCGAAACGGGAAAGCAAATTCTAGAGTCGGCAATGTCGGGTATCACGAACATCGCTCCAGTATTTCACTTGTCAGCGGGCGCACCCGTGGTGGAGATTCTGCAAGTCGCGGCGAACATCGACGCAGATTTGCTCGTGCTGGGCACACAAGAGCTTTCGTCCTTCGAGCGTCTCTTTTTGGGATCGGTCGTCGAGCCGGTCGCACGACGCGCGCAGTGTCAGGTTTTGATCGTTCGACGCAAGGACTACCACCGAAAAAAGGTCAAAGAGATCGAGCCGCCGTGCGCCGATTGCCTGGCCACGCAACGGAAGTCGAACGGCGATGAGCTCTGGTGCGCGCGTCACCGCGAGCGTCACGTCCACGGGCGTCTCCATTACGAGCTTCCGGAATCCTTTGGTGTCGGCTCAACGTTCATACGACCGGGTGCGTAGCCCAAATCAACTTCGTGGGAGGTGCATCGTGAACGTCGTTGTTCCGCCTTCGGAGCGAACATCGAGCGTTCCTGCGTGCGAGCTCACCACTTCGCGAGCAATGTAGAGACCCAAGCCGAGATGCTTGCCGCGCGTGTGCATGAGATCTTCGCCGTGCTGAAATGGTTCGAACATGCCGCGTAGCAGGTGATCGGGAATCGTGGTGCCAAAGTTGATGACTTCGATGATCGCGCCGCCTGTGAGGCCATCGCGCACGTTGATGCCTACGTGCGTGCCTGGAGTCGCATGCTCGACGGCGTTGCCGACGAGGTTGGAGATGGCTTCTTCGATGCGATCGGCATCCCAGTGTCCGACCAGGTTGCCCGTTGTCGTGACGTCGATGTGCGCGGTGACGCCGAGGCGCAGCTCCGCCGCGATGAGCTCGCACGCCTCGCCAAGGTGCAGCTCGCGGCGATTGAGTACGAAGCCTCCACCGACATGGGCCTGCGTGAACTCGAGAACTTGATCGATGATTCGCAACATGCGCTGGCCGCCGCTCAAAATGCGACCCGCGAGCGCGGCGTCAGAGCTCGTCAGCCGCGCGCCGTTGACGAGCAAACGAGACGCCATCAGCACCGCGCTGAGTGGATTGCGGAGATCGTGGCCAACGATGCCAATCAAGCGCTCGCGAAAGAGCGCCGTTGCGCGAAGCTCGGCCTCGCTCGCGCGCAGTTTGCGAATCTCCGCGTGGGCATGTTGCAGCTCGAGAGCAAGCTGCTCATTCACCTGGCGCGGGGTTACGCCGGTCGTTCGTGACTGTTCTGCGGTTTCGTTCATGATCGCGTGTCGCACTATGCACCATACGTGCCGCGATGATCGAGACGACCGTTGCAAGTTGCGAACGCATGATTCGCGAAATGAGAGCGTAAATAGTGGTTATGTGCAGTCCACATGAGTCGTCAAAGCACCGAACACGACGTTGCGCTCACGCGCGAAGAATTCTTGGCGCGCATCGGTCGTATCCTCGATTACATTTTTGGCGTTCTCTACGCGCTTTTGCTCGTGCGTTTCGCACTCGAGTTTTTCGGCGCGCGCACCGGAGCTGGCTTTTATCAAATCATTCGAAGCCTCACCGACGTGTTTTACGCGCCGTTTCGCGGGCTCTTCGCGACGCAAACCATCGACACCGGACACTTCGTTTGGCCTCTGATCGTCGCCGTGCTGGGTTACATGCTTCTTCACGCCGCCATTCGCGGACTGTTGCGCCTCATCGCGCGTGGCTAGTTGCTCTCCGCGAGTCTTGCGTGGTATGGGTGTTGCCAGGAACCTCAAAAAATGACCATCTTCAATTACGTGGCAGCCTCAGCCGTGCTTGCTCTCTCGATGGCGTGTGGCCCGGGCCAAGAGTCCAAGACGGTGACCAACTCGGACACCACCACGACCAACGGCGCTGGCACCACACAGACGAAGACCACCGACACCCAGGTCCGCGCGACGGACGGGTCAAAAGACACGACCCACACCGAAGAAGTCAAACAACAGACCCCTCCCCCCTCGAAGTAGAGTCAGGGCGCGACGACCGTGCTGCCGGCGATGCTGACTGCGGTCTGAGCGAGCAACCTGCCGTTGATCGACGCGCCAGTCTCGAGCGTGATCGATGTCTGCGACATGACGGTGCCTTCGAAGTGTGACGTCGTCCCGAGATCGACCGAGCCCGCGACTTGCCAGAACACGTTTTTGGCAAGCGCGCCGCCGGCCAACGCGACGCTCGTTGCGCTGCTCACGGTAAGGGTTTGCGCAATCTGGAAGATCCATACGTCCGTTGCGCTGCCGGTGAGCGTGACGTTGGTCGGAATGAGAAGGCCCGTGCTCCACGCGTAGACGCCATGCGTGAGCGTCATGCCGCCGATGTTTCCGGCGCCGAGCTCCGTTGCGTCCGGTGCGCGACCGGCAGCGTCGGTGAATGCGAGGAGCATGTCGCTGACTGCCGTCGTGAGATTCACGGGCGTGGGCGGTGCGTAGTCGGATGCGTAGACCTTGCCGGTGACTTGCGTCGATGTCGCGAAGACGTTGGTCGAGTCGGCGATGAGAGAAAAGCCTGTGATGTAGCTCGCAGCCGCAGGGCTCAGGGCAACGTTGCCCGTCACGGCGGACGCTGGAACCGTAGCGACGGCAGTCTTGGCGAGAATGGCATACGTGCCAGCGGATCCGAGGTTGACCGCAGACGCGGGAGGCGCATTGCCATCGAACAATTTCGCATCTTTCGATGTGCCGTCCGTGGGCGCGCCGTCGGCGCCGGCGTCCGAGGAGGTATCTGACGTTCCGCATCCGCCGACCGCAAATATCATCAAGATCAAGTGAGTTTTCATCACGACAGCTTAATCATCAATGGCTCGCTCCGAGCTCCTCCTCGTACGTTTTCAAAACTGCGACACACAATGTGACGATGACAGGACCCACGACGAGACCGACGAGACCAAACACCTCCACGCCACCAAACAGAGACACAAATGTGAGCACCGCTGGAACGCCACGCGCGCCGCGCACGAGACGTGGACGAATCACATAGTCGGTGACGATACCGACGACCAAGGCGCCCCAAGTCAGCTCCACGATTCCCCAAATCAAATGGTGCGTCGCGACGAGGTAGATGCCTGCGAAGATCCATACGAGAGACGTGCCGACTCCCGGGACGACCGAAGCCGCCGCAGTCAGCGCGCCGAAAAAGCCTGGATCCGGAACACCGCAAACCCAATATCCCAGCCCCGCGAGTGCGCCTTGAACGGCGCCGGCGATCACCGTTCCGCGCAATACGCCGCTACCCACTTTACGAAATTGATCGAAGAGCGCACGTGTGTGGCGTGGTTCGAAAGGCAAGTCGGTTTCGGCTCGCAAAACGATTTCGCTCCAATGGCGAAGCACGTAGTACATCGCGAGCGCAATGAAGAGGATCGTGAGCATGCCTCCAAGCGTCGCGCCTGCAATGCCGGCGGCTAGCGAGGCCGCGCGCGACTCGACGGTGTTGGCTTGGCCTTCGAGGTGAATGAACGCCGCGGCCGGATCGACGTGCGCCGCGGCAAGGCCGCGCTCGGCGAGTGTTCGCAACGCGCCGCCGTTGGCCAAAAGCGGAGGGAGCGCACGTGCGAGCGCGACGCCGCGCGTGACGAATAGCACCGCAAATGCGCCGGCCGTCGCCGCGATGATGCTCACCGTGCCGAGCACGCACACGAGCGCGGCGACGCCCGGACTCCACCCACGCGTACAAAGGCGCGCGTAGATCGGCTCGACACTGAAGGCCGCGAGGATGCCGAAAAACAGGCCCACGCCAACGGGCCTCGCAATCCAAAACAGCGTGACAAGCGCCGCGAGCGCAAGGAGTTGCAACGCACGCGCGCGTTTGTCGTGTGACGCCTCGGAGGTTCGGTTCGTGCTCAAGCTAGGCAAGTTACAAAAACGCGCTCTCGAAATGCAAGGTTCACGGCTTGCCAAAGTAAGCAAGCAGCGCGCCGGCCCTCGGCTTGCATTCGCCCGGCCATGACAACGACGAACAAGCCATCGGCTCGCATTCCGCTCCGCGCGGTCGAGCTTGTCGACGAGTCGTACGCACGCCTAACGCCGCTGCTCGAGGGCGTCGCGTCCGCATTTTGGGAACGCGTCGACGCTGCCACGCCATCGCTCGAGCGCATCTTTCCAGTTTCTGACACCGACAAGCGCGACGTTGCGCTGTCGGTGTTCCGCTTCATCATCCAGAATTTGCGATCGACCGAGACGCTTTCTCGATTGCTCGAAAAAATGGGCGGTCGCGGACTGCTTCGTGGTGTGTCGAGCGCCGAGGTCGACGTGGTTGGGAAGGCGCTGCTCACTTCGCTCCGCGATTACGACCGCGCGTGGGATCTCGAAACGGCGCACGGTTGGGCGGTCGCATACACGTGGACGCTCGCCGCCGTTCGCCGGGGCGCACGCACGAGCGATGACGCACCTGAGCTCAGGTGAGGGGCTGTTCGGGACGCGCGCGTGCGCCGTGGCGAATGGTCGACCACGTCCACGTGTATGCGTGCTCCCACGCGCTCGAGGTCTCGACGGTCCATGAGGTGCCTTCGAGCTCCCGAAGCGCACCGAGCATGCTCAATCCAATCGCATCGATTTGCGCGATGCTCACGTGATCGAGAAGGCCGCGCTCGCCGAATTGTTCGAGCAGCACGTGGAGCGCCTCGTCCGATCGGAGATGCATCACTACGAACCGAAAGAACGACGCCGCGAATGCGCGCTTGTCCGTATCTGCAACGGGAAACACGCCCTGCAACGCAGGCACATGCTCGAAGAGCCGCGTGAAGAACGCATGCGTCAAAGCTGGAGAGCGTTTCGCTACGCGATTGTACGAGTCGCGCACGACCGCCATTTCGTGCGGTGTTATGCGATCGAACATCAACGTAGCTCGCTGCGTGCCACGAGCACGCTAGCCGTGGTGCCTAGACCCTCGCGCGATTCGAAACGAAGCGTGCCGTCGTGTTCTTGGATAATGGCGTTCGCGAAGGCGATTCCGAGACCGTCCTCGGCGGATGGCGTCCACGGATCGCCGAGATGCGCGAGAACTCTTGGTGGGATACCGGAGCCCGTGTCGCTGATTTCCCACAGCGTTTCGTGATCGTCCGTTCCGCGAACGTCCACGACGACGGGACGGCCAGCAACATTCGCGCGAATGGCGTTGTCGAGCAACCACGCCAGCGCTTCCGAAAACGTTTTGCGTACACGTACCGACTCACACGCGCAGCGAACGACGAGCGGCACGCTCTTTCTCTCGGCGTCGTCCATGACGAGCGAGCATGCGTTGCGAACCACCGCGCTTGGGTCCTCGAAGCGAGCAGGCGTGTCGACGAGCGACCGCATCCGTTCGAGACGGCGACGCCGCTCGGGATGGATGTCGAATGCAAGCACGGCCGCGAGAGTGTGCGCGAGCGATGCCGACGTTTTCTCGTCGCGCGGTCCGTCGTGGACGAAGCGCGCGCGGGCAAGGAGCGTCTTGGTGAAACTCATGTTGCGGAGACGCGTTGCGATTAGCGTGCCGACTGCTTGGGAAGGTCGAGCGTGAACACGCAGCCCTTCCCCGGCAAGTTGCGAACCCGAAGCTCGCCGGCGTGCGCTTTGGCCACCTTCCAACAAATCGACAGCCCGAGGCCGACGCCGTTGCGGTCCGCGCCGCGTTGCTCGAACGGACGAAAGAGCGTTTCGGCTGTGCCTTCGGGAAGGCCGCCGCACTCGTCTTCGATTTCGAAGAGCACGCGCGCATCCGTCGCGCGGGCCGTGAAGGTGACGTGGCCACCGCGATGGGTGAATTTGAGTGCATTCTGCAACAAGTTCGAGATGGCCGCAGCGAGGACCTGACGATCGCCTTCGACGGATGCGCCGGGGTCGACGGATGTCACGGTGAGATGCACGCCGTGCGCGTTTGCCTGCATCGCTGCACCAATTTCGGCCTCTTGGGCGAGCTCCGCGAGCGAGATCCTCTCGGCGCCCCGGATGCCTGCGTCGATGCGCACTTCGGCGAGTGAACGGTCGATGAGATCGCGCAGGCCGTTCAAGCTGCGCTCGAGGAGCAAACCCGTGCTTCCGCCGGCGGCAACGCGCCCGCCCTTGATCACGTCGAACGCGAGCACGGCTGCGTTCACGCGATTACGCAGCTCGTCCGCAAGCACACCGAGACGCTCGGTTCCATCGCGCGCGATCGCATGCTCGCGCCCGCGCGAATATTCGGTAACGGCGCCGGCGATGGCGTCATCGAGACACAAGTTGAGCGTGCGAAACTCCTCGCCGGAGATCGACATGGCCTTCTGCTCGGCGAGCTCGGTGATGACCTGACACACGTCGCCGTAGTCGTGGACGACCTGAGCGATGGTGAATCCCTCGTGCAAAAGATCCTGACCGTGACGCGATGCGCGCTCGCTGATGTCGACGTGGTCGACGACGTCGCTCGATCGCGCGAGCTTCAGCGCCGCGCAAAGCTGCCCGAGAAACATGGGTATCGCCGTCGATAGGGCGTCGGTTTCGCGGCTCGTTCGCGACGCGAAGCGCGTGCGTGTGCGCGCGACGATGGCGTCGTGATGCGAGCCAATGAAGTCATCGAGCACGCTCGGACCATGTGCTTTCGACACCTCGAACGCAAGGTGCGCTTTCAGGCAACGCGCGAAGCGCTATTTCGCAAAACGCGACTACGAAGACAGCGCGTGTGCGTCTAGCCAACTCAGAATCGCACGTATGCTTCCGGTCGCTACGCCAATGCACGTATCGGCTGCGCCGTAATAAAGATTGAGCGTGTCAGCGTCGTCGCCCACGGTAACGCCGCACGGGAATGCAACATTGGGCACATCGCCGGTGCGCTCATATTCGGTTTCGGGGCCGAAGATCCACGAGTCGCCGCGCTGGAGCAGCACGTCGGGCTCGTCGAGCTTGAAGAGCGCTGCGCCGAGTCGGTAGAGCGAGCCCGACGCCGTGACGCGGACGCCGTGATAGAGCATCAACCAACCACGTGGCGTTTCGATGAGCGGTGGCGAGAGGCCCACTTTGTTGCTGTCCCACCAGCCGCCTCGTCGCGCCGCGAGCATCAATTTGTGGGCTCCCCAATTTCGCAGATCGGGCGACGTCGAAATCCAAATGTGCGCGCTTTGTTCGTCTGTTCGTGGGCGGTGAACGAGCACGAAATTCCCGGCGATGCGGCGGGGCAAGAGCGCGGCGTCTTTGTCGTCGGGTTGCATGACGATGCCGCATCGCTCGAAGGTTCGAAAATCTTTCGTGAGCGCGAGAGCCACGCAAGGGCCCGATTCGCCGAACGCGGTGTAGGCAATGGCGTACTTGCCGAGCTCGTTCACGAACGTGATGCGTGGGTCCTCGATGCCCCAAAGCTCTTCGGGGTGTGTTTCGGGCGACGCCAGGAGCGTGGGTGTCTCGTCGATCTTCCAGCCGTCGACACCGTTCGCGGAGCGCGCCACGCAAAGATGCGAGTGACCGCGATGACCTTCGACGCGACACAAGAGGAGCGTGGTCCCGTCGGCGAGGCGCGTCGCGCCGGGATTGAACACGGTGTGCGCCGGATATGACCAATCTCGCGCGCTGAGGATTGGGTTCTTTGGGTTGCGCGTGAAGAGGGACTCGTAACGAACCGTCACGAAGCCTCCGACCGCGCGCGATCGTCGAAGCCCGCCTGAACGGTGCGCGCCGCAGCACGCATCTCGAGGAGCGAGACGAGAAACGAGAGTGTCGATTCGGCGCCTTGGTTCTCGTTCACGCGATCAACGTGAAGCCCATCGCGACAGCCGCCCGTTGCAGCATCGTAGAGCGAGATCTGGAGAGCGTTCTGGCCGAGGAACCACTGGAATGCGCGTTGTGCGCGATCGAGCCAGCGCCCATCGGCCGTCGTGGCGTGCGCGGCGAGACACGCGGAAATCGTCGATGCCGCCTCGACGGGTTGTTGGTCGAACTTTGCGCGCTCACCACCGCGCACCCAAAAACCGTTCGAGCCGATCGGCGAAAAATCACCGCCGACGATCTGAACTGAGCAGAGCCACTCGAGCGAACGCAGCCCGATCGTGCGCGCTTGATCACGACCGAAGCGTTGGCCCATGGCGATGAGCGCTTGCGACATGCGCGCGTTGCAGTAGGTCAGGCGGTCTTCGAACCACGGCCAATCGGGTGTGCTTGCACGCGCATGAACATCGAGGAGCTTGTCAGTGAGGATCGTGCCGAGCGCTTCGACACCGCTCTCACCGCCGAACGCCGCGAGATATTCGTCGATGCCGAGCAACGTATAGGCCCACGCGCGCGGGCTCGTGAAACCTGCCGTGGCAGGAAGAGCGACGTGGAAGAGATCACGCGCAAGCGTGCGGCGCGAACGGTCCGACGAGCGCGCCACGACGGCGCCGAGCGACCAAAGTGCGCGCCCGTGGCTGTCTTCCGAGCCGTTGCCTTCGACCCAGCGGCGATCGAAGGTCATGAAATTTCGGAAGCGTTTCGTTTTCGGATCGAGCGAGTGATTCACGAATGCGAGGTAACGCGACGCGAGCGCACGCACGACCTTCGGTGGCTCGAGCGCCGCCTCTTCGACGAGCGTCGCGAAAAGTAGCGCGCGTGCGTTGTCGTCGACGCAATAACCATCCTCGTAACGCGGAACGTTGAACGTCGCGTGTTGGAGCATGCCGGTGTCGTCCGTCATCGAACGCACGTGCGAAAGATCGAGCTCGGGCAATTCCGGCGGGCGACGCGCGAGCGTCTTCGCTTTGTACATCGCGTGGAGCCGCGCTGCGTTGCCTGCACGCGCGCTCTCGAAGCTCTCGAGGTAGCGGCGCGCGACGACGGGCCAACCCATCTGCGCTCCGTAGGCCGCAGCTCGCTTTTGAAGCTCGGCGCGCCTCCCAGGCTCGGCGAGCAGCCCGATGATCTCGCGAGCGATCGCGTTCGAATCACGCCACGGCACGAGCACGCCGCGCCCGTCGGCGAGGAGCTCACGTGCGTAACGATACGGCGTCGAGATAACGGCTTTGCCCGAGCCCACCGCATACGCGAGCGTGCCCGACGTGATCTGCTCGGAGTTCAGATAAGGCGTGATGTAAATGTCGGCCGCCGAAAGAAACTGGACGAGCTCGTCATGGCTGACGAACCGATCGTGAAAGACGATGTTCGCGTCGACGCCGAGCCGCTTTGCGCGGCTCTCGAGCATCAACCGATAGGCCTCGCCGGCGTGCTCTTTCACGTGCGGGTGCGTGACGCCGAGCACGATGTAGATGACGTTCGGAAAACGCTCGACCACTTGCGGCAGCGCGTCGATGACGTGCTCGATTCCCTTGTCGGGCGACAAAAGTCCGAATGTGAGAATGACGTCGTTGCCTTCGACGCCGAGCTTGTCTTTGCTGTGCGTCGCGGCAGGAAGCGTGGGGATCCCATGTTGGATGAGATCGATCTTGCGCTCGTCGGCGCCATGCACGCTGCGCAGGAGCTCCGAGCCGTTCTTGCTCATGACGACGAGGCGCGACGAAAGCCGCACGATCTCGCCCATGACGGCGCGCTGCGCGGGGTTCGGCTCCGCGAGAATCGTGTGGAGCGTGGTGACGACCGGCATGCGCAGCTCGCGCAGCACATCGAGCAATAGAACGCCCGCTTTGCCGCCGAAGATGCCGTACTCGTGCTGCACCGAAACGACATCGACCGAGTTGATGCCGAGAAAATCGGCGGCGCGACGATACGATGCAACATCGCTTTCGCCGATCTCGAACGTGACGCGCGGCGGATACATGTGGCGCTGGCCTGGCTCGTTCATCGCGAGCACCTGGCATTGGATGTCGTCGGCCTGTGCCGAAATCGCGTTCACGAGATCGGTCGTGAACGTGGCAATGCCACACTGCCTTGGCAGGTGGTTGCCAATGAACGCAATCTTTCGGATGGAACCGCGCGGGCGGTCGCTGGGAGGCGTGTTGATGGTGCCTCATAGCACGCGCGGGTCACATCCCGCCGGTTTCATTGACTCGCAATTTGCGAACTACTCGGTCTTGCCCTTCTGCACCATCGCGCCCCAAGTGTCGCGCAACGTAATGGTTCGATTGAAGACGAGCGCATCAGACTTCGAGTCATCGTCGATGCAGAAGTAACCGAGCCGTTCGAATTGAACTCGTGCGTGCGGCGCCGCTGATTCGAGGCTGGGTTCTACTTTCGCATCACTGACGATCTCGAGCGACTTCGTGTTGAGCGCGGAGATCCAATCTTCGAGGTGCGTGGGGTCTTCGTGGGAGAAGAGGCGATCGTAGAGCCGCACCTCGGCCGTCTTGGCGTGCTCGGCGGAGACCCAATGAATGGTGCCTTTGATCTTTCGACCGTCTTTTGGCTGTCCGCCGACCGCATCGGGATCGTACGTGCACACGAGCTTCGTGATGGCGCCGCTCTCGTCTTTGATGACGCGCGTGCACCGGATGATGGTCGCCCAACGAAGTCTGACTTCGGCGCCCGGTGCGAGGCGGAAGAATTTCTTCGGCGGCTCTTCCATGAAGTCGTCGTGCTCGATGAAGATGCGTTTGCCGAATGGCACTTTGCGTTTGTCGCCTTCGGGCTTTTCCGGATCGTACGGCGCTTCGATCCAATCGACTTTTCCCTCGGGCCAATTCTCGATTTCGATTTCGAGCGGACGAAGCACGGCCATCACGCGTGGCGAAGTGGCATTGAGATCTTCGCGGAGTGTGTGCTCGAGGAGGGCAACATCGACGACGCTGTCACGCGTGGACACGCCAACGCGCTCGCAAAATTTCCGAATCGCGCTCGCTGTGAATCCGCGACGCCGAAGCCCGGCGAGCGTGGGCATGCGCGGGTCGTCCCAGCCGTTCACGCGTTTCTCCTCGACGAGCTGCTTGAGGCGCCGCTTCGAGAACATCGTGTACGTGACGATGAGCTTTGCGAACTCGATTTGCTGTGGATGATTCGCAGTCTTCGCCGCGTCGATGAACCAGTGATAGAGCGGTCGGTGATTCACGAACTCGAGCGTGCACACCGAGTGCGTGACGCCTTCGATCGCATCCGAGAGGCCGTGAGCGAAGTCATACATCGGGTAGATGCACCACGCGTCTTTCGTGCGGTGATGATGCGCGTGCCGGATGCGAACCATGAGCGGATCGCGGAGCTTCACGTCCGGCGAGGCCATGTCGATCTTCGCGCGGAGCACATGTGCGCCATCGGGAAACTCCCCTTTTCGCATGCGGCGCAAGAGATCGAGATTTTCGTCGGCAGCGCGCGTGCGAAATGGCGAGTCGCGACCGGGGTCGTGGAAGCTGCCGCGACCGTCTTTGATTTGTTCGTCGTTTTGGCTGTCGACGTAGGCGAGATTCGCTTTCACGAGCGCTTCGGCGATCTCGTACAATTTTTCGAAGTAGTCCGATGCGTAATACTCGCGGCCGTGCCAATCGAAGCCGAGCCAGCGCACGTCGTTCTTGATCGATTCGACGTATTCGACGTCTTCCGTTTCGGGGTTCGTATCGTCGAAGCGCAAGTTGCATTGGCCGCTCGGCGAGAGCGCGGCGAGCCCGAAATTCAGGCAGATCGATTTCGCATGCCCGAGGTGCAGGTAGCCGTTCGGCTCGGGCGGAAAACGCGTCATGACGCGGCCGCCATGGGCGCCTTTCGCGACATCTTCTTTGACGATGTCCTCGACGAAGTTTCCCGGTTGATCCTCGGCGGTCATGATCCAAAGCTCAGTTGAGTTCGCCGCCGCCAGGTTTCTGCCGCCAGCGCATCCTGGATCGAGCGTCTCGCGGCCCGGCCGCGCGGGTCTCGCTGCCGCCGGTGGAGCGCAACGTCGTGGCGAGACTTGATCGGTTGAAGTGACATCTGCTTTAGGCCACGTTTCTACCACGCCGGAGCGCCTTTGTTTCACCGAAGCCGAAGACGAACTCCTCGCGCGCGGCTGGCCCAATCAGGCGCGCCTCGAAGACAATCGCCCGCACGACAGACCGAATACCCCAACCAAAAGCTGACGAAGAAGGCGACCTCCGCGCTCGACACGGCTGGACCGATGTCGAGCTCCGAGACGAAAGAAGCGGTGGCGCAATGCGTCGCGGCTCTCGACGAGCACACGTACGAATTCAAAGTGAAGGACTTCATCTATCTCGCCGAGACGCTCATCGGCGCCGACGACACACTCGCTCCACGGCGTTGCGGGCGTCAAACGCGCGATGACCGGCGGCGTGAACCTAGACTGGGTCGAGTACGCACATGACGATCCGGACTTCGTGCGCGCGTGCGCCGTGAAGGAGCCGAAGCAATCGATGTCGGTTCGCATCGTTCAGCTTGGCGGCCTCGAGACGATGAAGGGCCTCTTGAAGCGAAAGGTCTCCGCACCCAAGCAACCCGCTGCCCTCCGTGATTTCGGAATGGTCCGCGCGCCCGAGTCCGTCGAGTTGGTCCTCTCTCTCGTCGGCAAGACATCCGCAAAAGACGCACCCCTCAAGTGGCTCGTCGCGCACGCTGACTACGCTCGGCCATTCGTGGAGCGCTCCGCGAAGGCGGGCAGCGCAACCGCGAAAGCGGCTCTCGCTCAAATGCGGGGGCTTTCGGCTCGCCGTCTTCCATGACGAGACCGAATTCGAGCGTAAACCAGTAGATGCGTTCGAGCATCGTGAGCTCGTCGTCGCTGCATCCGACGGATGCGCGGCCGATCATGCGATTGAGCTCGGCGATCGCGGGATGCGCGAGAGACGCGGCGTGCCCGATGAGCTCGTGAACGATGTCGGGCTCGGGCGTGTAGTGCGGGCGACTCGGATCGCGAATCGTCACGGTGCTGAGGAACACCCCGCGCGCGAGCGCTCCCAAGAATTCGCGCGACGGCACGAGTCCCCCGACGGGCTCCATCCGGAACCCCGTCGATGCGCGCAGGATGTCACTCACTTCGTCGAGCGACGGAATCCTTTCACGCGGTAGTCGCACGATGCGCTTCGCGTCGCGAATCGCGCGGCACGCATGGCGATCGTGAAGCGCGTCGAGCTCGAGCGAGAGTGTCGTCCAGAGAGTCGTCTCATCGTGTGTGTATGTAGGCATCGCATCCTCCGAGGAGGACGCCCGATGTGATGGCTACGACAAAACCAAACAAGGCCACCACAGCGGGCGGCCTCGATGTTCCGTGTTGAACCGACGAGCCTCGCGGAGAGCGTGAGGCTACGCCCGCACGCGATAGCGCGAATAAAGGGCGTAACCGAACGTCGACATGGTCCGTAGTCTAGCACGACAAACACACTTCTTCATTGCCTCTGATTTGCCAAACGACTCGACCATGACCAGCGTGTTAAGATGCAAACGATGACGACCCGGCAGGACGCGCTCGCCGCCACCGTCGCTTCCGAAGCGGATTTATCACTGCAAAATACGGTGGCCGCCGGTTCACCCGTCGGGGCGACGAGCATCTCTCAAACCTTGACCATGACGACGCGCCCCGCGGTGCTCCCGCGTGATGCGAGCGGCGATTTGCCGCTCGATCCGGGCGAGCGCTACGCGAAGAAGCACGTGCTCGGCGTTGGCGGCATGGGCGAGGTCGTCCTCGCGGAAGATCGCGACATCGGTCGCAACGTCGCGCTGAAATATTTGAACGCCCCCAACGACAAAGCGGCCCTTGCGCGGTTCGTCGACGAAATCCGGATCGTCGGCTCGCTCGAGCACCCGAACATCGTCCCCATCCACGACGTCGGCGTCGACGATAACAATCGCTTCTACTTCGTGATGAAGCACGTCGAGGGCGAAACGCTCGAATCGATCATCGAGCACCTCGCCGCGGGCGACGTCGCGTATCACAAGCGCTTCACTTACACCGCGCGTGTCGAGATTTTTCTCGCGCTCCTCCGCGCTCTCTCGTTCGCGCACGCCAACGGCTACGTCCATCGAGACATCAAGCCCGCCAACGTCATGATCGGCCGCTTCGGTGAGGTCGTTCTGATGGACTGGGGCGTCGCCAAGCGTTGCAAAGAGCCGGACCCGCACCACGATCCGAACGCACCCGAGCTCACCGACAAACCCATTCGCGAGCGCCTCTTCACGACACGCCGCGGCGCGATCGTGGGCACGCCCGTCTACATGTCACCCGAGCAAGCGCGCGGCGACGTCGACGCCATCGACGAGCGCAGCGACGTCTACTGCGCCACCGTGCTCTTCCACGAGCTTGTCACGCTCCACCACTATCTCGGCGAGCGCGAGACGCTCAAGGCGATGCTCGACGCCATCCAACATGAGCCGCCGCTCCTTTCGTTCGGGCACGTCTCGCACCCGATGCAAGGTCCGGCGCCAGCCGAGTTCACGCACTTCGCCAAGAAGGGCCTCGCGAAGAATCCGGCCGATCGCTACCAGAACGTCGGCGAGATGATCACGATCCTCGAAGACGCCCTCGACGGTCGCGTCCTCGTGCAGTGTCCGTTCACGCTCCAGAAGCGCATTACGCGCGAGCTCGGTCGCTTCACCGATCACCACCCGATGATCGCGATGAGCGCCTTCATATTCGGCGCCGCCAGCTTCCTCGGGTCCGTCGGGTGGACCGTGATGAGTGCTTTGCATCACTGAAGGGATCGTTTTCAATCCCTATCCTGTCGGGCTGATTTCGTTTTTGAGCGATGGGCTTTTGAGTCTAGGCGGCGTTGGTTTGCGGCACGGGATGGTTTTGTCTTTCGTCGAGGGATCGGACGCACGAGAGCGCGCGCGATCAGCACGCGGATTTTTTCGTATGCGTCGTCCAGGTTTCGATGTTGGTCGCGTGTGAGCTGGCTCGTGACGAGGAGGCGGCCTTCGGCGTCGAGCGACGTCGCGATGAGCGCGTCGAGGCGCGCGCGTGCGCCGTAGTCGAGGCCGACCAGGCCGCGTAGGTCGACGTGAAGCTCGATCTTGCTCGCGACCTTGTTCACGTTCTGCCCGCCGGGCCCACTCGCGCGAACCGCGCGCACGGTGACGGCCCATCCGTGAACGAGGACCGAAGGACGAACGACAATGGGTGCAGGCACGACGCTTCTATTTTCCGCTAGGCTCGCCGAGATGCAACGCGCTTGTCTCGTTCTCGTATGGACCGCGGCGTGTGGGTCTTCGACGCCGCCCACGCAGACTACCCCAACGCCGTCCGCAACCGTGAGCGCGACCGCCAGCGCCACGGCGAGCGTCACGCCACCGCCCGCCGGCCCCATCAACGCGTGGATCGAAGACGACTACGCGCGCGCTCTCGCGACTGCCAAGAAAGCAGGCGTTCCGCTCTTCGTCGATGCGTCGGCGGTGTGGTGCCACACCTGCAAGGCGATGCGAACGTTCGTGCTCGAAGATGCGTCGCTACCCACGGCGTTCGTGCGGTTGTCGATCGACATCGAGAAAGATCAGAACGCCGACGCCGTCGCTGCGTTTCCGACGCACGTGCTGCCGACGTTTTTCGTGGTCGACCCGAGCGATGCGTCGGTGCAAGGTCGTTGGGAGGGCGCGGGCAGCACGCAGCAGATGCGATCGTTCATGAACGATTCGGCGCGCTCGATCGCGCTCGCGCACGAAAACACGCTTCGCAAAGACGATCCGTTCGCAATGCTACTTGCAGGTCATCGCGCAACGCTGAAGAACGACGCGGTCGAAGCGGAGAAACAGTTCGCCGGCGCGCTCGCTGCAGCGCCCACGACTTGGGATCACACGGCCGAGGCGATGCTCGGGCTCATGAAGGCGCGGCATCACTTGCCCGTCGGATGCGCGGAGACCGTGGAGAAAGCGCTCACGGAGACGCCATCACGACTCGGGCGCACATCGGTGCTCGCAGACTACGCGTCCGAAGCGCTCGAGTGCGTCGAGAAGCCTAACGAGCCTCGCGCCAAGCACTTGCGCGAGGTCATCGCAAAGAGCATCGCCGAGCTCGCGCGCGACGAAGCCACGCCGCTCTCGCCGGACGATCGCGCCGACGCATGGAAAGTCGTGTGGGACGCACGCCAAGCGCTCGGCGATCACGCTGGGGCACAAGAGGCCGCGCGCTCGCGCCTCGAAGTGATCATGAAAGCCGTCGCCGCGCGCCCGGAGCCCGAGATGACGACGACGTTCGACGGCGCACGCATGGAGACACTCGAATTCCTCGGTCGCGGCGAAGAGGCGGCGCAGTTTCTCTCCGCGCAAGAAAAAGCGCTTCCCACCGACTACAACCCGCCGCATCGCCTCGCGCACGTCTACTTGAAGCTCGGCAAGCACAAGGAAGCGCTCGCCGCGATCGACCGCGCACTTTCACGAGGCTACGGCGCGCGCAAAGGCCTGATGTACCGCCTCAAGGCCGACATCCTCGTCGCGATGAACCGCCGCCCCGAAGCGCGTACCGCGCTCGAAGCCCAACTTGCCCTCTACCGTTCCCTTCCCGACGCGCAGAAAAAACCTGGCTACGAGAAGGCCGTCCAGGATCAGATCGACAGACTCAGGTAGGTGGTATACATTTGTACTGGATGTATACATGAACGCCATCATCCACGCTCGTCTCGACCCTGCCACCCTCGCCATCCTGCGCGAGCTCCAAAGGAAGCATGGCTGGAGCGATTCGCAGATCGTCCGGCGCGCGATACGAGCGTTGTCCGACGTCGAGCCGCGTGTAACGAAGCGGCGCATTCACGGTCTTGGGAAGTTCGCGTCCGGCGTTGATGATCTCGGAAGCGACAAGCGCCACCTTCGCGGATTCGGTTCGAAATAGCGTGTCGCCAGTTCTGCTCGATACCGGCATCATCGTCGCGCTCCTCGATCGAAGCGAGCGTCATCACGGCGCATGCGCTGCGGCGCTGCGCGAAGTTGCCGGCCCCCTGATCACGTGCGAGCCGGTCATCGCCGAAGCCTGTTACCTCGTCCGCAAATTGCGTGGCGCGCCAGAGGCGATCCTCGACAACGTTCGCGATGGCGTCTTTCAGCTTCCATTCGCACTGACGCCCGAGGCGCCCGCCGTCGCTGCGCTGATGAAGAAATATCGGAGCGTGCCGATGGACCTCGCGGACGCATGCCTCGTTCGCCTCGCCGAAGTCGTTGGCACTGCCCGCATCCTGACGCTCGACAGTGACTTTCGCGCGTACCGTTGGAGCCGTCGCAAGCGTTTCGAATTCGTCATCGAGCTCGACTGAAATAAGCACACGCGGCCATTCGTTAGGCATGCGTAGCTGCGCGGTCATCGCGGCGTGCGCGGTGCTCGTCGTGTCTTCGCGCGCTCTCGGCGATGACGAGGCGCCCGCGTACGCCTATCGCCACCGAGCGTTCGCCATCACGAGCGGCTTCGGCGTGGCATTTCCCTTCGTCGCTCAAGGCGGATGGAACGGTTTCTCGACGAACCTCGACGCCGCGGGTCCCGTGGGCCTCGTCGCCATCGACGCGAGCTTCCGCGCCATCATCTCGGGCATGTGGCTCGGCGCAGAGCTCGGCGTCACGTTCATGGACCGCGTCACGACGAACGCCATCGTTTCGCCCGGTCTCACGGCCGGATTCGTGATCCCGCTTCTTCCGCGCCTGGCGTTCAGCACGGCGCTTCACACGATCTTCATCGTGCCCACCGCGCCTGGCTCGTCCGCGGACCTTCAGATTACGGGCGAGCTCTCGCTCGAGATCTTTTTTGGTCGCCACGCATTCATCGAGCCCGTGTTTGCCGTCGGCGACTTCCACCGCACGGACGCCGGCGCGCGCGGCATGAGCTACTTCGTCGTCGGCACGGGCTATCGCCTCGGAGTGGTCTTCTAGCGCCAGTGGTAAGCTCGCTCGCTCAGTGACGCAGGACGCAATCTTCGATGTCGTCGCCCAAGACGGGCGCGAGCTTTCCGCCGACGCCAACGCGAGCGGCGAAAAAACCTTCGGCCGACAGGACGAAGTGCACACCCTCGCCCGCACGCTCGCGAGCGGCCGCAGCGCGATGCTCGTCGGGCCGAGCGGTGTCGGCAAGACCGCGGTCGTCCAAAAACTTTTGTCGTACTTGCGAACGGCGCGCGTCCCCGAGATCGAAGGCTCGCGCATCTTCGAAATCTCGACCGTGGGTCTC
Source organism: Polyangiales bacterium (assembly GCA_038239005.1). GTDB lineage: Bacteria > Myxococcota_A > Polyangia > Polyangiales > Polyangiaceae > DASXHD01. The sequence goes on from JBBSFE010000104.1 coordinate 19,532, forward strand.
TGCGCCGACACGCGCTTCACCGGGCAGCAAGAAGGTCGCATCCGATCGATGCTCGCGTTCGCGTCACGCAAACGCTTCCATTACGTGCCCGACGTCTGGAACCTCCCGTACGCGGGCTCGTACAGCACGAACCCGCGCGGCATCTACGACTTGATGCGGCCCGGCATCGAGCAAGGCAAGCTCGTGCTCTTCGGTGAGGTCACGCCCGGTCGCTGGGACAAGCTCGCACGCGAGCATCCGATCCTCGTGCGTGACTTCGTCGCGATCGCGGTTGCCGAGCCGAGTGAAGAGGAAACGCGCGATCTCTTGATGCGCGTCGCCGCCGATATTTCTCCCGCGTTCGAAAAGCAAGCGATCGATCGCGTGTTTTCGCTCTCCAAGAAATTCGTCCCCACACAAAGCTTCCCTGGCAAGGGTGTTGAGCTCTTGCGGCGCGTCGCCCAAGAAGCGCGCGCGCCCGACACGTCACGCACGCAACCGATCGATGCGTCGTACGTCGAAGAAGTCTTCGCGAAACAGACCGCGCTTCCGATGCACATGCTCTCGCCTGCCGTGCGCATGTCGTATGAGGAGATGCATCGCTTCCTCTCCGAGCGCGTGCTCGGGCAAAAAGAGGCCGTCAGTGCCGTCGCCGATTTGCTTGCACTCTACAAGACCGGCCTCAACGACCCCGATCGCCCGGCTGGCGTCCTCCTCTTCGTCGGCCCGACGGGCGTCGGCAAAACCGAGCTCGCCAAAGCCACCGCCGAGTTCCTCTTCGGCACGCGCGACAAGATGCTCCGCGTCGACGTCAGTGAGTACAAAGACTTTCACTCGTTCGAAAAGCTCATTGGCGATCCCAAGCAAGACAAGACCGGCATCCTCACCGACTACGTTCGCAAGAATCCGTTTTCGGTCGTCTTGCTCGACGAGTTCGAGAAGGGTCACCAAAACCTCGCCGACTTGATGCTTCAAGTCTTCGACGACGGGCGTTTGACTGATGCCTTCGGCGACACCGTCGACTTCCGCCACACGATCATCATCCTCACGTCGAACGTCGGCGCGAACATGCGCGAGCTCGGCTCATCGATCGGTTTTTCAGGGCGATCGGGCGCCGGCGCGCCCAACGAAATCGTGCGCGACGTCCGCCGCACGCTCGAGCACGCGTATCGGCCCGAGTTTTTGAATCGCATCGACAAGATCCTCGTCTTCGAGCCGCTCGAGAAAGCCGACATGCGTCGCATTGCGCAGCGCGAGCTCGGCCGCGTCTATCGGCGTGAAGGTTTGCTCGAGCGCGATCTCTTGCTCGAGGTCGACGAAGGCGTGATCGATCTGTTGCTCGATCGCGGCTTCGATCCGAAATACGGCGCGCGCCCGTTGAAGCGCGCGATGGAGGAGCTACTCGTTCTTCCGCTCGCGCGCGCGGTGCTCGGTGCGTCGGCGCAGCGGTTCCAGCTTTTGCGCATGGCACGCAAAGGCGATGGCGTGTCGCTCAGCTTCGAAGACACCGAGACTTCACGCAAGCTCCAGAGCCTCGAGCGTCGCACGCGCGCGACCGATGGCGAAGGTCAGGTCGTTCGCAAGTCGCTCGCCGAGGTTCGCAAAGAGCTCAAGACGGTCTACGACCGCCTCACGAAGCTCGAAGAAAAGGCCGACGTCGCATCGATGCGCAAAGAGCTCGAGGCCATGGAAGAGAAAACCAAGAGCCCCGCATTTTGGGATGAAGCGTTCAGCAAAGGCGGCGACGTGTATCGGCGTCATCGCCTGAACGTGGAGCTGCGGCGGCTCGATGATTTGCGCGAGCGCACCGATTTGCTCCGCGAGAACGTGGACCAATCGTTCGCCGACCCCCGCGGCGATCGCGACGCCGCCGATCTCGTCGGGAAGTACGCGCGCCTCGAGCGCGCCCTCGCGCGAGCCGAGCGCGAGATCGTCCACTTCGACGAGCACGATCGCGGCGACGCCCACGTTGTCGTGCGCGCAGTCGGCGGCAAAGACGGCGCATCGGCATGGGCCAAAGAGCTCCTTCAAATGTATTCGGCGTGGGCCGAGGACCGAAAATACGAAGTCGAGCTCACCGGCAGCGAGCTCGTCGTCAAAGGTCCATACGCGTACGGCTACCTCAAAGGCGAGCAAGGCGGCCACCGCCTCATCGCCGCGCCCAAAGGCAAAGACAAACGCGGCGACACATGGCTCGCGCGCGTCGAAGTTCGCGCGGCGGGCGCGCCTTCGTCGATCAAAAAAGTTCGCGACGACGAACCACCGATCCGCACCTACGATCAGCTCCACTCGCGTGGCGTGCGCGATCGACGCACGGGCGCATCCGACGGCGACGTGAAGCGCGTGCTCTCCGGGAAAATCGACGCGTTCCTCGAGGCCACGTTGGAGGCCGACTGATCATGGCGCAGCGCACGTACACCGACGATGAAGTCGAAGCGATCTTCGACCGCGCCATCAAGACGCAAGCGAAGGATGGCACACGCCTCACGCACGACGAGCTCGTGTCGGCGGCGTCCGAGGTCGGCATCTCGAAAGATGCGATCGACTCGGCCGCTCGCGACCTCAAAGAGAACAACACCGCCGAGCCGACGGACAAGGCGCTCATCACATCGTGGAAGCGTCGCGCACGCCTCGGTTTCGCGCGCCACCTCATCACGTATTTGCTCGTGAACGCGATGCTCGCGTTCTTGAACTTCATGACGACGAGCCACTTCATCTGGTTCCCGATCGTCGTGCTCGGCTGGGGCATCGGCATCGCGCTCCACGGGATGAACACGTTCTTCGTCGATGAAGAGCGCGTCCTCGAGCGTCTCAACCGCAAGTCGCAGCGCCGCGCTCGCCGTGACCGCTGGAAAAATCGCGGCGCCGAGTTCGATCGGGCCGTCGATCAAGGCGTCCGCGCGATCCTCGAGAAGGCAAACACGCAAGGTGCGCGCATCGAAATCCCACGCGAGCGCGTCCGCTTCGAAGGGAGTGAGGCTCTCGATGAAACCGACGAGGCCGAGCCCGAGCCGCGGAAGCAAGCGAAGTAGCCAGTGCGACGCGCGCTCCCTGCCCTCGTGATTGCGTGCGGAGCGCGAACGGGGCTCGACGTACCGCATGGGATCGTCGATGCGAGCACGTCCGATATTTTGGCGCCGTGCGATTTCGGGACGGTGGTGTCCGATATCTCCGGCAACGTCGTTTCGTGGAACGGCGGTGCCGCGCTTCCGGCGGGTCACTATCGCGTCACGTACGTCGATGGTTGCATGAAGTACTCGACCGCCCAAGATTGGAGCGTCAACGCGTATGCAGGCAACGCGGGGCCGGACGAATTTTGGATCGTCAGTGGCTCATCCCAAAACCGCATCGTCTCGCCGCCCGGCACAATCGGTTTTGTCGTCTCGAGCGGCGGCTTCGCCACATTCGACGAATGCGTTCAAGCCAACGAGGCAAGCGAACCTCTCACGTTCGATTTTGCGGGCGGCCCGCTCGGCGTGTGGCTCGCCGACTCGCCTTACACGGACAACGTCGCCGGCAAAGACAACCGCAACCCGACGTGGCGTCTCTCGTCGTGTCCGTGACTCAGAAAGTTTCGAGCACCTTCGGGTCCGTCGTGCGGTCGAGCACGGTGTTGCAGCGCGTGCAGTGGTAGTCAACGCGTGATGGATACGGTGTTGCTCCGAGACACAGAAGCACCCATTTCGGCGCGGAGAAATGCAGGCGCGCCGCCACGAGCGGGTGCGAGAGGTCAAAACCGCAGCGGCATCGCTCGGGGAAATTCTTCTTCTCTGCCACGACACGGAGAGTAGTGCTAGAAACGGCTGCCTCGTGAGCTCGTTCACGCTTCTGCTCGAGATTGGTTGCGAGGAGCTCCCTTCGTCGTACGTCGACGCAGCCCTCGACGCACTCCCCGACCTCGTCCGCACGCGCCTCGGCGCGCTGCGCATCACCCACGACGAAGTCCGCGCTCTCGGCACACCACGTCGCCTCACGGTGATGGTGCACGATGTCGCCGCGACGCAGAGCGATCTCGACGAAATGGTCGTCGGCCCACCCGAAAGCGCCGCCTACAAAGACGGCAAGCCCACGCGCGCCGCCGAAACGTTCGCGCAAAAGCTCGGGGTCGAAGTGTCTGCGCTCGCCATCGAAGAAGTCACGAGCGGCAAGAAACCCGGCCGCTACGTCGTCGGTCGCCGCGTCGAAAAGGGGCGCGCGTCGTTCGACATGCTCGGCCCGATGCTCGTCGATCTCTGCGGCGCCATTCCGTTCAAGAAATCGATGCGCTGGTCGAGTTACGACACCACTTTTGGTCGCCCCGTGCAGTGGCTCGTCGCTCTCGCGGGCGATCGCGTCGTCGACTTCGAGTTCGCTCACGTCAAGAGCGGGCGAGTGTCGCGCGGGCATCGGTTCCTTTCGCCTGGCACGTTCGACATCGGCAACGCCGACGGCTACGTCGAGCAGATGCGCGTCGCGCACGTGCTCGTCGATCGCGAAGAGCGCGAGCGCTCGATGATGACGCGCGTCGAGGAAGCTGCACGCGCACTCAACGGCGCGCCCGATCCAGATCCGGCGCTCGTTCGCGAGAACGCATCGCTCGTCGAGGAGCCACACGTCGTCGCGGGCGGGTTCGATGCCGC
>JBBSFE010000105.1:0-23997 GCA_038239005.1 Polyangiales bacterium
AGGCACCAACGCCGTTCGCATGGACGAAGCCCGCAAACGCCATCATCAACTCACACCGTCGAATGCTTGATCGCATCTCGACGGCGGTGCACTAGCTCGCGGCGCTAGACCCAACTCATCCAAAGCACCGGCGGTTATTTGGCGCAGCGGATGCCGACGACCACGCTGCGATCGGTGACCTTGTTGCCGTTGCGCGTCGCGGCGGATGCGGTTTTCTCGGTGTACCAGCCACCGCCGCGGTACATGCGGTACTCACTCTCGCATTCGTGCTGCGGGTAAAAGCAGTACGGGCTCGAGGTCCACTCGTAGACGTTGCCCGACATGTCGAGCACGCCAAACGGCGACGCGCCCGCAGGATAATGCCCGACGGGTGCGGTCTCTTCGAATCCGTCGTCGCCGGAGTACATGGCGTGCTTCGTCTCGCTGTGGACGCGCTGCGCGTAGGCAACGCACTCGTCACCGCATTCGTTGAGTCGATTCGGCGTTGGTGGGTCGTTGCCCCAGGTGTATTTGCGGCCGTCGCTGCCGCGCGCGGCGTACTCCCACTCGACCTCGGTCGGTAAGCGAGCGTTGATGTATTTGCAGTACGCCGTCGCCTGATCAAAATCGACGCAGTTGATCGGATGATTCCCGCGCGCGGGGAGCAGCGTGAGGTTGCACATCGCGACCTTGTCGCTCTCGGTGCACGCGCCTGCCGTGATGCAGCGCTGGTAGTCGTTCGTCGTCACTTCGAGCTTTTGCATGCAGAACGAATCGACGCGCATCTCGTGCTCGGGATGCTCGTCGGGATCGCCTTCACTTGCCGGCGAGCCCATTGTGAACGTGCCGCCGCCGATGCGAAGAAAATCGCGCGGGCACCCGAGCGAGCTCAGTGCGACATTCGGCGCAATCGGATTTGGGGTTCCGGTGATCGTGGGTAGCGGCTCGATGGTGACCTCGAGCGCTTTCGGCGCGGCGGACGAGCAAGCGACCGTCACGACGAGAGCGAGACCAAAACGCAGAGAAGTGTCCATCGACCCTGGAAGTCTAACCTAGCGAATCAGGGTGGGCGAACCGGGACTCGAACCCGGAGCCAACGGATTAAGAGTCCGCTGCTCTACCAATTGAGCTATTCGCCCTCACGAAGCGCCGAGTAGCTACAAGCGTGGGGATGCCGTGTCAAGAAGCGACGCCCGAGCTGCCCGCGGACTGACACGTGCTAGTTTGGCACCGGTGAGTCAGGCGGTGGTCCTCGCGGGTGGTCTCGCGACGCGAATGCAGCCGCGGACGCTCACCGTGCCGAAGATTTTGCTCGATGTGGCGGGCCGCCCGTTTGCGGACTGGCAGCTCGAGATGCTTGCACAATACAAGTATACGCGAGTCCTCCTCTGCGTGGCGCACCTCGGCGAGCAAGTGCGCGCTCATGTCGGCGATGGCGCGCGTTTTGGCCTTGCTGTCGAGTACTCCGAGGAGGGGCCCAACCTTCTCGGCACGGGGGGCGCGCTCCGTGCGGCGTCGGCGCTCCTCGAGGACACGTTTCTCGTGACGTACGGCGACAGCTATTTGCCGTTCGATTACGCCGCACCGCTCGACCGACTGCGCGCGCACGACGACTGCGACGGCGTGATGAGCGTCTTCAAGAACGACGGCAAATGGGACGCATCGAACGTCCGCACCGATGGCACGCGCGTGCTCGCCTACGAAAAAGGAACGAAGGACGCCGCCTTCGATCACATCGACTACGGCGCGCTCGCTCTGAGGAAAAGCGCCGTGCTCGAGCTACCCGCGGGCCAAAAAAGCGACCTCGCAGCGCTTCAGACGACGCTCGCGGCACGCGGGCGCTTGCGAGCCTACGTTGCGCGTGAGAGGTTCTACGAAATCGGCTCGCCCGAAGGCCTCGCGGCGCTCGAACAACGCTTGAAAGAAAAAGGATGATCGTCTCCCGCGCGCCCGTTCGATTCTCCCTCGGCGGAGGCGGCACCGATTTGCCGAGCTACGCCCGCGAGCACGGCGGTTTCCTCGTTGCCGCGGCAATCGACAAATACGTGAACCTCTGCGTCGCGCGGCGTTTCTACCAAAACATCCGCCTCGCCTACTCGACGACCGAGCTCGTCGACACGGTCGATCAAATCCAGCATCCGATTTTTCGTGAAGCGCTGCGTCACGTTGGCCTGTCTCGCGCGCTCGAGCTGCACTCGCTCGCCGACGTGCCATCGAGCTCCGGGCTTGGCTCGTCGTCGACGTTCACCGTCGCGCTCCTCAATGGGCTCTATGCGTTCAAGCGCGAGTTCGTCGGCGCGAAGCAGCTCGCTGAGGAAGCCTGCCACATCGAAATCGACATCCTGAAAGAGCCCATCGGCAAACAAGACCAATACATTGCGTGCTACGGCGGCATCACTGCCTTCACGTTCGACAAAGACGGAAGCGTTCACGCCGAGCGCCTCGCCGTTCGCGACGAAGTGATCGACCAGCTCGAAAATGGTCTTTTGATTTTTTATTCGGGCGTCGAGCGCTCTGCGTCGGCCGTGCTGTCCGAGCAAGCCAAGATGGTGAAGGCAAACAAGGACGACGCCGTCGCGCGGATGCACCGCATCAAAGAGATGGGGTACGAAACGAAGAAGCTTTTGCTCGACGGCGATCTCGATCGCTACGGCGATTTGCTTCACGAGCACTGGATGAACAAACGGAAGCTTGCTTCCAACATGACCGACTCCGTCATCGACGAGCACTACGAAGCGGCGCGCAAAGCCGGCGCGATCGGCGGCAAGCTCATGGGCGCCGGTGGCGGCGGGTTTTTCATGTTCTACGTTCGGCCCCCCGAAAAACGCCGCGTCTACGAGACGCTCACGGCGCGCGGCCTTCGTCCGCTGCGGTTTCGATTCGACTTCGACGGTGCACGCATCGTCGCCAACTTTCACCGCTCGTAAAGGTCCACATGCCCTCGTTCACCGAATCGTTTCTCGTCGAAGTCTCTCGGATCGTCTCCAGCATCGACGCCGACTCGATCGAAAAGACCGCCGAAGGTCTCGCGGCGGTTCGCGCCGGCGGCGGGCGTCTCTTCATTCTCGGGGTCGGCGGCTCGGCGGGCCACGCGAGCCACGCTGTCAACGACTTCCGGAAAATCTGCGGCTTCGAAGCCTACACTCCGACCGACAACGTCTCCGAGCTGACCGCGCGCACCAACGACGAAGGTTGGGACACCACGTTCATCGAGTGGCTCAAGACCTCGCGCCTCTCGAAGATCGACGCCGTTCTCATTTTCTCGGTCGGCGGCGGCAACAAAGAGAAGAACGTCTCCGTGAACCTCGTGCGCGCGCTCGATCTCGCCAAAGAACGCGGCGCGAAAATTTTCGGCATCGTTGGCCGGGACGGCGGGCACACGAAGCGCACCGCCGATGTGTGCGTCCTCGTTCCCGTCGTCCACGATTCGCGCGTCACCCCGCACACCGAAGGGTTCGCGGCGGTCGTGTGGCACTTGCTCGTGAGTCACCCGAAGCTGCAAATCGCCGCGACCAAATGGGAATCGACGAAGTGACTGCAAAGCGTGCCGTGATTCTGGATCGCGATGGCACGCTGATCGACGTCGTTCGTGACGAAGAAACCGGAACGATCAACACCGCATTTCATCCGTCGCAAGTGAAGCTCTTGCCGGGCGTCGTCGAAGGGCTCGCGCTCCTCGAGAAAGCCGGCTTCGCGCTTGCCATCGCGACGAATCAACCTGGCCCCGCCAAGGGACACTTCTCCGCCGCGGCCGTGAAAGCGACGAACGACGCCCTCGTGGCGCTGCTTGCCCGCGAAAGCGTGCATATTGCATATGTTGCAGTTTGCATGCACCACCCGACGATCAGCACGTGCGAGTGCCGCAAACCCAAACCGGGCATGCTCATCGAGATCGCGGACGCGCTCGCCCTCGACCGCAGCGCTTCTTGGATGGTCGGCGACACCACCACCGACGTCGAAGCTGGCGTCGCCGCCGGCATGCGCACGGGCCTCGTGTTCGACCCGAAGCGCTGCGAGCTCTGCCCGCTCCGCAATGGCCCCGCTCTCCGCCCCGACGCAGCGGCACCCACCTTTCTTGCCCTCGCGCGCGAAATGGCCGCGCTGGTCAACCGCAACATGGGCATGTAATAGAACGCGTCGTGGAGACCCTCACGGAGTGCAACCTCTGCGGAGCGCCCAGCTACACGCCCATCGCCGAGCTTCCCGGTGAGCGAACCGACAACGTCTTCGCGCTGTGTCGCTGTGACGCATGCGGGCTGATGTTCATCTCGCCACGCCTCACCGAAGAAGAGAACGCCGCTCTCTACGACGAGGACTACTACAAAGGTAACGGGTTCGATTCATCCACCAACTATCTCGCGTTCGACAACGAGCAAGCCAAAGGCACGCTCGAGGGCACGGGCATCCTCGAGAAGATTCGCGTGTTCTGTTCCGCGCGCGACGCCCGCATCCTCGATGTGGGTTGCGGTACGGGCTCGCTCCTCGTGACGCTCAAAGAGGCTGGATACGCGCGGCCCGAGGGCCTCGAGTATTCGGCGTACGCGAGCGCAATCGCCCGCGAGCGGACCGGCCTCGAAATTCACCAAGGCGACATCCTCACGACGAAGCTCACGGGAAAGTTCGACGTCGTCAACGCGACCGAGGTGATCGAACATCTTCGCGATCCGAAGCGCTTCTTCCATCGCGTCAGCGAGATTCTGGCGCCCGGCGGTGTCTTCGTCTACTCGACGGGAAATCGTCGCGGACCGTACGCGCGGCTGATGGGGCTCCGCTGGCCGTACATCCATCCCGAAGGACACCTCTTCTATTACAGCCCCGACACGCTCACGCGTTACTTCGATGACGCTGGCCTCACTTCCATTTCCGCGCATGATCTGGAGCCCGCGCGTCGCGCGCGTTTGATCGCTGCCGAACGGACCATCGCCTTCGCACAGCTCGTTCAAATCGGAAACAGCGATGGCGGACTGAAGGGCTCGCTCTATCGCGCGATGTCGAAAGTGCCCAGAAGCCTCCGCGACCCAACCATCACGTGGCTCGCGGGCAAGCATATGCTCCCCACGGCGAGGAAACCGCAATGAGGACGGAGCGCGTCTGCAACGCGCTCGCCACGCTTGGTTGCATCTGGTTTGCATTCACTGCGTGGCTCGGCGTTGGCGCAGTGCCCCACGGTGGTCACATCGGCGCGGGTTCGGCTGCGATCGCAATGGCCGCCGAAGCATCGATTCGGTGGCACACGGTCTACCCACTTTACGATTGGTATGTCCGCGTCGACCCGATGCCACAGTCGGCGTATTGCCATCATCCGTTCGGCTCGTTTTGGGTCACACGCATTCTTCTCGGCATCTTCGGCCACCGGGATTTCGTGCCGAATCTTCCCGCGGCGATCATGAGCTCGCTCACGCCGCCACTGCTCTACAAAATCGCTCGACAAGCGTGGGGGCCCATTGCGGGTGTTGGGGCGGTTGCGGGTTTCGTTCTCCTGCCGATCACGGTTGGCTTCTCGGTTTTTCACAACCTCGAAGTCATGACGATGTTCGGCGGCGTTCTCTTTTTTTTCGGACACACGCGCTACCAAAAGTCGGGTCGCTCGCGCGATCTCGTGCTGTCGCTCCTCGGCGCGCTCATCACTACCTCCGGCGACTGGGTTGGCTACCTCATCATGGCGCCGCTCTTGGCGGTCGCGCTCTTTCGCGCGTGGATACTTCCGTCGTGGGCGACGCCGGTTCTGAAGACTGCGCGTTACCATCGATGGTGGGCGCTCTCGGTCACGGTGGCCGTTGGCACCCTGCTGCTGTGGGTTGCGCTCTTCAAGCACGTCGACAAGCTCGCTGACTGGCTCGCATCTGCAGAATCGCGCGGCGGTGGCGCAGGTGACGTACACACGCTCGAGAAGACGCTCGAGGCTCGCGCATCGTGGATCGACTTCAGCTTCACCCCACTCGCCATACTACTTGGCAAGCTCGCGGTGCCCATTGCGGTGGTGCGGTGGCTCGTGCGTCGCACGGACGAAGAGATGTATTCGCTCGCGATGCTCTTTGCGGCGTCGGTGCAATATCTCGCGTTTCGCCAAGGTGCGGAGGTCCACATCTTCTGGCCGCAGTACTTTGGCGCCTACTATGCATTCGCATTCGCGCAGCTCGTCGCAACCGCGGAAGAGGGGGTCCGCTGGACTTGGACGCGCATCGACGCACCGCGCGCTGCGGCCGGCGCGCGCATTGCTGCGTTCGTGACACTCGGGGTGCCGACCCTCCTCATTGGTCCAGACGCCGTGCGCTCGCTGAAGATCTGGCGCGAAACGGGCGGGCGATACGACGACAAGGGCACGCTCATTCGCAGCCACGTCGACATGCTCGCGGTTGTCGCGCAAGTCATCAAACCGAACATCCACAACGAGGAGCACATCGGTGTTCACTCCAGCGCGAATTGGGGCTGGGAACACCAATGGGTGCTCGCCGCCCAAGCAGACAACGCGGACGCGCCATCTGGGTCGCATCCGTTCTGGGTTGCTCGCGCGAGCGGCCTCGGTGGCGATCGGATCAAAGCCCTCGCAAGCTCACAACACATCCGCATTTACGGCGACACCATCGTCGTTGCCACGGGTGATCGCGAACAGCCCGTCGATGCGTATTCGCTGCACGAAACCGAGCCGAACATCTTGCAACGGATGTTCACCAACGACAACGAGCCGGTGCGCACGATCACGAACGAGCCCGACGCATTTCGCACGTGGGAGTGGCGAGTTCACCTCGAACAACCAGCTGCGCAACCAACGGCGCAACCCGCGGACATCGACGAGCTCCGAATCGCGCACAACGTCGCGGTAACGAACGGCGACGCAGACTTGGCAGAGCGTTTGCGCGAGCGGCTCGTCGCCCAACTGGACCGTCAAGCCGAGACGCACTTCGACGGCGGAGCCGAGTTGATAGGCGTGCTCGTGACGTCGGGCGTGCAGCGGCGACTTCGCGTATTCATCGAAGCGACTGGGCCTACCAAAGGCGACGCGTATTTCCAGATCCGCTCACACGTCGTCATGAAATCGCCGACGAGCCTGATCGGCGCCGACCCAACCGATCGCGAGATGGCTTATCCGCCGCCGTTGTCGATGAAGCTTTGGCGGAAGGGCTTCATCTACGCGATCGACTGCGTGATGAACCATCGCATCGGGCTCGAAGCCTATTACGGCAACTGGGCGGGTGGGCCTGCTCGGCGTGGCGTTGGGCCCATCGAGCTTGCCGTGCTCAAGTGAGCCCACCAACGTATCGCCCGTAAATCTCGATCTCGTTGAGTGTGAGGGCCGTCGCTCGCTCGCACCGCACGCGGATGAATCGCGCGTGTCGGTCGGCTTTGATCGTGATGTCGCGAAAATGGTCACGCTGCGTGGTGATCAATTGGTAAGCGACGCCATCGATGCTCGATTCGACGTCGAACGGCAAGACCGCGTCGAGCGAGCGATCCTCGCGATTGAAGATGCGGATTCGCTCGACAGCAAAGACACCGCCGAGATCAATCGTGGCCCACGGCGCGGGGTCTACGCGGGTCATGAAGGGCTTGAACGTGCTCCGCTGGCCATCGACGAGCGTTTCCGGTGACACAAGGCTCCCAATGCTGCTGACCGACACGCGCTTGTGGAACGCTAAATTTGGTGGGTCGAACGCCGCGCTCGCAACGCGAAGCGACACCCACATGACAACGACAAAAACCGCCAGCATTCGCCCGACGCGAAGCCCGCGCAAATACGTCATCGTGTGTGCCACGACGCCGTGACGCAAACGCCGTTCGATGCGCTCCAGCGATCGTCGGAGAGTGGGATCGCGCGCGAGCTCTTCGAGCGCCAGCCCCTCCTGACCCATGACGCTTGCTACGCGCGTTGCGTCGTCGTCGTTGCCGAGCGCGTCGATGAGCGATGTATCGCTGCCGCGCGCGATCGAGATCGCTTCGAGGCGCAAGCGAATGGCGTCGCGAAGTAGCGAGGTGGCCATCCCCCGAGTTTCGGCCCCGCTCAATTCTTCTGCGAGCGTCGCTCGCTTCGTGGCAGCCGCGCTGCACTCTGCAATCTTGTTGACTTGATCGGATGTGTAGTCGCGCGCGGTGCAGGCGGCGTCCTCCTGAAGAAACCATTCACGAACGTGCGCGACGACGTCGCGCAGCAGATCCGCGGATGAATCGGTCGTCATGGGCGGGCAAGCACGCTCGGATTGGCGCGAAGATAGCGAACGGTGTCGACGATGGCGTCGGGCACCGTGTGCGTCTCCCGCCAGCCGAGCGCTCGAAGGCGTTGCGTATCGAGCAGGATTTTGGGGGCATCACCGACCCATCCGCGCTCGCCGCCTTCATACGTAATTTTCGGCGATGCGCCGAGCTCGGCGCAAATGAGCCGGGCACTTTCGCGCACCGTGATCCATTCGGTGTGGCCGAGGTTGTAGAGGTGCACGCCGTGGGGAGCCTTCGACTGCTCGACGATCGTGAGCATGGCCGAGATGCAATCTTGCACGTGCAAGTACGATTTCTGTTGGTTGCCGTCGCCGAGGATTTTGAGCTGCGTTGGGTCGGCAACGAGCTGGCGGCAAAAATCGACGACGTGCCCGTGGGTGTAACGCGGGCCGAGCATCGACACGAATCGATACAAGTACGTACGCATTTTGTAGCCGAACGCGTAGGCAGTGATGAGCCCCTCGCACGCGACTTTGCTCGCGCCATACAGTGAAGTCTGAATGGGAAAGGGAGCGTCTTCGGGGGTGGGCAGCACTGTTGCGTCGCCATACACGGCGCCCGTCGACGAAAAAGCGAAGTCCGAAATATCGTTCGCGCGACATGCCTCGAGGACGTTGTGGGTCACGAGTGTATTTTGCTCGACGTCCTTGCGTGGGTGTTTGAGCCCATCACGAACGTCCGCGTTTGCCGCGAAGTGAAAGACGAACTCGTGGCCGGCGAAGGTGCGCTTGCAGAAGTCGGCGTCGAGTAGGTCGCCTTCGACGAGCGTGACGTTCTCGTGCTTGGAGACGAATTCGCGTCGACCCGTGGAGAAGTCATCGACGACGGTCACTCGACCTCCGCGCGCGGCGAGAGCGTCGACGAGGTGGCTGCCAATGAACCCGGCGCCGCCTGTCACTACGAAGCGCTTTCGATACTCCAAGGTCATCTCCCGAAACGGTAGCGGAAAAGCGCCAGATACGAAGGTATCGCGTCTCGAACGAAACTTATCTTCTTTCCGTCGACGAACCCGCGCGCCACGTAATTGACGGGCACTTCCAGTGGCACGTGACCTCTCCGCGCGAGTCTGCACACGAGCTCGATATCGAGTGCGAAGCGATCATTGTCGAGCTCGATGCCGTCGAGGCATTCGGTGCGGAACACTTTGAACATCGTGTTGATGTCGGTCGTGTGATGGCCATAGAGAAGGTTGAAGGTCTTTGCGAACGCAATGTGCGCGGTATTGAGCGCGAGGCGCTTGGCTGCGTTGCCTTCGAACCGGCGAACGCGCCAGTCGTCGATGCCGAGGCTGCGCGAGCCCAAAACGAACGTGGCCTTGCGCTGGAGAATGGGGGCCAAGAGCGCGTCGTAGTCAGCGATGTCGTATTCGAAATCCGCGTCTTGGATGAGGATGATGCTGCCTGTAACCGCAGCCAGGCCCGTCTTGACGGCGTGCCCTTTGCCCTGTGGCCGGTCTTCGTAGACGAGCTTCACGCCGGGCCGGCCTGCGTACCGTTCGACGATGGCGCGCGTGCCGTCCGTGCTGTTGCTTTCGACGATGATGAGCTCTCGCTCGATGGGCAGCTTTTTGGCGAGAAGCGCGTCGATCACGTCGGCGACGAAGCGCTCTTCGTTGAATACGGGAAAGACGATGGAGAGCTTCTCCGATCGCGGCGGCGCCCTGCGGAACACCGACGTGCGTAGGCCCCCTTCCGAGGTCGAGTCGACGAGCGAGAACCCTCCCCGAGCAAAGAGCGCTTCGAGCCGTGCAGTTGTGTAGACTACACGTATGGCGTCGGGTATCTGCCAGTCGCGCGTAGGCGTGTCGTTGATATCGAGGTGCTCGACCGCGACCCACTCGACCGAGGTGGTGGCGATGAGCGTGTCGATGATGTCGCGGGGCGCGGCAATCTCGAGGAGACGCCCGAGCACGACCGCCTTCGCTCCGCGCATTCGCTCGTGGAGCGAGTCGCCTGGCACGAGCACGACCGATTCGCTTGGCCAATCTTTCGTGCTCGGACGGTGTGGGCTCGCGTGGACTTCGCTGAGCGCCGTGCTGACGGGATTGGCAAACGTGGTGTCACATGCGAGGCAACGCACCAGGCGCACTCCGTGTCGATGGAGAATCTGCTCGCTTCGGTCGCTACCGCAAACGGGGCAGTCGACGTAGAGTTGACGTGCGCGTGAAGCAGCCACTGCAGGCGTCGGCTCGAATGCAAAGCCACGCGAGGTTCTGTTATGCTCCGCCGCCATGAATCGCCTTCCTTCTAGTCCAAGCCGAGGCGTCTCGCAAAGTCACCGATGACCCTGCGGAGCTCAGCGCTCGCGTTCATTCGGGGTGTGCGCGAGATTTTTACGCTCGGAACCGCCACAGACCGCGCAGCGCGGCTCGGTGAGCCGGTTCTGGCGCGCGTCCGGGAAAGTGCAGAGGCATCACGCCGGCGGCTGCGCGCGTCGCGCACGCTGGCCGACCCGATCGTCGCCATCGAGCTCTTGGTCGCGGCGCGTCAGCATGCACAAGTGGCCGTCATCTCGGCGGGTGGTGCCGCGCAGGAGCTTTCCTCGGTTCCGCCGATCGACGCGCTCCCCTTCGACGAAGCCGAACGTATGCGCGCTGAGCTCGACGACGAGGTGCGAGCGCTGCTAGGTGCGGTGGATACACGAAGTCTGGTCGCGCTACGTGGTCTGCGCTTCGGTCGAGCGTTCGCGGTCGCCGTCGCGATCATTGCCATCACGACCGCGTCCATCGCCGCGCGAATTCGACCGGTGGACATCGCACTCGGCAAAGCCGTCACGACGAGCCCGCTCAAAAGCGAATCACCGACGCCCGATCACGTCGTCGATGGAATTACCCGTGGCACGTTTGCCGTGCACACCAACGAGGCCGAGAATGCATTCATCAGCATCGATCTCACGACCGAGTACCGCATTCGGCGCGTGCGCGTCTTCAACCGCGGAGACGGCTGGTTCGACGACATTCTGCCGCTCTCAGTAGAAGTCTCCAACGACGGAACCCAGTGGTCCACGCTGGCCACGCGAACGGAGCACTTCGAAATCTGGACGGTCGACACGGACAAGCGCGCGCGTTTCGTTCGCGTCATCAAACCCGAGCGTGGCTACATCGCGCTCAACGAGATCGAGGTCTTCGGCGAACCATGAGGCGCTGGCCATCGCGCGTGCTCCAGGCATTTGCGTTCTTGCTGGTGCTCGGTTTGATCGCCCTCGTCGTTGCGCCCATTTTCAAGCGCACGGACACCCTCGGCATTCACGACTGGGATCAGATGGAGGCTCACCGCTACCTCGCTGTAAAGACCATCAAGCGCTTCCATCAGTTTCCGTTTTGGGATCCATACAGTTGCGGTGGTCACACGTGGTGGGGCGGCGTCGAGAGCGGCACGACCATCGTCTCGCCGTGGCTGCCGACGTACTTGATGTTGTCGTTGCCGTGGGGCCTACGTGTCGAGGTCGTCGGTATGGCGCTGTTCGGTGCGGTCGGTGCTTGGCTCCTTGCTTCACGCTTCACGAAGAGCGCGGGCCTTAGGCTCTTCGTCGTGGCGGCGTATGCGGTCAACAGTCGATGGGCGGCCCAGGCCAGCATGGGCCACACGTGGCATCTCTATTACGCGTGGGTGGCGTGGGCGCTCTTCTTTCTCGATCGCGCGCTCGAGCTTCGCGCAACCGACGGCACACCGAACCCACGCTCACGATTTCGCAACGTCGTGCTACTCGGCGCGACGCTCGCACTGATGGTCTACACGGGCGCGATTTATCCGCTTCCTCAGACGGTCATCATCCTCGGCATCTATGCCGCCGTGTGTGCGCGCGCGTCGCGCTCGTGGAGACCGCTTGGCATCCTCGCGGCGAGCGGCTTCATTTCGCTCGGGCTCGCGGCGCCGCGGCTTCTACCGTTGATGGATTCGCTACGGCGCTATCCACGCCTCGTCGATTCGCCCGAGTCGATGGATCTCAGCGCGTTCATCGGCGTCTTCACGACACGTGAGGGTGATCCCCGTCCCACGCTCGGGCCGTGGGGATGGCACGAGTTTGGGATTTACACGGGGATGGTGCCGTTCTTGTTGATGCTGTGCGCGCCATTCTTGGTGCGCCATGCTCGCGAGCGCGCGCTCGCTTCTGCGGGTGTCGTGTGCGTCTTGCTCGGGTTCGGCCGCTTTCACAAATATGCACCGTGGGCGCTTTTTCACGACCACCTTCCGATCTTCGAATCGCAACACGTTCCATCGCGCTGGCTCTACCCGGCGCTCTTGGTGCTGCTCGTCGCGATGGCCGGCGTGATTGAGCGCTTCCTCGCGCGTCAACCGCGAAGGCTACTGCTCGATGTCGCGCTGGTGTCGATCGGGGCATGCGTTGCGCTCGACGTTGGTTTGGAGGCGCAGCACCCACTCGTCAATGCATTCACGCGCAACGTTCCCAAGGTCGAGGAATCGCTGGGGCCGTTTCATCAAGACAAGTCCGCGCCACCCGAGCTTCGCTACAGCGAAGGCGATTGGGCGCCGCCCGCGCTCCCAGCGATGATGAACAACACCGGCGTGATCGACTGTGGCACCTTCCCGGGTCTCCATCTGCAGCTCCACGACCGAACAGGTCACGTGACGGGCATCGGCGCACGCGGCCGAACCGAGCACGACTATCACGGTGAGGTTTGGACCACCGGCGACGGACACGCGGCGATCGAATCGTGGACGCCGAATCGCGTCGCGGTGCACTATTACGGCGTGAGTCCCGGCGATGTCGTCGCGTTGAACCAAAACTGGGATCCCGGATGGCACGCGAGTGGTGGAGATGTCGTTCCGTGGCGCGACGTCGTGGCCGCACGTGTGTCGAGCGCATCGGGAACCGTCGAGTTTCGCTATCGCCCGACGTTCTTGCTGGTCGGATTGGCGGTGCTCCTCATGACGCTCGCGTCGATTTTCCTCTACGCGCGCTCCGAGCGACGATGAGCGAGGCGTTCCGCCGTATCGCCGTCACGCTGCCGTTTCGCGCGCTCGTGGCAGTTTTCGTTCTCTACGTGCATCTCCAGGCGGTCGCCACGCTCGCAAAAGAGCGCTTCGATCTCGACTGGGTGACGCCCGCGGGCGCTGGCGCGCCACACTACAATGACCCGCACCTGGACCTCACGGTTCGCAATTGGGATCGCTTCGTCGTGTCGAAGTGGGATGCGCAGCACTACATCGAGCTCGCGCTTCGTGGATACTCCGAGTGCAAAACGCTCGCGGAGCTCAAGCCCAACGAGAACCCTGATGACGACAAGCGTTGTCAGCTCAACTTTTTTCCCACGTATCCACTGGTCGGCCGTTACGTCGCCTACGCCACGGGATGGGCGATCGACTACGCGATGCTCGCTGTTGCTGTGATGTGCAGCTTCATCTTCATGATGCTGTGGACGAGCGCGCCCGTCACCGACGCCCTGGGCGTAGGCATGACCTACTTCTCGCTGCTGCTGTTCAACGCATTCACGACGAGTGTGTCGCTCGTCTTGATTATGCCCGAGTCGATGTACCTCATGACGCTCATGGCGACGTATTGGGCACTCGCCGAACGTCGCCTATTTTGGGCGGCCATCTTTGCGGGCGCCGCGACATCCATTCGAGTCAACGGCGTTGCGGTGGGGTTCGCATATAGCGCTGCGCTGCTGATGCTCACCATCCAAGAGCGACCTCGTCTTACGACGTGGGCGCTGCGAGCGTGCTACGCGCTCTTGTCTGGTTGGGGCATCGTCCTCTTGATGGCCTATTACCACTCTAGGTTCGGCGACGCTCTCATCTACATCCACGCGCACGGTCGCGAATATCACCACGGACCAAGCGTAGCGGCCATTCTTCAACCCAACACGCGTGTGCTCATGCAGTCGATCTGGGCCGAGCCAAACGACGGCGTGTGGCTCGCCGCAGGGCTCTTGTGGTTCGGCCTCGGCCATCGCAAAGGGCTCGAGCGATTCGACGTCGTCGCGCAAACGTATTTCTACGTGCTCTACGCAGGTGTCGTCGGCATCGCGGTCGTTGGCTCCTCCGAATACGGGTACGGCGGGCTGTCGCGCTATCTCCTCGGCGCCGTCCCACTCTTTTTCGCGATGGCAGCCCTCATGCGACGCCACCCCGTGGTGCTCGCCATTTGGCTCTACATGAGCGTCGCGCACTATTGGGGCGGCAACCTCTGCTTCTATGTTGGCGAGCGCCAACCAGATCGCCTCGGCCAGTGTGGCTTCGCTCGCACCTTCGCGAACGAATGAGTATCAATACGGCGTGATCACGACCGGGTTCCCGGTTGCGCGGTACATCGTGCGGTCTGGGAAGCTCGCGCGAAGGCAGCGCGCGAATTCGGGCCTGTTGCGCTCGATCGCGATGAGCACGTCTTGGTGCGGATAGAGATCGATCGGCAGGTTCTCGGTGAGATCGAGCGGGTCGAAGCCCGTAGCGCCGGTCTGCGCGACGACGATCGCGTGATGGATCTCTGCGTCGCGAATGCGTTGATTGAGCGAATCGTGTTGGTGCACATGCGCGTACACGCCCGGGTAGAGGAGCGGCCACAAACGAATGAGCGTCATCACTGTGAGGCACACGACAATCGCAAAGGGACCGCCCGCAACATACGCGCGCTGCTGGCTCACACGTCGCATCGCGCTCTCCGCGAGCGGCGCGAGGGCGATGCCCATACCGACGGCCATCGGTACGACGAATGGCGTCTCGTATCGCGGGCCGTAGCCCCAATCGAAGCCGCGCCCGAGGTCGATGTATTGGTAGTAGGTTTCGAAGCACACGAACGCGACCGGGATGATGGCGATCAGCGCGCGCGCTCCGCGCCGAAGCGACGCGATCCCCGCGAGGCCGACGGCAAGCGAGCACGGAAACCACGCGTACGTACCGGTCGCTAGCGGAAGGGCGAACTTCCACTCACTTGGCCGCGGCCAGCCGTACTTTGGCACGTTCCACGGGTGGATGATCTTCTCGAGTGAGTAGCCCGTCGTGAGCCACGAGCCAAGCTGCACACGGAGAATGACGAGCGTCAAACCTCCCCAAAAAGCAAACGACGCGAACGAGGCCGCGAAAGCGCGAAGGCTCACCCGACGTGTAATCGCGAGAAAAACGAAGTACCCCGCCAGGCCGATTGACAGCGTGGCTCCGTCGGCGGGTCGTGTGGCACCGAGCAACGCCACCGAGCTGCCGAGGATGACTCCCCACCGGACTTGCCGCGCGGGCGACAAACCCCCGATGCGAAAAACGAGAAGCGCCTCGATCGCCCACGCAAAGAGAGCGGCGACGAAGATGTGCGAGTAGCGCGATGCGCCCACGAGCAGAATCGTCGAGCCAAGCGTTGCGACGAGCGCTGCGATCCATCCGGAGGCGGACACGCGCACAGCGCTTCCAGCGCCGTCGAGACGAACGGTGCTCCGTGCCACGCGCGCGACGCCAACCGCCATGAGGCCGTGGGCGAATGGCCCTGCAAGCCACGGAACGCCGACCGCAGCGAACGGCGCCATGAAGTAAGGCCAGCCGGGTGTGTATTGCGCGAAAAGTCGGCCGACGGTCTCGAAGACGTAGAAGTTCTGAAATGCGTTTTCACACGGTGGAGCGCCCGCGTGGATATGGCCTTTTGCGAACACCGCGGCTTGCCACGTGTAAGCCCATTCGTCGGCGCTTCCGTTGGCGCGTGAGAGAACGAACACCGACGCGAACACACCCACGATCGTCGCGACCGCGAAGATGACGACGTCTTGGCTCCGATGACCGCCAAGCCGCGCGGGCAGCGACACGGCTCGGTCGATGGGAGCGCGCCGGCGGATCAACCCAAGCGCGGTGCCGATCCAAATCGCGTGCAGAGCGCACAGCTCCGTCAGCGAGTCTTGAACCCAATCCTGCATTTTGAGCAGGAGCGCCGCCATCAGCAGCGCGACGATGGCGACCAGAAAGCGCCGAAGAACGAGCACAGCGAGGAACACGAGGCACGACGAAATCAGGAGTGCATCCTGTTCGGTCTTCATTGGCGCCAGCGTCGACCCAAAGCCTTTGAGGAAGTCACCGAGCGTCGGGGCGACAGTCACCAGCAAAATCGCTAGAAAAAGGAGCGTGCGCGCGACGCTTGTTTTGGGAAAGAGCCACCAGAGGAGGGCGATGAGGAAGATGCCCACTCCGACATGCGCCGCCATGAAGGCGTCCCCGAAAAATAGCGTGTACGGAGTGTGCACCACGGTCGCGGTTTTTGGGATACACCAGGGTCGTGCGGCCGTGAAGCTCGCGGCGCCGCCCGTGCTATTAAGAGGCCATGGCTATCTTCATCGACAGCTCCGACCCGAAAGAGATCAAGGACCTTTTCGGCTGGGGCGTGCTCTCCGGCGTCACCACCAACCCCCTCATCATTGCGAAGGAAGCGCCCGACGCTGACCTCGGTGAGCGCATCCGTGAGATCCTCGCGGTGAGCTGGGGCGACCTTTCCGTCGAGCTCACGACGGAAACGGAGAAAGAAATGCTCGCGGAAGCCGCGACCTACCACGCGTGGGATCCCCAGCGCATCACGATCAAAGTTCCGATGAGCGAGACAGGTCTACGCGTGCTTCATCAGCTCTCGAAGAAGGGCGTGAAGACGAACGTCACGTGCCTGATGTCGATGAACCAGGCGTATCTCGCGGCGCTCGCCGGCGCGACGTACGTCAGCATCTTCTCCGGCCGGGTCCGCGACATGGGGTATGACGTGAAACCGGTCATCACCGCGACGCGCAACGTCCTCGACCGCGAAGGACTCCCTTCGAAGATCATCGTCGGCTCGATGCGTCACATGATGGACGTCAACGAAGCACTCGACTGCGGCGCGCACGTCCCAACGATCACGCCACCAATCCTTCGCAAGATGGTTTGGCACCCGCGCACGATCGAGACGATCAACGAGTTCAACACAGCCTGGAAAAACCGCGGCAAGAAGTGAAACGCGCGCGAGCGTTAGAGTGAAGGCATGATCCGTCTCGAGTTCGTGGGCGCGGCGCAGACGGTGACGGGCAGCAAACATCTCGTGCACACGCCGCACGCGACGGTGCTCCTCGATTGCGGGCTCTTTCAGGGGCGGCGGCGTGAGGCGCACGACGTGAACAAGGACCTCGGGTTTCTTGCGAGCAAGATCGACGTCGCAGTCCTTTCGCACGCGCACATCGATCACTCGGGGGCGCTGCCGATGCTCGTGAAGGGCGGGTTCGAAGGCACGATTTACGCAACGCCCGCAACGCGCGACCTCTGCGCCGTGATGTTGGAAGACGCAGCTGCCATCCAGAAACAAGATGCAGAATACATCAATCGCTCGATCGAGCGCGAGCACATCGCGATGGATCCGGCCGAGCCGCTCTACGAAGCGAAGGATGTCGTGCGCGTGCTCGAGCGGATGATTTCGGTGCCGTACACGCACTCGGTTCACATCGCCGATGGCGTGAAGCTCACGTTCTACGACGCCGGGCACGTGCTCGGTAGCGCCATCACCGTGCTCGACGTCGACGACGAAGGGAAGAAGAAGCGCATCGTCTTCACGGGCGATCTCGGGCGCAATCACATTCCGATTCTTCGCGATCCCGAGTCCGTCGACGGCGCAAACATTCTCGTCACCGAGAGCACGTACGGAGATCGCATTCACCCGCCGCTCGAGGCCATGGACGAAGCGCTCGTCGCTCTCATCAAGCGCGTGCACGCGCGCGGCGGGAAAGTGATCGTTCCGTCGTTCGCGCTCGAGCGCGCGCAAGAGGTGGTCTTCGCGATCAAGCGGCTTCGCATGAAGAAGCTCATTCCGGACATTCCCGTTTACGTGGATTCGCCGCTGACCGTGAAGATCACCGACGTCTTCAAGATGCACCCGGAGTGTTACGACGAAGAGACACGCGCACTCATCGCTGGCCGCGAGTCACCGTTCGACTTCGAGCACCTTCGTTACATCTCCGACAAGGAAGACAGCAAAGCGCTCGACGCCTCCAGCGAGAGCTCCATCATCATTTCCGCGAGCGGGATGTGCGAAGCGGGGCGCGTGCTCCATCACCTCAAGGCGTCGATCGAAGATCCGAAGAACGCCGTCATGATCGTCGGCTTCCAAGCGCCGCACACGCTCGGCCGCCGCATCGTCGAGCGCCGCAACCGCGTGAAGATTTGGGGCGTCGAACGCGATCTGCGCGCCGAGGTCGCGGTGATGAACGGATTTTCGGCGCACGCCGACCAAAACGATCTCGTCGCCTACGCGGTTCACACGAAAGAAACGGGCCCGCTCGATCAAGTCGTTTTGGTGCACGGCGAGCCCGGCCCGCAGCGCGTGCTAAAAGAAAAGCTCGCGGCCCGCGGCATCACGAAGGTGTCGAACCCGGCCCCGGGTGATGTGCTGGAAGTCTGACACCGCACACACGTCCGCGTCTCAGTCGGCGCCCGGAGCGATTTCGCACTTGGACGCAAACGCCTTCCGGGCGTTTGACTGAAAATGAACGTGGACAGATAGCCCTCGCGTGATGCGAGCAAATTTGTAGCGCGGCAACCGCCCTCCGAAGAGGACATATTCAGGCGCGAGGTCCCGTTCCCTCCGCGATGCCTCACTCACTCACGATGGTGTAGTGCGGAAGTCCTGGAAAACTGCCGCACCCTTTCCGTAGGAAGCACTATTTCGGTCGGCCTGATGCTCGTAAGCACGGCCGACTCGGTGTTCCCGTGGTGAGATTTGCTTGCTTCCGACTCTGACCCGTTGTGCAAGCCACTTTCGTTTTTTCTAAGCTCAATCCTTTCGCAAATAAGTGAATAAGCAGAGCGCGCTCAGTGACACGTAGAGCACGACGCATGCCGTGCGGAATCGCGGGTAAATCGCGAATCGTGGGTGGTCCCGCCAGATCGGGCCAGGTCAGCGGGCCAATCAGCGCGCAGCTTCGCGTAGGAGCTCCACCATTCGGTAGGTGAGGCCCCAAATCACGTGGCCTCGTACATTGAGCGCCGGAAGATCCAAGTCGAGGCCGTCTTTCTGCCAGAGAAAGCGTGTTGCGCCTTCGTTGGCAAGAACGGCGGGAAGCGGTGCCCACACGACGTCCGCGACTTCTTCGTTGAGCGTGAGAGGCGCGTCGGTCGTCAGCGCGAACACGAATGCAGTCACCGTGAGCGGGTGCGGCATGCGCGCGTACGGCATCACGTCGGGGAGCCGCGCCACGGCGCGCGCGTGAGCGGCGAGGTCGAGGCCGATTTCTTCGAGCGCCTCGCGCGTTGCCGTTTCGAGGAGCGTCGCGTCGGTCGGGTTGCGGCGGCCGCCGGGGAACGCCATGTGGCCAGACCACGGGTCGCTCTCGCGATCGGCGCGCTTGATGAACAAGACTTCGCCACCACCCGCGCCTTCGCGCACGATCGTGGCGACCGCAGCGCGCAAGCCCGTAGCGTCTTCCGGGCGCGTGGCGATTGCGCTCGATGACGCGACTCGCGCGAGGAATTCGTCGACCACGGTCATGGGCGCTGCGCGAGATACCATGCGCGGGGAAACGCGGATATGCTGGCGAGATGAACTTTTCGCGCCTCGCCCTGTTTGGTTTTCTCGCAGCGTGTGGCTCGTCGCCGCCCACGAATTTCGCGGGTGACTACTCGGTCCAGCTCGTCAACGGCGCCAACGATTGCGGTTTCGCAAACTGGACGGCCGGCTCGGCCTCCAACGTCAAAATCACAATGACGCAAGATGGATCCACGGCGCAGTTCACCGTCGACGACGTATTCGCCGCTGCCTATTTGAACCTCGTCGTCGGCGCGAGCACGTTTGTCGGGAGCGTCAAAGACGACACCTTCAGCGCAACGTTTCTCGGCGTAAAAACGGCGACGCAAGGCGCGTGCACTTACAAGGTCAACACCAAGCTCTCGATGACGCTCGATTCGAACAACGTTTTGAGCGGCACGCTGACCTACACACCCGCGACGAATGCGGACGCCTCGTGCGGCGTGCTCAATACTTGCTCGCAATCGCAGACTGTGTCCGGTTCACGCACAAGTCCCTGACAGGTTTTCCACAAGTTGGTGTCTTGCGCCGCGCGCGCGACGCTCATATGAGCGCCGAATGCAGACCAAGATCGACGCCGAGCTCGCGGACGCAGAACAGAGTCATTCGAATGATCCCGAGCGCGCCGAGCTCATCGCGCGCACGCGTCGCTTCAAAGCGAGCTGGCTCGAGCTCGCCGAAGCGCTCACGCACGTGCGGCGTAACGATACGTGGAAGCGTTGGGGTTTCGAATCGCTCGAGCAGTACGCGGTGCGCGAGCTGAAGCTCCGCCAAGAAACGGTCGAAAAGCTCACGGGCTCCTATGCGTTCTTGCAGAAGCGCGCGCCGGCGGTGCTTCGCCGCGATGGCGTGAGCGAAATGATTCCGAGCTATCAGGCCGTCGACTTCTTGCGCCGCGCCGAAGAACAAGACGGCGCGCCCGCGGATGCAGTCGTTGCGATTCGCAAGAAGGTGCTCGAGGACAACGCCCCGCTTCCGTCGGTGTCGCGCGAGTATCGCGACGTCGTGTTTCCGATCGACGAGGAGGAACGCGAGAAGCGCGACACGAGCTCGCTGAAGCACGCAACGACGAAGCTGCGCGATGCGCTCGCAAGCACGCGCGCCGTGCCACGTCGCGTGGCGCAAGAGGCGACCGAGAAGCTCGACGCGATTTTGGAAGCGCTCGACGAGGCGAAAAAGAAGCGCGCGGCGTGATACAAGCGGCGCGTGCCGATTGCGTTCGCGCTGCTCCTCGGTGTCGTCGAAGGCCTCACCGAATATCTGCCGGTCTCGTCGACAGGGCATCTCGTGCTCGTGTCGCTCGCGCTCGGAAAGAAACCGGGCTCGTTCGAGATCGTCATCCAGCTCGGCGCGATCCTCGCGGTGGTCGTTCACTATCGCGCGCTCCTAGCGAAGCACGCGGCGGGGCTCATTGCGCGGCGCGGTGATTCCGTGCGGCTCGCGCTTTCTCTGCTCGTGGGGTTCTTGCCGGTCGCCATCATCGGCAAGCTCGTCGGGCACGCCATCAAGAACAAACTGTTCGCGCCCATCCCGATCGCGATCGCGCTCGCCGTCGGAGGCGTCATCATGATCGCCGTCGAGCACATGCGCCGCGTGCGCAAAATCGAAGGCCTGACGGGCCTCGAGCACGTCACGCCGATGCGTGCATTCTGCATTGGTCTCGGCCAGTGTTTTGCGCTCTTTCCGGGCGCGTCGCGGTCGATGTGTACGATCGTGGCGGGGCAGCTCACCGGGCTCTCGACGGCAACGGCGGCGGAATTTTCTTTCTTGCTCGGAGTTCCGACGCTTGGCGCGGCCACGCTCTACGAAGGCTTAAAATCGCGCCACGAGCTCCTCGCCGAGTCGGGCGCGCCCGCGCTCGCAGTTGGGCTCGTGACGTCGTTCTTCGTCGCGTGGGCCGTGGTTGCGGCGTTCCTGAGGTACCTGCAAAAACGCGGGCTCGCGCCCTTTGGGTGGTATCGGCTGGCGCTTGCGGCGTTCGTCTTGGTGTTCGTCCGGAACTTGTCGGTGTAGCGCGTGTCTCGACTATCAACGTGGAGCGCGAGTGGTCCTTGCGCGCTGCCCAGGTATGGCGTGACAGTGGCGATGACGTGACGGACGCCGAGCTCGAATCCAAGCTCATCGAGCGACTCGTGGCGCGCGACGAGCGCGCGTTCAACGAGCTCGTGCGGACGTACGAACGCCGCGTCTTTGGTCTCGTGTTGCGCATGCTCGGGTCGCGCGCTGAAGCAGAAGATCTGACGCAAGAAGTCTTCGTACAAGTCTTCAAAGCGATCGGAACATTTCGAGGCGACTCGAAGCTGTCGACTTGGATTTATCGCATCGCGGTGAACCTCTGTAAGAACCGCTCCAAGTATTTGCGCGTGCGCCACACCGGCGAGCAAGACCAGCTCGACGACGTCGCCGATCGCTTGCCACTCTCGCAAGCACGCAACGCGAACGTCGCGCAGATCGAACGACCCGACGAAGCCATGGCGGGCCGTCAGGTCGAGGTGATCGTGCGCGAGTCGATTGCAGAGGTCGACGAGAACTTCCGCGAGTGCCTGATTCTCTGTGACGTGGAAGAATTGTCGTATGAGGAGATCGCGGAAATCACGCAGCTGCCCGTGGGCACCGTGAAGAGCCGCATTTTTCGTGGGCGCGCGCAGCTTCGCGCCATCGTCGAGCGTAGGCTCGGGGAGAAAATCCGATGACCGATGAGGAGGAGGAGAAGGATGACGAAGCGATGCGCTCGCTCCTCAAACGCTCGCTCGCGCCCGAAGCGCCCGCGAAACCCGTGCTCTCGGAAGTGCAGCGGAAGATTCGCCTGCGCTCGAAGGGGAAGTTCTACGCCGATGGTTGGAGCACCACGGGCGCGCGCGTGAACTACGCGCTCGTTGCGGTCGTGATGCTCGTCATCGTTGCGATTGCTTACTTCGTGCTCGGGCCGATGGGGGTCACGAATCGCTGAGCGCGCGGCACTGACGCGGCGGCGAGAAGCGACACGCAGAGTGACGCGAGCGCGCCTGTTGCGATGGCCGTGCGCTCCGACCAATGCGCGGCGATGAGGCCGCCGACCGTCGCGCCGACGGTCGCGAATGCGTAGAAGCACAGGTAGTAGAGCGCGGTGACGCGTGATTTCGTTTCGGCGGGCGCGTTCATCTGCACCGTGGCCGAGAGCGAGGTGAGGCACGCCACCCAGCCGAGCCCGGCGATGAAGAAGAACGGCACCGCGCCCCACACGTGTGATGCGTGTGATGCCAAAAGCGTGGCCGCGCCGTATGCGCAGATGCCCGTCGTGACGATCGCGCGTTTGCCGAAGCGCGCGCGAATGCGCGAGAGGAGTAGCCCGCACGTGATAGCGCCGAGCCCGAGAGCGCTCAGGAGCGCGCCGTATCCGCTCGCGGATGCGCCGAGCGAATGTTTTGCGAACGCGGGAAGGATGGCCATCATCACCGATGCCGTGGCCGCGAACGCGCTGCCGATGACGAAGGTCGCCCTCAGCACGTTTGCGCGCCAGGCGTCGCGAAAGGGATCCGCGAACGCGCCCACCCAGTGCATGGGCGTGCGAGGCCGCGCGAGCTCCGACGCGCGCCGGATTTCGGGATACCGAAAGAGCACCCACCACACGGCGCCGAAGCTCACGCCGTTGACGATGAACGTGATCTCCGGATTCGAAACGGCGAGCAAGAACCCGCCGAGCGCGGGCCCGACGACGCGCGCGAGGTTGAACGCGATCGACCCGAACGTGATCGCTTCAGCAGTCTTCGAGCGTGGCAAGAGCTCGGGCACGAGGGTTTGCCAAGCGGGCGCACCGAGCGCGACGGCCGCGCCGAGAAACGCCGTACAGACGAGAAGCACAGCGGGCGACATCACGTGAAAGTGAATCGCAACGGCAGGCGCCGCGGCCGTGAGCGCGCATGCGGCCTGACTCCAAAGGAGGATTTTCCGCCTGTCGTGCCTGTCGGCGAGGAGTCCGGCGGGCAGCGTGAAGATGAGCATCGGCCCGAGAAAACAGGTGGCGAGCATCGCGATGAGGCGTGGATCCGGCGACATCGACAACATCACCCAGCTTTCGCCGACGTCCTGCACCCAGGTCCCGATGAACGAGAACACGGACGCGCACCAGACGGCTCGAAACGCAGGATGGGCCAAAGGCCAATCGCGACCTGGGGATGGGCTGCTCATGAAGTTAGGACGCACCGTGTCATTCAGTCTGACCGGCCACCCCCCACGTAGGGCCTGATCGTTCGGGTCCGGGCGATCGGGCCACCCACATAGGTGGGGTCGCGCCGCTGGGGGGGGGGGGCGCGCCCGCGGGGGCGGGCGGCCGCGCGGGTGTGGGGGGCGCCCAGCGCG
>JBBSFE010000106.1:0-23973 GCA_038239005.1 Polyangiales bacterium
ATTCACCGAAGGCGTGACGACGTTGACGGAATTGGTGTCGGTGTAGCCGCTGAAATCGAAACCCGCTTTGACCACGAGTCCCTTCTGATGCTGCGGCAAGCATTTCACGACCTCGTCTTGGCTCTTCGCACCGAGCATGCATTTGAGCTGCCCGGGCGTGAGGTACTCGGAGGCCTGCGATTTGAGCGTGATCGTGACGGTGAGAAGCTCGCTGTCTTTCACCTCGTAGGTTTGATCGAACGTGAGCGGGATGTTGCCCTGCGTTCCTTCGGCGTGGACGGTGTGCTTGCCGGGATCGATCGAGAATTTTTTCGTGAGCGACGCTTGCGGCACTGCGCGATCGTCGAACGTCACGTTGAGATCGGTGATGCCCGGCGGCGGCACGAACGTGACGTGTGGGATGCGCGCGATGATGTCCTCGACGCGTTCGCGCGCTGCGCGCATCACGGCGGTGTCGCGTTTCCGGATGGCGTCTTCGAGTGCTTTTTGCGTATCGCGTAGCGCTTCGATCAGCTGGCCGCTCCGACGCTCGCACGACGCAAGGTGAAGTCGCGTGCGAGGTTGCTCTTCGAGGACGAGCGATTTCTTGTCCTTGTCGATGCACTCGTCGAGCTTGCCCGCGAGGTCGGACGTGAGGCCCGCGCTCGCGAGCTCGAACGCTTCGGTGCTGTTCCAGCCGGGGATGCGCGACGGGTGCGTCGGAGACGGTTGGGCCGCGACGTTGTCGGCCACCGGAGGCGGAGGCGGAGGCGGGGGAGGAGGCGGAGTCTGAGTCTGAGTCTGAGTCTGAGTCTGAGGCGGAGGCGGAGGCGGCGCGGCGGTTTCGGTCGCGGTTGCGGCCGGGCCTACGCCGACGGTCTTTTGGGCGTCGGACCATTGGAGGCGAATGTTTGGGGTCGTGCCCGACGGCGGGAGATGTGCGGTCGGAGCCGCTTGGAGCGCAGCCGCGAATTGGGCGCGGGCTTCGTCGCCATTGCCGAGCTGCGAGGCCACCATGCCGAGCGCGATCAGCACTTGGGCGCGCGTTGCCGGGGTGCATTTGCCGCGACGGCATTTGTCGAGCGCCTCACCAAGCTTGCGTTTGGACTCGCCGAACGCAGCGGTCGGGTAGTCCTCCGACATCGTCTGCTGGACGGTCGCGAGAACAGCGATGTCATCGCCCGCGGCCCATGCTCGGCCCACGCCGCCGATGAGCGTCGCGAGCACCAACATCACCGCGCAGAGCTGGCGCCGCGCCGAGGTCACGAGGGGCTACACTAGCGGAACCGTTCGGCCTTCGGTGGACTCAGTTGCAGCCGCAGCCGCCACCGCCGCCACCGAAGCCTCCGGTTGCGCCCTCCGAAACTGCGCGAACGTGCTCATCGAAGCCGGTCGACATGTCCTCCGAGGTCATCGATGGATGCGCGAGGGTTCCTCGCTCGTAAGGAGCCACCGTCGCGCATCCCATGGCAGAGAGCGACAGGACACACCCGACGACGAACCCGATGAGGATGACGACGCGAGAGCTCATGCCGAGTCGTTTTGCAGGTTGTGGGCCAGCCCAACCACCGCGAAATTCGCGCATTTGCGGCCCAAATCTGCTCCATCCGTCCCCCGCCCCCTGGATCTCCGCCACCTCAGGACGATGTGCCCGATCGTTCGGATCCGAACGGTAGCGCGATGCAGATCGTTCGGATCCGAACGATCGACGCCGGGCTTGCGTCGGTACGGGAGGTGCAACCACAATCGGGGATGAGGATTTGGTGGGTGGTCGTGTCGGGGGTCGTCCTGGTGGCAGTCGCCTGCGATCTCGAAGTCGACACGAAGTATGGCCCGCACTCTGGGCTTCAGAAGAGCAACCTTCCGAATCCGCCCGCGGCCGAAGGCGGCACCTCGAGTGATGGCGGAGCGCTCTGCGGAACACCCGTCGACGGCGGCACGTGTAGCGTCAGCTACACGAACGACATCTTCCCGAAGATGCAGGGGACCTGGCATTGCACGGACGCCAAGTGCCACGGCGGCACGACCTACTCGCCGCAGCTCGACAGCGCCGACAATGCATACAGCGCGATGATGGCTTACAAGATCTCGGGGAAGTTCTACATCAACCCGTGCTCCACCAATCTCGACGCCTCGGCATTCAATTGCAACATTCAAGCATCCTCCGGTTGCGGCTCCGCAGAAATGCCATTCCCCGACGGCACGCTCGGCTCGGGTCCCATGTCGGGCGGCGATCTCACGCTCGTGCAAACGTGGCTGCAGTGCGGCTCGCCCAAGAACTGATTACCTCAAGCTGATGGAGAAATTGCTCGCGCGACTCGAGCGGCGCCTCGGCCGCTTCGCAGTGCCGAACCTCACGTGGATTCTCGTGACGGGCATGGCCGTCGTCTACGTGCTGACGATGCTCCGGCCCGGCTTCGAGAAATCGCTCGCGCTCGATCTCGGCCTCGTGCAGCGCGGCCAAGTGTGGCGCCTTTTCACGTATTTGTTTTTGCCACCCGACGCGCAGATGTGCGGCCTGCCGCAACCGATCGTGATGCTCTTCGCGCTCTACTTCATCTGGCTGATGGGCACGAACCTCGAGAACGAGTGGGGCGCGTTCAAGTACAACATGTTTTGGCTCGTCGGCATGATCGGCACCACCGTGGGCGCGATCATCGCGGGCGGCGGCGCAACGAATCAGTACCTCGGGATGACGCTCTTCCTCGCGTTCGCCACGCTCTTTCCGGATTACCAAGTGCTCTTCATGTTCATCATCCCGGTGAAGGTGAAGTGGCTCGGAATACTTTCCGCGCTCGGGCTCGCGTTCTCGTTCGTGATGGGCACGTGGATGGCGCGCGCCGCCATCGTCGCCGCGACGGGCAACTACGTTTTGTTTTTCGCGGGCCACTGGGGCGGGCTCATGAAGGCGCGCCGCGTCGAGGTGCGACAGCGCGCACGACGCGCATCGATCGCCGAGCCGGAACGCCCGAAGACGTCTGGCCGCAGCTGCGCGATTTGCGGAGCGACCGAGGAAGAGGGCGCCGACATCCGCGTTTGCTCGTGCGAGAAGTGCGGTGGTGTTCCGCGGACGCTGTGTTTGCCGCACGCCCGAAACCACTGAAGTAGATCAGCGCGCCAAGGGTGCTGAGAAAGAGCCACACGGTGAAGTGCGGCCCGATCGGATACGGCTCGCGGTAACCGGGAAGCGGCACCTCGAACCAGCGCGCGTACCAAAACGCAGGGAAAATGCGGGTGTTTGGGTACCACGGCAAAAATAGAAGGAACGTCTCGTGCGAGATGAAGTCGAAGACGATGTGCGAGAGCGCGCCGACCCAAACGGAAAACGCGAGCACACCGAGCCGAGCGCGAGGCAACACGCGAAGGCGCTTCCACGGAATGAGTCGTGCGAGCGCCACGAGCGCGAGACCCGCAGGCACGTCGAGCACGAACAGGCCGATGATGCTGTGGCCAACCCACTGCCCGAGGTGACCGCGCACGATGCCGAGCAATCCATCGACGACGTCGGGCACTGCCGCGCCGATGCCGCACGCGAGAGCGTCGAAGCGGTGTGGCCACCTCCGCCACAGCGGCGCGATGAGCCCAGGGTGCGACGGAAACGCGAGCGGCACGGTCAGACTTCTAGAACGATTTTTCCGAATGTCTCGTTCGACGCCATCGCTTCGTGCGCTTCGCGTGCTTGCGCGAGCGGCATCACGCGATCGATGACGGGCACGAGCTTGTGCTCGTCGAAGAGCGGCGCCAAGTTTTGCTCGAGCATGCGCGCTGCGACGATTTTTTCTTCGAGCGGTCGGGCGCGAAGCATCGTGCCGATGATGGTCGCGCGCTTGCGAAGCACCATGCCGAGGTTCACGTCCGCGTGTGTGCCAGCCATCATGCCGACGAGGACGATGCGGCCGCGCATCGCGAGGCACGTGAGGTCGTCCGCGATATACGAGCCGCCCACGAGCTCGAGCACGATGTCGATGCTCCCGGCGATTTTGCCGATGGCTTCGGCGAAATGCCCATCGCGCGTGACGACGCCGTCGATCATTCCGAGCGCTCGCGCGCGCTCGATTTTTTGTTGCGAGCGCGCCGTGCCGAATGCGCGCGCGCCGAGCGCTCGGCAAATTTGAACCGCGGCGGTGCCGACGCCGCTGCCAACCGCCGATACGAGCACGCGATCGCCGGGGCGAACGTTCGCTTGCATGAGCGCGTCGAACGCGGTGAGAAACGCTTCGGGAACGGCCGCGGCGTTCGGAAATGAAATGTCTTTGGGCATGCGCGCGATCGTGCGCGCGGGCGTCACGATTTTTTCCGCGTAAGAGCCGCCGCCGACGAGACCAAAGACGCGATCCCCGACGGCGAGCTCGGTGACGTCTTCGCCGAGAGCATCGACGACGCCGCTGTATTCGAGGCCAGGGATCGCCGCTGGCGAGCCGGGCGGCGCGGGATACGCGCCCATGCGCTGCAACAAATCGGCGCGATTGACAGCGGTTGCCCGAACGCGCACCCGTGCTTCTCCGCGCGCGGGAACGGGCTCCTCGACGTCGCGAAGCTCGAGCACTTCCGGCCCACCGGGCTCACGGATGACGATGGCTTTCATTTCTTGTGAATCGGAAACCCGAGATTGAAGTGCACGCCGAAGAACGACGCGGGCGCGCTCGAGAGTGGCGCACCGATGCGGGTGATGGCGTTGAGCGGTGAGCCGATGTTCGTCATGAGGCCAACGCTCGGTTGAAAGTAGCGCGTCGTGAGCGATACGTGCGCGCCAATCGCGAAATACGGTCGCTGATCGTCGTCGATGCCGGGCTCGAGCCGGTAGTATTCGATGAGATCGACGCCCGCGCTGACGAGCTTCGAGAAGCGAATGCCGAAGAAGAACGTGCCGACGGCAGCGAAGCGAAATGCGATGTCGCCGAAGTCCGTCGCGATCTCGAGTGCCTGGCGATATTGAACCGTGAACGGCCCCGACACGAGACGCACATCGAGAAACGGGCGCAGCGTTGCGTTGTCGGGGTCGAAGAGGGCACGATCCCATCCGCGCGCGGCGATGGCGGCGAATGCAGTCGTGGCAGCGGCGTTCGTGACCGAATAGGAGCCCGTTGGGATCACCAGCGAGAAGCCGCCGCCGAACGACAGCCCATACGACGCGCTCCAAACGCCGCGACCCCAGATTTCCGGATTGCCGGGAACGAAACGCGGAGAGCCGTCGTCGTCGTGGCCGATCGCTGTGTCGTATGCGGCGCCGAGATACCAGCGCGCAGGCGCGATGGGATATTCGAATGCGAGTCGATCGACGCGCACGTACGTCGTGCCTTGCACGGCTGCGTCGTTGTACGTCACCGACGCGAGCGTGGTTTCGAGTGTGAGCTCGGGCCACTTGTGCGTGAGATCGAACATCGTCGGTGGGCGCGATGAAGTGTCGTCGGCGCGTGCAGGGGCATCGAACGCGAGGGCCGCGCACGCCACGACGCCCGACGCGAGTGCGCGCGCGAACGCTTCGTGGTTGCGGCGATGCCCAGGTCGACGCGCGTGCACCGTGCCGCGCGGAGGGCCGCCGTGGAAGTATGCGTCGCCGATCAAGTCGAGAAGCTTGTGACGCGCGGGCTCGTCGCGCCGAATGTGGCCCGCGCCGAAGATCGCACTCTCACCGACGACGAGCACGGCGTTCGGATCGACGTGACGCGCCAGACCTCGCGCCGCAAGCTCGCTTGCTTCGCGTTCGAGCACGAACGTTCGCGCAGGCGCGATGTCGGTGACGAACGAAGCGCGCTCACCATCCCACGATGCGTGCGACTCGCAGCTCGCGGGAAGCTCGACGTCGACCTCGACGCCAACGCGATCGCCTGGATGAAATGTGTACGTGGATTCGTCGACCTCGATCGTTGCCTCGCGCGTCACGCGGAGTGCGCTCGATTGCGAATCGCCAGCTTCGAGCGCACTTACCCATTCCGACGCGCCGCCTGTGAGAAGTGGAAGCTCCACCCCACCGCTGACCTCGACGACGATTCCCGAGCGCACGCCGATGCCCGCAAACGCCGCAAAGAGGTGCTCGACCGTCGCGATCTCGAACGCATCGCACGCAATCGTCGTCGAAAGCTCCGACGGAACAACACGAAATTGGCTTAGCGCACGCACGACACCTGCGTGCGCGATGCGGATGGGCCCGACTTGTCGGACGAGGTCGATGGTCACCTCGCGTCCGCTATGAAGGCCGGTCCCGGAAATCCTCACGCGCAGAGCTTGCCCACCCTGCCAGCAATTGGCTAGCTTCGAGACGCAACATGGCCATCAAGTGCGTTCAGATCACCGTTCGCGGCCGCGTGACCGGCGTTTTTTTCCGGGCCGCGACGCAGCGCGAATGCAAGCGGCTCGGCATCACCGGGTGGGTGCGCAACCGCAACGACGCCAGCATCGAGATCCTTTGCGAGGGTGAAGAAGACTCCATCAAGGAAATCGTGAGCTGGGCCCACCACGGCCCAACGGCCGCGCGCGTCGAAAACGTCGACGTGCGTTACCGCAGCTATTCGGGCGAGTACTCAGACTTTCGCATCGTCGAATAGTGCGCCCTCCCGGCGCGTTCCACTCGGCGATGCGGACGTGCCCGTGGGTCGTGCTCGTGCTCGTTTTGGTGGTGTCGCCCGCACACGCGGAGAGCGTTGGCGATCTCGTCGCGAAGCTCGCGCCGGGCACGTCGCAGGCGGCGGCGACGACACTCGCGGCAGGACCGTTTGCGGTGGAGCAGCTTGGCGCCGAGCTCGACTTGCTTGCGCCAGTCGGTGAGCTTCCGAAAATCGCGGAGACGCTCCAAGCGTTGCAGAAAGCCGCGGGAGCGAAATATTGGGTCGACGACTACGATCTCGTCGCCGGCTTGGTGGCGCTCCCGACGGGCGATGCCGACGCATACCGAACGCTTCTCGGAACTGCGTGCATTCTACAAGCACTCGCGAAGGACGGTCACAAGGAAGCCGTGGTGCGCATGATTCAGGTCGCGCCCGATCACGGCGGGATGCTCCGCTTCGAAGTCGTGCGCCGCATGAAGGCGCTCGGCGAACGCGCTGTGGCGCCGCTCATTCTTGCGCGCGCGGACAAGCGCCTTCGAGGGTTCGCGTGGTCGACGCTCGATGCGATGAACAAGAAAATTCCCGGCGACGCCGTGCAGACGAAGAGCAACGACGTGCTCTCGGCCATTCTCCTCGCTTACGGTACGACGAAAGACATGGACGCACTCGGCGTCGTGATGTCGTTCGTGGGTTCGGAGCGTGACGAGGTGCGCTCGGCTGCGCGGCAGGCTGCGCTCGCGTATGGGGATCTCGCGCTTCCGCGATTGCGCGAGACGCTCGGCAACATTCTCGGCGCACCGCCTCCAAACGACTGGACCGCAGAACGCGTCGCGCGCGCGATTTTCGATGCGCTCGACAAGCAGCGGCTCGCCGAGATCGACGCGCTGGTCGACGATGGTCTCGCGCAGAGCGAGCATGGGGCGTTCGACGAAGCGGTGAAGCGTTTTGACAAAGTGCTCGCGCGCATGCCCTTTCACGCGCGACGCACGATGATGGCTCCTGCGTACGCGCGGCTCGCGCTTTCGCTCGAAGACACCGATCGCGCTGCGGCGCGCACAGCGTTTCGAAAGTCGCTCGACCTCGACCCGAACGGAACGCACGCGGGCGAGGCGCGCGCCGAGCTCGCCGTGATGGACGGACAAGATCTCATGGCGCGCGGCATCGAAGACCGCGAGCCCTTCGATCGCGCACTCACGCTCGACCCGGGCAACCCAAAGGCGCGCGCTGCACTCGATCGCTTGAACGGGGCAGGCCACGATCGCGAATCCCGCCAACGCAGCTGGGCGTGGGCCGCGGCCGCGGGCGCCGCGTTCATCGTGCTGCTCGTTCTCTTCGCGCGCATTCCGCGCCGACGGCGGCGCGCGTAGTCAGGGCGTCGTGCGGAGTGTTTGCGCGTCGGTGCAGGCCTCGGACTCGCCGTGGTTGCACGCTTGGTCGAGGAGCTCGAGCGCGCGTACTTTGTTGGGCGCGACGTAGCGGCCGTCACGGTTCCAGCGGCCCAGCTCGCGACACGCTGACGATTGCTGGAGCTGACACGCTTGGTCGAAGAGGTCGTAGGCGCTCTTGTCGTCTTGCGTGACGCCGCGACCGTCGCGGAACATTTGGCCGAGCATGTAGCAACCTTGCGAGCCCTCGGTATCGCGGTTCGCGTCGTCGCACGCGTGGCGATAGAGCGCCTTCGCGCGATCCGACTCGGGTGGCCCGCCCTGGCCGACTTCGAGCATGTAGCCGAGGTGCACGCATGCCGACTCGACGTTGCGGCGGCAAAGCGATTCGAAGAGCGACTTCGCGCGCCCGAAATCACGCGCGGCGCCGCGCCCATCGCGGTAACCGAAGGCCACGCCCGAGCAGCCGACGTCGGAGCCGCACGCGCAGCTCTTCTCGAAGAGCGTGAACATGCGTGCGTCGTCGCGTGTCATCGCGAGGCCGGTGCCCGCGTGATACGCGAGGCGCGCGCACGCGAACGCGACGCCCGCGTTGCAGCCGCGCTCGTAGAACTGCGCGCCTTCACCAGGCGAATGCGTGCTCGCGGCCGCGCCGAAGCGAATCTTGTCGCCCGCTTCGAGGCATGCTTCGCCGATGCCCGCGCCGCAGAGCTTCGCCCAGAAATCGAGGTCTTCGATGCTCTTGGCTTTGCCTTCATCGACGCACGCGAGCGCGTCGTTTTTCTGGCAAGAGCGCTGGAAGGCGGCTGCTGCTTTCGCAACGTCTTTCGGAACGGCGTCGCCGAACCACATACGCACGCCGAGGGACGTGCATGCGTGCGTCGATCCTGACGCGCACGCGGCTCCGAGCGCCGACGCGCTCTCGCGCAGATCGCTCTTCGCTGCGAACAAGCATCCCGCTTCGCTGCAGATTTGTTTGCTCGGCGCGCACGCACCGGCGGACGCTGCGAGCTCGACGAGCGGCGCTTCTGTCGCCGACTGCGTGGGCAGCGGCGTAATCATCACCGTCTGCGGCGGCGGATGATGCGAGTAATCCGGACACGCGACGACGGACGCGCACGCGAGGACCATGAGCCCTA
Source organism: Polyangiales bacterium (assembly GCA_038239005.1). GTDB lineage: Bacteria > Myxococcota_A > Polyangia > Polyangiales > Polyangiaceae > DASXHD01. The sequence goes on from JBBSFE010000106.1 coordinate 9,049, forward strand.
GCGCACGCGCCTTCGCCCTCGCTTTCACACGGGCACGCTATTCTGCTTTGACGTCGGCGGCCGGCTTTGCAGCAGCCTTCTTCGCCTTCTTCTTCGGCTTCTCGTCGTCGCTCTTCTCTTCGGAAGCGGGGCCTTCCACGAGCTCGAGAGAGACCATCGGCGCGCCATCACCGCGGCGCGGACCGAACTTGATGATGCGCGTGTAACCACCCGGGCGATCTTTGAATCGCTGCGAGAGATCGACGAGCACCTTCTCGACCAAGTCCACCTTCGTGTACTCGCCGCCCTTGTCGGTGCGGGTGACGAAGCGCGGGATGAACGCCGCGACCTGACGCTCGACCGCGAGCCGACGCGTGCGCGCCTTCGTGTCGAGTTTCTCGTGCGCGGTGTACGCCGTCTCGCCGAGACGACGCGCTTTGGTGATCAGCTTCTCGGCGACGCGGCGAACTTCCTTCGCTTTCGCGTCGGTCGTTTCGATGCGTTCGTGGAGAACGAGGTTCGCCGTGAGCGCGCGAAATATCGCGCGCCGATGGGACGTGTTGGTGTCGAACTTCCTGCCTGTATTCTTGTGTCGCATCGGAAACTCAGTTCTGCGCCTGCTGCGCCTTCCAGCGGTCGATCATCGCGGGCCAGTTGTCGATCTTCATGCCGAGCGACAAGCCCATGTTCTGGAGAATTTCTTTGATTTCCTTCAGCGATTTGCGGCCGAAGTTCTTCGTCTTGAGCATGTCTTGCTCGGTGCGCTGCACGAGCTCGCCGATGAGCGTGATGTTTGCATTCTGCAAGCAGTTCGCGCTGCGGACGCTGAGCTCGAGCTCGTCGACGGAGCGGAAAAGATTCTCGTTGAGCGGCTCTTCTTCGCTGCCCGACGCGTGGTAGCTCGTCTCTTCGGTCTCTTCGAAGTTGATGAAGATCGTGAGCTGCTCCTTCAAGATCTTCGCTGCGTACGCAACTGCGTCTTGCGGCTTCACGCTGCCGTTCGTCCAGACTTCGAGCGTGAGCTTGTCGAAGTCGGTCTGCTGACCGACGCGCGCGTTGGTCACGGTGTAGTTGACCTTGCGGATCGGCGAGTAGAGCGCGTCGATCGGGATCGTGCCGATGGACATCGTTGCCGTCTTGTTGCGATCGGCGGGGACGTAGCCGCGGCCCACGTTGACGGTGAGCTCGAGCGCGAGGGGTCCCTTCTTGTCGAGCGTCGCGATGAGGTGGTCGGGATTCAAAACCTGGAGGCCGTCGACGAGCGAAATGTCGCGCGCGTGCACCGGGCCGGGACCTTCTTTGTCGATGCGGATCGTGTACGTCTTCACGTTGGCCGCTTTGAGCACGACCTCTTTGAGATTGAGCACGATGTCGGTGACGTCTTCGACAACGTCGCCGATGGTCGTGAACTCGTGGAGCGCGCCTTCGATGCGAAGCGCCGTGATGGCCGCGCCCTGAAGCGAGCCGAGGAGAACGCGACGAAGCGAGTTGCCGAGCGTGATGCCGTAGCCGCGCTCGAGAGGCTCGCAGGTAAATTTGCCGTAGAAGTCGGTGAGCGTCTCTTGCTCGATGGCGATGCCGCGCGGACGAATGAGGTCACGCCAGTTGCGGGTGGTGGTGTTCGGGCTCATTTTTGAGGTGCCTTTCGAGTTTGAGAGCTCACGCGGCGATCCCGGCTAGAAGCACGAATCCGCTCGTGCCAAAAACCCGTCGCCTGCCCGTGTGGGTCGCCGGCTTGTGGCCAGCGCAAACGGAGAGCGCGGTTTTTACGGCAATTTCGGGCAAATGCAAGTGGTTCGAGTATCCTCTAGATGATGCGGCAGCTCGTCCTTTTGGCCCTTTGCGGGTGCACCCAGGATTTCGGCGCTTTCGAGCCTCAGGATGCCTCGTCCGACGCGTCGATCGTCGATTCGGGCGATTCCGCCACAGTCACTGATTCCGCCGCTGAAACAGCCTCCGACACGTCCATTGATGGCGCGGTTGCGTGTAGCGAGGCGGGCGCGATCACGTTTGGCGGTCACTGCTACTTCCTCGCGACAGCCCTCCAGACGGGTCTCGCCTCGCAAACCAACTGTATGGGCTCGGGAGCTCACCTCGCGACGCTCACGGGCAGCGCCGAGCAAGCGGCGGTCATCGTGCTCGGTGCTGGCACCGAGCGTTGGATTGGCCTCCTGCGAAAAAGCGGCACGGCCACCGACGCCAACTACACCTGGGTCACGAACGAACCGCGCGCGGGCTTCGCCGCATGGTCACCGGGCGAGCCGAACGGCAGCGGCCAATGCGTGCGCCTCCTCGCCGACGGCCTCTGGGCCGACGACGACTGCACCAACCCGCACGCGTCTATCTGCGAACGCGAATAGCCTCCCGTTCGGATCCGAACGGGAGGGGTTTCGAGGCGGGTTTATCGGGAGTAATACTCGACGATGAGCTGCTCGCGGATGGCGGGCTCGTTCATCTCGTCGCGAACCGGCGGGGCCTTGAACGTGCCCGTGAAGTTCTCTTTGTCGAGCTCGAGCCAGGAGAGCATCGGACGCTTTTCGACGGTCGCCATCGCGGCCGAAATCTCTTTGATGGCGCGGCTCGCGGGGTGAATCGTGATTTTGTCGCCGACGTTCAGCAAGTAGCTCGGGATGTTGACGCGTTTGCCGTTCACGAGAATGTGATTGTGGCGCACGACCTGGCGCGCTTCGGAGCGCGTGAACGCGAAGCCGAGGCGGTGAACGACGTTGTCGAGGCGGCTCTCGAGGAGACCGAGCATCTGCTCGCCGGTGCGGCCTTTGCGGCGCGCAGCGTCGAAGTAGTACATGCGGAATTGCTTCTCGAGCACGCCGTAGATGCGGCGAACTTTTTGTTTCTCGCGGAGGCGGACGGCGTATTCCGTGAGCTTGATGCGCGCGAGGCCGTGCTGGCCCGGCGGCTGCGGGCGGCGTGTGTAGCTGCACTTGTCCGTGTAGCAGCGCTCGCCCTTCAAAAAGAGCTTCATACCTTCGCGCCTGCAAAGCTTGCAGACGGGTCCGATGTAACGAGCCATGATTTCTACCTTCGCAGAGAAACGAACCGGTTTACACGCCGAAGCGCTTCGTCCCAGCTTGCGGCGAATGCCGCGGGGAGGCGTTTTCTACGTGATCCGCTGCAGAATGCAAGCTTTGACGAGGATCAGAGCGCCCAGTGCGCCTTCAGATACGCGGTAACGGCTGCGCGATCGGCGTCCGTCATGACGCCGACGTACACGATGATCTCTGCGATGACGCCGTGGTAGCGCGTGTCGTCGAAGAACGTCGTGGTCTCGTAGCCACGACCGATGCGGCCTTCGATCGAGCTCGCGAGGAATGCGGTGGGGCTCGTGTTGACGGCGATCTGTGCGGCTCCGTCGAGCTCGATGTGAACGCCTGCATCACCTGCGGCGTTGCGAACGCTGTCGACCGAAACACCGAGACCTGCGTCAGCCCCGAGAACGACTGCGTTGTCGTCGCAGAACTGCGCGAAGGTGAACTCGCCCGAGTTGCGGTAGCCGACGTGAAGCGCTTTGTCGGTGCCGGCGTCTGCGCCGCACCCGTAGTTCAGCACGACGCCGCTTCCGATGAAGTACTGGTGGAGCGGCGTGGCCGTGCTGCGTTGCTCGACGGCGAACACCGTGTACGGCGTGCCGACGAGAAATCCGAGATCGACTTTCAGCACGCCATCTTCGAGAGCGGCGAGGCTCGCGTCGAGACCGCCGTCAGGCGAGACCGGGCTGAACACGGGAACGCCGTAGCCGTTGAGCGTTTGCGATCCGCACGACGGGCCTGTGTGACCGCTGACGGGCGCCGCGTTGTCGCTATTGCCGGATTGATCAGCCCACGCGGTGACGGCACTCGACGCACACGTCAGGCCTCTGTCCGCGCGCAGCCAGAGCTTCAGTGCGGTCGGCGTGATGCCGGCGGGCGTCTTCGTCTCGCAACCGTTGGTGGTGTTCTTGTCGAGATCTTCGAAGCCAACCGGGCAGCCTGCGTCGGCCGCGTCGGTGTTCGCGTCGTTGCCTGAATCGATCGTCGTCGAGTCTTTCGAGACGTCCGGTGCGCCCGTGTCGCCTGCGTTTCCATCCGGACCTGCGTCGGTCGCGGCGGTGTCACCACCACATGCTGTGGCCTGCGCGCCGACTGCGAGAAGAGCGATGGCGCCGATGGAGACGAGTGTGCGTGTTTTCATGCGAGCGCCCTCGTAGGACAACTTACGTGTATATTTCAATCAATATTCATTCTCCCGCTAGACGTTTCCGCCGCGGTGCTCGAAGCCTTCGTTGCGCTCTCGCGCTTTACGGACGATCTAAGTTAGACGCGGCGGCGCTTCGGCGGGCGGCAGCCGTTGTGCGGAACGGGCGTGACGTCGCGGATGAGCGTGACCTTGAAGCCTGCGGTCTGAAGTGCGCGGAGCGCGCTCTCGCGGCCAGCGCCGGGACCCTTCACGAAGACGGCAACGGAACGCATGCCGTGCTCCATCGCTTTGCGCGCGGCCTCTTCGGCGGCAAGCTGCGCGGCGAACGGCGTCGACTTGCGTGAGCCTTTGAAGCCACGCGAGCCTGCACTCGACCAAGCGACGATGTTGCCGTTGACGTCGGTGATGCTGACGACGGTGTTGTTGAACGTCGACTGGATGTGAGCGATGCCCGTGGAGACGTTCTTCTTCGTCTTCTTTTTGACCTTTTTCGCCGGAGCGGGGGCCGCGGGGACGTCGTTTGCGTTGACTACTTTTTCAGCCATGATTTTCTCTCGAGCTCACTTCGGTGTGACGCGCGCTGCGCCCTGACGCGCGATCGTGCCTTTGCGCGGACCTTTGCGCGTGCGGGCGTTGGTGTGCGTGCGTTGCCCGTGAACGGGCAGGCCTCTGCGATGACGAAGGCCGCGGTAGCAACCGAGGTCCATCAAGCGCTTGATGTTCGTCTGCACTTCACGACGAAGATCGCCTTCGACTTTGTATTCGGTCTCGAGAAGCTCGCGGATCTTCTTGATGTCGTTCTCGGTGAGCTCTTCGGTCTTCTTGGTCGGCGGGATGCCGGCCTTCGCGCAGATGTCTCGCGCGGTCTTGGGGCCGACGCCATAGAGGTACGGAAGCGCGTACGCGACGTGCTTGTGGTTCGGAAGGTCAACACCAGCAATACGAGCCATTAGCCTTGCCTCTGCTTGTGACGCGGGTTCTCACAAATGATCCGGACGACGCCCTTGCGGCGGACCACTTTGCACTTGTCGCAAATCTTTTTGACTGAAGGACGAACTTTCATTTTCTTCGCTACTTGTGTCGGTACGTGATGCGGCCGCGGCTCGGGTCGTAGGGGCTCACTTCGACGGTGACTCGATCGCCGGGAAGAATGCGGATGTAAAACTGCCGCATGCGTCCGCTGATCGTCGCGAGTACGGCGAGGCCGTTATCGCATTTGACTTTGAACATGGCGTTGGGAAGTGCCTCTTGAACGACGCCGTCGAACTCGAGCTTGTCGCCTTTCGGCTCCTTGCGCTCCCGGCGCTCACTGCTTGATCTCATTCGTTGATCTTCTCGAAGACTGATTTCGTCACGTCGGCCATGCTTTTGGTTCCGTCAACGCGGCGAAGGATTCCGTGCTTTTCGTAGTGAGGAATCACCGCCGCCGTGGACTCCGCGTACGCTTTGAGGCGCTTGCGGACCACGTCCTCCTGGTCGTCGGCTCGATGCTCGAGATCGGCACCCGGGGGCGGCGGGTTATACTTCAAGTGGTAAATCTGTCCAGTGCGTTTGTCCGTCCGGCGAAGCACTGCGCGTTCGATCAGCGCATCGTCGGGTACCTCGAGCACGAGCGCGATGTCGATTTTCTGGTTTCGCTTGGCGAGCATGTCGTCGAGCGCCTCGGCCTGGGCGACGGTGCGCGGGAACCCATCGAGCAGGAACCCATTGGCGCAATCGGCTTCCATCAGCCTTTCGCCAACAAGGTCGACGACGGCAGCATCGGGCACGAGCCCGCCCGATGCCATGACATCGTGAAGCTCGGGCGGCAGCGTTCCCGCGGCTTTGCGCGCACGGAGAATGTCCCCGGTCGACACCTGAGGGATGCCGAGCTTCTCGCAGACGAGCTTCGCCTGCGTCCCCTTTCCCGCTCCCGGCGGCCCCATGAAAACCAGTCTGCGCGCGCTCATCCGACGCCGCTATACCATCGGATGGCCCAAGCCCGCTAGGCACGGCGTTCCCAGTCCCTAAGAAACCCTCCCGTTCGGATCCGAACCGGAGACGGGACCTGCCGTTCGGATCCGAACGCGAGACGGGCTCTCACTCCACTCGGCGGCCTGAGGCTGCGTCTTTCAGGAACGCGAGGACGGCGTCGCCCCACGGAGGGTTTGCGCCGCCGGTGCAGAATGCGTGGCCCTCGGCGGATGTCGTGCCGTTTGGCGGGAAGATGCGGAGGCGTGCTTGGTGGCCTGACGCTGTTGCGATGCTCGAGAGCGTGCGGCTTGGGGTCGTGTCGTAGTCGTTGTCGGCTTGTAGGAAGAGGACTGGAACGCGGACGGCGCGCGCTGCGGCGACCATCTCGGCTTGGAGCAATGGCGAGCGCGTCCATGTCATCGCGCCGCCGGCAAAGTCGACTGCGGCGATGATGTCGGTGCTGCGCTGCGCTGCGAGGAGCGCGTGGATTCCGCCGAACGAGCAACCGACGGTCGCGACGCGGCGCGCGTCTACGTAGGGAAGCGCCGCGACCCATTGGATTGCGGCGATCACGTCATCGTTCTCGAGCACGAGCGCCTGAACGGACTTCGCGTCGAGCGCGGACGACGTGTACGGGCCCGCTGATGCCGAGCGCCCATGACCGCGACGATGCGGAACGAAGACGACGAATCCGCGCGGAACGTAGAACGCCGCTTGGCCTTCTTTCGCCCCCGGATTTTCTTCGCTGCCGTGGTTGAACACGATGGCGGGAAACGGACCTCGGCCCGCGGGACGCCAGAGAAATCCGTGGAGCGTGAGCGCACCGCTCGTGAAGCTCACGAGCTCGACTGGCGGCATAGGCTCCGACTTTTCGGAACGCGGCGGCGAAGCGGATGGCACCGTCGAGATCAAGTCGACCCTAGTTGGCGCGCCACACGCGATCGCGGCGACGACGACGAGCACGCAGAGTCGTTGCATCTCCATCAAAACGTAGCGCAACGTATATGCTCGTGATCGATGAACCCCAGCGACCCGCGCAACTTTGGTCCGCAGGCTCCGCATGCGCCGCCGCAGCCATACCCGCCCCAATATCCGAACTATCCGCCGATGGGATACCCGATGGCGCAGAGCCCGATGGCGCAACGCAGCGACAACGAGGCCACGACGATCTTCGTGCTCGGCCTTCTCGGTCTCGTCGCGTGTCAGCTCCTCGCGCCGTTCGCGTGGGTGAAGGGCAATTCGTACCGCGCCACGTGCCGCGCGATGGAAGTGGAACCGAACAGCCTGGCAACCGTCGGCTGGATCCTCGGGATCATCGGCACGGTGGTGATGGGCCTCTCGTTGGTTGTCTTCGTACTGGCGTTCGCACTGACCTCGGTGCGCTAACAGAAAAAAGTCGCGAGTCGGCGACCGGTTTCCCACATCACGCCCGGAGTCACGACGTAGTGTCCAGTCAGCGCCCGCCCCGCGAGCAGCGCGACGCACGCGCAAGCGATCACGAGCACGGGTGCGTCACGACGAAGCTCGAAGTCGAACGCCAAGACCGACAGGAGCCAAACGTCATACTCGATGAACGCAATCGCATCCGCAGGCGGCGCCACTGCTGAGAACACCAAGAGCATCGCGACAGCGATCGTCGACGCCGGCAGACGCCTCACCACACACCAACGCTTTTCAGATCGAGCGCAAGCTTGGCCGCAGTGCTCGCAAGGTCAACGGCGTCGTGCTCGACGCGTACGACGTCCGGGTGCGCTGCATGAGCCGCGTCAAAGGCGTCACGGACCTGTTGCGGGAGCGCCTTGATGTCGTCGATCGCGCTTATGAGCGAGGTCATTGCGCTCGGTACACTAAATAGAGCCGCGATCCCTTTGTCCTTCAAGGCAGCAACGACGAGAACGGCAACCTCGATTCGGGCTTGGATCTTTTGCATCGTCCACGTGGCAGAAGCGGTCTTCGCGTACATGTTCCGCAACGCCGGCGAGGCGAGGTCGACATGGAGTTGAACGAGCTTCGATTTGAACGCCGCAAAGTCGGTCGCCAGAGTCGCCGCTGTGGGTCGACCCGTGGCTGCGGCAATCATCCCATTTGGGATGTGGGCGACATCATGCGCATCCCCTGCAAGTCGAATTCGCGCGCGCCTGTTTCACTTTTCGCGTTTTGGAGCTCTTCGTTGCGGGAGTCTGGCGTGACCGAGCGGCTACCAACTGCGTCGATGCTCATGACGAGCCATCGACCCGACGGCGACATCGGTTGCGGGCTTTCGGCTCTCAGCGCGCGGCGAACACCTCGCTTGCATGGTTGGCGAATTCTGCCCTGTAGAGCGTGTACCATCGTTGACGTGCGCCTAGGAGCCGTCCTCCTCTTTCTTTGCGGATGCGGTGCATCGTGGGAGGAAACGGAGGCCCGACAGCGCCTTCGCCCGGTCGAGTTCTGCCGTTGGCTGGAACATCAAGGACGGACACCGTCGAGAAAGTGTCTCGCCATCGAGCACGAAGCGCGGGAAGAGAAACGGGATCAAATCGCGCAAGAGGATCGCGAGAGAGCGGGTTCAAGCCGCGGCACTCAAACTCTCAACGTGAAGCTCACCGACATCCGTGCAAACCCCAAGTACCCTGAAATCGGCGCGACGACTGCCGAAGCGAAAACCATCTGCACCAACGAGCATGGGCAATGGGTCGATCAAAACGAAAAGGCAGGGTGCAAAGTCGGCGGTTTTGTCGTCTTCGCATGTGACCTCAACGACGACGGCGTAACCACGCGGTGCACGCACTGGATCGAAGGTGCCGAGCTAGCCGAGATGCGCCGCAATCTCGTGGAGGCCCACGGACAGCCAGCTTCGCAAGATCTGGCGAATGGTTACCGCGTTTTCACGTCACATTACAGACGGCCGGCGGCTTCGGCGAGGCGCGCTGCGGCGTCGGTCGCGACGATCGCGCCGTGGCCGGGAATGATGCGCACGAGCCCATCGCGATGCGCGAGTCGTTCGAGATCGGCGCGGAGCTCGGCAAGATTTTTCGCGAACCACACACGTGTCATGCGCGGAACCGAGAGCGTGCCGGTCGGGCTCAAGAACGCCTCGAGGAAGAAGCCGAGCTTCGGCAAGTTCAAAAGCGTGTCGCAAAAGACAGCGGAAGCGCCGTCGGTACTCTGCACCATTATCACGCCTTCGCGCGCTCCGACGCCTTCGAGATCGCGGAGCGAGAGCGTCGCATCGGTCGGAACGTCGGCGTAGGTGCCCACGCACGGCGTCGCCTTCGACGCGGCCTTCACGGCTCCCGACGGCGCATACACTTTGGCCTTCGGATATCGCTCCTGCATCACGAACGCATCGCGACGATGAAGCCCGTTCGGCACGAGAATCGAGCTCACGTCGCCCCACGTATCGATCTCTTTCATGCTCGCATCATCGAGCGCGATCGCGTTGTGCATCACGATGCGCCCATCGCCGAGCCTCACCAAAATCATCACGCGCCGATTGGACCCACTCATCCGCCCTTCGACGCGCCACAAATTCTCGGCGACCTTCTCGATCGCCCCATGCGGCAAAACACTCCACTCCCGAATCCCAGCTGCCATCCCAACGTCAGCCTTTCTCAGCGCGCGGCAAATTGGGTAGGAGTCACCCGAAGTCGCGTCGGCCGCGCACGCGGGTCGTGCGCCCGCCGCCGCCGGAGAGGCCTTCGTAGTTGCGCGTGAGGAGGTGCGCTTCGATTTGCGAGACCGTGTCGAGCGCGACGCCGACGATGATCATGAGTGACGTGCCGCCCATGCGAAACGGTACGTGGAACGCTTCGGTGATGATGGTCGGTACGACGCAGACGGCTGCGACGTAGACCGCCCCGCCGAGCGTGATGCGTGTGAGCACCTTGTCGATGTAGTCGGCGGTTTGCTTGCCTTGGCGGATTGTCGGGATGAAGGCCTGTTGCTTCTTCAGGTTGTCGGCGACATCGACCGGCTGGAACGTGACGGCCGTGTAGAAGTAACAAAAGAAGACGATGAGAACGACGTAGAAGAAGTTGAATAGCCAGTCGCCGCGGTTGAGGAGCGTCTGGAACGTCGTCATGCCGGGGATGTGGAAGTTTGCGAGCGTCGCGGGGAATCCGAGGAGCGACATCGCGAAAATGGGGGGGATCGTGCCGCCCGTGTTCACGCGAAGCGGGAGGTGCGCCGTCTGGCCGCCGTAAATTCGGCGGCCTACTGTGCGTCTCGCGTAATAAATGGGGATGCGTCGCTGCGCGCGCTCGAAGAAGACGATGGTCGCGACGGTAACGAGAATGATGAAGCCCACGGCCGCGAGATTCAGCGGCTGGATGTTGCCCTTGTGCGTTTCGAAGTAACGCATCACGCCGCTCGGAATGTCGACGACGATGCCGGCGAAAATCAGGAGCGAGATGCCGTTGCCGATGCCGCGCTCGGTGATCTGCTCGCCGAGCCACATGATGAATGCGGTGCCCGTCGTGAGCGAGAGGCACGTCATGAACCGGAACATCCACGGGTGCGACGGATCGGTGACGACGCTGCCGACGTGCGCGCTTGCGAGGTCGCCGTTGGCTGCGCCTTCGACCGTGAGCGCCATGCTGAACGACTGAATCAGCGAGAGCCCGATGGTGCCGTAGCGAGTGTACTGGTTGATCTTCCGCTGGCCCGACTCGCCTTCTTTACGAAGCTCGTCGAGGGGTTTGAACACCATCGTGAGCAGCTGGAGAATGATGCTCGCCGAGACGTACGGCATGATGCCGAGCGCGAAGATCGAAAGGTTCGACAGCGCGCCGCCCGAAAACAAATTGAACACGCCGAGCAAGCCGCCGCCTTTGCTGACGACTTGCTGCATGACGCTGCGATCGACGCCCGGAATCGTGACGAACACGCCGATGCGATAGACGGCGAGCATCACGAGGGTGAAGAGCACCCTCTTTCGGAGCTCGGGGACTTTCCCAATGTTGGCAAACCCCGAAAAGGTCGCCACTCAGGCCTCCTGGGTCGCGCTCAAGAGGAGCGCTTTGCCGCCGGCCTTTTCGATTTTTGCGACTGCTGACTTGGAGAACGCGTGCGCAGTGACGGTGATCTTCTTTTTGAGATCGCCATTGCCGAGGATCTTGATGCGGTCGCAGCGACCTTTGACGAGGCCGCGATCGCGGAGAGCTTTTTCATCGACCTTGGCGCCTGCGTCGAAGCGTTCGAGATCGCCGACGTTGACCTCGGCGAGGCGAACCGGGAACGGCACGTTGAAGCCGCGCTTCGGGATGCGGCGCATGAGCGGGGTCTGCCCGCCTTCGAAGCCGCGTTTGACGCCGCCACGTGCGTACTGACCTTTTTGGCCGCGCCCGGACGTCTTGCCGAGGCCCGAGCCGACGCCGCGGCCGAGACGACGTTTGCCGCGCGTCGCGCCTGCGGGCTTACGAATGTTGCTGAGCGTGGTTGCCATTATTTCTTGTCCACTTCTTCGACCGTGATGAGGTGCATGACCTTCTTCACGGCGCCACGGAACGACGGCGTGTTCTTGACCCACACTTCGGAGTTGAGGCCGCGAAGACCAAGACCCTTGATGGTCTCGAGGTGATCGCGATTCGCGACCGCTCGCTTTTGCGTCACGTGAAGATGCGATTTCACGGCGTTGCCTCGGTGATGGGAGTCTTCTTCTTCTTCTCCGAGACTTCGACGAGATCGGCGACTTGCTTGCCGCGGCGGCGTGCGATGTCGTCGAGGCTTCGGAGCTGCTGGAGCGCGTCGATCGTCGCGCGGACGACGTTGTGCGGGTTCGAGCTGCCGATGCACTTCGTGAGGATGTCGTGGATGCCCGCGCTCTCGACGACCGCGCGCACTGCGCCGCCGGCGATGACGCCCGTTCCGGCCGAGGCTGGCTTCAAGAAGACTTTGCCTGCGCCAAAGTGACCGCGGATCTCGTGCGGCACTGTGGCGCCGTCGAGGGGAACGCGGAAGATGTTCTTTCGCGCTTGATCGTTGCCCTTGCGGATCGCCTCGGGGACTTCGTTGGCTTTGCCGAGACCGACGCCCACGTGACCTGATTCGTCGCCTACGACGACGAGCGCCGCGAACGAGAAGCGCCGACCGCCCTTGACCACTTTGGCCACGCGGTTGATGGAGATGATGCGCTCCTTGAGTTTCTCTTCGTCAATTTCAAACGTCGGCATGGATAATTTCCTTGGGATGCTTGAGGGGTTGAAAACCCCTCATCAAAACTTGAGGCCGGCTTCGCGCGCGGCGTCCGCCAGTGCGCGGACGCGGCCGTGGTAGAGGTAGCCGTTTCGGTCGAAGACGATCTTGGTGATGCCTTGCTTCTTCAAGCTGTCGGCGATGGCGTGGCCGACGAGCTTGGCTGCGTCGGTCTTGTTGGCTTCCCCCACGTTGCCTTTGACGCCCTTCGAAAGCGTGGAGGCGTGCGCGAGCGTCTTGCCAGCGACGTCGTCGACGACTTGCGCATAGATGTGCTTGGAGCTGCGAAAAACGGTGAGACGCGGCTGAGCCGGTGTTCCGCTGATTTTGCGGCGGATACGAAGCTTGCGGCGCTCTCGCCCGACGATTGCCATGGCCATGATGACGTTCTCCGTTCCCTAATTATTTCGCGCCGCCGGCGCCCTTTGCGGCCTTGCCCGCTTTTTCGCGGACTTTCTCGCCTTGATAGCGAACACCCTTGCCGGCGTACGGCTCGGGCGGACGGAAACCGCGAATCTTCGCGGCCGTCTGACCCATCACGGCCTTATCGGGACCCGTGAGAATGATGATGGTGCCCTTCGAGTCGCCTGGGATCTCGACCTTGATCCCTTGCGGAATCGGGAAGTTCACTGGGTGAGAAAAACCGAGAGAGAGGTTCAAGATCTGGCCCTTCACTTCGGCGCGGTAACCCGTGCCGACGAGTTGCAGGGTCTTCGTGTAACCACTCGCCGCGCCTTGCACCATCCCGTTGAGGAGAGCGCGCGCGAGACCTTGGAAGCGTGAGCCGTCACGGCCGCCGACGGTCGGCATGACCGACAGAGTGGTGCCTTCGAGCGTGACCTTCACGTTCGGCGGAACCTTGCGGCTGAGCGCGCCCTTCGGACCTTTGACGTCGAAGACGCCATCCTTGAAAGTGGCCGTGACGCCCTTCGGCAATTCGATCGGCCGCTTGCCGACGCGGGATTGTTTGAGGTTCTCCATATCGATCACCAAACTGCGCAGAGGAGCTCGCCGCCAACACGCTGCTTGCGTGCGTCGCGGTCGGTCATGACACCGCGTGACGTCGAGAGGATCGAGATGCCCATGCCCGAACGAATGCGCGGAATGCGATCGTGGCGGACGTAAAGGCGACGACCCGGCGACGAGAGACGCGAGATGCCGTCGATCGCCGCTTGCTTGTTGTGGCCGTAACGAAGAACGACGGTGAGAACCTTGCGGCCCTCGCGCTCTTCGACGCGTGAGTCGTCGACGTAGCCTTCGGCTTTGAGGACGAGCGCGATGTGTTCCTTGAGGAACGAGTGCGGCATGTTGACGAAATCATGGCGCGCGGTGACTCCGTTGCGGAGTCGCGTGAGCATGTCGGCGATCGGATCTGTCATCATGGGATCACCAGCTCGACTTCGTGACGCCAGGGATCTCGCCGCGGAGGGCGAAGAGCCGGAGGCAGATTCGGCAGAGTTCGAATTTGCGGTAGTAACCGCGTGCGCGGCCACAGACTTTGCAGCGATTGCGGTGGCGCGTCGAAAACTTCGGACGGCGGTTCAGCTTCGCGTATTGGGATGCTCGAGCCATGCTTAGACGCTCCTGAAAGGCATGCCGAGCTGCGTGAGAAGCGCCCGGCCTTCTTCGTCGTTCTTCGCCGTAGTGACGAAGCTGATGTTGAGCCCTTTGATCACGTCGATTCGGTCGTAGTTGATCTCGGGGAAGATGATTTGTTCCTTGAGGCCGAGGGTGTAGTTGCCCTTGCCGTCAAACGCTTTGCGCGACACGCCGCGGAAGTCTCGGACGCGGGGAAGCGCGATGGTGATGAGGCGATCGCAGAACTCCCACATTTTGGTGCCGCGAAGCGTGACCATGACGCCGATCGGAAGACCGGCGCGGAGCTTGAAGCTCGCGATGGCTTTTCGTGAGCGCGTGACGACCGGCTTCTGACCGGTGACGGCGCGCATTTCCTCGACGGCTGCGTCGATGATTTTCGGATTCGCAACGGCGGCGCCGAGACCCATGTTGAGGACGATCTTCTCGAGTCGCGGAACCTGCATCGGGTTCGTGAACGAGAATTGTTTCGTCAACGCGGCGATGACTTCTTTGTTGTAGCGAACGTGGAAGCGCGGTGCCTCGATCTCTGCCGTCGAGATGACCTCGGCTTGCGGAGCCGCCTTCGCTTCTTGTTGACGGCGACCGCCGCCAGCCTTGCCCGGATTTTCTTTTTTTGCTGCCATGATCAACCAGCCTTGGGGACGATGATTTCTTCGCCGCTCGTGCCGATGCGGATCTTCTTGCCCTTGCCATCGGTGCCGACGCGCACGCGCGTGCCTTTGCCGCTCTTCGGATCGACGGGCATCACTTTGCTCGAGTAGATGGGCGCTTCCTTCTCGAGGATGCCGCCTTGGGGATTTTTCGGCGTCGGACGAAGGTGACGCTTGATGAGGTTGACGCCTTCGATCACGACTTTGTCGTCATCGAGCATGAGGCGAAGGATTTTGCCCTTCTTGCCTTTGTCTTTGCCGCTGATGACGACGACGTTGTCGCCTTTGCGGAGCCGCGCGAGACCCATCAGAGAACCTCCGGCGCGAGCGAGATGATCTTCATGAACTTCTTGGCGCGAAGCTCGCGAGCGACTGG
>JBBSFE010000107.1:0-23680 GCA_038239005.1 Polyangiales bacterium
AGACAGCTCGAGACTTCGCCAGCGCCCGTTGTCACGAAACAACCTCCTCATCGACATGCGCCGCTCAGAACGCGGTCACAGAGGGAGAGCTCTATCTTGACTGGAGGGCCACTTCATACTCGCCTTGGCGCCTTGGCGGCTTTCTCGGAGGAGCAAAATTAGGAAATGGGCCGGCCTTCGGCGTCTTCGATTTGGCCAAGCACCACGGCGAGGGCGTCTTTGGCGCGCTCGAGGGCTGCGCGGTCGGCTTCCCATTTCGCGAAGGCTTTGTCGGCGCGGGAGATTTCGCGCGCGTGCGCGGCTTTGGCTTCGGCGAGCTCGGTGCGGAGCGCGGCGGTTTCGGCCTCGAGCAGAACGACGCGATCCTTGGCGGAAGCGACCTCGCGTTCGAGGCGATCTTTGTCTTCGCTGAGGTCGGTGACGCGTTGGTCGAGGTTGGTGATGCGCGCCCCGGCTTGGGCGGCGTCGTTCTCTTTGGCCTCGGCGAGCTGCGCGAGCTCGGCGCGGAGCGTGCCGACTTGTTCGTCGCGTGAGCGTTCGATGTCGGCGACGCGCCGATCGCGATCATCGGCCGCAGCAGCGACGGCTTCGTTTTTCGCGCGTTCGACGGCGGCGAGTTTTTCGTCACGATCGCGCTCGGTGGCAGCGACGCGTTCGTCGCGATCGCGCTCGGCCGCGCTGACACGCTCGTTGCGATCGCTCTCGATCGCAGAGACTTTCTCGGCGCGATCACGCTCGAGCGCGGAAATTTTCTCGTCGCGATCACGCTCGAGCGCGGAAATTTTCTCGTCGCGATCGCGCCCGAGCGTGGAAATTTTCTCGTCACGATCGCGCTCGAGCGTGGAAATTTTCTCGTCACGATCGCGCTCGACGGCGGAAACTTCTTCAACGCGCCGCTCCTCGGCTGCTTGAAGCTCGGCTGCGCGCTTCGCTTCGAGCTCGGCTTCGCGCGCGGCAAGCGCACCCGCTGCTGCGCTGCGCACTTCGTCGAGCTCTTCGCCGTGCTTCGCGTGCGCAGTTGCAAGCTCGCCGGCGTGTGCTCCAGCGAGGCCTTCTTTTTCCTGCGCGTGCTCCGCGCGGACTCGATTGACCTCTTCTTGATGCGCGCGATGGAGCGAACCGAGGCGCGAGTCGCTCTCGGCCTTGAGCTCCGCTTCGCGAACCTGCAGCGTCTCGGCCATGTCGGCGATGGCCTTTTGTTCGGCGGCCTCGAGCGCAGCAGCCTTCTCGGCTTGCGCTGCTTCGATTGCGGCCGTGCGATCGGCGCGCTCTTTCGCGAGCGCGCTGTCGTAGTCGGCGCGCGCAGCGGCAGCAGCGGCTTCGAGCGATGCCGAATCTTCCGCGGCCTTCGCGCGCGCGTCCTCGAGCTCTTGGGTGCGCGCTTGGAGCTCGGTGTCCGTCGTGGCGAGGCGCGCTTTCGTCTCGTTCAGATCGGTGATGCGCGTCTCGAGATCGCTCTGCGTCTTTGCCAATCGATTCTTGAAATCTTCGGAGGCCTTCTTGGCTTGGTCCTTGTCGCGACCGAGCGCCTCGAGCTTCTCTCTCGACTCTTCGATCTCGCGGAGAGCGATGAGCATCTTGTCGTCGAGGTCGGATTTGGTTCGTTCGAACGCGAGGGCCTTCTCGCGAATGTCGACGATCTCTTTGTCCTTCTTGCCGAGGTGCTCTTTGAGCGCGAGGATCTCTTTGTCCTTCTTGTTGAGCGCTTCGCGGAGATCCAAAAACTCGCGACTCGAGACGCCGCCCTTGCCGGCCGTGGCGAGCTTGCTGCGAAGCTCCTCCATCTCGCCGTCCATCCGCTTTTGCTCGGCCTCGATGCGTGAATCGAAATCTGCGCGAAGCTGCGCTGCGTCGGAGTGAGCTTTCTCGAGCTCCTTCTCAAGCGCGGCGAGGCGCCCGTCATCGACGGGAGCGGGCTCATCTGGCGCGTCTGCGGGCGGAACGACGCTCTTCTTCTTCTTCGCTTCTGCCGTCGCGCCTTGCGCGCCGTTTTGCGGCGTGCCCGTCATCTTGCCGAAGCCGCCTTCGATGAATGCGTCGATGTCTTCGTCGACGTTCTTCATCTTCGCGGCCGGGACCGATGTGCGCTTCGACAGCGTGTTGCCGGCTGCGCCGTCTTCGACGACGAGCGTGCCTTCTTCTTCCAGATCGATGCTCGAGATCTCGTCGTCGATGACGATGCCCTCGCCTTCGGCTGCACCCTCGGGTGCGGCGAGCTTCACGAACTGGTTGATGTGCTGGAGCAGCTCACCGAATGCGATCGGCTTGTGAACGTAGTCTTCGGCGCGCGTGCGGAGTTTCTTGTGTTGGTCGAACGTTTCGTCGCTCGACTCGGTCGACATGATGATGAGCGGCACTTCTTTCAGCCGCCCATCTTTCTTCAGCTTGTTGCAAACCGAGAAGCCGTTCATGCGCGGCAGCTCGATCGAAAGCAGAATGAGATCGGGTTTATCGGAGGCCGCTTGCTGCAAGCCGGCGTTGCCATCGTCGACAACCGACGTGGCGCACCCGAGCTTTGCGAGCTCGTTCCGGAGCTCGGCGGCAAAGGCCGCGTCGCTCTCGAATACCAGCACTTTCGTAGACATGGACCTCCGCGAAGGACCGAGGGTACCTAACGGCCCAAAACACTGTCAAACACGCTTCTTCTTTTCGTCGTGGCCGCTCTCGCCAAACCTCCGATCAAGCTCGGAGAGCACGTCTTTGAAAGGCAGGCCGCGGTGCCGAAGCGCGACAATCAGGTGATAAACGACGTCTGCGGCCTCGCTCACGACACGCGAATCTGCCTCAGCGTCGACGGCGCGCGCTAGCTCGTCGGCCTCTTCACGCAGCTTTTGACCGATGCGAGCGGCCCCGCCCTCGTACAAGCTCTTCGTGTAGCTCGACTCGGCCGTGCTCGCCTTGCGTGCCTCGAGCTCGGCTTCGAGGCGAAGCAGAAACGGCGCGCGTGGCTCGCCAAAGCACGATTCGCTTCCCGTGTGGCATGTCGGCCCGCGCGGACGGCCGAGGTAGAGAGCCGCGTCTTCGTCGCAATCGAATCGCACGGCACGCACCTCGACGAAGTTTCCGCTCGTCTCGCCTTTGACCCACGGCGCGTTTCGCGAGCGCGAAAAAAAAGTCGCGCGCCCCGACGTGCGCGTTCGCTCGAGCGCGGGCGCGTCGGCGTAGGCGACCATGCGCACTTCGCCCGTCAAATCGTCTTGCACGACCACGGGCATGAGGCCCTCGGAATCGAACTTCATCGGGCGAGATGCTACACCGGTCCGATGCCCGAGCTCGCGTTCGCCACGCCCCGCAAGCTTCCGCGCGCTTCGGAGCTCCGCGGCCGCGTGGTCGTGCTCGACGTCGCGTTCGCATCGGAGGCATCGGGCGGCGGCTTCGAGAAGCTCACGAAACCCTTCATCGAAGCGCTCGGAACGCGCCTCGCCGCGTGGATCGATCATCACGATCACGTGCTGCACGAGAAATACAAAACCGATCCGCGCTTCGTGCTCGCCACGAAAGCAGAGCACGGCGCGTGTCCCGAGATGGTCACGCCCGAGCTCGTCGAGCGCATCGGCGCCGTCGACACCATCGTCTGCCACATCGACTTCGACGGGCTTTGCAGCGCAGCAAAGTGGATGTGCGGCGGTCGCGAGCCGTACCCCGGCGCCGACGACGACGCGCGCGCCATCGACACGCGCATCGGAACGCCCAGCGCGATCGCCGATCGCATCGACCGCGCCATTCGCGGCAGCCCGCGCAACACGGCGCTCCTCGGCGTCATCGTTCGTCACCTCTCGACCGGCCTGAAAGACGCATCGCTGTGGACGCCCATCGACGAAGCCTCCTCGGGTTTTGCCGCGCTCGAAACCGAGGCGCGCAAAATCGCAGAGCGCTACACGCGCTTCGATCTCTCGGGCGCGGCCGGTCCGAAGACCGCCGCGTTCGTCGACGCGACGGCAGCCCACGGCCGCTACGACAAAACGCTCTTGCTCCTCCTCGGCCAAAAACGCGCGAACATCGCGATCGTGATCGACCGCGACACGCTGACGCTCGCCGCGCCGTTCGACAGCGGCATCAACTTCTTGTCACTGTTTGGTCTCAGTGGCGGCATGCCGACGCTCGTGTCCGTTCCGAAGACCTCGCTGAAAGACGTGTTTCTTCGCGTAGGTGTGGGCGCCGACGAGCTCGCCAAGCTCGCTTAGCCTGTAAACCAACCGAATGGCAGCCCGTCACGACAAAGATACATAGCTAAGGTGCCGATTCCGTTGACCTCGTCGCAAGCGGCGTGGTACTCGCCATCTCCCGAAAGAGTCAGGGTGGGTAACGTAAATGGCCGCTAAAGCCTGGGGTGGTGCGCAGCAAAAGAGCGTCGAGGAAGTCTTCTTCCAGAACGATTCCGTATCTCTCTGCCTAATGATTCACCGGCGCGCGAAAACCATGCGCGTCATCGATTTCAGAGCCGGTCCGAGCAATGCCAAGCGCATGTTCGTGCTGGCTTTGGCTCAGCGTGAAGGCATGGAGAAGGTCTACACGCTCGTCGAACGCGACGAGGTCTCCACGTGGATCAAGCTCGGTTTCGCTCGCGAAGGGAACATCCCCGGCTTCTACAAACGAAGTGACGCGTTCTTGCTGGGTTGCAGCGTCGCAACGGCAGGTCGCCCCGAGAGCGCCATGCGCATCGCCGTGCACTCGTCGGACGAGGAGCTCACCGAGGAAGAAGAAGTCCCGGTCGATGCACGCGCCCTCGAGTTTGCCGAGCGCACCATCGTTCAAGGCAAAAAGGCCGCGAAAGCCCTCTCGGGCAAGGCTTTGCCGAACATCAAAATCAACCCGATGTCCGAAGCCGACGCCAAAAAGCAGGTCACGGCAGCGGTCAAAGCCAATCGCGCCCTCACCGCGTTCGAGCCGTTCGGGCGCGACGTCGAGCGCCTCTATTACACGCTCACCGGCCGTGGCGGTTACGAGCTCGTCCTCTCCACCGAGTCGCAGGCCTGTTTCGGCAACGCGTTCATCGAGATGCTGACGGGCCCGCGCACCGATGGTGAGCGTCTCGCCGTCGTCGGCGCACTCCGCGCCATGTGCGAGAAGATGCTCGCCGAAGGCGTGGTGAGCTGTTTCTCGCTTGCCCCGTCCGACGACATCCCCCTCGCGACCGCGTTCGCCTTCAACGGCTTCCGCCGCACGGGTCTGCTCCAGAACCACCTTCACGTAGGTGGTGTTCGCAAGGACGCCATCATTTGGTCGCGTCGCCTCGCGAATCCGGCCGACATTCAGTAACAGCTCGGCTATATTTTTACGATGGTGAGACGTGTTCACTCGCGCTCGCCGCGAGCTTCCGTGGTGCTGCTCGTGGTTTGTGCATTTGCGGCCGTGGCGGCGTGCGGCGGCGACAACGGCAGCGACGACAACTCCAAGCTCGATGGCTCGAGCAACAACGACTCGACGGTGATCGGCTTCGGCGATGGCGCCGGCGACGCGCCCATCGGGGCGCTGACGATTTCGCCGACGAACGCGATCGTGAACGTCGCGTATGGCGTCCCGTCGACGTTCCCGTACACGGCCTACTACAACAGCGCTCCCGTCAGCGCGACGTGGGACATCGATCGCGGCGAGCTCGGCTCGATCGACAACTCGGGCGTCCTCAAGACGACGAGCTTGCTCGGTGGCAAGGCGACGATCACGGCAGTCGCCGGCAACGGCGCAACGGGCTCGACGACCGTGACGATCGACGTCTCCTATGTTCAAAACGGCGATCCCTCCGCGGGTGATGCCGGCGGCGGCTCGGGCGGAGCGGGCGGCGTCGGTGGTGAAGGCCCTGGCGGTGCGGTGCCGAGCGGCACTGTCACGATTTTGAACGGCCCACCGACGGCGGACTCCGGCCTCGCGTGGCTCTATCCGTACGACGCCACCGTGTGGCCGCGTGGAATTCTCGCGCCGCTCCTTCAATGGAACGTTGGCGCACAAGGCGACTACGACGCCATCTACATCCACGCGTCCGAAGGCGTGTTCGATTACAAAGGTTACTTCGCGAAAACGAAGACGCCCTTCACGCATCATCCGATCCCGCAAGCTGCGTGGGATGCGATCACGTACTCGAACATTCCCGGTGAAGATCTCACCGTCGCTCTCGTCTTCTCGAAAGGCAACGTCGCCTACGGACCCATCACCGAAAAATGGAAGATCGCGAGCGGGTCGCTCAAGGGCACCGTTTATTACAACTCGTACGGCACGGCGCTCGCGAAGAACTTCTGCTGCGCGTACGCCGGCGGGCAATTTGGTGGCGCCACGCTCGCCATCAAAGGCGGCTCGACGTCGCCCGTGCTCATCGCTGGATCGAATTCGGCATGTCGCGTGTGTCACTCGGTCAGCGCGGATGGCTCGACGCTCATCACGCAACACGGTGACAACTACGCTGCATCGAGCGCGTACGATTTGAAGACGCTCGTCGAGACGACGATGTCGCCCAACGACTCTCGCTACGCGTTTCCCGCTCTCTCACCCGACGGGACATTTCTCTTCACCAACGCCGCGCCACTTCCCGGCGTGAACAACACCGCCGATAGCGCGCTCTTTTCTGTGCCTTCGGGCACGCTCATTGCGTCGAGCGGTTTGCCCTCGGGCCTTCGCGCAGGCACGCCGGTGTTTTCGCCAGACGGCAAGCACGTCGCGTTCAATTATTACGCAGGCGGCTCCGGCGACGGGAAATCGCTCGCCGTCAGCGACTTCGCGGCCAACGTGTTCACGACGCCCGTCGTGCTCGACACGCCAAGCGGCTCGCTCCCGAACATTTTCCCGTCGTATCTGCCGACGAGCGACGCCCTCGTCTACGAGCGCGAGACCGCAACCGACGGTGAGCTCGGCGCGACGCGAAGTGGATCGCGTGGTGAGCTCTGGTGGGTGACGACCGCATCGCCAACGCCCACGCGCCTCGACAACCTAAACGGCACTGGATACCTGCCGAACATCGGCGCGAATCACGCGGCCGACACCACGCTCAACTACGAGCCCACGGTGAACCCGGTTCCGTCGGGCGGTTATGCCTGGGTCGTCTTCACGAGCCGGCGCGCGTACGGCAACATCGCGACGATCGATCCGTTCTGGAGTGATCCGCGCGACCACGACATCAGCGCAACGCCCACGACGAAAAAATTGTGGGTCGCAGCCATCGACCTCAACGGCAAAGCAGGCACCGACCCCAGCCACCCTGCGTTTTATTTGCCTGCGCAAGAGCTGCTCGCGGGCAACTCGCGCGGCTACTGGGTCGTCGACCCGTGCAAGCCCGATGGCACCACATGCAGCACCGGCGACGAGTGTTGCGGCGGTTATTGCCGCTCATCCGACGGCGGTCTCGTGTGCCAGCCAAACCCGCCCGGCTGCGCCCACGAGTTCGAGAAGTGCGTGGTCGACGCCGATTGTTGCGGCGGCCAGAACCTCAGTTGCATCAACGGTCGCTGCGCCCAACAGACTCCGAAGTGAGGAATGAACCGAGCTTTGAACTAAGCAAAAGTCGGGCTTCCGAAGTGTAGTAGAAGTAACGACCACGTGAAGTTCGAGATCGTTCACGAATTCGAGATCCCTCTCGACGCGGTGGAGCTCGCGGTGCTCTCGCCTGACCTCTTTTCCAAGCTGAAGGCGCGGCTCGCCAACATGGAAGACGTCAAACAGAAGGAGCACCACCTCGAGGCCGGCGTGCTCCATCGTGTGTGGGCGTTTCAGGCGAACGTGCGCGTGCCGCTCTTCGCCAACAAGCTCGTGACGCGCGAGATGCTCGCTTGGGACGAGACCTCGACGTACGCGCTGAAGGCCCACGAAGCCTCGTGGAGCGTGCAACCGAACTTCAAGCCCGAGTGGCAAAAGTTTTTCCACGCCGAGGGGAAGTACAAGCTCGTGTCGACCGGGCAGGGGCGCACGAAACGAACCGTGGAAGGCGAGCTCACGCTGCGCGTACCCGTGGTGCAGAAGATGGCCGAGCGCGCGATTTTGAGCGAAGTGCGCAAGACGTTCGACGCCGAGGCCGAAACGCTCCGTGAAATGGCAACGCTCGCATGAAGAAGAAGATTTGCGCATTCGCGATCGCAATGCTCGCCAGCGCGGAGGCGAACGCCGATTTACCCGAGCCGCAGCGCGTGCAGCGCATCGACGCCATTGGCCGCAGCGCGGCGAGCGAAGACCGCTCGGAAGCGATTCGCATCAACCCGGCGAACCTCGGGTGGACGCCATCATGGGAGGTTCGCTACGTCGGCGTTTATTGCGACGGCACGAGCCGCGTGAATTGCGGGCACGTCGTCGAGGCGGCAACACCCTTGTGGTTCGGGTTCTCCACGGCCGCGCGCGCCGAGTACGTGATGGCGTCGAGCACGGCCGACCCGCTCTACCGCGACACCAGCTACGCGTGGATCACGTGGGCGCTCGCTTGGAAGTGGAACGACATGTGGTCGTTCGGTGCGTCGATCCAAGGCGCGGTCTCCGGCACTTCTCTCTATAACGGTTTGTTTGGCATCTCCGCAGGCGCGAGCTTCCGGCCTGATCCGCACATCGGGCTCGCGCTCGTCGTTCAGGATTTCAATCGCTCGAAGGCCGCGCCACTTCCGAACGGGCAACCGCTGCTCGATCGCAGCTGGTCGATGGCCGCCGCGATTCGGCCGACGGGCAAACGCACTCTCGAGGTCGCGCTCGACGTTCGCTACCTCGAAGGCGCTGCGATTGCGAACGGCGATCTCTGGTTGCCGCGCGCGTCGGTCGCTGTCGACATTCCGATGGTCGGTCGTGCACGCGGAGACGTCGAGATCGCGCACATCGAAAACGACGCAAAACGATCGTTCACCGCGACGCTCGGGCTCGAGCTCGCACTTGGTCACTTCACCGCGGGCGGCGGCGCGATGTTCGGCAGCGGCCTCGGCGGTCACAACGTTGGGGCGTTCGGCACGGTGTCGTATGGCGGCTTCAAAGAGCCGGGCCTTCCGATGCCCGACAAAGCCGTATCGATTCGCATCGAAACGACGCCCGGCACGCGCGGCCACGTTCAGCTGCTCCGCAAATTGTGGAAGCTCTCCGAGACACGCAACGTCGAAGCGGTCGTGCTCGTCCTGCGCACGGAGCCGGCTGCGTCGTTCGCGCACGCCGAAGAGCTCGCCGATGCGATTCGTGTTCTTCGCGCTCGCGGCAAGAAAGTTTTGTGCAGCCTCGAGGACAACGGATCGAAATCGCTCTACGTGTGCGCCAACGCGAACCGCACCGTGGTGAACCCCGCGGGCGGCGTGCGCTACTCGGGTTTGCGCTCGCAGTATTATTACCTCGCAGGTCTGCTCGACAAAATCGGCGTCAAGGCCGAGTTCGTTCGCGTCGGCGCGCACAAGAGCGCGCCCGAGCAATTCGAAAACGAGCACGCGTCGCCCGTCGCCGCGGCAGACCACGAAGATTATCTCCGCAACGTCGAAGCCGTATTCGTGAAGAACCTCGCGAACGGCCGCCACATGAGCGAAGAGCGCGTGCGCGCCGAGACGCTCAAAGGTCCGTTCATCGCGAAGGAAGCGATCGCGGCAAACTTCATCGACGGCACCGCATTCGACGACGAGCTCGATCACGTCGTGCGCGAAATGGTCGGCAAGCCCGTGTCGATCGAAAGATACGAAGACCCCGCAGAGGCCCCGACCTACTTCGGCTCGCGCCCGCACCTCGGTCTTCTTTACGTCGACGGCGACATGGTCGATGGCCGCTCGCAAACGATTCCGCTCATCGACATGAAGCTCTGCGGCTCGTACACGATCGCCGACAACGTTCGCGCGATGCGCGACGACTCGAGCATCAAAGCCGTCGTGCTCCGCATCGAGAGCCCTGGTGGGTCGTCGATGGCGTCCGACGTCATGTGGCGCGAGCTGCATCTGCTTGCGCAGAAGAAGCCGCTCATCGTGTCGATGGGCAGCGTGGCCGCAAGCGGCGGCTACTACATCGCGGTGGCGGGCAAAGAGATCTTCGCGCTCCCACTTACCGTCACCGGCTCGATCGGCATCTTCTACGGCAAGGCCGACATCAGCGGTTTGCTCGGCAAGCTCGGCGTCACGATCGACACGTACAAGACGACGCCGCGCGCCGACGCCGAGTCACTCTTCCGCGGTTTCACCGCCGACGAGCGCACCGAGCTGCAGCACAAAGTAAAACAGTTCTATGACGTCTTCCTCGACCGCGTCGCCCGCGGCCGCCACATGACACCCGAGGCCGTCGATGCCGTCGGCCAAGGCCGCGTGTGGGTCGGCCAGCAAGCGATCGAACGCGGCCTCATCGACAAGCTCGGTGGCCTCCGCGAAGCCATCGAAGAAGCAGAGCGCTTGGGCGGCCTCGCAAGCGACGCGCCCATCGCGCAGTACCCTGTGATCACGCAAACCTTGGTCGAGTGGGTGTTGGGGTTGAACACCGAAAGCCATGCGCTCTCACTCGACGGGTTCCCACTCCAGATCAAAGACGCCATGCGCGCCATCGCTCCCATGGCCGTGTACGCCAAGGACGTGCCCATGGCCCGGCTCGAGTGGGTCAGCACCGAGGACGAGTCGGGCAAAGACTAACGCGTCACCTTACGGATCACGTTCAACCACGTTCAATCACGTTCAACGCTCGTGTTTTTGTTTTTTGTGGCCCCCTCCCGCTCGTGCTCACCGTCGTGCTCGGCCGTGCTCGGCGCCGAGGTTCGCAAAGGTTGACGAAACATGGCGCCTGCGCGCGGCCTTGCGCGCGACGGCTGCGCGCGAGCGCCTCCCCCACATTCGAGCTCTGCTCGAATGGGGGAGGGTGGTTGAATCTCGGGGAGGTTCCAAATCCCGCAATTTCAAGTCCGTGGGGGAGCATCGAGATGCAGAGTCTCGATGGCCGACTCCATGACCTCGTTCTGGACGAGTCGTTGGATGATCCAGTATTTCCACATGTCGTCGTTGGAGCGCAGGACGGAACGAATCGGATCGACAAGCGGTTCGTCGATCGTCGCGAGAAACCGCTCGACCGACCAACTCACAGGCCAGTTGCAGTCCTGTAGCCACGTCAGAAGATGAACGAGGATCGGCGCCTGCGGGGAAGCCCAGAGTCGCCGCGGCCTCGGCTCGCGCGTTGTCGAACTTGTTGCGAGGGAGGTAAGGCAAGAGAGAGTCGGGGACTCCGGGTAGACCGCCAACGTCTGAGTACATGTGCTCGAGCTCATCGAGCTCATCGACATCGTCCACCATTGCTGCGTAGCACGCGCGATCAATCGCGCTAGTGCACCGGCGTCGAGTTGGGATCAACCAGCACCACGCTCGAGACCGTCATGCGCCGCTCCATCGGGTCCGCGTCCGCCTGCGTTGCGTGATCTTCCGTGAAACGGTCGCAGCGAAAATGGCTGAGAAACGATCGCAGGGAAAAAGGCTGCGAAACGATCGCAGGGAAAAAGAGCCCTATTGTTTCACGGAACTCCCTTGTTCGTGGATGGCGCCCGTCACGAAGCAGGATCCTAAGCTACGTCGGGACCGAAACGCGCTTGAGCACAGCTCGACAAGCTGTGCACGAGAGTTCGTTTGTGCACAACTTAACGCGTGAGGGTTCGATTCATCACTTATGCGGGAGAGGATGATTGCGCATGCGCGTGCGATGCGGCGGGCGCCGACGACGAGTGAAGCTATTTTGTGGACTGCGCTTCGCGGGAAGAAGCTCGATGGCGTGAAGTTTCGCCGCCAGCACTTGGTTGGCCCATTCATCGTGGACTTCTGCGCGGCATCGCACCGACTCATCGTCGAGATCGATGGCTCCGTTCACGCGAACCCACACCGAGCGGCAACCGACGCACGACGGGACGAGTATTTGCGCCGCACGCATCGCATCCTGCGCATCTCGGCAGCTCTGGTCGAAGAAGCGCCAACTCGCGCGCTAGAAATGATCCGTGACGAGCTGGGCAAGAGCCTCCCCGGGATTTAACTACCCTCCCCCATTCGAGCAGAGCTCGAATGTGGGGGAGGCGCTCGCGCGCAGCCGTCGCGCGCAAGGCCGCGCGCAGGCGCTATGTTTCGTCAACCTGTGTGAACCTCGGCGCCGAGCACGGCCGAGCACGACGGCGAGCACGAGCGGGTGGGGGCCACAAAAAAGAAAAAAAAATTAAGTTCGCCCGGAGCGTCAAGCCCGACGCAGCGTGAGCTCCACGATCGCGGGGGCCACGCCGACGCGTATGGGCGGCCCGGTCGTCCCGAGTCCCGGGTGGACGTACAAGACGCTCTTGCCACGCCGGTACATCCCGAGGTGATACTGGTGCGACAGCTTGCTGAGGTTCACGTGCTTCGCAAAGAACGGGAGCGCGACCTGGCCGCCGTGCGTGTGGCCGCTCAGCACCAAGTCGACATCGCGTTTGGCGGCCGCGCGGAATTCGTCGGGGTCGTGTGAGAGCAGGATTGTGGTCATGCCCTCGGGGCGATCGCGGAGGGCTTCGTCGAGGTCGTGGCGGCCTGTCCAGGTGTCGTCGATGGCTGCAAGATACACGGATTCTTTCAGCCGAAATCCCTCGTTTCGCATCACGCGGACACCGGCGGCCGCGAGGAGCGAGATGAGGGGTTCGCCGTCGCCGCCGAAGTAATCGTGGTTGCCGAGAGAGACGACCGTGCCGTCCTTCGCGCGGAGCGACGACACCACGCTCGCGATGTCGGCATGGAACGCCGTGCCGCTCGTGACCATGTCGCCCGTGACGACGGCGAGGTCGGCGTCGAGTCGGTTGGCTGCGCGCACCCAGCGCATGCCCCACGATTTTGGCGTGAGCGCGCCGATGTGCAAGTCGGACAAATGCACGATGCGATAACCGTCGAGTGATGCGTCGAGGTTCGCGATGGGGATATCGACGCGCCGCGTGACGAATGCGCGACGACGAAACACGATCCCGTACGCCGAGATGGCAAGCGTGAGCACGTAGCAGGCAGTGATCGCATCCGTGGGAAACGCGATGGGCGCACCGCGCGCGATGTCGACGATGGGCGCGACGACGATGACGAGGATCGCGAGCAGCGTTGCGCCGAGTGATGCGCACCAATGGACGAAGTAGGGCTCGTCGATGAAGAGCGTCACGAACGCGGGAAGCGGGACGTCCGTCATCCGCGAGCGCGCGCGACCGAGAAAGAGCCCCACGCCGTATGCGAACACGGCCGCGCCGTAGAGCCACGCGTGAGCAAAGCCCGCGCGCGCCGCGAGGTTCGTGCATGCGATCGCGGGCGTCATCTGCGCGATCGCGGTGAACGTCAGCAGAATCCACAAAAAGCGCGCCATGCGCGGGCGACGGCCTATCGCGCGCGTCGCGGCGGGCGGCGGCGGTGCGCTCGAGTGAACCGCGCTCAGGGCAGGCGCCCCTCGATGATGGCGCCGTCCGTGCAGAGGCCACGGACCATGCGTGGCCCAGCCCAGATCGCAACGACCGCAGCCGACACGCCGAGCTCGCCGGACATGCGCACCCAGCTATCGCCCGTGCGACGCACGATGCGCGCTTTGTGAGCGCCGGCCCAGCCCGTGCCGTCGGCCATGGAGCAAACGCTCGTGAGGTCAGCGGTGGTTTGCACGGCTTCGAGATGCCAGTCGAGTGAAGGCACGAGCGAGAACGCGTGGCCGCCAGTGCCGACTGCGAATGCGCCACCATCGGGTGTGGCCGCCATCGCGAGGAGCTCGCCATGACACATCGAGCCGCGATACGTGAGGCCGGCGCGTTCGATGCGGACGAGCGCCCCGGCGTCGCCGACGGCGGCGTACGAGCCCGACATGAGACGCGTGACGGCGCGGAGACGCGTCGTGCGGGCGATGTCGTTCGTCGAAGTGATGCGATGACCTTGGTACTCGACGACGAAACCGACGCGCTCGTTGCGCTGGACGCGATCGGGGCGCTCGCCGACGACGACGATGGTGCTGTGCCCGTCGAAATGTGCGGCGCAAAGCGTGGCCTCCGCGTCGGGCACACTCATGACTTCGCACGCGCCCGAGGCCGTGAGGCGAAGGAGCAGCCCGCTTGTGCCGCAAAGAAGCGCTTCGCCGCGGCCGAGTGAAACGACGCCGCGAACGCGCGCGGGATCGAAGCCTGGCGGAAGCGAAACGCCGACCCACTGCGACCGCTCCCATCGTGCGAGGCCTGCTGCGCCGATGCCGACGCCGGTTTGTCCGTCGTCCGAGAATGCGGCGGCGCGAATGACGTCGGGCTTGATGGATGGCGTGAGGATGCGCCACGCCCAGAGCGCGGGATTCGACGTGTCGCCGCGCGGGCGCTGGCTCATCTCGCCGCCTGCGCTCGCCGATGGCGAAATCACGACAGGCGAGTGCGGAATCGGAGACGGCTGCGACGGCCGCGTGCGCATGGCGTCGGCGGGAAAATTCGACTGCCGCTCGAACGCCGGAATGATCATCGGCACTTGATTCGGCAGAAGCGACGCGGCGATGTTGGACATCGACGCGGGGACGGTCTCCGAGAATGGAAGCGCCCGCGACACTGGCGGCTGCGCAGGCACTTGCGTCTCCGCGGCTGCGCGCAAGAGGGGCTCGATGGCGCCGAAGAAATCTTGGACGGTCGCGTGGCGTGCGTTCGGGTCGGCCGAGAGCGCGCGCGTGATGTGGCTGTCGATCACGGTGACGAGATCGGGTCGCGCGCGAAGCTCGGGCGCGAGCGACTCCGGCGTCTTCGAGAGCTGGGGTCGCGACTCGTTCAAGATGCGCGTCACGATCAAGAGCGGGTTTTCGCCCTCTTTGTAAGGGAACGCCATTTTCCCCGCGAGCATCTCGAACGTGATCGCGGCGAGGGAGAACACATCGGTGCGTTCGCCGACGCGCTTGTTGCCCTGCTCGTACTGCTCGGGCGGCGCGTAGCCGAGCGATGCACCCGCGAGCGTCGAGGTGCGCGCCATGCCGACATCGATGAGCTTCACGAGGCCGAAGTCGGTGACTTTTGCGACCTCGCCGCCCGACTCGTTCGACAAGAGAATGTTCGAAGGCTTGAGATCGCGATGAATGACCTTCTTCGCGTGCACGACCTCGAGCGCTTGAGACACCTGCCGCAAGATGCGACGCGTGCGTTCGACGGCCATGCCGCGGCCCGGCGCCGAATCGAGCACGCGCTCGAGCGTGGTGCCGCTCACGTGCTCGAGCACCGTGAAGGGAAGCGTGTGCGATTTTCCTTCGTGCGTGATCACCGCTGTCGCGTGATCGAAGAACCGCACGATGTACGGATTGGGCTGCCCCTGTTGCGAGAGCATGCGCAGCACGTCCGCTTCGCGTTGGAAACGGCGCAGCGTGTCTGCGTTCACGGCGTCGGGGCGCAAAACTTTGACGATGACGATGAACCCGCCTGGCTCATCCCAATTGGCGGTGAAGACCCACCCTTGCCCGCCCTCGCCGATGCGTTCGCGCACGTGGTACTGCACGCGACCGCTCCCTCGGAGCACCCGTCCCACGATGCTGTCGCGTAGCGCGACGAGGCGCGGGTCCTGGCCGAACATTTACAAGATCAGCCTTCGAGCAACTTGATGAGCGTTTCCTTGTTGGTCACGCCGACGTGCTGGCCTTTGATCTCCCCGCCCTTGAAGACCATGACCGTGGGCACACCTTTGATGCGGTACTTCGACGCGATGCCGGGGCACTCGTCGATGTCGACTTTTGCGACTTTGTATTTGCCGACGTTCTCATCGGCGATTTTGTCGACGATGGGAGCGAGGAGCTTGCACGGGTTGCACCACGTCGCGGTAAAGTCCACGAGGACCGGCGCGTCAGCGCGCAAAACTTCGCTGTCGAAGTTGGTGTCGGAAATCGAGACGACGTTCCTGCTACCGGACATGATGAGGCTCCTTCTGAGATGCGCCGAATAGCGTACTCATCGGCGCGGCGAAAATCCAGGACCGCCGTCCCCCTGGGTAGGTACGTCGGGCGCGCCCCCACCCGACAAAACGGCTCGAATCGCCCTGACAATCTCGCTCTCCGGGGCTGAAAGCGTGAGGTCGAGCGCGCCCCCGTGGACCTCGGCGTGGATGGCTTCGAGCAGCCCGGCGATGCCCGTGAAGCGCGCCGCCGTGGTCGCCGCGACGGATTTGCGCTTTCGGTCGAGAAAATCGCGGACCGTTCCGCACGCCGCCTCGGACTCGCAGTCGAGCTCGATGAAGACGTCGAGCGAGTCGCCGTGTCCGCTCACCGCGAGCGCGACCTTACCGACGGACAAGATGGCCGCCATTGTTTGTTTTCGCGTCTCGGATGATTCGGCTTCGTCCGACATTTCGTCTTTCAAACGATCACGAAGTGACTTCGGCAAAACTGCCGTCGCGATCAAGATCGCGTGGTCGGCGCTTCGGTCGGTGGCGATCTTGCGGAGCGCGGCGTGATCGGTCGAGGTGTCGGCGCGCTTCGTCGTTCCGTCGATCGCCGCTTGCATCGTGGCCAAGTAGTCGCCACGTGCGATGAGGAGTGGGGAGCCGTCGCGGTAGGCAATTTTGGGGCGCGTCGCTTCGGTGATGACGCCTTCTTGCTCGAGCACGGTCCACGACCCGTGTTTGGTGAAGCGGGGCGTCGCGCTGCGTGCGCCCATGACGCGCTCGGCGCAGTGCGCGAGATCTTTCTCTGCGAGATCGTTCGTGACGGCGATTCCAAAAACGCCATCGGGCTTTTCGGGGACGCCGAGCGCGATCGATTGAACATGTGTGAGCGGATCGAAGCCGCATTCCTCGGAGACGTCGCTCACCTCGTGCAAGGTCGACGCTTCGCGCATGAGCGGCGACTCGCGCAGCTTCGCGACGTCGACCGTGACGACCAGAAACGCGCCCTCGGGGACGGCCTCGATCGCCGCGCGCTGGCGTGACGCGGGCGCAAACACGAACGCGCCTGCAATCGCGAGGGCGAGAACACCCGCAAGAACGAGGAGGTTACGCCGCCGCGTCGTCATGCGGGGACGAAGCTTGACACGCGCGGTGCTAGAGGCGGACTCTTTTCGCATGCTCGTCGCGTTGGGGATCGTCGCGCTCGTCGCCGTCATCATCGGCGTCGTCGTGGTGATGTCACTCGCGCGCAAACACCACGCCGAAGACGCGCCCCCGCCAAGCCGCGGCGGCGACTTCATGGCCCCCGTGAGCTCCGGCCAATTCCGTTTCCGCGCCCCCGACGAATCCCCCGAACAGTTCCAAGCGCGCGTCGAAGCGGAGAACGACGAGATCGCCTCGTCCCGCAAAGACTCCCCGGTTAACAAAGCCTAAGACAGCCTTGGCGCCTTGGCGGCTTTCTTAGGTCAGGAGTGTCGCGGAGGGTGCGTCTCTAGACGTGCCGCGCCTACTCGATGAGGCCCTACACGCAATCAACAAGGAATGTCGGTTCGACTCCGACCAGCCCCACCGACTCTCGACTCGCAGTAAAAATGGGGCTGTAGCCTAATGGTAAAGGCACTCGTTTCAAGAACGAGGATCTATCCGATCCATGGCTTCCTCACTCGGGCGCGGCACTCATCTAGGACCACAGCTCCGAGCGCATCGCGCGTAGGAGCGCGGTTGCTTCTTTTGCGCGCGGGACACCAAGCTCGCGTGCGACGTCTGCGTTTGGTTCGGTTTGTGCACCCCTCTCGAGATCGCGGATGGCGCGCTCCATCGCGGAGCGAACGCGTGATGCGCTCTCTCCGTCGAGCTCGCTCTTGGTCCAGTCGAAGACGCGCCAGCCGAGTGCGGCGTGGCGTGTTTCGTCGCGGGCGATGCGTTTCATCGCGCTGCGAACGCGCGGATTGCCTGCGTGCGTCGCTTGCCACGTTGCGACGAGCGCGCCGAACGTTTCGCGCACGCAACCTTCGACGGCGTTCTCGATCGCGATCTCCTCGAGCGCGCGCAGCGGCTCACCACGCGTGACCGATGGCACCGGCGCTTCCACGCCGTACGATCGCGCGAGATCTCCCACCGCGCGCGCGTGCCGCACCTCGTCGGCTGCGGCTCGATGCGCCGCGCGACGCAGCGATGCCGGCGCACGATGCACGCCGAGCTCCGCCGCGAGAATCGCAAACGCATCCACCGCTGCCGCTTCGAGATACGCCGCGCGCGCGAGCCAATCCCCCACCGCGTTTTTGTGCGCAATCGATGGGGTCGACACACGTGCTGGAAGCCGTCCGACGCAGATGCCGTTGCACTGGAGCTCGTCGTTGCTCGAGTCGAACGTGCAGTACGAATACATGTTGCCGCCGCAGATGGCCTCGCACGTCGATTGAGGCACCTGGGCGGCGTCGCTTCCGAGATCGCACTTCGAGAGATCGCCGGAGAGCTGCATCGTCTTGCTGTTGCATCCGCCGTTGCCCGTGCCGATTTGTTGCGCGTTGCAACCCGGAAGGCCCGAGTCGCCGGCGGTGCCGCTGTCTTGGACGTTGTCGATGGTGCCGCCGCAGCCAACGAGGAGCATCGCGCGGGCAAGATGTGCAGACAAAGTTCTAGCGTGCATGTCTGCCCGCGTTGCACGAGGCGCGCCAACGCGAAAGTGCGGGTTTGTCGCGCGAGGCCGCGTGTCAGATCATGCCGCCCGTGATCTGCGCGTCGTTGTTGTACGCTCCAGGCCATGAAAACCGTCGCGCTCTTCGTGGTGCTCGCAGCCGTTGCCGGATGCAGGACGAAAGAATCGGTCGCCGACAAGACGGTCGCGACGAGCACGCTGACGAGCGTGAAGTACGAGAGCGCGAACCTCCCGGGGCGCGGCACCAAACCCGTCACGCAGCACGCGACACGTGGGGGCACAGGCGACACGCTCCCCACGGCGACGTCGCGCACCGCAGACGAAGAAGACACCGATCGCCAAAGCCGTCAGCTCGCGTCGATCGACAAAGTCGACTGCGCCAAGCTCCCCGACAACGTCGGCGAGTGCGACGGCGACAAGTTCTACTTCTGCGACGACAAGCAACTCTGGGTGACCGACTGCAAAGCCGAAGCGAAGATGGGCGGCGCGAGCGACGGCAGCTGCTACGAGGGAGAAAAATTCGTCGACTGCCTCGGCTGCGGCCAAACCGCGGACGGCGCCCACGTCTGCTGCGACTTCAGCAAAACCGTGTGCTGCGCCGATGACGGGGCCTGTTACAGCCCGAAATAACGGGCACCGGGTCCTACGGCCGATCGCTCTTGCGACGACCACCCGGGGCCTTCCGGCGACCCTCGGGCCGAGGCGGAAATTCGCGGCGTTCGTCCTTCTTGCGACGATCCGTGCGGGCGCGGCGGTTCGGTCGGCCCTTCATCGTCACCGAACGTGACGCACCTTGCCCGGGCCGGCCAAGTTTTTTAACGTTACGGTACGAGCGCGATGAGCCTGAAAAAATCATTGGTCAAGCAAGGCATGAAACTCATGACCGACCCCCGCGTCATGAAGATGATGCAGGACCCCCGCGTCATGAAGGCCGTGATGACGGCGATGAGCGTGCCCGGAAAAGTGCAGAGCTTCGGAAACGAATCGGCCGAGAAAATCGCGAAGGCGATGGCCCTCGCCACCGAAGACGAGGTCAACGATCTCAAACGCACCGTGCGCAGCCTCGAAGAAGAGGTCTCGCGCTTGCGCAAAGAACGAGAAGAACGAACCGCCGCCAAGAAAAAGTGACCACACTCTCGCACGCGATCGTGGAGGCTCCACGCGATGCGGCCTTGGCGCCGGGGAGCGCACCGCCGTGGACGATCGCCTTCTTGCACGGCATTCTCGGTTCGGGCTCGAACTGGCGAACGTTCGCGCGGCGCCTCGTCGATGCGAAGCCTGGGCTCCGCGCGGTGCTCGTCGATTTACGGAAACATGGCGCATCGCAAGATTTCGCTCCGCCACACACGCTCGCGGCATGCGCCGAGGATCTCGTCGAGCTCGAAAAAGTCGTCGGGCGTTTCGATGGCGTCTTCGGTCACAGCTTCGGCGGCAAAGTTGGGCTCGAGTACGCGCAGGTGCGTCGCGATCTCGACGTGCTCTGGGTGCTCGATTCGTCGCCTGCGGCGCGACCCGATCGTCGCGGGTCGGAGTCGACGGTCAAGATCGTCAAGATGCTCGACACGCTCCCGGCGCGCTTCGATTCACGCGAAGCGTTCATCACCTACGTCGAAGAGCAAGGTACCGATCGTTCGATTGCGATGTGGCTCGCGATGAACGTGCGCCCATCGCCAGACGGCGGCTACGCGATGCGCGTCGACGTCGCTGCGATGCGTGCGCTGCTCGATGATTATTTCGCGCGCGACGCTTGGCCCATCATCGACGACGGCGAGCGCACGACGAAAATCCACATCGTCGTCGGCGATCGCTCCAGCGTGCTCGACCACGGCGAGCGCGCCCGCGCGAACCGCGTCGTCGCGGAATATCCAGACCGCACATGGGTTCACTTGATCGACGCAGGCCACTGGATTCACGTCGACGCGCCTGACGCGCTTTTCGAATTGGTTGCAAGTTACACATAAGATGGCGGCGATCGTTCTCGAGCACGTCACCAAGCGCTTCGGGAACAAAGTCGCCGTTGCTGACTTGTCGCTCACGATCGAGGCGGGCGCGTTCGTCGGTTTGCTCGGGCGAAACGGCGCCGGAAAATCCACGACGCTCAAGATGCTCACCGGGTTGCTCGAGCCCACGAGCGGAACGATTCACTTGCTCGGAAAGTCGTTCGCCGAAAACGCGCTCGAGATCAAACGACGCATCGGCGTGATGCCCGAAGACATGGCTCTCCTCGAGATGCTGACGGGCTCGCAATATCTCCGCTTCGTCGGTCGCATGTACGGGCTCGAGGACGACGTGATCGATTCGCGACGCGCCGAGCTCTTCGACAAGCTCGACCTCGCTGCGGGCCCGCGCACCGTCATCGCCGACTACAGCTTCGGCATGAAGAAGAAGGTCGCGCTTTCGGCAGCGCTCATTCACGCGCCCGAAGTGCTCTTCCTCGACGAGCCATTCGAAGGAATCGATCCCGTCACGAGCCGCACAATCAAAGACATTCTCAACGCCCTTCGCAAACGCGGCACGACCATCTTGCTCACGAGTCACATTCTCGAAATCGTCGAGAAGCTCTGCGAGGAAATCGCGATCCTCGAGAAGGGCGCTCTTCACGGTCGCGGGACGCTCGAGGAGCTGCGCAAAGGCGCGTCGCTCGAATCGGCGTTCGTCGATCTCGTCGGCGGCGCGCGCGACGGAGAGCTCTCGTGGCTGAAATGACGGGGAGGCCGCTCCGCGCAATGCTGGCTGCGCACGGGCAAGCGAGCACGAATCGTGCGGCGCGCGAGCTTGGGCGGTCGGGTGTTGCCGTGCTTTTGCTCGGTCTCGGGGCGATCACGACGACATTTCTTCTCCCGCTCTGGACCGCGATGCTGGGTCTCGGTTGGGCGTTCGGAAAAAGTCTTCCTGGCGCGGGCGCCGAAGCGCTCCTCGGCGGACTTCTCTTCGGGATGTCGTATCTCGGCGGCGCAACGAGCGGAACGATCAGCGGCGCCAAGCAGCTCACGTGGGAATCGTATCGAACGTTTCCCGTGCGTCTGCGTTCGGTGTTCCTCGCCGAGCTCGTTGCGAGCGCGTTCGATCTGATGCCCATCGTGCTCGGCGTGTCGACGCTCTCGCTCTCGGTGGGCCTCGCGATCGCGAACGTGCGTCTCTTGCCGCTCGTTCCGTTCGTGGTCGCAGAAGGCATCGTGGGTGTGCTCGTGGTTCAGCTTCTCGTGGGCGCGCTTGCCGAGCGTGCGGTGCGTCGACTTCGACTCGCGCTCAACGTGCTCGTCCTCGTGCTCGCGCTCGGCATCGCCGTCGGCACGATGATTCCGATGGTGAACGTCGGCGTGTCGTTCCAAGACGATTTTCTCGGCGGCGCGCTCGCAACCATCGGAAAGCTGCAGGCCGTGCTCGAGCAGCTCGCGATCATCCTCCCAACGACGTGGACTGCGCGTTCGCTATCTGCGCTCGCCGAAGGGCACATCGCGCTAGCGGCGCTCTATCAGCTCGTCCCGCTCGGCGCGCTCGCATCGATGGCGTTCGTTGCGGCGCGCATGCTCGATCGCGACGCCGCAGGCGACATCGTGGGCGACGCACCGCCGGCGAAGTTATGGAGCTTTCGCACCGCCGCAGCGGGCATCGCGCGCCTCCAATTCGAGACGCTCATGGACAGTCGCGTCGGCCGCTTCGGTCTCGTGTTCCCGCTCGTCGTCGTGGTGCTCGTGCGCGGCCCGCTCACCGCGCTCGTGGGCCGCGCGCCGTGGGCCGTTCCTGGCGCGTTCATTTACGTCGCGCTGCTCGGCAGTCAATTTCAGCTCAATCAATTCGGCCTCGATGCGCATGGCACGAAGGCGCTCTTGCTTCTCCCGATCGACGAGGTCGACATCTGGCGCGGCAAAGCGCGCGGCCTGCTCGCGTACCAAACGATCCAAGCGATCTCGCTCGGAGTGTTTCTCGCGATCGTGCAACGCCCGTCACTCGTCGAGCTCGCGTCGGGCATCCTCGTTTTTTTCGCAATGGTCGCCGTGCAAAACGCAGTCGGCCGCGCAACGAGCGTGCTCATGCCGCGCATGATGCCGCGCAAGCGCGTCCAATCGAACGCCATGCCCATCCGCCTCGTGCTCGTCGCGCTGGTGATGTCACTCGGCTTCGGCGGAATCCTGGGAACCGCATTCGCAGTCCTCGCCCGCCACGCCCCGAGCTTTCGCCCCGTGATCGCCCTCGCGCTTCTCGTGATCGCAGTCGCCGTCCAGCGCGCCCTCCTTCCGAGCGCGTCGCGTCTGCTCCGGCGCCGGAAAGAGAGGCTGCTCGCCGCAC
Organism: Polyangiales bacterium; assembly: GCA_038239005.1. Lineage (GTDB taxonomy): Bacteria > Myxococcota_A > Polyangia > Polyangiales > Polyangiaceae > DASXHD01. Next base: position 22,702 of record JBBSFE010000107.1, read on the forward strand.
TAGGCTGAAGTCGGAGTCGGAGCCGGAGTCGGAGCCGGAGTCGGAGTCGGAGTCGGAGCCGGAGGGTTTGTCTTTGCCTCTGCCTCTGTCTCTGTCTCTGTCTCTGTCTCTGTCTCTGTCTCTGTCTCTGTCTCTGTCTCTGTCTCTGTCTCTGTCTCTGTCTCTGTCTCTGTCTCTGTCTCTGTCTCTGTCTCTGTCTCTGTTGCTCGACGAACTCGGGTGAATGAAGTCGGAGTCGGAGTCGGAGTCGGAGTCGGAGACGGAGACGGAGACGGAGACGCTGCGCGCCGTGCGCTGGGGGGTTCAGCCTTCACGAAAGAGGGCGAAAGAAATCTCATGTTGAAGATTTATGACACGTCGTTGGATTTGATTTCGTTCGTTCGGGCGTCGATCGGGGAGATCGAAAGGCACGATGGAGACCTTGCTCGGCAACTTCGTCGGGCGCTCGCAAGCGTCACGCTGAACATCGCGGAAGGAAGTTACGCACGAGGTCGAAATCGATTCGCGCTCTATCAGGTGGCGCTTGGGTCCGCGAAAGAATCGAAAGCGTGTCTCGATGTCGCTCTGAGATTTGGTTACATCGAGAGCGTCGATGAGAGGGCGGTCGCAAATCTCAGCTCGATTTGTGCGGTGCTCTACCGCCTAGTGACTTAGGCGATAGAGAGTGGCGGTGATGCGGTCGAGCCGGTCTCGGAGGCCGGCGTCGACCGTGTCGATGTAGCCAAGCGCTTCAGCCACATCGAGGGCTGCCCCAACCTCTCGAGCAGACCCGAGTGCAGTGCGGTAGCGGAGCTTTTGGTTTCCTCCGCTGACGCCCATGCCCTCTGCGACATTGAGCGCGATGCTGCATGCGGCTCTTCGAAGTTGCCTACCGAGATCAGGATCTTCTCGCGAGACTTTCTGAAAGAGACCAACGAGCAACTTCAGAGTTTCGATGATGAATGAATAGATACGAAGCATGGATTCTCCTTTGCCCCTC
>JBBSFE010000108.1:0-23590 GCA_038239005.1 Polyangiales bacterium
GCGTCACGCGCTCATCCATCACGCCGCGCAGCTTGCGATACTTCGCACGAACGGAATCCACGTTGCCCATGCTGCACCAACAGCCCGCGCGCGTCGGCTATTTCCATGAGCGGATCGATAAATTCGACCAGGCTCCTTAGGTCGCGCGGGGGACGCTGCGCGATGGGTCCAGCGTGTGGAGAGCCAAGCCTGTTGGGACCTTCGGGTGGAAGAAGGTCGATTTTTGGGGCATCACTTCGCCGGCTTCGGCGACGTCGCGGACTTGGGCCACCGGCGTTGCGCTCATCAGGAAGAGGGCTTGGGCGTTGCCGCTCGTGAGATCGGCAAGGGCGGCGCGCGCGTCTTGTGGGTAGCGAATATTCGTTTTCGCAGCTTGTGCGGGTTGGGTGATGCCGAGCAGGTTTTCGAGGACGCCCGAGTGGAGGACGGCCACGTCGGTTTTTCGCAGCGCGGGGTGGAGCGGGCCGAGCGTTGGGTGCGCGGCGAGGTCCACGTCTTGTTTCAGGGCGAGCATTGCGGCGCGGCCACCTTTGGCGACCACGACGAAGGCGGGATGTGTTGGCGCTTCTTTCGCGAGCCAGGTGAGGAGATCGTCGGCAGAGGGTTTGTCGTCGCGCTTCATCAAGATGAAGAGCGGTTGCGCCTTCGTCATCAGCTCGTCGAAATCGAAATGCGGCAGTGAGTGAACGAGGCGGTGCGTCGGGAAGACGACGAGGTTGGGGTCGTCGCCGTTGACGAGGAACGTCATGAAGTAGCGATGCTCGCCGAGCGGGTTCGTGCCGCCGATCTCGTCGCGATAGCCGACGGAGGTTTCATAGCGATGGTGACCGTCGGCGATGAGGAGCGTCGATTTTCGGAGGCCGTCGACGATGGCAACGACGGCGTCTTTCGCGGTGACTTTTGCGAGCACGTGGTGGACGGCGTCGGGCGTCGCGAACTCGGCGACGACGGTTCCGGTTTCGAGCGGGGCTTCGAGCTCGCCGCGTGGGTCTGCGTAAAGCATGAAGCCCGGAGAAACCTGCGTGCGTAGCGCGCGAAGAAGCTTCAGGCGGTCTTCCTTCGGGCCCGAGAGCGTGCGTTCGTGAGGCAGCACGATGCGGTCCGAAAATGGGTGCAGCCGGACGGCCGCGAGAAATCCGCGACGCGTGATCGTTTGTGTTCCACCGCCCGGCGGGAGAAACGATTGATCGTATCGATAGAACGCGGGCTCGCCGTCGCGAATGAGCACGCCTGATTTTATCCACTCGTCGAGCAGCGCAGCAGCAACGCCGTATTTCGCGTCACCCTCGCCGTCTGGAAGCTCGAGGCGCACGACGTTGTTCGGGTGGCGCGCAAAAAGCTCTTTGCGCTCAGCCTCGGAGATGACGTCGTACGGCGGAGAGATCACGCTCGCGAGCGGCGCGCGTTCGAAATCGTAACGGAGCGGAGTCAGCGGGGCGATCTCGGCCATGGAGGGCTGGCATCTTACATCACAAGAGAGCGTGCGCGCCGATGTCCGTGCGGTGGTGCTCACCGCGAAATCGGATTCGCGCGACCGCGTCGTACGCACGTGCGTGTGCGGCGCGAAGATCTGCGCCAACGGCCGTCACCGCGAGAACGCGGCCACCGCTCGTCACGACGTCCTTGCCCTCGCGGCGCGTCCCCGCGTGGAAAACGTGGGCGCCAAAGACATCGAGCCCTTCGATCGTGTCGCCCGTCTTGGGCGCTTGCGGGTAGCCCTCGGAAGCCATGACGACTGCGAGCGCCGCCTCGCTCTTCGTTCGCACGTCGAGTGGCATCGCGCCGGTGGATGCAGAATACAGCAATTGCCCGAAGTCCCCATCGACGAGCGGTACGAGCACGCACGCTTCGGGATCGCCGAAACGCACGTTGAACTCGAGCACGGAAAAGTCGGCGCCGTCGATCATCAAACCCACGAAGAGCACGCCGCGAAATGGCGCGCCCTCCGACTTCATCCCGCGAAGCGTCGGCACGACGACACGTTCTTCGACGAGTCGCGCGAGCTCCGGCGTCACGACGGGCGCTGGCGCGTATGCGCCCATCCCGCCGGTGTTGGGTCCGCGATCGCCGTCGAACACGCGTTTGTGATCTTGCGCGGCGGGTAGCGTGAGAAATCGCTCGCCGTCGCTGATGACATGGAAGCTCGCTTCTTGGCCGCGGAGAATTTCTTCGACGACGATCGTCTTGCCTGCATCGCGAAACACGCGCTCGCGCATCGCGGCGCGCACGGCCGCGATGGACTCGTCCGTGTCTTTCGCAACGACGACGCCCTTGCCCGCGGCGAGCCCGTCCGTTTTGATCACGAGCGGCCGCCCGGCAGAGCGTACGTAGTCCTCGGCGGCGGCGGCGTCGTCGAATACTTCGAACGCGGCCGTTGGGATCGCGTGGCGCTTGAGGAAGTGCTTCATGAAGGCCTTCGATCCCTCGAGCGCCGCTGCCGCACGCGACGGACCAAACGCGCGCACACCTGCCTCTTCGAGCCCATCGACGACGCCGCAAACGAGCGGAAGCTCGGGCCCAACGACCACCAAATCCGCCTTTTCGCGTGTGGCCGCGTCGACAACCCCGGGTACATCGTGGGCGTGCCCCTCGATATTGCGGCCGACTGTGGCCGTTCCTGCGTTGCCGGGAAGCGTCATCACCTCGTGCCCTTCGAGGCCAAAACGCCAAGCCAGCGCGTGCTCTCGCGACCCGCTCCCCAAGATCATCACGCGCATGCGAGCGAGAATTCCACGACGGCGTGGTTTTGCGTATTGTTAATGGTGGATGTCCACCGCGAAGCCGCCCGTCGCCATCCGCATCACGCGTCCGTATCAAACCGAGGACGAATTTCTCTCGCGCGAGCTCGAAACGATTTCTCGCACGGGCGTCACCCTCGTCGGCGCGCAGCCGCGTCCCGAAGGCGTCGTCGTGCGGTTCGAGCTCACACTTGCAGAAGGAACGCCGCTCCTTCGCGGCGAAGGCCGAGTGATCGCTTACAAGGCGAACGCGCTCGGCAGCGAGCCAGGCCTCGCGCTTCGCTTCACACGGCTCGATTCGAAGTCGAAAGCGCTCGTCGATCGCGTCAGCCAAAGGCAAACCGAACGACGTCGATCACTTCCACCACCTCCTCCATCCGTTCCTCCATCCGTTCCGGTTCCGCCCGCGCCGCCACCGTCACCGATGGCGTCGGCCGATATCATCCCGATATCGGTCGAGCTCCCCGCCGAATCGAACCCCGAGCTCGAGGCGAAACCGCCGGAGCCGGAGTCCAAACCGGCGCTCGTGCAGGCAACCGATCGGAACGGAACGCTGGAACGCCTTAGAAATAGGGCCTCCGCGCTCGCCCAGCCCGACGTCGAGCGCATTCTCACCGACGGCGCAGCGCGTCGAGCCTCGCGGAGAGCGTGAGCCCACGGCTGACAAATCGCGGTAGACTGCTAGCTCCCCAATGGACCGCCCTGAGCAACGCCTCGAGCCGGGTCACCGGCTTGATCGCTATGAGCTCCTCTGCCCGATAGCGCAGGGTGGAATGGCGTCCGTGTGGCTCGCGCGGCAGCACGGCAAGCACGGGTTCGAGAAGCTCGTCGCGGTCAAAACGATCTTGCCGCTCTACGCGAGCGATCTCCGCTTCCAACAAATGTTTCTCGACGAAGCGCGCATCGCGTCGGGCATCGAGCATCCGAACGTCGCGCAGATCCTCGACCTCGGCGAAGAGAAAGACGTCCTCTATCTCGCGATGGAATGGGTCGACGGCGATTCGCTCTCGAAGCTCTTCCGCGCAGCCGAAAAAGCCCAACAGCGACTCCCCGTCGGAATCATCTGCCGAATTTTGTGTGATACCTGCGCCGGCCTTCATGCCGCGCACGAGCTCCGCGACAAAGACAACGAGCTCCTCAACGTCGTGCACCGCGACGTCTCCCCACAAAACATTCTCGTCAGCACGAAGGGCCAAGCGAAACTCATCGATTTCGGAATCGCCAAAGCGCGTGACCGCGTCGCGGGCGACACCAACACCGGCTTCCTCAAAGGAAAGATCCTCTACATGGCGCCCGAGCAAGCTCTCGGGAAGCCCGTCGATCGACGCGCCGATGTGTGGGCAATCGGCACGGTGCTCTATCACATGCTCGCGGGCGTTCCGCCGTTCGAGGGCGCCAATCAGCTCGCGACGCTTCACCTCCTCACGCAAAACGAGCCGCCACCGCCGCTGCCCGCACACGTGCCGCCGGCCGTGGTCGAAGTCGTGAAGCGCGCTCTCGTGCGCGATCCCGATAAACGCGTATCGACCGCCGACGAGCTCCAGCGACTCCTCGAAACCGCGATGCAGCAAAGCGGCGAGATGACGATCCACTCGGACGTCGCGAAGTTCGTGAACCTCCAGCTCATCGATCGTGTCGAGGCGCGACGCAAAGCGATGGAGCTCGCGCTCGAAGCAGCCAAGCAGCGCCAGAAGCTCCGCACGATGCTCAAGCCTTCCGATATCGATTCGCAGAGTGGGCTCGGGCACGCACTTCAAACGCGCGCCGCATCGACGCCATCGGGCGCGCACATTCATTCGCTCAGCACCGGCGATCTCATTTCGGACGTGCCAAGCTCGGCGACGCTCGGCTCGGCCGCGCTCGTCGCTCCGCGAAGCTCGAGCATGACGCCACGCGCGCGCCAGCTCGCAATCGTCGGGACGGTGATGGGCGTGTGTGCGCTCGTCGCCGCGATGGCACTCGGCGTCGCGATCGCGCGCGCGAGTCATCACGACGACACGCCCAACGTCGCTGCGCAAACGCCAGCGACTGCGACAGGTACGGCACCCGCAACGAGCGCGGATCCGCAACCGACGATGACGGCCGCGCCACCGAGCACGTTGGTCCAAATCGCCACGCAACAAGCCCAGATCCCGCCGATCGTGACGGCCGTCGCCACGGCGCCGCCGACGTCGACGCTCACGCGAACCTTTCCGAGCGCGACCGCCGCGCGACCCAAGCCCACGTCGACTACCAGGCCGCAAGGCTCTTCGGGTAAGGTAGACGATGGCTTTTGATGCGTTTCGATTTTCGCGCAGCTAGGACCCTTACGCGCTGCGCGCTCGCGCTGTGTCTCGCTACGGGCGTCGCCCACGCGGATGCGAGCGCAGGTGATCGCGAGAACGCGCGCACATACATGGCCGAGGGGCGCACCAAGCGGGACTCGGGCGATTTGAAATCGGCGCTGAAAGCATTTCAAGCAGCGGACATGCTCATGCACGTCCCAACGACGGCGCTCGAGGTGGCTCGCACGCAATCGATGCTCGGCATGCTGATCGAAGCACACGAGGGCGCGCTTCAAATCGCGCGCACGCAAGCCAAACCGGGCGACCCACCGCCGTTCGCAGAGGCGCGCAGCGCTGCACAAAAGCTCGCCGACGACATCGAGCCGCGCATTCCGTCGATTCGTTTGCTCATGAAGAACGCCGACGGCGCAACTGTCACCATCGACGACGCCATCATTCCGTCTGTTGCGCTCGGGCTAGCGCGCAAAGTCGATCCGGGTGCGCACGTGGTCGTCGCGAAGCTCGGCGCGACCGAGCGCCGCGCGAACGTCCAGGTCGTCGAGCGCGAAGCGAAAGAGGTCCCGCTCGATTTCGGCGAGGCCGCAATTGCGCCCAACACGAACACGACCACGACCACGACAACCACGACGACGGGAACCGGCGACGTCGTCCCTCCGAGCGGCGGCGGCGAGACGCGCAAATCGTCCGGCCGCGGCCCCTGGATCCCTCTCGGCATCACGACGCTCGCACTCGGCGGAGCGAGCGTCGCCATCGGCGGACTGACGGGTATCCTCTCTCTCTCTCAAACCAACGACATCAAGCAGGTGTGCTCCGGCACCGTGTGTCAGCCCACGCTCAAAGACGGCACAACGAGCACTTCGAGCGCCATCGCATCCGCAAAAACGCTCGCGACGATCTCCGACATCACCTTCATCGCAGGCGGCGTCCTCGCAGCTTTCGGCACGGTCTTCGTGATCATCGGCGCTTCCAAGAAAGCGACCACCGCGATGGAAGTCCGCATCGGCCCTGGCAGCTTCTCTCTCCTCGGTAAGTTCTAGATTTTCGCGGCGCGGACGAAGCGTTTGGCGAGCGCCGGATCGACGGGGCCTCCAGCGCGGCGGGCGCGCTTGATTGCGGTGCCTACGATGATGCCGTCGCAGCGGGTGAGAAGCGCGCGTGCGGTGTGCTCGGTCGCGCCGCTTGCTACGTAGAGCGGGAGGCGCGTTGCGGCGCGGGCTCGCGCGAGATCGTCGGCGTCGGCGGGCGCGCCGGTCGAGGAGCCGGTCACGAGGATGGCGTCGGCGTGCGCGCGTTCGGCGAGCTCGGCGACTTCGTCTTCGAGGGCGCGCGCCGCGAGCGGCGCGGAGTGTTTCACGTCGACGTCGGCGAAGACGCGGACCGACTTCGAGATTTGCGCGCGGAGACGCATCACGTCGGCCGCGCGACCTTCGATGATGCCTTGGTCGGTAAGTCGCGCGCCCGAGAGCACGTTGACGCGGACGAAGCTCGCGCCCGTAGCTGCGGCGACGGCGAGCGCCGAGCACACGTCGTTGCGTAGAACGTTCACGCCGAGCGCGAGCTTGGGCGCGGCTTCGCGCACGGCGAGCGCGCATGCAGTCATTGCGGCGATCGTGAACGCGGGCACGTTGTCTTTGAAGAAGGGCGCGTCGCCGAAATTTTCGATGAGCACGGCGTCGAACCCGGCACGTGCGAGCGCAAGCGCGTCGTGTTTGCTTCGCTCGATCGCCGCAGACATCGCGCGCTGCCCATCGAGCCGCGGCAAGTGACAGACACCGATCAGTCGCACGTTACGGACGCGGCTCCTCGGGTGCACCACCGCGACGTTCGCGCGGCATCGGTCGTTCGCGAACGCCACCCCCGCTCCCGCTGGTGTCGACCTCGCCGGCGTAGCTCGGCTCGGGTCGCGGCTCGAGCTTGCCGAGCAAGCCTTGGAGCTTGAACGCGTAGAAGCCGTCGGTGCGGTGCGCCGATTTCATCTTGGGCACGAATCGATCGACGTCACCACCGCGCGTGGAGCCGGGCGCGCCGAAGAGCGCCTCGGTGAGCTTGCTCTTGCTGCGATAGCTGTCGTTGATCTTGAACTTCATGTTCACGTCGACGGTGCTCTCGCTCGCGAGATCGCGCATCTGGAGCTTTCCGTCGCCGGAGAGCTCGAGATCCTTTCCGCCGGCTTGGAGCTTCGTGAGCTTGAGCACGCCCTCTTTGGCTTCGGCGGTGAGCGTGAGCGGACCGACAGAAAGCTTCGGCCAATCGAGCGCGTTCTTGAGCTTCGCTTTGCCGTCACCGATGGCGACGTCGGCGATCTCTAACGACACCGTGCCCGAGCCCTTCGACGCATGGCCTTCGGGCATCACGAGCTTGAGCGTTCCTTTGGCGTGCCCCTCGACGGGCAACCCGAGAAGGTCCGTGAGCGTGTCGATCTTCGTGAGGTCGACGCCATCGAGCTCGGCTTCGACGACGCGCTCTTTGCTGCTGTCCTCGTAGGTGCCGTCGATCTCGCCGCCGAATGCGTCGATGTGAAACGATGCGTCGATGTGGCCAATGATCGCCGCGAGCACGCCAACCTTCACGCGCGCTTCGTCGATGTGCCACTCGCTCGGCGCGCCGCCTGGCTCGTTCGATGCGGTCACGAGGCGGATGTTCTTGATGCGCACACCGGTAAGCCACCAGCCACGGATCTCTTCGATCTGAAGTTGCTGCTGAGCCGTGTTCGATCGCTGCTGCGAATTGAACGACAAGATGATGCGCTCTTTGATTTTGTCGTACGGAAAAAATAACCGCAGGAAGATCACGAACGTCGCCAGGTAGAAGAGCGGGTAGCCAACCCACTTTCCATATTTGCGGAGGAGCTCTTTCCAGCGCGCCATCACGGCTTTCCTTTCGGAGCTCCGCCGTCTTTGGTGGCGGCTTCGGGTTTGTCGTTGCGATCGTACGCGGAGACTCCGAGCTCGACGTCGTAGGAGTCCTGCTCGCCCATGCGGCGCCGCAGGTTGAGGCGATTGACGGCGAGCGGTGTGCCGGCTTGTTCGAGCGACTCCATGAATTTCGAAATCGACAGTAAACCGGCCTTTTTCAGGTGGATCGTGGTGCTGCGCTCGGTGAAGCGCTTGCTCGTGCCGATCGGAAGCGGCGGGCGATCGACGGAGTCCGTCACTTCGAGTTTTTGTTTGCGCGCCATCTGCTCGAGATAGCCGCCGAGCTCGGGAGCTTTGCGCGCGTATCGCGATGCGACGGCGTCGCGTTTGCCTTGCGACGCACGCATCGACGCGCGGCTCGCTTGGACGTCGTCGAGGACGTCGCGAAGCTGCGCGTTCCCGTCGCGCTTGGAGATGACATACGACTCCATTCCAATCGGGAGCCCGAGCACGAGCAGCACGGCCGCAACCGCGACGAAGATTTGCGCGAGGCGCTGCTCGCGCGCGTTGAGCCCGAACCGATCGAAGAAATTCTTGGGAGCAGCCATCACTTGCCTCCCGTGGCGCTCGAGGCGGCGCTGCTCGACGAAGACGAATCGCTCTTCTTCTTGATGGGCTTGACGTCCTCGGGGCACTTCATGTCGAACTCGAGGACATACTTCTGACGCTCGCCGCCGACGACTTGGCTGATGCGTGTCGTCTTGACGTCGCTGAAACATTTCTCGACGCCGAGCGAGGTAGCGATGGACTGCGCTTCGGCGATGGTGCCGACGACGCCGTGCACGACGACATGCCCCTTCTGGACATCGAGCTCTTCGATGTCGTGGATCATCGACGAAGGAATGTGCTCGCTGATGCGCACCATGATGTCGAACGCATCGGCGTGTGGCAGTGGATCTTCTTCCGTGGCGGTTTGCGCGGCGAGGAGCTCGTTGGCGCGGTCGGCGCTCGTCGTTTGTTCGCCGAACACTTCTTTGGTGACCGTGCCGAGCGCGTTCTCGAGCGTGGTTCGCTCTTTCGACGCGGCGTAGATGCCCGTGCATGACGAGAACACGAAGCTCACCATGATGACGGCGCCGAGACCGATGAGCACCGGAACGCGCTCGCGCAGCCATCCGTAGCCGCGTTCGTAAGCGAGCGGGCCCTTGCGCAAATCGAGACCCGCACGCGTCGCGAGCGAGAGCGCGAGCCCGAGCGACACCGCGTGAAGAGGCAGCTCCTGCGCCTGCGGCCCGGCGCGCTCGCCAAGCTCGAGCGAAACGGGCGGCAACCGATGGACCGGTTTTTCGAGCTCGGCTGACAGGAACGATTCGGCGCCCGACACGAACGCGCCGCCGCCCGCGAGATAAATATTGTCCGGTGCGGTGCCACCTTGAGCGCGATGCGCCGCGAGCGACAAACGGATTTCGCGCGCGAGCTTCGGTGCGTTTTGCGGCAAGCCTTCGGTACCGAGCGAAAGCGTGCGCGCGAACACCGGCTGACCTTTGCGAAGAAAGAGCAAATCGCTCGTCTTCGTGCCGAGGTCGAGCACGGCGACCGTTGCTTCGGTCGAGAGCTGCGGCATGTGCGGCGCGAGGTTCGCGATGGGAAACGGTCCCACACCCAGTCGTTCTGGCTCGACGCCGAGCGCATTTTTCACGAGGTCCACGCGCCGCTTGGCGTCGTCGACGCGCGCGATTGCCGAGAGGACGGCAATGCCTTCGTCGTTCGTTTCGTCTTCGAGGATGCGCCAGTCGAGGATGGCGTCTTCGAGATCGAACGGCAAGACCGACTCGAGCTCGAACGGGAGCACCTCTGCGAGCTGACGTTGGGCGCTCTCGGGAATGCGAACCGTGCGAAGCGTGGTCTCCGCGCCGGGCAGTGCGGTGGCGACTGCATCGGCGGCGCCGACTCCGAGCGCAGATTGCGACGCCTCGCGAATGGCCGAGCCGACATCACCCTCGAGGATCGGCGCGGACGCGATGCCTTCGAGCACGAGCTTGCGATAGGCGCTGCGAAGCACAGCGGCTTTCACGCTCGTCGTTCCGACGTCGATTCCTAGATAGCGAGCCATCAGTCAATCCTGAAGTAGATCACGTTACCAGCGGTTGCGGGTTGGACCATCGCTGCTGCGCTCGACGCGCCGCCAGCAAGGCTCGTGGTGGGCGGCGGTGGCGTGCCGGGGGCGCCGCTCGCGCTCGTCGACGCGCTGAGGTTTGGCGCGGAGCGAAAATCGACGACGGTGAAGATGCGGAGGCGTGTCTCGCGTTTGTATCCTTTGATGACGCCGACCGCTTGAATCGAAAACACTTTGCTCTCCGTCGTGATCGTTTTCGCGAACTCTGCTTCTGAGAGGAACTTGACGGCCTTCATCCCCATTCCCGTCAAAATCGGACCGAGGGGTCCTTGGCCTTTCATCGTCGCGATGAAATCCGCGGCGGAGCCGAAGAGAGGCGCGCCCATCGTCATGGCTTTGGCCATCGTCACGCCGGTGAGGAACATGCCCGCTTGTGTGACGTCGGTACAGATATCGGCGGTCGGCGCGCCCGAGCACACGACGCCAAGGAGTGTCTGCGCATTGGCGCTGTTCACGTTCACCGCGCCCTGCCCCCACACGGTCATCACGCGCTTGTCTGGGTTCGTCGGATCGGGGTCGACGAACGTCGCCCAAAAATCTTCGCTGATGCCGCGCACCATGTGGAGCTCTTCGAGCGAGTCGTAGGGCGCGTTCTTGCGGCGATACGGGTGCACCGCGAGGAGCTGGTAGTACGCGTCCTCGACGCCCGAGCTCACGGGCGCGTTGAGTGTTTGCGTGTCGCAGTTCATCGCGGCTTCGTCGAGATCGGCCCAGTCGATGATGGCGGCGCACACGGCCATGCGATCGTGAAAGTTGCCGGTCGAGTCGCGCTGCTCGAAGAGCGGGTTGTATTGCAGCGGCGACATCAGGCCCATCAGCTCTTTCGCGAGACGAATGTGCGCGATGTCGTTCGACGCGCCGAGGTTGACGTTGATCTTCGAGTCTTCGTCCATGATCTTGATCTCGAATTTCCCGGCCGGAAGCCCGAGATTTTTCCCGGTCCCGAAGTCGACCTTCATCGACGTCGCAAACTCGAGATTCGAGGTCTTGTCGTTGAACGGCGCGAGCAATCGATCCGAAAACTCCCACACGGGAAGCTGCGGCGGCGCGCGTTTCATGAATGCGAAGAGCGGGGCGATGGCCTGACGAATCGTCGGCTCCATCGCAATGAGGAGCCGCGAGAGATTCACCGCTGAACGCGCGGCGTACTCGGCCTGCACGCCATCGCGCTCGGCCATCGCGCTCGCAACGGTCGCACTCGTGTCGGCCTGAAACTCGGCAAGCATCATCGTGATGATGGCGAGCGATCCGAGCACCATGATCAAAGCGATGCCGCGTTTGCGTGCACGCCTCTTCGGAGGAAGCTTGCGAGCCTCGCGGAGAGCGTGACGCGTCATTGCGGGATCCCGAAGGTGAGCGGCGCCTGCATCGGGAGCATGAACTTCGTCGTGTACGTGGCATCGACGCCCGCGGGGACGTGCTTCATCACGATCGTCACGCGCATCTCGAACGGAAGGCGATTCTGTTGGCCGAGCGCTTGGGTGGTGTCCCACGTCTCGATCCATGCGCTTGTTTGTGCATCGAGATAGCGAATGTCGAAGCTCTCGATGTCTTCGCAGAGCACGTTCACGATGCCGCCGCGTTTCGCATCCATGTCGACGGGCGTTTGCTCGCGGCGCACGAGATCCATTTTTCCTTCGACGCTCGGATCGGGCGCGGCGAAATATCCGATCTCGGCTTGGTCGGACTCGTGGCTGTTGGCTTCGATGCGTCGATGCGCAAACGCCTGGAAATCGAGGCGATCGTAAGGGTTGCCGTTTTGCCCGATGAACGCCACGACGCGCGTCTGCAGCGACGGGTTCGACGGATTGTGCATCGACAGATACGCGCTCTGGATCTCGCGCGTCATGCGGAGCACGGCCGAGCGACCTTGCCGCGCGCGATCGCCGCGGATGCCCTCCGCCTTTTTGCCATGAGCAAGCGAATCGAACGTGCCATAGAGGAGCACGCCAATCATCGCGAGCACCGCCATCGCAACGAGAACTTCCACCAGCGTGAGGCCACGCTGGTTGATTCTGTTTCTAAGAGGGACTGCGTCCCTCCTCGCGCGCTTCGCGCGCTCACCTCCCTGCGGGCCTCGCCTGCGGCTCGACCCCAACGGCGGGCTTTGCCCCCCCTGTCCCCCCCTTTGGAGGCTTCGAGCTATTTTTTTCATCGGCCGGGGATTCCGAACGGGGTGGGGTTCGTGATCGGGGCGGGGGTCGATGTTGCGCCGGTGCCTGCCGAGCCTGTTGGGAGTGGGGCTCCTGCGTCGCCGAAGAGGCCGCCTGCGAAGCCGCCGCTCTGCGGGTTCGTGACGTATTGCCCGAGCACGAAGTCGACTGGGTTCGGTCCTTCTTTCCAATGAACGGTGACGGTGATCTTTCGGATCGACGCCTCCATCATCGGTTTCATCATCGGGTAGACGATGCCCATCGCCATGTCGATGAGACCCGCGGCGCCCGCGCCGCCCGTGGCTGGGCCGAGCATGCTTCCGATCGCGCCGAGGCCGCCGTCGAAATCGAGAGCCGCGCTCGGAGCGCCGCCGTCGGCTGCCATTCCGAGGAGCTTCGACGCCGCGCCACCATCGAGATCGGCCGAGCTCTGCGGCGGATCGGGCAAAATGATTTTTTCGACTTTGTAGTCGCAGATGAATTTCGTCGTCTCGCCGTTTTCACAACACACGACACCGTTGTCGATGTCGTCGATCACCGGGTACCCGAACTTGAGAAGCTTCTCTTCGAGCTCGGTCATCTTGCAGCGCGCCATGGTCGTGGCCATGCCCATGTTCCCGGCCTTCTTGTTGCTCGCCGCGAGCCCGGCCTGCGCCGCAAGAATTCCGGAAATCATGAGCCCAAAAATCGCGAGCGCGACCATGACCTCGAGCAGCGAAAACCCGCGCGCTGTCGCCTCGGATCGCGTCACGGCGACCCTCGATCTTCTCGGTCGGATAGATCTCGGTCTTCGGTGACCACGGGAAGAGCGACGTTGCCAGGCTTCACGTTCACGACGCCCGTGAGCGGAGAGACGACGAGCGTCATTGCGTCGGTGTCTGCGAGCGAGTCGCCTTTACGAAGCGCGACGCTCGCGCGCTCGGTGAGGCCGCCCGGCCAGAAGTAGAGATACGCGCGGCCCTTCGTGCGCGGATCCTCGTCGTGACCGGTTTGCACCGAACGAAACTTGATGCCGTACGGAAGCGATTGCTCCGAGCCGCCCTGATTGTCCGACGCAGCGTAGAGGCCCGGTTTCACCGCGTGAAACGTGGCGCGCGGCGCTTGCGGGCCTTTGACCAAACGCTCGCCTTCTGCGATCGCTTGCTTCTCCGCGGCGGTCACGGCGTCCGCGCCGCCGGTACCCGTGGTGTCGTGCGTCTTCACGAGCATCGGCTGCTCGGATTCTTCGAGCCAAAATTTGCTCGTGTCCAAATCGAACACGATGCGCTCACTTCGCGCGGTCACCGTCGCGCGAACGTACGCGACGCGAATGAGACCCGTCAGCGTCGTCGCGCTCTTGCGCAGCTTGGCCCCCGCGAGCTGCCCACTTCCCATGACGACGCCAGCGAGCATCAACGTCACGATGAGCAGCACGATCAAAATCTCGACGAGCGTCACACCGCGTGAACGCGCTCGAAGAGATTTCGCTGAGGACGACGAGCGCATCATTTACTGCTTGGCAGGCGTGTTGTCCGGGAACTTGATGTCGTCTTGCGTGCCTTCTTTTTTGTCGGGGCCGAAGCTGAAGACGGTCGTGGCGTCATCGTCGCACTGCACCTTGTAGGGATCGCCCCACGGGTCGTTGATGTCCGAAGCTGCGGCGAGCTCCTTCTCCTCTTTGAGGCGCTGCACGCTCGGGCACTCGTTGCCGTGGTTGGCGCGCCACGCTTCAGCCACGGCGTGAAGTGCCTTCAGCGAGTTCTTGGCGCTGTCCTTCTGCGCCTGCTGGAACTTCGGCACGGCGTACACCGCGATGCCGCCGGCGATGAGCCCGACGATCGCGAGCACGATCAAAATCTCGACGAGCGTCACACCCCGTGACAACGCGCGGCGAATCCTCGACAGCCTCTTCTTCTGATTCATCACAAAACCCTTTCTCTTCTTCTGGCGCCTTGGCGCCTTGGCGGCTTTCTTCGTCTCGGTCAGGTCATTGCACGCGGTCGAGCCCCCCAGGTTGTCCGTCAGGCCCGTCACTCTCCAAATCGAATCCGCGCGCGTCGCGACGACCCGGGCACGTGATGCGCAGCGGGTGTCCCCACGCGTCTAGGGGAACGTCGCGCAGATAATTTCCCGCGACCATCTCGTGCCAGTCGCGTGGGCATGCGCCTGCGTGGTCCGCGCGGTACGCCATGATCGCGTGATATCCGGTGTCAATCGCCGCGCGCGTCGCGCGCACAGCGGCCGCGTGCTCTTCGCGTCGCCGCACGATCCACGCAAACGCGATCACGATGACGCCAACCAAAACCCAACGCACGCGCGTCCGCCCGAGCGCGCCCAAAAACCCGCGGCGACGTTCCCAGGGAAAGAAGACTTTTCGTGAGCTCTTCATTGGACGAAATCGTTCATTTGAATGAGGGGCATCAAAATCGAAAACGCGATGAACCCCACGGCGCCGCCGAGGAACACGATGATGAGCGGCTCGAGCAAGCTGGTCAGCGCCTGAACGCGCGTGTCGACTTGCGTGTCGTAGGCCTTCGCAACGTTCTCGAGCATCGTCTCGAGCTCGCCGCTCTTTTCGCCGACCGCAATCATGTGCGTCACGATGGGCGGGAAATCTCCACTGCGTTTGAGCGGCGCGGCGATCGACTCACCTTCGCGAATCGATCCGGTCGCAGTCTCGATCACTTTCTCGAGCTTGGCGTTGTCGAGAACGTTCTTCACGATCTCCATCGCCTTGAGCAGCGGCACGCCGCTCTGAAGAAGCGTCGCGAGCGTTCGTGAAAAACGCGCGACTGCGAGCATGCGCGCGAGCGGCCCGATGAGCGGTGCCTTCAAAATCATGGTGTCGCGCCAGAGCCGCCCCTCTGGCTTGCCCAAGAACGCAACGAACCGCGAAAGCGCAACACCCGCCACGAGCCCGATGCCGACGCCAATGAAGTATGCGACCAGCGACGACACTACGAACGCCGAGAGAACGAGCACGAGCGCAAACACGCCAGCGACGACGATCCATACGAGGCTCGTCGTATTTTGCGCCGTGTCTTCCGCGCCGCTTTTGGTTGGCGGCTTCATCATCGCTTTGCGAATGGCCGTGAGTGTTCCCATCATCAACAAGAACCCAACCATCTCGTTCGAGCTCACGATGTCCGACACGAGAATCAAGAGCGCCGTGTACCAAGGCAGCGCCTGCCCGAGACTCGCGAAGATCGACGTCACCTTCGGCACGACCGCGACCATCATCACGCTGATGAGCGCTGTGCCGATGATGATCATGAGCACCGGATACGCGAGCGCCGCGGTCACCTTGCCGCGGAGCTTCGCTTGGTTTTCCTGAAAGTCTGCGAGGCGCATCAAGACTTGCTCGAGCGTTCCCGAAGCTTCACCGGCGGCGACCATGTTCACGTAGAGCGGCGGAAATACTTTTGGGTGCGCTTCGAGCGCCTTCGCGAGCGATTTACCTTCGTTCAATCGATCGCGCACTTGCGTGAGAATGCGCTGGAGCTCGGGCTTCTCCATTTGATCGACGAGCGCCGACACCGCTTCGACGAGCGGAATCGCCGCGCCCACGAGTGTCGCGAGCTGGCGCGTCATCATCGCGACGTCGCTGACGCTGATGCGCCGGAAAAAACCGAGGATGTCGATGTTGCGCCCGGCCTTTTGCCCGTGCGCTTTGGTGTCCTCGTGCGCATTCGTGAGGAGCACGCCTTCGCGCTTCAACGCGGAGCGAAGCGAACGCGCGTTGTCGGCGTCGCGAAAGCCATGCACCGACTTCCCGCTCGTGACAGCCACTCCGCGGTATTCAAAAACCGCCATGGGCTAGTCTCGCGCCGGCGCGGCCGCGGCGCCACGAACCGACGCCGGTGGGCTCGATGGGGAGGTCATGATCGGATCGACATCTTCGCCCTTCGCGGCGAGAACTTCTTCGACCGTCGTTAGCCCTGCGAGCACTTTGCGAGCGCCGTCATCGCGGAGCGTGTCCATGCCCATCTCTTGGGCTGCGCGTTTGATCGATTGCGCATCAGCGCTCTTCAACACGAGCGGGCCAACGGCGTCGTCGATCAGCATGAGCTCGTAGATGCCACGACGCCCGGAAAAACCGGTGCTCGAGCACTTGTCGCAGCCGCGCGCTTTGAAAAACATGGGTCGCACGCCGGGCTCGAGATCGAGGATGTCGCGTTCGGGTGTCCCGCGCGGGTAATAGCCGGTGTCCTCGCGGTGACGCCGGCGATAGCGCCACGCAATACGCTCAGCGCGAAGCCCGAGCTCCTGGAGCTCCGTGTCGGTGGCGGGATACGCCTCTTTGCAGTGAGGGCAGAGCACGCGCACGAGACGCTGTGCCAAAATCCCGATGACACTCGAGCGCAGCAAGAACGGCTCGACGCCCATGTCGATCATGCGCGTGACCGCACCTGCGGCGTCGTTGGTGTGGATCGTGGA
Organism: Polyangiales bacterium; assembly: GCA_038239005.1. Lineage (GTDB taxonomy): Bacteria > Myxococcota_A > Polyangia > Polyangiales > Polyangiaceae > DASXHD01. The sequence goes on from JBBSFE010000108.1 coordinate 16,624, forward strand.
GAGCACGAGGTGACCCGTGAGCGACGCGTTGATCGCGATATCGACCGTTTCCTTGTCGCGGATTTCGCCGACCATGACGACGTCCGGATCCTGACGCAAGAATGCGCGGAGAGCGTTCGCGAAGGTGAGCCCGATCTTCGGCTGAACGTGAACCTGGTGAATGCCCGAGATCTCGTACTCGACCGGATCCTCGGCGGTGAGAATGTTGATGTTCGGATCGTTGATGCGGTTGATGCACGCGTAGAGTGTCGTCGTCTTGCCAGAGCCCGTGGGCCCGGTGACGAGAATGATGCCGTCGGGTCGGCGAATGAGCGTGTCCATGAGCGCGTAGTCGCGCGGCGAAAAACCGAGATCGCTCAAGTCGAGCAGCACGCTCGATTTGTTGAGCAAACGCATGACGACGCGTTCGTATCCGCGACTCGTCGGGATGGTCGACACGCGGATGTCGAACCCTTTGCCGGCGATCTTCTTCGTGATGCGTCCGTCTTGGGGCAGACGTTTTTCGGCGATGTTGAGCGCGCTTTCGATCTTGATGCGCGAGATGATCGCGTTCATGAAGTTTCGCGGAGCGCGGCGCGCGATGTAGAGCTCGCCGTCGATGCGGTAGCGCACGAGGACTTCTTTTTCCTCGGGCTCGATGTGAATGTCGCTCGCTCGCTCCTTCATGGCTTGCAAGAAGAGCGAGTTGACCCAGCGTATGACAGGCGCTTCGTCGTCCGAGTCGAGGATGTCGCTCGCGGCTTCGTCTTCGGTGACCTCGCCGGCTTCGGTCTCGAGCTCGCCGCCACCCGCTTCGCGCTCGTAGACGCGGTTGATGGCGTCGATGATTTTCTCGGCAGGAGCCACCGTGCACTCGACGGGTTTGCCGAAGAGCAATCGCAAGTCGTCGAGCGGAGCGGTGTCGAACGGATCGGCACAGTAGACATGAACGAAGGCGTCGTCCTCGGCGTAGGCGATGAGCCGATGGCTCTTCGCGAACATGATCGGCGTGCGCGTCGCGATGACGTTCAAGATGCGCTCGGGATCGATCGTATCGACGACCGGAAGCTGCGCTTCATCGGCAACGGCTCGCGCAACGGCGATCGGCTCGACGAGCTGTAGGTTCACGAGCAAATCGGTGAGGTCTACGCCGCGCTCTTTTTGGATCGCATAGAGCGGTTCGACCTTGTCCGCTGTGACGAGGCCGCGCCGGATGAGCAGCTCACCGAGGAATCGGTCTTCGCGCATCTCACTTCTCCATGCGTTCCACGCGTTCGGGCCGTTCACTACGCTCTTGGCGTTCCACGTTGCGCACCGGAGGCGTCACCGTCACGTTGGCGGGGGGCTTCACGTTGGGATCGGCCGTGGTCGCGGCGCCACCGCCACCCGCACGCATCTGCGACGGGAGATCGAGCGGCTCGCCGGGCGAGTGTCCGAGCACGTCCTTCGGTCGCATGATTTCCTCGAGCCTCTCCTTTTCGTCGAGCGCGCGATACGTCGCTTTGATGTCTTCGAGAAGCCCGTTCGCGCGCGTGTAATCTTTGATCGGTTTGTAATCGTGCTCGTCCGAAAAGACGAAGTACCGATCCAAAAACTCCTGACGCTCTTGCATCTTGCGCTCGAAAATCGCGCGCAAATCGGACTGCTCACGAATGATGTAAGGCGTGAGCACGAGCAGCAAGTTCGATTTCTGCATCGTGTTCTTCGTCTGCCGGAAGAGCACGCCAAGCAGCGGGATATCGCCGAGGATCGGGATCTTCGTCTCTTGGTGCGCGATGCGATTGCGCATGAGCCCGCCGATGACGATGGTCTGCTGATCTTTGACGACGAGCTGCGTCGTTGCGGTGCGCTTCGTGATCGGAACAACGCCGAGCTGACCCACGGCGTCGCCGGCTTCGCTGATTTCTTCCGCGAGCTCGAGGCGCACTTCGTTCGATTCGTTGAGGTGAGGCGTGAGCGTGATCTTCGTGCCGACGTCCTGGCGTGCGGGTGATGCACCGAAGCCAAAACCGAACCCGGTTGGCAAGGACGAGCCGGCCGCGCCACCCGTCGAGGGAAGGCCGCCGATGTTTTGTTGCAGCGGGATGTTCTGGCCGACGTTGATCTCGGCCTTGATGTTGTCCGTCGCGAGAATGTGCGGCGTCGAGAGGACGTCGGTGTCGCCCGTCGTCGTGAGTGCTTGAAGGATGACGCCGAACGCGGGAATCGTTTGCCCGGTAACCGAGAAACTCTCCGTGCCCGGAATGCCGGGGCCGCGAAGCCCAAGCGCGAGACCTTGCAGAATCGACGGATCGGATCCGAGCGGGCTCACGGTTTCGAGCGGATTCAAACCGCCGAAGAACAGCGACTGCCCGCTGCCAATCCCGAGATCGGAGAGACCGCCGCCGTGGAAGTTCAAGCCGAGCTGGTCTTGGCGCGACACCGAGAGATCCATGATCACCGCTTCGATGAAGACCTGACGACGCGCCTGATCGAGACGATCGACGACTGCACGCAGCGATGCGAAATCGCGGAGCGATGACGTGACGACGATCGAGTTGGTCGCTTTGTCTGCGCTGATCTTGATGCCGCCTTCGAAGACTTGTGTGAGCGGCGTTTGCCCCGCGGGTTTCGCCGCGGCGTTTTGCGCGCTGCCACCAGAGCCTTGCACGAGCTCGTTGAGTGTCTTCGTGAGCTCGACGGCGTCCGCGTGCTGGAGCGGAAGGACGTGAATCTCGCCTTCGCCCGTTTGCGGCACGTCGAGGCGCTTGATGAACTCGAGGATGCGCATGTACGCGCGCTCGGTCGCGACGACGATGACGGAGTTCGATCGCTCGTCGGCGACGACTTTCGTCACGTGAAGATCTCCGACGCCGGAGCCACCGCCGGCCGCGCCCTTCTCGCCTTTGCCGCCGCTGCCACCTTTGAGCTCGAAGAGCTCGTTGATGCGCGTGGCGATCTCGGAGGCCGACGCGTAGTGAATCGGCTCGATCCACATTTGATCGCCCGCGGAGCCGACGTCGATCTCTTCGACGATCTGCATCATGCGACGAATGTTCGCGCCCGTGTCCGTGATGATGAGGAGGTTGCCCGAGCTCGCGACCGTGATGTCGCCGTCCTTCGATTTAAAGTGACCGAGGACGTTTCCGATTTCATCAGCGGGTGCGTGCGAGAGGCGCAGCATGCGCGTGACGTAGCGATCTTCGCCCGGCGCAGCTTGGCCGGTGCCGTACGTGGGCGTCGCTTGCGTTGCGATGCCGCCGGTCTCGACGATCTTGAGGAAGCGGCCGTGCGGAACGACGGTGAGCCCGTTCGTTTCGAGAATGGAGAGGAACGCTTGATACGCCTCGGCGACGGTGACCTTCTGCGGCGCGAAGATCGACGCCTTGATGTTTCGAACCTTGCCGCCGAAAATGAATCGCTTGCCGGTGAGCTGACCAATGACGCGCACGAGCTCGGCGAGATCGGCATCTTCGAGAGAGAGAGAAACTTTGTAGTTCGGATCGCGCGGCTCGTACTCGACGCCTTGTTCGAATTGCGGAAGCGAGCCCGTATCGCCTGCCGCCTTGGTGCCCGCGGCTCCGCTGCTCGCGGGAGGCGTTCGCACACCCGTGCCTGTCGTTCCGGTCGTCGCTCCGCCCGCCGTGCCCGTACCGGTACCCGTCGGTGCGGTCGTGCCGCCGCCGGCCGCGCCGCCAGTTTGCGCTTGTTGGAGCGTCACCCCACCCGGTCGCAGTGTGCGCTGCGCGTACACGATGGATGGAAACGCGACTAGCGCGGTGAGCAGAATGAGAGGTCGTCGTCGCATGTCTTTTTAGATCTTGTTCGGCCGTACGGATGCACGTGCGCCACCCGTGTTGCGCTGCGCCTGGTCGGGCGCTGCTTTGTCTGCTTTGTCTTTTTCGGCTGCGACCGCGGACGGCGTCGCCGGCTCGCCCGAAGGCGTCTGCGGAACAGCGAAGAGCGCGACGGCGCTCAAGATCGCAAGAAACGCGACGACCGGCACGAGCATCACGGCGGTCTTGCGAACGGTCGGCCCAAGAAGCGGAGTGTCTTCGTTCGTCATTTGATGTTGTAATCCAGGTTGGTGTTGGCGCCCTTGCGATTGATCTGAACTGTCATGTGATCGGCGGTGCGGAGTCGCGCGTACGCTTCGAGCGCTTTTTCCGGCGAGGTCATGTCGAAGCCGTTGATCGACTGAAGCCTGTCGCCGTTCTCCATGCCGAGCGTTCCGAGGAGGGTGTCGTTGCGAACGCCGAAGAGGCGAATGCCGACGACCTTGCCGTTTTCCTGCTCGGGAACGATGCGCGCCTGCTTCATGAGCTCGGCTTGGTTCTCGAGGATTTTGTCGACGACGCCGCGATCGATGTTGAACTCGGTCGCGCTGATGCGAACGATGCCCTTCTTGATGTCGTCGGGCACCGCACCTGCGCCACCGGCCGCCGGCGGAGGCGGCGCACTCGCAACGGGCGTCGTTTGCGGCGGGCCTTGCGGAGAGAACATCGTCGCTTGGCAAAGCTGACTGCCGTTGGTGAGCCACACGCGATCCCAACCGACGAATTTGACTTGCTTGCCGTTGAAGTCACCGCCGCGGCGGCGCAAAACGCTTTTCGGATCGCCTGGCGCTTGAAGCGCCGCAAACGACCAATCCGGATCGGACGACGCCGCGATGATGAGGATCTTCACGCCATCGCAGATGGGCGCGTTCATCGGATCGCTCATGTCGACGGGCGGCGCGATCGGATCGTCCGAGAGGCCGCGAAGGAGCGGGCCGGTCACCGAGTCGAACGGGTTGCGAGAGAGGATCGGATCGGCGCTCGTGGCTTTCACGGTCGCGTTGCTCGCGATGGGCGCGCCCCTCGATGCCATCGGCGGCGCCGAGAGTTGCTTCTCGTCTGCGCTCAGGCTCGCGCCGAACAAGTTGCCGACACCGCGTGCGCCGAAGAACGACGCCACGGAAGTGAGAGCGAGCGTCGGCACCCAGAAGTGCCGTTTGAGGAGTTGATCGAGCGGAGCAACCATGAGTCAGACGGACTCTATTGCGAGCGACGTGCCACCCTGAAACCCCCATGGTTTCGCGGCATTCCCCTGCCCGCCTCCGACAGGTTGTCCGCCAGCGCGGCTCACGACCAGATCCGATGACAAACTGACAACGCGCCTTTTCGCCTGCGCGCGTCTAGTCGCGCTCGGAGACGCCATCGAGCTTGCGATAGATCGTGCGCGTCGAAATCCCGAGGAGCTGCGCCGCGAGCCCCTTGTCTCCCTTGGTGTGGCGGAGCGTTTCGCGGATGACGCGCAGCTCGAGCTCGTCGAGCGTGGTCCCGATTTCGAACCCGAGCGCCGTGCGTGCGTCAGGCATGGCTTTGACGATCGCGTCCGGGAGATCTTGCTCGGCAAGCGTGTCGCCGCGGCTCAAGACGACGGCGCGTTCGATCACGTTCTCGAGCTCGCGCACGTTGCCGGGCCAGCCGTAGTCGAGCATGCGCTCCATCGCGCCGCGGGTCGGCGTGAGGCGGGCTTTGCCGTTTTTTGCGCAGTACAAACCCAAGAAGTGATCGACGAGTAGCGGAACGTCTTCACGCCGCGCGCGAAGCGGCGGCGCGGTGACCGAGATGACGTTGAGTCGGTAGTAGAGATCTTCGCGGAAGCGCCCGGCTTGAACTTCGGCGAGCAAATCGCGGTTCGTGGCGGCGACGACGCGTACGTCGGCGCGTGTCGTGTTGCCACCGACGGGCTCGTACTCGCCTTCTTGAATCACGCGAAGGAGCTTCACTTGGACTTGTGGTGAGAGCTCGCCGATCTCGTCGAGGAAGAGCGTGCCTTGCGACGCCTTTGCGAAGCGACCATCGCGTCGTGCGATCGCGCCCGTGAACGCGCCCTTTTCGTGACCGAAGAGCTCGCTCTCGAGAATCGTCTCCGGGATCGCCGCGCAGTTCACCGCGATGAAGGGCCCTTTGGCGCGCTGGCTGCGCTCATGAATGTATCTTGCAAGTAATTCTTTGCCCGTGCCGCTTTCGCCGAGCACGAGCACCGTCGCGACGCTCGGCGCGGCTTGCGTTGCGACGTCGATCACGCGACGCCACGCCGGCGAGCTGCCGACGATCTCGCGCGTCGTCAAAAGTTTGAGCTCTTGGCGGAGAGATTTGTTTTCGGCGACGAGCTTCTGCTTCTCGGCCGCCTTGCGAACGCTCTTCACGATGGAGACTCGCTTGAGTGGCTTCTCGACGAAGTCGTAAGCGCCTTCACGCATCGCAGACACCGCCGACTCCACCGAGCCGTACGCCGTCATCAGCACGACCTCGACCTCGGGCGCGACCTGCTTGATGGCTCGGAGGAGCTCGAGGCCGGTCGTGCCGGGCATCATCAAGTCCGTGAGGACGACGTGAACGCGATGCGTGCGCACGAGCTCGAGCGCTTGCTTCGCATCGACCGCGGTGAGCGCGCGCATGTTTTCGCGCTGAAAAATCTTCTCGAGGGACTCGAGATTGGAGCGCTCATCGTCGACGACGAGCACGGTGATGGGTTCTGCATTTTCGTCAAACACCCCGCCATCCTGTCATCGCCCGCCAAGATGTCAAGGTTCATGACGAAGTGGCGTGATAGACTCATGCCTAATGACTCAAGCAAAAGGCGTCATCGTTGGGTTTCAGCGCGAACAGGGCTTCGGCAAAGTCACCGTCGAAGGAGTCGGTGAAATGTCGTTCGACGCGGTCATCACACTCGCCAAACCCGACGACCTCAAAGCCGGCGCGAAAGTAAACGTCGAGCTTGGCCCCTCCCGCATCCCGGGCAAACAAAAAATCACGAAGCTCTGGCTAGACGGCCACTCCGGCGAACCCCTCAAGGGGTAGCACGACTTACCCAACCGAAGACAGCCGCCAAGGCGAGTATGAAGTGGCCCTCCAGTCAAGATAGAGCTCTCCCTCTGTGACCGCGTTCTGAGCGGCGCATGTCGATGAGGAGGTTGTTTCGTGACAACGGGCGCTGGCGAAGTCTCGAGCTGTCTCAA
>JBBSFE010000109.1:0-23515 GCA_038239005.1 Polyangiales bacterium
CGCGTTCGTCGCTGTCATGGGACTCGGGCTCGAGAGTGCGAACCTCGAGCACGCGGTCACGTTCGCTCGCAAATTCCGCGAAGCCGGCGACGAAGAAGGCGCGTGCGTCCAAGAGCGCGTCGCGCACGAAGAGATCGCGCACGTGAAATTCGGCGCGAAGTGGTTCGTCGCGTTTGCCGGCGCGCTCTCGTTCGAGAGGTGGCAGCGCGCGCTGCCTCCGCCGCTCTCGCCGATGCTGATGCGCGGTGAGCCCATCAACCGCGACGCACGGCTGCGCGCGGGCCAACCTGAAACGTTCATCGACGAGCTAGCCGCGTGGACGCCTGGATCCTGAACCTCGACGCAGACCTCGAGCTCGCTGCCGGGCTCGGATATGCGCCTCGGAAAAGCGTGCAAGATGCAATGAAACACCACGCGATCGCCCTCGCCAAGGCGGTCGTGCGCGAAGAAGACGTCATCGTCGACGACGCGACACCAGTGGGTAGCGCTCACGGTTTCGTCGGCCGCGCGTTCTGTCCGACGCCGCGCGCGCTTGCGATGTTGCGGCGTGCCGGTGCGGCCGTGGAAGCGCATCCATCGTTCGACGTTCTTCGTCGCGTGAACGCACGCGCATTTTGCCAGGAGCTCGGCACCACGCTTCGTGGCGCTTCGTTCGACCGCGATCTCGCGCAAGCTCGCGCGAAGATCGACAGCACGCCACCGATGGGCATTGGCTGGCGTGTGAAGCGATCGTTCGGCTTTGCGGGGCGAGGGCAGCGCGTCGTACGAAGTGGCGAGGACGTCGCGTTCTTGAAGACGTGGATTGACGAAGGTGGCGTACAGATCGAGCCGAACGTCGAGATCGTGCGCGAGTACGCCATGCACGGGATGCTCGCCAAAGACGGAACGTCGTCGCTCGGCGTGCTCGTCACGCAGACATGTGATGCATCGGGCGCTTGGCTCTCGAGCGAGCGAGCGAAAAGCGCAGAGGTCGAACGCGCCATGGTCGACCAAATGGATCTCGTCGGGCGCGCACTCCACGATGCCGGATATTTCGGCCCATTCGCGATCGACGCATTCGAGTATCGCGATGCTGATGAGGTGCGATTGCAGCCGCGCAGCGAAATCAACGCGCGTTACACGATGGGATTCAGCACGGGCTTTGCGGTAGTGTCTCGCCCGTGAGCCAGGGGAGACCGAGTCAGATCGATCGACGCCTCCTATCGATGCTCGACAAAGCGTTCGCGCACCACGCCGGTCGTGACGCCCGCATCGATCTTGCGGAGCTCCAGAAGGCGCTCGGCCTTCGAAGCGACTACCTGGCCAAGCGCGTTCTCGAAGTCTTCGATCGCAATCACGACGGCTCCATCGACAAAGAGGAGTTCCTGGAAGGCGTGCGCAAGCTCGTCTTTGGCTCCGACCACGACAAGCTCCTTTTCGCATTCCGCGTCCATGACCACGACGGCGACGGATGCATCACGCAAGAAGAGCTCCTGCGCATGATCACGATGAGCCTCGGCGAGAGCGACGTCGTCCGCGCGACGCAGCCCCCCGAGCAGCTTACGCGCGCGCTCTTCTGGGCCGCCGACGCCAACCGCGACGACGTCATCACGTTCGACGAGCTCGAGGCCGTTCTCAAGAAGCGCCCCGCGCTCCTCGCGAAGATGACGCGCAGCGAAGCCACGTGGATCGCACCCAACGAAGACTTGCTCGCTTGGCTCGATGCGCGCACGGGTCGCCCATCGATCGCTTCGCAAACATCGCAATATGGCTGGCTTCCCGCGTTCTTTCTCGCCGCGTGGGTGATCGCCCAGGGCGTCATCTTCATTCAAGCCATGGCTTCGGGCGCGGCGACCTCGCCCGATCCCGCGGCGCATCTCGGTCATGCGCTTGGTCGCTGCGCCGAGCTCGATGGCGCGCTCATCCTCGTGCCGATGATGCGGAGGCTCCTCACGCGCGTGCGGGCTTCGTTCCTCGGCAAGCTCGTTCCCATCGACGACGCCATCGATTTCCACCGCCTCGTCGGCCACACGCTGTTCGGCTTGTCGGTCGCGCACTCGGCCGCGTTCGTCGTTGCGTTCGTGCACGGCCACGGCGCGCCTGCGCTCGCATCGGCGTTCGAGCACACACGCGGCGCGACAGGCCTCGCGCTTCTCGTGGTGGTCGCGGTGATGTGGCTATTTTCGCTCTCCTTCATCCGGCGCTCGAACCGGTTCGAGCTCTTCTACTTCACGCATTTGCTCTACGTCGTGTGGTTCGTGCTGGCGATCGTTCATGCGCGCTCATTTGCGTACTGGGTTGGCGTGCCGCTCCTCGGATACGTCGTCGAGCAAGTGCTGCGGCTCTTCAGGCGCGCGCGCGCGACGCGCATCGTGTCGGCCGAGGCGCTGCGGTCTGGTGTTACGCGCCTCGAAATCGACAAACCCGCGGGCTTCGATTTTTCACCGGGCGACTACGTCTTCTTGCGTGTCCCTTCGATCGCGCCGCACGAGTGGCATCCGTTCACGCTGAGCAGCGCGCCCGAGAAAGCGTCGCTCACCGTTCATGCGCGTTCACTCGGCAACTGGACGTCCGTGCTGAGACGCGTCGCCGAGAGCGAGGCTCACACCAAGCTCGACGCATTCATCGATGGCCCTTACGGCTCGCCAAGCGCACACATCTTCGAAGCGAAGAACGCCGTGCTCATCGGCGCTGGCATTGGCGTCACGCCGTTCGCGAGCGTGCTCGAGAGCTTCGTGCTTCGTCGCAATGGCGAGAGCCAGCGGCCCAGCACGCTGCGCAAAGTGCATTTCTTTTGGGTCAACCGCGATCAGTACTCGTTCGAATGGTTCCGCGATTTGCTCGCACGCCTCGAAGAGAACGACAAAGACGGCATGCTCGACATCCACATGTGCATGGACGGTCGTGGTGGCGGCGCGACGGCACTCGGCGTCGAGCTCGCACGTGAAGTGATGCACGCCGCAGGGCGCAGCGATCTCATCACGGGCCTGCACACGCACACGCACGTCGGCCCGCCCGACTGGGAGGGGATGCTTGCCGAAGTCGTGTCGTGGCACCCGAACGAAGCGGTCGACGTGTTTTTCTGCGGCCCACCAGGCCTTGCCATCAAGATACGTGCAATCTGCACGCGTCTAGGTATGCGCTTTCGCGAGGAGAGGTTTTAGGTGAGCTGGGCTCTTCGCATCGGCGTATCGGCGCTCGCGGGCGCGATGTTCGCGGCGGGCACGGCTGCGTTCGTTGCCCGCGCGAGCGACCCGCCACACGTCGAGCCGAGCGCTGCAGCAGGGTGCGTCCACTGCCACATGATCGATTACCGAAGCGCGCCGAATCACGTCGCCGAAAAGCCAACCACGTGCGGCACGTGCCACGCGCAGGCGTCGTGGAAGGCGACGCACTTCGATCATCCATTCGCACTGAGCGGCGCGCACGCGAAGGGCACGTGCTTCGGTTGCCACAACGGAACGCCGCCGAAGTTTCACGGCACACCCAGCGACTGCATCGAATGTCACCGCGCCGAATACGAACGCGCACCGGATCACGTCTCGCTGTCGCTGACGAAATGCAAAGGCTGCCACACGTTCGAATCGTGGAAGGAACCGCTCCACGACTTCCGCTCGCCCGAGCCGCTCCCCACTGCCGAACCGTTGCCGACGGCCGAGCCCACGGCGAGCGCGAGCGCGAAGCCAAGGCTCAAACCTAGACCGCCGCGAACCGTGCCCACGGCGTCGACGCCGAAACCGCCCGACATCATCACGCACCCGAGCGGGCACCACGAATTAGAGGAGTGAGGGCTGATCGAATCGATCAAGGCCCCTGATCGACTCGCTCCCGCTCCGCGTCGCAAATCGCGCGAATTCGCCTGAAAGCGCGTGGCTTCGTTCTTGCGATGGAGCTCGTCCATGCTTCGTCGCGGTCACGTCTTTGGGCTGGTGGTGGTGCTTGCAACGGGCTGTTACCTCGGCGGGAGCGCGTCGTCGGATGGCGGCGTCGTCAATGACGCCGGCGACGAGGTCCTTCCGTTTCAGGCAGACACGCCCGCCGTGTACGTCGCGAAGGTGAAGAACATTCTCGTGGGGCAACCCCCAACGGACGCCGAGCTTCAAGCGGTGAATAGCGATCCCACGCAGCTGCGGTCGCTCATCCAAACGTGGATGAAGGACCCCGCGTACCAGACGAAGATGATGCGGTTCTTCGAGCTCGCGTTCCAGCAAACGCAGATCGCGACGAAGGACGTCATGGTTTCGCTCACGCCGAAGGACGTCACGCTCGACAAAGATCTCATTCCCCTCTTCATGCAGAACATCCAAGAGAGCTTCGCGCGCACGATGCTCATGCTCGGAGGCAGCGGGCACCCGCTGACGGACGCCATGACGACGCATCAGTTCGCGATGACGACCGCGCTGAAAGAATTTTACGGCTACGTCGACAGCTGGCAGCTCAACGACGACCCCACCCATCCCGTGACGGTCGATCGACTCGCGCCGCAACTCCCTCCGAACACGAACACGCTCTACGTGACGGCGAAGGTCATCTTGCCCGCCGACTCTGCCGATCCGAGCAACCCGAACTTCATGCACTGGACGAACCCGGCCGTCGCGACGATCACGGGCGCGTGCAAGGTCGATCCGATCACATATCCGATGACGACCTTCGGGCTGCACTACGTGATCGGCGGCGCGTTCGACGCGTACAGCGTCGGCTCTACAAAATGCAGCGCGAATCAGAACGGCGCCAACGCGGTGCTCACAACGGCGGACTTCACCGATTGGCAGCTCGTGACGATTCGACAGCCAAAGGGCACCGAGCCCGTCACGCCGTTCTGGAACATTCCCGCGCTCCGCACCGCGACGGAGCTCGTGTACCAAGTGCCGCGCGTTGGCTTTTTCTCGACGCCCGCATTCTTCGCGAACTGGCAAACGAACGCGAGCAACCAGATGCGCGTCACGATGAACCAAGCGTTCATCGTCGCGACGGGCGCGCAAATCGACGGGAGCGACACGACCACGCCGCCGGTGAATCCGCCAGGCCTCGACACGCAGCACGTGAGTCAGCCGTGCATTGGGTGTCACCAGCTGCTCGATCCGTCGCGCTCGATTTTGTCGGCGACGTATTCGTGGCTCTATCACAACCAAGACGACCCATCGCTCGTCGCGACGCCCGGCGTGTTCGTGTTCGAGGGCAAGACGCAAGCGATGTCGAGCATCGACGATCTCGGGGGCGCGCTCGCGTCGCATCCACTCGTCGGGCCGGCGTGGGTGCAGAAGCTTTGTCTCTACGTGAACTCGTCGCCGTGCGATGCGCAGGATCCCGAATTTCAGCGCGTCCTCCAGGTGTTTCAGACGTCGGGCTTTTCGTGGAGCGCGCTCGTCGTCGAGCTCTTGTCCTCTCCGATCGTGACGCACACCGTGACGACGGTGACGGCGCAAACCATCGGCGAGACGCTCGCCGTATCGAGGCGCGATCATTTGTGCGCGGCGTTGAATGAACGCATCGGGTTTGCCGATGTTTGCGGACAGAACGCGCTCGCGGGCGACACGTTCACGAAAACCATCAACGCCATCGCTGGCGGCCTTCCTTCCGATGGATACGGGCGTGGCACGACGACGCCGAATCTGCCGAACGTGCCAACGTTGTTCTTCCGCGCCGCCATCGAGGACATCTGCGAAGGGATTTCGGTGCAAGTCGTCGACGTCCCTTCGAGCAAGCAGACCCCCGGCGTCAAACAATGGCAGAGCACTTCGCCGAGCCTGGTGTCGAGCGCCATCAGCGACTTCGTCACGAAGGTGATGGGACTGCCGGCGAGCGATCCGAGGTCGGCACAGGCGCTCCAGCTACTGCAAACGCACTACGCGAGCGCGCTCGCGCAGCCCAAAGTCACGACGACGACCGCGCTGGAGTCGACGTTCGCTGCAGCGTGTATGTCACCCTCGCTTGTTTCGATTGGAATGTGAGGAGCTCATGATCATCTCTCGTCGAGACGCATTGATGTCCACTTTGTTCGGCGCCGGCCTCATCGGGCTGCGCGGTCTTGCGACGGGGCTGCCCGTGTCGCTCTTGATGTCGCCGCGCCGCGTGCTCGCCGACACACCTCCGGCCACGTGCACCGCGCCGCAATACATCATCCTCAGCACGTCGAGCGGTGGCGACCCGATCAACGCCGGCGCGCCGGGCACGTACGAGGACGGCAAAATCGTGCACAGCCCCGACATCCAAAATATGGGGCCTACCGCGCTGACGCTCGGCACTCAGTCGACCCTTGCAGCCAAGCCGTGGGCCTCGCTTCTGCCGAGCGTGCTCGACCGCACCGCATTCTTTCACTTGATGACGAACACGCCGATTCATCCGACCGAGCCGAGCGTGCTCAAGATGATGGGCGCGGCACAGAACAACGACATGCTTCCGTCGCTGATGGCGCGAGAGCTCGCGCCGTGTTTGGGGACGATTCAGGCGCAGCCGATTTCGCTCGGCGCAACCACGCCCGCCGAAGCCATCACGTTCGGCGGCGCGCCGCAGCCGATCATTCCGCCGACGGCTCTCGCAGCAACACTGACCGCGCCGACCGGGCCACTCGCAAACGTCGCGGGTTTGCGGTCGCTCCGCGATCAGACGATGAACCAGCTCTACGATCTCTACAAAAACGGCGCGAGCCCTGCGCAGCAAGCGCACATCGACTCGATGGTGATTTCGCAAACGCAGCTCCGAAGCATCGACGACAGTCTCTTGACGCTGCTCTCCACCATCAAAGACGACGGCGCCGACGCGCAATGTCTCGCCGCAACCGTGCTGATTCAGCTCAAGGTGACGCCCGTCATCTCGATTCACATTCCGTTCGGCGGCGACAATCACTCCGACACCGGGCTCGCCACCGAAACGGCCGAGACGATCGCCGGCGTTCAAACCATCGCCAACTTGATGGCCGCGCTGACGAGCGCCAAGCGACAAGACGACGTGACGTTCATGACGCTCAACGTCTTCGGGCGCACGCTCCTCGTGAATCAACCGGGTACACCCGCAACGAATGGGCGCAATCACAATGCGAATCACCAAACGTCCGTCGTCATCGGCAAGGGGTTCAACGCGGGCGTTTATGGCGGCGTCGCACGCGTCGGCGCCGATTACGGCGCGACACCCATCGGCGACATCACGGCAGTCGACACACTCGCGGCATTTGGTCAGACGATGCTCGCATCCATCGGCGCTGATCCGACGCTCGTGAGCACCGGCGGCGGCACCGCGAAAGTGATCCCCGGCGCATTGGTGTCCGGGTGATCCGAATCGCATTCGTCGCAGTGCTCGCATTCGCGATCGTTGGCTGCTCGAGCCCCGACAACGCCCAGGAAGACGCGCAGGCCGATTCGCCAACGTCGGATGTGTCCACGTCGAGCGACGCATCGACGACGTCCGATGCGCAGCCGACGCTCACGTGCGCTGCGACGTCCACGACGTTCACGCCGAACCCGTGTCCAGCACCGAGCGGTGCGGCGAACGAAGCGGACTTTTGTTTCCGCCCGCAATGGACTGGCGTCAAGCAGGTCGACGTCTATGGGCAATTCAATCTCGTGAGTGATTGGAAATCGCCATTCGTCTCGCTCACCGATGATGGAAGCGGAACGTGGGTTGGCAAGGCAACGGTGAGCGCGGGAAGTTATCCATACGTGTTTCGCGTCCACGGAAGCGCCGACAATCTCGTGAAGGACGGTACATATTTGCTCGACCAAGAGAACCCATCGTTCACGTCTGCGCCGAGTGGCGCTCCGCTGAAGCGCTCGGTGTCGCTCGTCACCGTTCCGCAATCCTCGGCCGCGCCGCTGCGTCATCTCACGGGCACGGTCGTGTTCGAAGGCGCGCCCCAACCTTGCTACACGGTGTCGCTCGATGTCGGTGAGATCCGCGCCGATGGCGGAGCCGCCGTCTCCGAGCACACGACGGCGAACTACTTGGAGACGGGCCCAAACGGCACGTTCGATTTCCCGCTCGCCGATGGTGATGCGATCATCGCCGTGCGTTACCCATTTTTGCTCGCCGGAGCCGATGCTGGATACCCGGACCCCATGACGACGCCGTCCGTCGGGATCGCCCGCACTGGTGTCACGATTGCTGGCGCCGACGTTCATCTCGACGACGTCGACATTTCCTACTCGAGCCCGGACTACGCGAAAATGTCGCCGACAAACGGCTCTGCGTCGCTACCCGTGACGTTCACGTTCAGCGTGGTTTCGGGTTCGAACGCCGCATACATCTCGGTGACATCGACGAACATCGCGGGCAACGATCCCTCCTACGCAAGCCCTGCATCGACCGCGACCTCGACCGTGTGGGATGGCGGATTCGGCGGCGGAGGTAGCGTCGTGCCGAAAACGCAATATTGGTGGGGAGCATGGCAGCGTCGCGCAAAATCAGACGCAGGCACCCCATGGACAGAAGAGAGCCTGCTCTTCCCCGTGACGTTCGACTAGCATGACGGGGTGCAGCATGTCCGCGTGGGTCGCTACACCCTCTTCGGGGAGATTGCGTCCGGTGGAATGGCCACGGTGCACTACGGGCGCCAGCTCGGCTCCGCGGGTTTCCAGCGCATCGTCGCCGTAAAGCGTCTGCATCCACACCTCGGCAAAGACGACGAGTTTCGGAACATGTTTCTCGACGAGGCGCGCATCGCGGCGCGCATTCATCACCCAAACGCCGCGTCGATTCTCGATGTCGTTTCGCTCCCCGACGGCGAGCTCATGATCGTCATGGAGTACATCGCCGGCGAGTCGCTCTCGCGGCTTCTGCGGCGCGTGCGCGAGGATAGCGATCTGGTTCCGCCCGCCGTTGCGTCGGCGATCATGTGCGACGTGCTTCAAGGTTTGCACGCCGCGCACGAGGCGAAGAACGAAGCGGGTGAGGCGCTCGGGATCATCCATCGCGATGTTTCACCGCACAACGTTCTCGTGGGCGCTGATGGCATCACGCGCATCGTGGACTTCGGCATCGCGAAAGCCCGCGGCCGGATCCATGCAACGCGCGAAGGGCAGGTGAAGGGCAAGCTCGCGTATATGCCGCCCGAGCAGCTTCGCGGGCAGGGGATCGATCGTCGCTGCGACATCTTCGCGACGGGCGTCGTGCTTTGGGAGGCGCTCACCGCCCGCAGATTATTTTCCGCGGACTCGGAAGGCGAGACGGTCACGAACGTTCTCGAGCGCGCCGTGACGCCGCCGAGTGAGATCGTGAAAACGATTCCACCTGCGCTCGACGCCGTCGTGATGCGCGCGCTCGCACGTGATCCCGCGAAGCGCTTCGCAACCGCACGTGACATGGCCACGGCCATCGAAGGTGCTCTCGTCGTGGGCAGCGCACGCGCTGTCGGCACTTGGATTCAGACCGTCTCGGGCGAGGTGATCGCCGAGCGTGCCGCCGTCGTTGCGAAACTCGAACAAAGCGCCGAGGTCGGGCTCGAGACCACCGATGATCATCATCCACGAGAGGTGGGCTCGCAGATCTCGAGCGTGTCCGTATCGACGGATGCCCGCAGCCCGAAAAAACGCCGCACCGCATACGTGGCTCTCGCGTCGGTGTTGCTGGTGGCGTGTGCGATCGCGCTCGCGATGGTCAAGCTCACCCGTCACACGGCAACGCCCGCGACGCCGACAAGCACCAGCCTCGCAACGGAAACAGCGCGCGCCGAGCCCACCGAAGCCATCGTTGCCGCATCGACCGCGCCTGTCCCGATCATCACGGAAACGCCTCGAATTGCGGGCCGCGACTCAGGCGCGCCAATGCATCATCGTGTGCCGGCCGCGACTGTGAGCGCACCAAAAATCGAAACGGCCGCGCCGGTCGCGAGCGAGAAGTGCCCCATCAAGACGTATACGGACCAGGATGGTATCGTGAAGTTTCGACGCGTCTGCGATCCATGAAACTTCGTGCATATGCCTGGGGGCTCGCCGTGGTGCTTCTCGCGCCAACGCTGCACGCCGACGAGACACACGAAGACACATGCTTCGACGCTGCCGTGGCCGGTCAAAAAGCGCGCAAGGCCGGTGAGCTCGCGACCGCGCGCGCCGCGTTCTTGCGATGCGCGCAAGCGGCGTGTCCCGCCGAGGTGACTGCGCGATGTGTCGATTGGGTCGCCGAGGTCGATGTCGCCATGCCTTCGGTGCTCGTCGCGGCACAAGACGAGCACGGTCGCGACATGCTCACGGGCACCGTCCGCATCGACGGCACCTCGCACCCCGAAGCGCTTGGCGGCCAAGCCATTCCGCTCGAGCCGGGCGCGCACGTACTTCGACTCGAGGTCACCGGCCGCGCGCCTGTCGAGCAATCGATCGTCACGCGCGAGCACGAAAAAAATCGCCGCGTCGTTCTTCGCATCGCAACACCGAGGCGTCCGTCAGTAGTCCCGTTCATTCTTGGTGCCATCGGCGGCGCGGCCGCGCTTTCATTCGGAGCCTTCGCAACGGTGGGCGTTCTCGATCGCCAGAGCGCACGCTGCGACATCGGCTGCGACAGCTCGAACGCAAACCGCGTGCGTTCGGAGTTCTTGGCGGCAGACATTTCACTCGCGACATCGGGCACGTTCGTCGTCGCCGCGATCGTCAGCTACATCATCAGCCGCGTCATTCCATGATCAGCTGGACGTCGTCGACGACGATGCACCCGGGCTGTGCGGCTACGACGACAGCGATGCTTTGGAAGTTTCCTGGTAGCGACGGCGAAACGGTTTCGTGCATGTAGAGCCACGCGCCGCCGTCATCGAGAACGCTCGTGTAGGCGGGGCTCATTCCGCTGTCGGCATAGATGAATCGGGCGATGAGCTCTCCTTTGTTGGAGCCACCGTCGGCCCGCGCGACCTGGGCGCTGAAGGTGAACGTCTCGCCGCCGTCGAGCGGACGATTGAGGACTTGCCTGATGCCGTTACCGCCATTTTGCGAGCACACGAGACATGCGCGCCCACCATCAAAACCGGGCGCGAAGAAGAGCGTCACGCTGACGTCGGCCGTCCACGACGGGCCGCAAGGTGATGCACCCTGCTCGAAGTCTCCGTTCAGCGTCAGGTTCACGACGTTCGCGTCCATACCGGCGTCATCGTCCTTGACGTCGTTGCTGATCGTGTCCAACGAGGCGTCACTCGCGCTATCGGTGAAGGCGTTTGCATCGCCCGGATCCTCGATGATCGGAAAGACCAGCGCGCATCCACCGAGAAGGCACATCGCGGGGACGAGGACGCGCACGTGGACCATCTTCCGCCATGCTAGCCTTTCTTCGTGCAACGGGAGGACGAGCTTTCGACGGTCCTCCGTGGCGCGGCGGCCGGCGTCGGAACGAGCCGCGCGTTTTCGCTGACCTTCGCGCGCGCGGAAACCCACACGACCACAGTGCTCGCGGAGGGGATGCGCATCCTCGTCGGTCAGAGCGTCGTGTGCGACATTCGCCTCGACGATCCGCAAGTGTCGCGCAGACATCTCGCGCTCGAAAATGCTGGCGATCGCGTCCGTCTGGTCGATCTCGATTCGACCAACGGCACGTTCGTGAACGGCGTTCGTGTTGCGCTCGCGTGGCTGCAAGGCGGCGAGCACGTTCAGCTCGGCGACACCGCGATGACCATCGCCGAAGCGGCACGCGTCGCAACGCCGCCATCGTCGAATCGCGTTTCGTTCGGACGTTTGCGCGGTGAGAGCGATGCGATGCGTCGCGTGTATTCCATTTGCGAGCGCCTCGCCGCAACAGACGTCCCCATCATCATCGAAGGCGACACGGGCACCGGCAAAGAGCTCCTCGCGGAAGCCATTCACGAAGTGAGCGCGCGCGCGAGCGGGCCGTTCGTCGTCTTCGATTGCACGGCGGTGCCTCCGAACCTCGTCGAGAGCGAGCTCTTCGGCCACGAGCGCGGCGCATTCACCGGCGCAGTCGCGACGCGGCACGGCGTGTTCGAGCAAGCGCACGGCGGCACGCTCCTCATCGACGAGATCGGCGATCTCGATCCCGCGCTCCAGCCCAAGTTGCTGCGCGCGCTCGAGCGCTCCGAAGTGCGGCGCGTCGGCGGCGACAAATGGAATCGCGTCGACGTACGCATCATCGCAGCGACGCGCCGCGATCTCGATCACGCCGTTCAAGAAGGCCGTTTTCGGGACGATCTGTTCTTTCGGCTCGCGGTCGGTCGCGTCGAGCTGCCCGCGCTGCGCGAGCGTCGCGGCGACATCGCCGTCCTCACGCATCACTTCTGGCACGAGCTTGGCGGTCGAGATTCGGCTCCCTACGATTTGGTCCAGCGGTGCGAACGTCACGCGTGGCCCGGCAACGTGCGCGAGCTACGCAACGTGGTCGCGCGTCACCTCGCGATGGGCGAGGCATGGGCAGCCGAGGGGCCTCGCGCACCGCGACCCGATGAAGCGTCCATCGACGGCATCCTCGCGATGAACCTTCCGTATCCGCGCGCGCGGCAGCTCGCGCAAGCCGCATTCGAGCGCCAATATCTCGAGCGCGTCCTCGCTGCGAATGATGGCAACGTCGCGCGTGCCGCGGCTGCATCGGGAATCGCCCGCCGCTACTTCAACGTCATCCTCGCTCGTCGCCGCAATGGGTGAGCAAGGCTGTCGATGCACGACGGCGCGGTTCAATGACCTGATACATTCGAGTGATGCGCTCTCTCCTGGCTTCCATCGTCGTCATCGCCGCATGCAGCAGCGGCCCACCCGGCCCCGTGCAAACGCCCGGCGCAAGCCAGCAAGATTGCGCAGGTGACGCGCTTCGAACGTGCGCATGCACGGGCGGCTCGTCGTGCGACAGCCACTGCGGTAGCGCGACCGAATGCGATCTCTCGTGCACGGGCGGCTCGACGTGCGGCGTCGTCGAGTGCCAAGGCACGACGAAATGCGTGTCGTCGTGTACGGGCGGCTCGAAGTGCGGCTACGTCGATTGCACGCACGTGACCGACTGCGAAACCACGTGCACGGGTGGCTCCTCGTGCGACATCAACTGCGACAGCGCCACGGGCTGCGCGACCACATGCACCGGCGGCTCATCGTGTCTCATGTATTGCGGCGGCGCGACGAGCTGCACCTTCGCCGAGTGCTCGGGCGGCACGCCGATGCTCGCGTGTCCCGGTGCCGTCATCGTGTGCAACCGCGCGTGCCCATCATGCGGTGACGGCCTATGCGATCGCGTTGCAGGCGAGACGTGCGCGTCGTGCAAAGCCGACTGCGGAGGCTGCTGACTCAGCCACAATTTTCCAAATGTGCGTCGATGAGTCGCTATCGTCTTTGGGATGAAAGGAGTCGTCGCCGCCTTCCTCGTATGCAGCGCGTGCACGACGCGTACGCCGACCGCCGTCACGCTTGCTGCGCAGCCGACGTCTTCTGCGAGCACGACACCCATCGCGATCTCGCTCACGGCATGCAACGTCAGCGTCGGTCCACCAACCGCACTGGCGATTCCCGCGCGGCTGAAGGCGCTCGGTCCACAATATTTTCATCCGAGCGGTCGCGAAGGATTCAACGATCTCATCGCCGGCACGAGCCGCTACACTTGGTACGATCCGAGCGATCTCGACGTGCCCGTCGACCCGCCGCCGGACATGGCGATGATTCGCCGCTCGACGAAGAGCTTCTGGTTCGGCTGGAGCATCGACAACAAACTTCACGTCGCGCGCCGCACGGACGCGACCTCGACAAAGACCAACGTCGCGTTCTTGTCCGACGTCGACGCGGCCGAAGACGCGTCCGGTCGTGGTTGGTTGCTCGGGGGCGATCTCCGCATCGTGCGCGTCGATCCGTCTCTCGCGGTCGAAGAGCTGAAAGTCGCGGCGGCGCCGAGCGTCGATCCCCAGGATCACCGCGTTGGCGTCACGCGAAGCGGTGGGGTTGCGGTGGTATGGGTTGCACAAGCCAATGGCGCGCTCGACGTCTTGGCATCGTGGCTGGGGCCATCAGGATTTCTGCCACCACGCACGATCGATCACGTGTCGATTCCACCCGACGCCATCGCGCTCTCGCTTCGCTCTTCCACGGACCTCAGCGTCGCGTCACACGGGCGTGATGGGCTGGCTGTCGCGTGGCGCCCACTCACGCCCGGCGATCACGAGGCGGTCGACGTCGGCTCGCAGGTCTCGCCTCCGCCTCGCGCCGTCAGCGCGACGGTCCGCATCGTCACCGTCACGGCCCTCGGGAGCGCGAGCGCGCCGAAAGAGCACAGCACGAGAGCCCAGCCGCTCGCCTTCACGAGCGGCATGGGTCCGTGGGCCCTCAACGGAAACGGGATGGTCGCTGCGGCGGTGATGGGACACGCGATATTTTTCTGGCACGACGCCGGTCGCGTTGTCTACGCAACTCCGGAAGACGCAGCACCGCGTGCCATCACCACAGGCGCATACCGACTCATCCCACGCGAATCACGTAGCGCGTCCGAGCTCCTGCTTTTGCAGAGCGTGGGCGCGCAATCGGTCGTGTCCGTCGCGTGTCGGTAAGCGCTACTTCATGCAGATGGCGCTGGTGCGGCACTTGTCGAAGCGCGTGAGCGTGTCGAACGGGTGGCTGCACTCTTCGCTCTGAATCGCACTGAGGCAGCGATCGACTGCGGCGCTGTCGAGACCGCTCGGGCATTTGTAGCCGTTGAGGTCGTTGCCGATGTTGCCGCGTAGCGAATCCATGCAGACTTCACGCGATGCGAACTTCTGGCCCGCGCCGATGTTGTTGCAGGTCTGCTCTTGGTCGCAGCGCGCCGTCGCGAGTCGCTGGACGACCGTTTTGTCTGCGGTATTTTGCGACGTGACGACGGTTTCGCTCACGGGCGTATTTGCCACAGGCGCCGATTGATCGGAAGAACCGCACGCAACGACGACAAGAGTAGCTGCAAGGGATCCATAGATGGTTTGAATGGTGTTCATGGCGCCCGTCGATTGCAGGTGCCGTACCGACGACCGTGTGACAAGAGTGCGAGCCCAATCATGAGGCCGCTCGCGCTATCCGTGCTCGATTTGTCGCCGGTCGTGTCGGGCAAAACGGCACGCGATGCACTTCTCGCCACAGTCGATCTTGCGCGCCACGCGGAGTCACTGGGGCTCGCGAGATATTGGGTGGCCGAGCATCACAACGCGAAAGGCATCGCGTGCTCGGCTCCAGAGATCACCATTTCGCAAATCGCCGCAGCCACGACGACCCTCCGCGTCGGCTCGGGCGGTGTGATGCTTCCGAATCACGCACCACTGCGTGTCGCGGAAACGTTTCGCACGCTCGAGGCATTTTTCCCCGGCCGAATCGATCTCGGGCTGGGGCGCGCGGCAGGCACCGACCCGCGGACGGCGCGTTTGCTTCGGCGTGCGGCGAGCACGCGCGAGATGGCATCACCCGATGATTTTCCGGAAGAGCTCGCATCGCTCCTCGCATTTTTCGACGAGTGTGAGCCGCCGCGCGCCGCGTTCGCGACATCGGTCGTTGCGATTCCCGCCGTGGAGACGGCGCCGCGCATCTTCATTCTCGGGTCGAGCGCGTTTGGTGGCGCGCTCGCAGCGAAGCTGGGGCTCGGCTTCGCGTTTGCGCATCAAATCAATCCGGCCGACGCCGTGAGCGCGATGCGCGCATACAAACGCGATTTCGTTCCGTCGAAGCGCTGGCCATCGCCCTACGGAATCGTGTCTGTTTCGGCGTTCGCCGCGGAGAGCGGGAGCGAAGCGGAGGACGCCGCGCTCTGCATGAAGCTCGCGACGTTGCGCTTCGCGCAAGGCACACGCGACCTGCCCATGCCCTCGCTCGCCGAAGCGCGCGCGCACACGTTCGACGCCGACGAGCTCGCGCTCATCGGTGCTTACGGTCGACAACGCTACGTGGGCACGCCCGCGATCGTTCGTGATGGCTTGCACGAGCTCGCGCTCGCCGCAGACGCCGATGAAGTGATGGTGATGAGCGCAAGCGCAGATCACGAATCACGCAAGCGCTCGTATTCGCTCCTCGCCGCCGCATGGACACAATTACCCCCACGTGTGAGCCCATCCACGCCTGCGTGAGGCGAAAGTCGAACGATTTCCGTCCCATCTCGGTTGGCTCGTTCCGTGCGTTCTCACACGGCGTGAAACCGATCCTCGCCTTCGCGGCGTTCGCTCTCCTTGGCTGCTCGGGCGCTTCGTTCGAGAGCATCTACGACATTCCCACCGGCCCCTATGAAGGTGGCGGAGGCTCGTCGTCGCCAGGTTCGTCGTCCGCAAATGGAGCCGACGCTGATACGTGCAATGTACAAGGAACTGCTGCCGTGTCCGGCGCGGTCGGCGGCGCTGCGTTTACGGCCATGGACGCCGTCGAGCTCTTCGACGTGACGAAGGCGAAATACACGTTCCAGCTGACCGACTACGCGAGCGCGTGCTCGCTCGGGCTCGATGTTCATGCGGGGTCGAGCGTCGTTTCGATCTCCTATGAGAGCACCGAGCTCGTCGCGGGCACGTACGATCTCGCCAAGACGCCCGGACTCGCAGTCTCGTACGTCCGCTACGACGCGAACTGCAAGGCAACGCAAACGCTCGTCGCCGCATCCGGCAGCGTGACATTTGGCAAGCTCGACATCTGCGGCAACGAAGGCAGCATCGACATCGTGATCGGCGGCGTTCCCATCACCGCGACGTTCAAAGCGTCCGTGTGCACGGTGACCCCGAAACCCGCGACGTGTCGCTGATACGACTAGAACGCATTCCGACGGGTTATGAAATGCGTTCTAGTCGTCGGCCTTCGAGCTCCAGTGAAAGCGGTGCATCAATCGGTGAAGCATCGGCGCGCCCAAGATGCCGATGGCGATGATGAGCACGAGGCCGCAGTAGAGCGCGTAGAGGCCCTCGAATAGTTTTCCGTCGCCCGTTTTGGGTGCGTCGACTGGGCCCATGCCGCCGAGCAGCATCGACGCGTTCAAGAAGGCATCACGCCACTCGAGCTTCTCGAAGTACGTGTAACCGCCCATGCCGATCGCGAGCGAGATCGCGATGAGGCCCGACGAAACGCCGAAGTGAAGCGCGATTCGCCGAACGAATCGACCCGACGAAATCGGGCGCGTTCCGCGGTGCTCGTACATTCAGCGCGCCTTCTTCGCAGATGCCTTTTTGGGTTTTGGCTTCGCCTTTTTCTTTTTCGGCGGAAGCGCGGATGCGCCATCGAAGGCCTTGGCGATCCATTTTCGGAGCGCCGCGGTGTCGCGCATCATGGTCTTGGGAAGCATGATCTTGTCGCTTCGCGCGCGGCCGTCACCCATCGGATCGAATGGTGCAGCGCCCTTCAGCGCGAGCGCCTTGGGGCGCTCCGTTTCGGGGAGCCACACCATCGTCGACAAACCGAAGAGGCCGGCGAAGATGTTTCCGTTCACCTTCGCCGCGATGCCGCCGAACATCTGCATCGTTTCGACGCGTGCGTCCTTCGGAAGCGCGGCGAGGAAAATCGGATGATGCGCGGGTGGAACTTTGACCCACGCCATCGATCACATCCCGGGGATCTTCACGATCTCGATGACGTCGATGAAGGCGCCGGGCATCATGAAGTGCGGGTGGCCTTTGAACGTCTCGATGAGCGCTTCCTTCGAGTCCGCTTGGAGAATCGAATAACCGCCGAGGTCGTTGCTCTCGGGCGCGGAGCCGCTCGGCGTCACGCGGGTGCCTTTGCCGCACGGGCCGCCCATGTCGACGATCGCCGACGCGGCCTTCTTGCTCCACGTCATCCATGCATCCATGCCGGCCTTCTGCTGCTCGGGTGTTGATTTTTGCATTTCCGCAAACGAGGTCGCGGGCGCTTTGTAGAGGACGAGGAACTTGATCATGGGTCGCTCGTACCACAGCTATATGCTCTCCACACCATGCGCTATCTCCACACCATGCTTCGCGTGCGCGATCTCGATGCTGCGCTCGATTTTTACGTGACCAAGCTCGGCCTCCGCGAAGTGCGCAGACACAAAAACGAACAAGGTCGCTTCACGCTCGTGTTTCTCGCCGGCGACGACGCGCGCTGCGAGATCGAGCTCACGCACAACTGGGATACGAAAGAGCCGTATTCGACGGGACGCTTCTTCGGCCATCTCGCATTCGAGGTCGACGACATTTACGAAACGTGCGCCGCGCTCGAGAAGAAGGGCGTCGACATATTGCGGCCGCCGCGCGAAGGGCGCATGGCGTTCGTGAAATCTCCGGACGGGCAATCCGTCGAGCTCTTGCAACGCGGCGAAGCGCTCGCGCCCAAAGAGCCGTGGGTGTCACGGAAGAATCAAGGCGAGTGGTAAACACCGCCGGAAGGTGCCGCTCCTGCGGCGCAGGGCGCTAGGGCCTACGCTCGACTGCGGCGGGGACGAGCTGACCTGCGGTTACCCGGAGCAGCTCGAACGTCTGCTTTCACGGACGCCCGAAATAGCGATTCCTGACGAGCTTGAACCACTAGGATGCGCTCGTGCGCCAGACCATTCCGCTGAAGCAGCGACCCGTTGATTGGATCCTGATCGCATTCTTCGCGATCAACCTCGGGTTCATCACGTACATCGTGGACCTCGAGCAGCTGGTCATCGCCGATCCGAAGCACTTCGACTATCCGATTTGGCCGCCGCACGTTTTCGTGGATCTCGTGCATTGGTGGGGCGATCACTTCGACCCGCTTCAAAACGCGCGCCCGCCGTGGTGGCGCGCAACGATTTGGCTCGACGTCATTTTGTTCGGCCCGTTTTACGCGGTCGCAATCTGGGCCATCGTGAAAGGCCGTGAGTGGATTCGCGTTCCGGCCATTTTCTGGTCGGGCGTGATGTTCGCGAATGTGTCGATCATCATGTTCGAAGAAATGCTCGGGCCATTCGCGACGCCCGCACGCGGCACGGTGATCATGGCGAACCTCGCGTGGTGGCTCTTGCCGTTCTTCGTCACGTGGCGGTTCGCGCGCAGCGAGCATCCGTTCACGAAAGAAGCACCGTGACGGAGTTCGCCGCTCGTTACGGAACGCACGCCGTCGTCGCGGGCGCATCCGAAGGGCTCGGCGCGGCGTTCGCTCATGCGATTGCCTCACGTGGTGTCGGGCTCGTGCTCGTTGCGCGGCGCGCAGATGCGCTCGCTGCCGTGGCTGACGACATTTCGAAAGCGCACGAAGTCGACGTTCGCGTCGTCGTGTGCGATCTCGCCGACGCGAGCTTCACCGATGCCATCGCGGGCGTCACGAAAGACATCGAGATCGGCCTCGGCATCTACAACGCTGCCTACTCGTTCATCGCGCCGCTTCTCGAACGACCGCTCGAAGATGCGCTACGCGTCGTCGACGTGAATTGCCGCGGCCCCCTTCGTTTCGTTCACGCGCTCGCGCCTGCGATGGTCGAGCGAAAACGCGGCGGCATCGTTTTGATGTCGTCACTCGCGGGCTTTCAAGGCGGCCCACGCCTCGCGACGTATGCGGCGAGCAAAGCGTTCAACATCGTGCTCGGTGAAAGCTTGTGGTCGGAGCTCTCGCCGAAGGGCGTCGACGTCCTCGTGGCGTGCCCAGGCGCCGTGCGTACGCCGAACTACTTGAAGACGACCTCGAAAGAGGCTCCAGGAACGCTCGATGCGCTCGATGTCGCCGCGCGCACGCTCGACGCGCTCGGCTCCGGGCCGACGTTCGTTCCTGGCGCCGTGAACAAGCTCGCGCGTTTTTTCCTCGGCCGTTTGCTGTCGCGTGGTGCGGCGGTGGGCGTCATGGCCAAAAATACGTCAGACCTCCAGTGATGCGCGCCTCACACCTCCTCGTCGTGCTCGCCCTCGCCGTGTCGAGCGCGCAGCCAGCTCGCGCCGACGCCACGGCGACGATCGTCCTCGAGGTATCGACGTTTCGAAATCGCACCGGCATGCTCGGCTGCCAGCTTTACAACACGAGCGTGGGGTTCCCCGACAAGTGGCCGACGCAACCGAGCTTGCAAAAGCGCGTGCCCGTCACCGGTGCGACGACGAGCTGCACCTTCACGCAAATGCCGGGAGGCACGTACGCCGCCGCCGTCATTCACGACGAGAACAGCAACAACAAGCTCGACACGAACTTCATCGGCGTCCCCACCGAGGGCTACGGCATCTCGAACAACCACACGCACGCGCTGAGTCGCCCTTCATGGGACGAATCGAAGATCGTCGTGAACGGCGGCACGATCGTGACGACGCGTATCTCGCTTCGTTATTGAAATCGGACGGATACCGCTCAGCGACGCCCGACCGATGGTATGGTCGTCCGCCGAGGGTTAGGGTGCATGCAAAAACTGAGAGCGGTTTTGTTCGTGTTGGTGATGTTGTTCGGTGCGAAAGCGCACGCGTCCAATTGCGTTCCGGGGGCGCAAACGCAGTGCGCGTGTCCAGGTGGTGGCTCGGGCGTCCAAGTTTGCTCCGATGATGGCTCGCGACTCGGTATGTGCTCGAATTGTACGATCATCCAATCGCAACCCATGCAGTCGCAACCGATGCAGATGCAGCCTATGCAACCGATTTACGGCCCGCTCGTCCCGCGACAACGCATGCGTCGTCGGTTCCCCGGTCTTTACGGCGGCGGCCTCGCGGTGATGATCCTTGGCGCAATCCTCGTGCCCGTCGGCACGGGGTTGGTCGTGTTCGGCTCCGCCGACGGCGGCTGTGATCATCACGACACCGACAAGGTTTGCACCGCTGGCGGCGCCACCTTCGGTGTTGGTCTCGTGGCACTCGCTGGTGGCATCACGATGATGGTCATCGGCGGTGCGAAAGTGCCCGACGAAGGACCCCCGCAAGCTTGGTGGGTACCGAGGCCACAGATCTCCCCGCGCGCTGGCTCACTGACCTGGACGTTCTAGCGCGCGGTCGGCCTCAGTGACCGTGCCAAAAGTGGCTACGGCTGTGCCGTTCAGTTAACCTCCCAAAACCATGCAATTCGACACCGGCAACACGGGATTCATGCTTTTGGCGACGAGCCTCGTCATGCTCATGACGCCAGGGCTCGCGTTTTTCTACGGCGGGCTCGTCGGTCGGAAAAACGTTCTCGCGATCATGATGCAAAGCTTCGTGTCGATGGGCGTCACCACCATCGTGTGGTGGGCCGTCGGTTACTCGCTCTGCTTCAGCGGTGATTTCCACGGCGTCATCGGCAATCTCGATATGGCGTTTCTACACGGTATCACGCTATCGACGCCATTCGCCGGAGCCGCGAAAATCCCGCTCTTTGTATTCGTCGCTTATCAGATGATGTTCGCCATCATCACTCCCGCGCTCATCACCGGCGCGTTTGCCAATCGCATTCGGTTCGGCGCGTATTTGCTCTTCCTCGTTGGTTGGCTCGTGCTGGTTTACTTCCCGTTCGTGCACATGGTGTGGGGCGGCGGTATGCTGCAGCAGTGGGGCGTGCTCGACTTCGCTGGCGGGATCGTGGTTCACGCGATCGCAGGCATGGCCGCGCTCGCTTCGGTGTTCTATGTCGGGCGACGCAAAGTCGCCGACGCCGGAATGCACAGTATCCCGCTCGTCGCGCTCGGCACGGGAATGCTGTGGTTCGGCTGGTACGGTTTCAACGCAGGCAGCGAGCTCCAAGTCGACGCCGTCACCGGCCAGGCATTTCTCAACACCGATATCGCAGCATCGTTTGCGGGGCCGGTCTGGCTCCTCCTCGCATGGCGTCTCGACAAAGAGAAGAAGCCGAAGTTCACGGGCTTCCTCACGGGCGCGGTGGCCGGGCTCGCGACCATCACGCCATGCGCGGGATTCGTCACGGCGAACACGGCCGCGCTCATCGGCACGATCTCGGGTGTCGTCTGCTACTTCGCCGTGAGCCTGAAAAACCGCCTCAAATGGGACGACGCACTCGATGTGTGGGGCGTCCACGGCGTCGGCGGCATTCTCGGCACCATCCTGCTTGGCGTATTCGCGAGCAAGCTCGTGAACCCCGCGGGCGCCGATGGCCTGCTTGCAGGCAATGCATCGTTTTTGATGAAGCAGACCGTCGCCGTCGTTGGGGCGTCGATCTACGCATTCG
Organism: Polyangiales bacterium; assembly: GCA_038239005.1. Taxonomy (GTDB): domain Bacteria; phylum Myxococcota_A; class Polyangia; order Polyangiales; family Polyangiaceae; genus DASXHD01. The sequence continues at coordinate 21,909 of JBBSFE010000109.1, forward strand.
TCTTCACATACGGCATGTTGATTGTGATCAACAAAATCACGCCCGTCAAAGTCACCGAAGCCGAAGAAGCCGCGCTCGACAAAGAGCTGCACGGCGAAGAAGCCTACGACTTGGCGTGACTGCTCGACACGACAAAGCGCTCAGTTCGGCGGCGGTACGACGCAGCCGGCTTGTGGGTCGAACCAGTCGATGATGTTTTGCCAGAAGCTCAGCGTTTGCGGGAAGTCTTGCCACACGGTGTCGAAGGAGATCCATTCGTCACCCCAAACGACGACGTGCCCCGCTCCCACCGTTGCCGCGCGAAGCACGTGGTGGTCGCCGGTGCCGTCTCGGAAAGGGCTTCGAACAGCTTTGGATTCGTCGTGGCCGCGGCGCGCATGCCCTCCTTGTAACGTGATGTAACGGGAAGGCAGCATGCGGCAGTCGTACGGTGGCCGCAGGGTGACCCGCGATGCCGCAGATTTCGAAACGTATAGTCACTCACCAGGGGCGTGTGTTGCGCGCAGCGCTTGCCGGCATTGCGATCACCCTCTGGGCCGGCTGCGGAGGCGGCGACGACAACCACTCGAACGGCACCGACGCGGCGTCGAACGAGACCTCATCCTCGAGCGCCATGGATGCTGCGACAGATGGCGACGCGAGTGACACACCACCTGCGGTCGTCTGCAATTTTCTCACGGGCGTTGCCACTGGCGTTGGCGCTGGCACCTGCATTGCGTCTCCCGCAATCTGCGACGGCATGGCCGACGACACCGCGGCTTTCAACGCATTTGCAGGATGGGCGAAAGGAACGTGGCAGGCGTCGCACAAAGGTCGGATCGAGTTGTTCATTCCGCCCGCATCCCACTGCCAGCTTACGACGACCGATGTCACATTCGATGGCATCACTGAGCTTCTAGTCGTCGGTTACGGCGCGACGCTCGCAGGCAATTACTATCACTTAGCGGAATACGGCATGTATCAGGACCGCGCGCATAGCGTCCGCTTGGTGTCCGTTGCGGAGGGGGCGACTGCTGTCACGATTAATCCAACATCACCAACGCAACCCGGCGACGGTTGCCAGACGATCAGCGCCTGCGCCGCGCTGTTCTCGTCGGGACAATGGGCGTTCATCGCCGGCGTCGACTTGCAGAATGGCGTCGGGTTTCCGATAAACGCGGGTGTCTTCGAATACGTTCAGGTAACGGGAGTGGATGCGACCACTGGAGGCGTCACGTTCAGTCAGCCACTCGCGCACGCGTACAAGTCGACATGGCCGACTTATATTGCGCAGCCGACCGAACCATACAGTCCTGACTATGGTGGACCAGCCACGCTATTCGCGCTGCCCGCGACGTGGAATGCGACAGTCGAATGGCGCGGCATCACCTTCGACACTTCCAATCAGCTCGATGCACCGGGACTGAGCACAACATTTCGCGATGTCACGTGTACAGTCTCCGGTCAGGGGTGCTTTGCACCGACACTCTCTAAGGAGCCCGATCGAAATTATCGGTCCCGCTTTCCGGATCGGACCGCGTAGTTCCAGTCGCCACGAAACTTCTTTCTTTCGAGTCTGACCGCGCGAAGGGCATCGCTTGAAACCTCCTTGCCGACTTCGTATTCGC
>JBBSFE010000110.1:0-23111 GCA_038239005.1 Polyangiales bacterium
CTTGGCGGCTGTCTTAGATTTGGTGTCCCGCGGGCTACTCGGCGTCGTCGCTGCCGGTGCGTTTCATGGCGGGGACCACGTGGGACATGCGGCGGCGTTTTGTGTCGAGGTAGCTGGCGGCGAGTGGGTTCATCGCGACGACGACCGGGATGCGGCCGGTGACCTCGACGCCTAGCTCGCGGAGGCCGTCGACTTTGGCGGGGTTGTTCGTCATCAGCCGGACGCTTTCGACGCCGAGGTACGCCAGCATGTCGGCGGCGGCGTCGTAGCGGCGTGCGTCGTCGGGCAAGCCTAGGAGGCGGTTTGCGTCGACCGTGTCGGCGCCGCGCGATTGGAGCTCGTATGCGCGGATTTTGTTGGCGAGGCCAATGCCGCGACCCTCTTGGCGCAGGTAGAGAACCGCGCCTGCGCCGCGGCGAACGATTTCGGCCATCGCGAAATCGAGCTGCGCTTTGCAGTCGCACTTGAGCGAGCCAAACGCTTCGCTGGTGAGACACTCCGAGTGAACGCGAATCGGGACATCGCGCGCGCCACGGATGTCGCCGAAGACGAGCGCGACGTGTTCTTTGTCGACCGCTTCACCACCGACGTGGTTGGCGATCGATCGAAAGACGTGCGCCTGGTACGTGCCGAGGGCCGTCGGCAGTGGTGAGGAAGCGAGGTGAGTCGTGCGACGCGAAGGCCGGATCACCCGAGGGGGGACGTGCATCTCCATGGTTCTTTCTCTAATTGAGTCGCCGCCGACGCCGAGGTTCCTTTCGACTGCACGGGCAACGTAAGGGCTGTGGCGCCTTCCGTCAAAGGCTGTAGGACACTTCTTCGATGCCGAAGCTGACCAAGACGGTGTGGCGGCTCGGGTGGGTTTCGCTCTTTACCGACGTCGCGACGGAGATGAGCTACCCACTCTTGCCCGCATTTCTGCGCCAATTGGGCGCCGGGGGCGTGTGGTTGGGCTGGGTCGAGGGCATTGCCGAGTCCGTGGGGGCGTTCGTGAAATACGCGGCGGGCGCACGCTCGGATCAAGGAACGAGACGCAAGCCTTACGTGGTGGCGGGGTACACGGTCTCGTCGCTCGTGCGGCCGCTCTTGTCGCTCGCGGTTGCGCCTTGGCAAGTCGTTGCGCTTCGCGCGAGCGATCGCGTCGGCAAGGGCGTGCGTTCGGCGCCGCGCGATGCGCTGCTTGCCGCGTCGGTGTCGCCAGAGACGCGCGCGTTCGCGTTCGGGTTTCACCAGATGATGGACAACCTCGGCGCGGTAATTGGCCCGCTCATCGCGTTCGGTCTTGCCGGGGCACTTCACTTTTCGCTTCGCCAGATTTTCGCATTCGCGATCGTCCCTGGGCTCGTCGCCGTGAGCGTGCTCGTTTTCGGTGTGAAGGAAGAAGCGCCGGCGCCGGCAAAAGAAAAACACGAAGGCAAAGCGCCGCTCGATCCACGCGTGAAGCGCTACCTCGTGGCGGTCGCGATTTTTTCTCTCGGTGCATCGGCCGATTCGTTCTTGCTCTTGCGCCTTTCGCATCAAGGCCTCGCCGACGCGATGCTCCCCATCGCATGGCTCTCGCTCAACGCGATGAAGGCGCTCGTGAACGTCCCGGGCGGCCGCCTCTCCGATCGCATCGGCCACAAATGGACGCTCCTCGGCGGCTGGACGCTCTATGCGATCGCTTACGCGAGCTTTCCGTTCGCAAAAACGATCACCGCCACCTGGCTCGTGATGCTCGGCTATGGCCTCTATTACGGGCTCACGGAAGGCGCCGAAAAAGCGCTCCTCTCCCAGCTCGCCCCCGCCGAGCAACGCGGCCGCGCTTTTGGCACGCTTCACGCTGTCACGGGTTTTGCCGTTCTTCCGGCGAACGCCGTGTTTGGTTTGCTGTTCGACGCGCATCCGGAGAGCGCATTTTTTCTCGGGGCCGCATGCGCAGGCGCCGGCGCACTCGCGCTCGCACTCGTAAACATCCCCAAACAAAACGCTCCGTCTCCGTCTCCGCCTCCGTGATCTCAGCGGCGGCAGAGTCGGGTGACCATGTCTTCGAGAACCGCGTCGGGGGCGCGCTTCGAGCCCTTCAAGGCGAGATCCGTTTCGGCGAGAACCGTGAGCCAGCGTTCGAGGTCGCGCGGTTTGAGGGCGCGGGCGCGTTCGGCTAGCTCGCGCGCGCGCTGCGGGGAGAACGCGGCAGCGCGGCGTGCGGCTTCGCCTGCGCTCGCGCCGTCGTCGAGAGCGCATTTGTATTTGGCGAGTTGGCGAATCGACCACGCAATGGCGCCGAGCATCGGTAGGCCGCGATCGCGCGGGTCATACGCTTCGGCGAGCGTCGCGAGCGCGGCAGCGAGATCGCGGCGTTGCACCGCAGCGACGACGCCCCATGTGTCCGATGCGCGCAGGCGCGAGACGCATTGGCGAACGGCTTCGTCGTCGATCGGATTTTTCGCGCCGACGAAAAGCGAGAGACGCTCGATCGCATCGACGACCGGCGACAAATCAGGACCGACGAGCTCCGCGACCATCGCTGCGGTTTCGCGATCGATCGCGTGGCCACGTTCGTCCGCTGCACCCGAAACGAACTCGACGAGCTCTCGTGGCTCGAGCGGATTGCACTCGACGAGGAAACCTTGTTTGCGCGCGAGCGCGACGAGACGCCGGCGACCATCGAGCTTCGTCGCGACGAGCACGACGCACGACGAATCGACCGGGGCTTTGGCGTACTCGTGGAGATCGTCGAGCGGCGTCGAGCTGTCGTCGTCGTCGGGGGCGTCATCGTCACCGGCTTTTGCTTTGTCCCAGCGCTCGAGGCTGCGAACGAGCACGTAACGTTTCGGCGCCATCATCGGCACGGTGCGCGCGGCCGACACGATGCGGTCGACACTCACCTCACCAGCGGTGAATTTGTCTTCGTTGAACGCGGCGATTCCGCTCCCGAGCGCGGCCGCGTGAACGGCGGCGATGGCGCGATCGCGAAGGAGGCGCTCGTCACCGACGAACAAATAAATCGGAAGCAGCGTGCCGCTGCTCGCTTGTTTTTCGACTGCCTGCGGCGTCACCGTGACTGGCGGCGGCGGCGATGCGCGAGAAGGCCAAGGCCGAGGCTCGTTCCCAAAATCGCGAGGAGACCCGAGGACGACGTTCCCGGAATGTCGCAACCGCAGCCGCCGGGCTTCGTGTGAATTTCTTCTTCGTCCGTCTTCTTGAAACCTTCCGGCGGAACGAACGGCGGCGCGGTGCCGACGGGCGTCACTTCGGTCGACGTCGGAACGGCGCTCGTGTCGTTGGCCGCGACGTTCGTGCCGGCGTCTTTGTCTTTGACCTTCGTTGCGAACGTGATGCTGCGGCGATCGACGACGGGGTTATCGCCCTTGAGGATGACCGTCGTCGCGTTGCCGACGTCTTGCCCGTCCGAGGTGCGGAGAACGAATTTGTATTCGCCCGATTCGTAGCCGCGTGCACGCGTGAGGCTGAAGTCGTAGCGGGTCGACTTGAAGATTTTCCCGGTGCCGTCGGCGAAATCAACGTCGAGGCTTTCGGTCTTCGGGAGCTGATTTTGCATCGGGATGCGGTTCATCACCGGGTCTTTCGACCCATCGGTGAGCGCGCGCTCGTACTCCGTCAGCTCGGTGAACATGAACTTCATCGGCATGTGCGGGAGCGCAGGCGCCGATGGCAGATCGATGCTCAAGTAAATGTGCCATTGTCCGCCACCCTCTTGGATCTCCGTCGCGCGGAGTCGGTACTGGCCGTACGCCGAAGCATCGGCCGAGAACAGCGCGACAGGGAGCAAGACGAACCAAAACAGCTTGCGCGTCATGCGCGGGACGTTATCAAAGGTCGTTGCCCGTGGATACTCGAGACCCTTTCATCCGCACCGAGTTCGCGAGCCGCCGCGCACGCGTTCTCTGTATTGGGAATTTCGATGGGGTCCATCGCGGCCACGAGCGGCTCCTTCGTGACGCGCTCGATCTGGCGAAAACCGCGGGGATGCCGCTTGGCGTCCTCACGTTCGACCCGCATCCGGCGCTGGCACTTGGCCGCACACCGCCCCCAACACTGACGACCCTTCCGCACAAGGCCGAGCTGCTCGTAGGGCTGGGGGTCGACGAGGTGCTCGTTCAAAAATTCGACGATGCGTTTGCGGCGCTCGCGCCGGAGCAGTTCGTCCACCTCTTGGTCGACAAGCTCGGCGCGCACACCGTGATGGTCGGCGAGAATTTTCGTTTCGGTCGTGCACGCGCAGGCGATCTCGCGCTCATGCGAAAGCTCGGTGACGAGCTCTCGTTCGCCGTGAAGAAATTCGAAATGATCGGCGACGCATCCGGGCCGTACTCGAGCACGCGTGTGCGAACGGCGCTCGCCGCCGGCGACATCGCAACGGCGAATGACGTGCTCGGTCGCGCGCATTCGTTCGAGGGCACGGTCGCTCTTGGCGCGCAGCGCGGGCGCACACTCGGGTTTCCAACGGCGAATCTCGACGACGTCGCCGAAATGGTTCCCGCGCGTGGCGTCTACGCGGTGCGTGTCGGCGAGCGCGGCGGCGTGATGAACGTAGGCGTGCGGCCCACGGTCGGCGATTCGGATCGCCCGTCACGAGAAGTTCACATCTTCGATTTCGAGGGCGATATCTACGGCAAGAAGCTCCGCGTCGAGGTCATCGCGCGCATCCGCGACGAAAAAAAATTCGGTTCCCTCGACGAGCTCCGCGCGCAGATCGCATCGGATGCGGAGCGGGCAAGCGAAGTCCTCTCCCGACCCGCCTGAGGTTTGGTAGGCTCGGCCCGCAACATGGAACCGACACGCAGCGAGCTCGAAGCGATCGATCGCGAGACGCTCATCGCCAAAGCCGAAGCGGCAGGTGTGTCGCGCGCGCGTGTGCTCACGCGTCCCGAGCTCGTCGACGAGATTTTGCTTCGCCAAAATCGCGATCCAGCGACGACGCGTCGCATGCGCGGTTTGCTCGGGATCGCGCGTGATTTGCTCGCGCGCCTCGTCGAGCGCGGTCTCAATCTTCCCGATGCCGCCGAGCGTCTTCGCAGCGCGCCGCCGCCGCCACCACGCAAAACCACGCCGCCCGTGCCGACCGTGACGCTCGCCGAGATTTACGCGACGCAAGGTCACAAACAAAAAGCGATCAACACGCTCCAAGAAGTTCTCGCGCGCGAGCCCGAGCATCTCGCGGCGAAGGGCTTGCTCACGAAGCTCGAGTCGCCGACGTACGCCGCTCCCGTGCCCGTGGAGCCGGAGCCCGCGATCGAGCGCGGCGGTGAGCGCATTGGCTATGAAGTCACGAGCGACGAGCCGCAAGAGCCCGCGCACATGCTCGACGCCGATCCGCTTCCGCCGAAATACGACGTCGACGAATGCGTCGCCATCGCCGTCGACCCAGCGACGCTCTACGTCTACTGGGAAGTTCGCGACGACACCTTCAAGAACCTCACAAAGCAAGACGGCGCACTCACGTTGCGTGTGCTCGTGATCGTGCCTACGTGGGATGGCCCGCGGACGTTCACGCGCGACATCGACGTCACCACGCAGGTCGGCGATTGGTTCGTGCGCGATCTTCCGAAGGACGCCATCGTGCGCGCGGCCATCGGATGGCTCGGACCGACAGGCGCGTTCTTGTCGGCCGCCCATTCGTTTGTCGCACAGCCGGCGCCGCGTGATCGCGCACCCGTCCTCGCCGATAGGCTCGCACGCTGGACACCCGAAGCAACGCACACGGTCGACGTCGCCACGACGGACGAACAAGCTACGGTCGTCGCGCGCGCACTCGCGCGGAGCGAAGCGCGTCGCATCGCAGAGGAGCTCGGGCGCGGCGGCGATCCCACGTTGCTAGGCCAAATCCCGGGGGCGCGCGTATCCACGCTTTCAGGTGCTTTCGGCTCCAGCGACCGTTTCGTGACCACAGTCTCGAGCTCGTGACATGCCGCTCGTGCGTTTCTTGTCTTCGCTCTCCGCGAGGCTCTTCGGTCTCAGCGAGCCCGTGTCGCGCCGCGCCTATTTGCTGACGGGCATCGTGCTCATGGCAGTGAAGGTCGCCGTCGACCAAGGCATGATGTGGATCGCCACGCGTCACACGTGGCCGCTCGCGGCGTATCTCTTTCCGAGCTTGATCCTTCGCAACGAGGCGCTCGGCCCGCAACCGGGTTGGGTCCTCAGCGCGATGGCGCTCACGACGATTCCATTCTTGTGGGTTGGCGTTTCGATGACGGTGAGGCGCGCAGCGGACGCCGGTCTGTCGCCGTGGCTCGGTGTGGCCTTCTTCGTTCCGATTCTGAATTACGGGGCAATGCTCGTGCTCTCGATCATGCCGAGCGTCGCGATCGAAAAACAAAAGTGGCGATGGGATCCGAACCCGTATCGCGCGCAAGGCGTTGGCGCCGCGGCACCGGCTCCGATCGTCGGTGATGCGCTACGTGCGGCGCTCATCGGCGTGATCGTCTCCGCGGGCTTCGGCGCCGGGATGATTGCGCTTTCGATCTACGTCTTTCGTTTGTACGGAGCCGCGCTCTTCTTTGCGACGCCATTCCTCATGGGGACGACGAGCGCCCTCGTCTACAACGCGCGCGCGCGTCGCGGTGTTTGGGAAACCGTAGGCGTGGCCGTCGCGTCGATCGTGATGACCGGATGTGCGATCTTGCTCTTCGGTGTCGAGGGCGTGCTCTGTCTCGCGATGGCGCTTCCGATCGCCGCGACGCTCGCGATCCTCGGCGCGATTTTGGGCTGGGCGATTTCCGCGCGCGCGCCGACGCAACCCGCGATGCTCGGCGTCGTGATGCTGCTTGCGCCTGTAAGCGTCGGAATCGAGCAAAAAACAGCCAAACCAGAGCTCCACGAAGTGACGACGTCGATCGAGATCGACGCACCACCCGATGTCGTCTGGAAAAACACCGTCGGCTTCTCCGAGCTCCCGCCGCCGCCCGAATGGTTCTTCAACCTGGGCATCTCGTATCCGATGCGCGCGAAGATCGACGGTGAAGGCGTCGGCGCGGTTCGTCGCTGCGAGTTTTCGACGGGCGCATTCGTCGAGCCCATCACCGTGTGGGAGCCCGGCAAGCGTCTCGCGTTCGATGTAGCGTCGCAGCCGCCCAGCATGACGGAGCTCAGCCCGTACAGGCACGTGAATGCGCCACACCTCGAGGGCTACATGGTCTCGCGTCGCGGCGAGTTTCGTCTCCTCGCGCTGCCAGGCGGGCGCACGCGTCTCGAAGGCTCCACTTGGTACACGCTCGCGCTCTTTCCCGAGCCCTACTGGGCGATGTGGGGCGAGGTGCTGCTCCACTCGATTCACGGTCGCGTGCTCGCGCACATCAAGCGACTCTCCGAAGCGAAGTAACGAATGAAGCAGTTACTCTCCGCGAGGCTTCGCTTCGGCGTACGAGCCAAACTCTTCCTTGCGTCGCTCGCGGTGATCGCAGTCGCCGTGGGCGCGGCGTACATTTATTTGTCGTCGGCGCTCGATCGCCTCATCACCGATCGCATTCGCGATGATCTCTTCGTGCGTGTCGAGCTGGTCGCGCGCGAGGCGGAGCAAGCGAATCTGCCCGACGACATCACCGCGTGGGACAAGCTCGCCGACGATCTCGGTGCCCACGCCGGTGCACGCGTCACGTTCATCACCGCCGATGGCCGCGTCATCGGCGACTCGGAGGTCACGGCCGAACGCATGCCCTCGGTCGAGAACCACTTGATGCGCCCCGAAGTGCAGGAAGCCCTGAAAACAGGCCGCGGCGCGAGCGCCCGCCTCAGCGACACCATCCACAAACGTTTGCTCTACGTCGCGATGCCCGTTCGGGGAAACGGCGTCATCGCGATTGCGCGTGTCGCGTTGCCGCTCATCGAAGTGGAGAACGCCGAAGCGCAATTGCGTCGTGCGCTCACGATCGGCGCGACGCTCGCGCTCGTCGTGGCGATTGCGATGTCGCTTCTCACGGCACAGGTTTCGTCTCGCGCGATCGGGCACCTCACGAACGTCGCGAACGCGATGGCACGCGGTGACTTCGAAGCACGCGCCGCGCTGAATGGGCGAGACGAGTTCGCACAACTGGGTCGCGCGCTCGATCAGCTCGCCGATAGTTTGTCCGTGACCGTGCGCCAGCTCCGCGCCGAGCGCGATCGCGTTGGCCGCATTTTGTCCGGCATGCAAGAAGGCGTGCTCCTCCTCGACAACGACGGAAAAATCGCGCTCGTGAATCCGGCGCTCAGGCAAATGCTTTTGCTCGGCGCCGACTGCGTCGGGAAGACTCCGCTCGACGTGATCGAGAACGAAGTGCTCGCGAAGCTCGTCTCGAGCGCCGAGAGCTCGAACACCACGCAAGCCGCGGAAATCGAGCTCTTTGGCATCAAGCCGCGCCGCTTGCTCGTGCGCGTCGTGCCGCTCACGGGCGAGCCGGGAGGGCTGCTCGCGGTGTTCGTCGACGTCACCGACATTCGCCGACTCGAGTCGATGCGAAAGGACTTCGTCGCGAACGCATCGCACGAGCTGCGAACACCCGTGACCTCCGTGCGCTCCGCCGCCGAGACGCTGCGCTTCGCGATGGCAAGCGATCCAGATTCCGCGGGGCACTTTCTCGACATCATCGAGCGCAACGCCGAGCGCCTGCAAAGGCTCGTCGAAGATTTGCTCGATCTCTCGCGCATCGAGTCTCGCGAGTTTCGACTCGCGTTCGAAGAGGAAGATCTCGGCGAGCTCGTGGGCCAGGTCGTCGCGCTCTTCCGCGAGCGCGCAGAAAAAAAACGCATCAAGCTCACCGCAGATGTTCCCGAAGGCACGCCGCCCGCGAGCGTCGATCGTCGCGCGTTCGAGCAAGTGCTGACGAACCTCGTCGACAACGCTCTCAAGTACTCGCCCGAGCGCGCATCGGTCGTCGTGCGCGTGCGCGAAGAAGAGCGACCTCATCGCAAGGGCCCACGCAAAGTGCTGCGCGTCTCGGTGATCGACACGGGCCCCGGCATCGACGAGCGCCACTTGCCGCGCCTTTTCGAGCGATTCTACCGCGTCGATACGGGCCGCTCCCGCGAGCTCGGCGGCACGGGGCTCGGGCTCTCTATCGTGAAACACCTGTGCGATGCCCTCGGCGGAAGCATTGGCGTCGAAAGCGAAGTCGGAAAAGGGAGCACGTTCAGCTTCACATTGCCGGAGCCCACGCCCGCGCCGATCTCGGTCACCTCGCCCGTGCCGCCTCAGAGCACATCGAACGGGTAACCCCCGTCGACGTAGGCTCGGTCGGCGATGCTTTTGCGGAGCTCGTCGTCGTTTTTTTCGAACGCGGCCACGTTCGATGCGAGGCGCTTGTTGGCCATCGCGACGAACATCGAGGTGAGGTCGACCTCGCGGCGGGCGCCATCTTCGCCGCGCTTGTCGAGTGTGTGCGTCGTGCGCGCGACCACGCATGCGATGGCGTAGAGATCGATCGCGATGTCCGCGATGCGGCGTTGTGTGTACTGCATCTCGGCGATGTTCTTGCCGTGCTTGCGGAGCATTTTCTCGACATTCTTGCCGAGCTCTGTGGCGTATTCCTCGAACACCACGGCCTCGCGATCCAAGAGTGCGTGGGCGCGCGTGAAGCGCTCGCGGCCGAGCGCGGTGCGCGCTTTGCGAATCGCGAAATCGCGAAGTGGGCCGAAACCCTTGATGGGCTCGCGCATCGCGCGCGACACCTCGACGAGCGTTTCGCCGGGACCTGCCATGCCCGAGAGCGCGATGAAGCAGCGCAAGATTTCGTTGGTGCCTTCGAAGATGAGATTGATGCGCGCGTCGCGGAGGTGTCGCTCGTAGGGGTACTCCTGCATGTAGCCAATGCCCGCTGCGATCTGCAGCGTTTCGTTGACGACGCGCCAGCATGTTTCGCTGCCGTACACTTTGCAGATGGCGCTCTCGATGGAGAAGTCCTCCTTCTTGTCGACCATCGAGGCCGTCATGTAGACCATGCTCTCGAGCGCGTACGTGTCGGCGAGCATGTGCGCGATTTTGTCTTTCACGAGACCGAATTCGCCGATGACGCGGCCGAACGCGCGCCGCTCTTGGACGCGCTCGGTCGACATCTTGATGAGGTGCTTGCACAGACCCACGCAACCGCTCGCGAGCCCGAGGCGCCCGCTGTTGAGGACTTCCATCGCGACCTTGAAGCCGCGCCCCGGTTCGCCGAGAACGTTTTCCGCGGGCACGCGCACGTCGTCGAAGGAAATTTCGGTCGTGGAGCTGCCGCGAATGCCGAGCTTGTGCTCGTTGGGGCCGTTTTTCACGCCCCACGCACGCTCGACCATGAACGCCGTGATCTTCGGTTTGACGTCTTCGTCCCGCGGCGAGGTGCGGGCAAAAACGGTGAAGAAGTCCGCGATGCCTCCGTTCGAAATCCAAATCTTCGAGCCCGACAATTTATACGAGCCATCGGGTTGAAGCTCGGCGTGCGTGCGAATCGCGGCGGCGTCGCTACCGGCGCCCGGCTCGGTGAGGGCGAATGCCGCGATCATCTCGCCGGTGGCGAGGCGAGGGAGGTAGCGGCTCTTCTGCGCATCTGTCCCGAAGAGGAGCAAACCTTTGTAACCGATCGATTGGTGGGCTCCGAGCATCACGGCGATCGAGCCATCGAGCCCGCCGATTTCCTGCATGATCCGCGCATAAGCGCTCGACGAAAACCCAACGCCCCCCTGTGCCTCCGGGATGAGCATGCCGCACAGCCCGAGGTTTTTGATGCCGTCGATGACGTCTTTCGGGATGGTTTGTTCGCGGTCGATGGCTTTCGAATCGACCGACGCAGCGAAGAACTTCCGCACGCTGCCGAGCACCATGTGCAGCTGGTCGACCTCGGTTGGGTTCATCTCGGGATACGGAAAGAGGAGCCCCTCGGCGATCACGCCGAAGAAGGCCGACTTCATGAAGGATTCGGTCATCGAAAATATGCTAGGCGTATTTTCGAGGTGTGTCGTTGGAACGTGGAGTTGCATTCTCGAGCGCGCTCGCGCGGGCCGTCGAAAAGCGCGGCGCGCTGATCCTCGGCGTATGCAACGTCACGCCTGATTCCTTCTCCGATGGCGGCGACCACGCGACCGTGCGCGACGCGTGTGCACACATCGACGCGCTCGTGGCTGATGGCGTGGACATGATCGACGTCGGCGGCGAATCGACGCGGCCAGGCGCGGTGCCTGTTCCTGCGCGAGAGCAGCTAGCGCGTGTGCTCGAGGTCGTGCGACACGCAGCGAAGCGCGTTCCCGTCTCCATCGACACCACCAACGCCGAGGTCGCCGATGCGTGCCTCGAAGCAGGCGCGTGCGCCGTCAACGATGTATCGTGCGGCCGTGATGTCGCCGTCGCGCGCGTCGCAGCACGACACGGCGCAGCGTACTTTTTGATGCACGCTCGCGGCACACAAGAAGAGATGCGCGGATTTTCGAGCTACCCAGACGACGCCTACACGGACGTCGTCATCGACGTGCTCGGCGAGTGGTGCGAGGCCGCAGCGCGCGTTCGTGAAGCAGGCGTGACGTCGCTCGTGATGGACCCAGGTCTTGGCTTCGCGAAGAACGCGCGTCAGAGCATCGAGCTTCTTCGTCGCACGTCCGAGCTCGTCCGCGCGGCATCGGCGCCGGTGCTCGTTGGCGCGAGTCGAAAATCGTTTTTGAAGACGCTCGCATCCGATGAAACGGAGCCGAAAGAGCGGCTCGGCGCATCTCTCGCGGCCGGCCTTTTCGCGGTGCGCGAGGGCGCCACGCTGCTTCGCGTTCACGATGTCCGCGCGACGCGCCAAGCGCTCGACGCATCGTGCACGCTCATGATTCCGCCTCCCACCGACACCGATCGCTCGCTCGCGGACATGGATACGGGGCGAGACTGATGTTCGAAGGCCTCCTCCACCTCTTTCAGCCGCGACCCTGGGGCGACATCGTCATCGACGTCGTCGACATCATCCTCGTTGCGTATCTCGTCTATCGCGCGCTGCTCGTCTTGCGCGGAACACGCGCGATGCAGATGGGCACCGGCCTCGGCATCATCTTCCTCGTGTATGTCGCCGCGAAGTACGCCCGGTTCATCACGCTCTTCAATCTCCTATCGACGCTCCTCTCGTCGATCATCTTGATCGTGATCGTCGTTTTCCAAAACGACATCCGCCGCGGCCTCATGCGCGTTGGCGCGGGCACGTTCTTCGGAAGGCTCTCGGGCCAGCAAGAGACACGCGTCGTCGACGAAGTGGTCGCAGCCGCGACCGAGCTCGCACGCCATCGCATGGGCGCGCTCATCTGTTTCGAACAAGACGCCAACCTCGACGAGTTCGTCGTCTCGCAAGGCACCACCATCGACTCGGCCGTGCAGCGCGATTTACTCGTGTCGCTCTTCGTGCCCGAAGGCGTCAACAAGCTCCACGACGGCGCAGTCGTGATCCGCAACTTGCGCATCGCCAAAGCGGGCGTGTTTTTCCCGATGCCCGAAGCGAAAGGCCTCGATAAATCCCTCGGCTCACGCCACCGCGCCGCGCTCGGCATCACCGAAGAAACCGATGGCGTCGTCGTCGTCGTTTCGGAAGAGCGCGGCACCATCAGCTTCTGTTTCAACGGCAACATCATCTCGAACCTCGATGGCGCATCGCTGAGGCAAGCGCTCCTCGGTCTCTTCGGGCAAACCAAGACGGCGAAGAAACGTCGCGGCACTTCCGGCTCGCCGAGCTCGCAGCGCGTCAGCGTGGTCCCTCCATCGATGGGCATGGGCGCCGGCACGGGCTCGTATCGCGTGAACATGCAGAGTCAGCCGCCACCGCCACCCGAGCCCTCGGTGCCAATCCTCGAGCCGAAGCCGCCGCGCCCGATGACACCTGCGAAAGCGATCGAGCCTCCGAAAGACTCCGATCCCGGTGAGGACAACTGATGGCGCCGATCGGCGAGACCGTTCGGAGCGCGTTCACGGAGAACGTGAACCTGAAGCTCTTGAGCATCGTGTTCACGCTCGTTCTCTATTCGCTCGTCCACGGCGCACAAGACGCGCAGCGTGCGGTGCAGGTCGATCTCGTGATGCTACTTCCGCCGGGTGAAGCGAATCGCGAGCTCGTTAGCGCCATCCCGCCTCAAGTGCGCGTCACGTTGCGCGGCCCGCGCACCACGCTCGACGAGCTCCACGCCGACGACGTCGGCAATCTCCAAGTCGACGCGCGCGCCGGGCAAGATCGCCATCTCTTGTTCGACAAGTCGAGCGTTCACCTGCCCGCGGGTGTCAGCGTCGAAGAGATTTTCCCTGCCGGAATCGATCTTCATTGGGACGACGTCGTCACACGCGACGTGCCCGTGCAAGCCACCGTCGCCGGAACGCCCGCGCCGGGTTTCATCGTGCGTGGGGTTCCCGTTTCTGATCCGCCGAACGTTCGCGTGCGTGGCCCCAAAACCGAGCTTGCCGTCATTCAACACGTTCGCGCCGACGCATTCGATGTCTCGGGTCTCACCGATAATTCGTACACACGTGCGCTCGCCATCGACGCACCCACGGGCCGCCTCAAATACGACCTTCGCTCCGTCGCGGTGACGACCCAGATCATGCGCGAGCTCGCGGAGAAAACGTTCACGAAAATCCCCGTCGTCGTCGTGGGTCAGCCAAAGGGCAAAACGACACCACCCGACGTCGACGTTCGCATCTCGTGCCCGCCCGAAATCGTGCACTCGCTTCGGCCCGAGCAAATCCTTCCGCGCGTCGAAGAAACATCGACCGCCGTAAGCGGCAGCGAATCACGCACGGTCGCCGTCACGATCGACCGATGCGAGGTTCACATCACCCCGGATGTCGTCGTCGTCCGCTGGTAGTCCCGCGCTTCGTCACTCACACGGACAGAGCGAAATCCAGGCGGCCGACGAACATGCGTTGCCAATCCCGTCCATCATCGTCAAGTGCGACGCAGGGCAGCTCGCGTAGCTCGAGCAATAAATCTGACCCGTGAGCGTGCCCGAGTCGTTGCTCGTGCCGTTCACTTCGGCGCAGGCATACGAATAGCTCGCGAGGCTCGGCGTCGAGACGTTGTTGAATGCCGTGGCGAGCGCCTGGCAGCTCGTCGACGAGGATTGTGCGTCGAGCCATTTCGTTTGATCGGCGACGGGCGTCTTGCCGAAATACGAGCACACCGTGTTGCACGCTTCGCCGCACGTGCCCGGGTGGTAGCACCACAAGAGACCGTTTACGGTTTTGCACGTCGCGCTCGATGGGTTATTCACGCAGCCGCCAGCGTCGCAATATTGGCTCGACGTGCATGGGTTGTCGCAAGAGCCGCAGTTCGAGTTGTCGGTGTTCGTGTCGGTGCAGAACGGCGGGCCGCCGTCCGCGCTGCCGTCGATGTCGCAGAGCGTTTGCCCGCCCGTGCAATTAGGCAAGCAGCGACCGGCCTGACAGGTCCACCCGCCGGTGCACTGGGCGTTGCAGTCGCCGCAGTTGCCGTTGTCGCTTTGGACGTTCGCGCAGAAGAGGCCGCCATCGGTGCATAGCTTTTGCGCCGACGTACAACCGGGAATGCAGGCGCCGCCGTCGCACGAGTCGCCGCTCGCGCACGATGCGTCGCAACCGCCGCAGTGTTGTGGGTCGGTCTTTTCGTTGACGCACGTCGTTCCGCATTTCACTTGCGGGCTCGTGCAGGTGGCCGGGCTGCCGTCGCCTGTTGGCCCCGAATCGTTCGGAGGCGTCGTCGAGTCGTTGTTGCTCGAGTCGGGTGCGTTGGTATCGTCGGTGATGCCGCCCGTTGCGCACGCGAAGAGGCCTGCGGAGGCGGACAAAGCGCTCACGATCGCAACGCCAACAACACGACCCCGCATTCGCAAAGCGTATCAGCTCTGACGCTTCTCGTCATTCTCGACGCGGCCGTCTTTGAGCGTGACTTTGCGGGGCATCGAGTCTGCGAGGGCGATGTTGTGCGTGACGATGACGAGCGTCGTGCCGCGTTGCTTGTTCACGTCGAAGAACAGATCGTGGATTTGTTTGCTCGTTGCCGAGTCCAAGTTGCCGGTGGGCTCGTCGGCCAAGATCAATTTTGGCTCTAGGACGAGCGCGCGGGCTAGCGCAACGCGTTGTTGCTCGCCGCCCGAGAGCTCGCCCGGGCGGTGATTGGCGCGGTCTTTCAGGCCGACCTCTTCGAGGAGCGCACGCGCGCGTGTCTCGATGGCCGAGCGCGAACGGTTCTGAATGAGCCCCGGCATCATCACGTTTTCGAGCGCGTTGAACTCGGGCAAGAGGTGGTGAAACTGGAACACGAAGCCGATGCTCCGATTGCGAAGCGAAGCGAGCCGAGCGCTCGAGAGCGCGGTGATTTCCTCGCCGTCGACCTTGATGGACCCGCTCGTGGGGATGTCGAGCGTGCCCATGCAGTGGAGAAGCGTGGATTTCCCAGCCCCCGACATCCCGACGACACCTACAATCTCCCCCTCGTCGATTTCGAGGTCGATGCCTTTGAGGACGTCCAGCGTGCGCCCCATGTGGACGAACGACTTCCGAACATCTCGGATGGTAACGAGCACGCGCGATCGTGTACCACCTTTGTGTCGCGCGCTGCTATGGTGGTTGACTGTGGAGTAGTGCATGCGGCCTCGTCATATCGTCCTCACATCGATCGTGATTGCTACGTGGGCCTGTTCGTCGAGCAACGGGGACGACAGCTCTTTTGTCGACAGCGGCGGGGATGGTAGCGGCGGTGATGCCTCGCAATCCGGCGACTCCGGCAACAAGAAGGAGACCGGCCCCGGCTTCGACTCGAGCCCCGGCGACGACGGGTCCACCTCCACCGACGCCGCAACCGACGCAACCTTCGCCTTCGACGGCTTCAGCAAAGGCGACGGCAGCACCTGCCTCGACGACGACGGCGATGGCTGGACGACATGCGCCGGCGACTGCAACGACCACGACTCGCTCATCAACCCGTGCGCGTTCGACACCAACGCAGCATCCGGTGATGCCGTTGGCAGCGACGGCATCGACAACGACTGCGACGGCACCATCGATAACTTGCGAACGTGCGATGGATCGCTTTCGTCGGGTCACGACACCACGGCCGGGCACTACGCATCGGCGATGGACATCTGCGACAACCCGAAGTGCACCTTCGTGAACGGCGCAACGTTCTACGGCCCCAACAATTCGTACGCTCACCGCATCACGGCGCACATGGGCACGGGTTTTTCGCCGCACAAGGGGAGCTACATGGCGTTCCTGTCGTCTGGCACCGCCGACGACGACACCGACTCGCCCTCGTACACACCGGGAGACGGCACCGATCTCCTCAACACGTACACGCATCCCGATCCGCTGAAGGCGATCAACAACGTGAACCCGTGCGGCACCGGCAAAGACGAGCCCACGACGGTCAACGACTACACCGAGCTTCGTCTCACGCTCACGGCGCCGGTCAACGCGGGGTCGTTCACGTTCGACTTCAACTTCTTCAGCGAGGAATACCCCGAGTACGTGTGCCACGGCTTCAACGACACATTCCTCGCCGAGCTCACTTCGAAGAAGTATTCGACGCCGTTTCAAATCGCATTCGACGGAAGCGCGCATCGCATCAACGTCAACAACAGCTACTTCCAAGATTGCACGAGCATCGTCTCCGGTGATGGCCTCGGGTACACACACAACTGCTCGGGCGCTCTCTCGCTCCTCGCAAAGACGGGGTACGAGCTGAAATACACCACGACATCGTTCACGCTCGGCAACGACAACAAAGGAAGCGGCGCAACCGACTGGCTCAAAACGACGGCGCCCATCGAAGGCGGCGAGACGTTCACGCTGAGCCTCATCATCTTCGACGAAGGCGACGGGCTGATGGACTCCGCCATCAACCTCGACAACTTCCGTTGGAATTCGGCCACCGTGACGAACCCGGTGACGGCGCGATGAAAGCTCTAACGGTTCTGGCCGCATGCGCGGTGCTCGTGGGTTGCGGTGGTGACGACAGCGGCGTGCCCGACGCAAGCGGCAACGACGCCGGACAGAAAGACGCGACCATTCAAGACACCGGAAGTACCGATAGCGGCATCACGTTCGGCGACGTCACACTCTCGACTGACACGGGAACGACGTCGCCCATTCCCACGACGTGCGGCGAGTCGCAGACGCAAGGCAGTTACATCGGTTGCGACTACTGGCCCACCGTGACGCTCAACCCCGTTTATTCGAAGTTCGATTACGCGGTCGCGGTGTCGAATCCGCAGGCCACGCAAACGGTGACGGTCACCGTGACCGGCGGCGCGCTTACGAGCAACGTCGTCGTGATGGTGCCGCCGAATTCCGTGCAGGCGATTCCCCTTCCATGGGTCGACGCGCTCAAGGGGCCGCAGTTCGACGTCAACACGGTCGTCGGCGATCCCGGGCCAAGCCGGCTCGTGCAAAAAGGCGCGTACCACCTCACGACCGATTTCCCCGTCAGCGTGTATCAATTCTCCGCGCTCCAATACGAGATCGACGCGGGCGCGCCGTGTCCCGGCTTTGGCGACGCAGGCGCGGGCGCGCACTGCTACTCGTACTCGAACGACGCTTCACTGCTGTTGCCGACGAACGTCGTGACAGGCGACTACGGGATCCTCGCGTGGCCATCGTTTGGTGGCACGCCTGGGTTCTTTGCAGTCACCGCGACGCAAGACAACACGAACGTCACGGTTTATCCGGCGGGGCAGACGCAAGGCCTCGTCGATGCCGGACCCGCGCTACTTCAGCGCGGCGACAGCTACACGTACGTGCTCAATCAAGGCGACGTGCTCGAGATGTTCTCCGAGCTCGGCGACGTGCACAAAGCGAAGTATGCCTCCGACATCTCCGGCTCGATCGTGCGCGCCGACAAACCCGTCGTCACGTACGCGGGTCATGGGTGCACGTTCATCCCAGAAAACAAGCGTGCTTGCGATCACCTCGAGTCGTCGATGTTCCCCGTGGAGACGCTCGGCACGCAGTTCATCGCGACGCTTCCACACACGCCACACAACGAGCACGTGTGGGTCCGCATCATGGGTCTCTACGACTCGACACTCGTCGGCTTCGACCCGCCCATCATGGGTTACGCCGGCGCGCTTTTGAACACGGGTGATGTGATGGACATCCCCGACGTCGACAAGAGCTTTGCCATCGTCGCGAACGGCCGCATCAACGTCGTCGAATATCTGCAAGGCGAATACGCCAATTGGCCACCACCCGACGCGGGCGCGGAAGCGGGCGAGCCATCACCCGACCTCGGCGATCCGAGCGAGTGTCCCGCGGTGCCGCTGCAGCAATATCGATCGACCTACACGTTCCTCGCGCCAAAGACGTATTCCGAAAACTGGATCGACGTCATCTCACCGCAAGGCAACACGATCACGCTCGACGGCGTCGACGTCCCCGCGACCTCGTACACGCAAGTCGGCGGGCAGCCGTTCTCTGCCGCGCACGTTCAACTCGACAACACCAACGAGGGACACGAGATCCACGGGCTCTTCCCGTTTGGGCTACTCGTGTATGGATACGGGTCGAGGACGAGCTACATGTATCCGGGCGGGCTCGACCTGCACATCGTCGCGATACCACCGCCGCCCCCGGTGAAGTGAGCCCATCTATCTCCGCCTGGGAGAGGCCGCCAAGGCGATGAAGCTCGCAACGCGCATACAAATGTCGTTGCTCGGCGCCTCGATGATCGCGTGCGTGACTCCAATCAGGATTGTCACGGTCTCGGTGAGCCGGGCGGCCGAGATTTCGGACGAGTATCACGATCGCGTGATCGTGCTTGGCATCAAGCGACCGAATGAGACCTTGCACGAAGTCACGGGCGCGCTGATCCGTGATGGCGCGTTCGTCGTGACTCGGCGCAACGAGACCATCGCGCTCGGCTCAGACGACGAGGTCAGGCTACGCATCGACTACGTTGACGGCGATCGCGTCGCAGACGGAATCGTGCGCGCGGGGATCTCTTACGAGCGCATCGGCGTCGGCGTGGGTCTCGGTCTCGTGGGCACGATCGCTTTCATCGTCAGCCTCGTCGGCGGATCGCGCTGCGGTATGCCGGAGCCGAGCTACTGGTTTCCCGACATCGGTCCGGCATTGTGATATGGATGGGCCACGATCGGCGCGGCGGGTTTCGGCATGGCCGCCGCCGGGGTTGCGTTGATGGTGCGCGGAAGTATGCGCACCAACCTCACCGTCGTCCCAACCGCAGCGAGCCACAGCGCGGGCGCGTCCCTCAAGCTCGACTTCTGACTTCCTCGTCTGGGGGTCGCAATCCTCGCGGATGCGGCAACTCAGCACGCGGTGCCGCAGCGTCCTTGTCGACAGCGCGGCTCGCTCGCACAACCCGGCGGCGGCGGCATGGGCGACGCCATCGCCGCGCACTTCACGTGGCCGCACGCCGAAGATTCCGCGCGCGCTCGCGCCCACGTCGAGAACGCTACGCTCTGCGCGCCCGCGCCAGGACCGTTCGTGTTGTAACAGCAGTCGTCGGAGTCGAGACCGAAGCCAAAGGTACAGTCGGCGTCGACAGTGCACGCGCTGGCATCCGGTCGCGGGCCGGCGGGAGCCGCCTTCGCATTCGTCGGCTGGGGATCGCCATGACATCGTGCGACGGCCATCGCGAGCGAAACGCTGACGAGCACCCGGACGAATCGCTTCATTGAGCGATCATACTCCTCGTCGCGATGTGTAATGACAATGCATCGAGCGATATGATTTTCGGCGCTTCGTTCAAATGCCGAACTTGCGACGCTTGAGGCGCATCTCGTCTTGCGGTGTCTCGGCAGCATCAACACGTGCTTCTCGCATGACGTCCTGGACCTGCTGGCGCGTCATGTTGAGGATCTTCGCCGCCGTCGTCCGATTGCCACCTTGCTCCGCGACCACCTTGAGCACGGCGCTCTTTCTCGCGACGAGGTAACCACTGCGCACGCCGCCAGGCGCCTCCGCGAGGTATTCTGCGGCGTCTTCGGCGCTGACACGTTTGAGGCGGACCGAGCTCACGTGTTCGGGCCGCGGCATGGCCAAAATGCGGGACGTTAGATGCGGCACGTCGAGCCCTTCTTTGGGGACGAACCGCGCGCCGAGATCGGTGGCACGCGCTTCGACCTCGTAACAATATCGGTCCGTGAGAACGAACGCGGGCGCAACGACCCCGTGCGCGCGCGCAACAGCGAGAAACGACAACCCATCAACGACGCCATCATCGACGACGAGCACGTCGAACGCGTTGTCGAGCAGTGCGCTCGCTTGGCTATGGGTCTGAGCAGGGTGGACGATGACGTCGAGCCCATTCACGCGTGCATGCGTCGTGAGCGCTCTACGGAGTGCAAGCCGGAGGTCCGCGTAGGCGAGGAACGCCAGGACACGAATGCGATGTGCGTTCGCCCCCATCGATGGGCCATTCGACGGCGAAACGGTCGAGCGCGCAAGAGTCGCGGGGCCGATTTTCGTCGTGAGAAGACGTGCGATGTGGGTCGCGGTGTGTCGATGGAGGGCGAGCGTGACAACGTGATGACGTCCACACTCCTCTTTGAGGACGAGCACCTTCGACCTGCCGAGCATGACGAAAGCGTCCGGCTCGCCACCGTCGGTGGCGTTCGCCTCGATGCCGTACCGCCGAAGGGCAGCGACGATTCGCGACCGATGGGGTTCGCTCCCAACAAGGACGATGCGCACGTCACTGCATCGACCCGACGGCGTTCACAGTTGCGTGTTTGCGCCCAAATCCC
This sequence comes from Polyangiales bacterium, assembly GCA_038239005.1. Lineage (GTDB taxonomy): Bacteria > Myxococcota_A > Polyangia > Polyangiales > Polyangiaceae > DASXHD01. The sequence continues at coordinate 20,644 of JBBSFE010000110.1, forward strand.
CGCCTGAACGTAAGTGTGTAAGATTTTCATGCGTTGAACGCGCTCTCGTCCGGTGATGGATGTTGAGGTGTGAATCGCTTTCGTCTGCGCAACCTCCTCGCGGCAAGCGTCGCCAGCGTTTTCGCTGCCGGAGTGGCGTGCGGACCAACGGGCGGCGGTGGCGATGGCGGAGCTGATGGTGCGACCGAAGGTGGTGAGGATGCGACGAGCGAAGACAGCGCTGTCGACGGCACCATAGACGCACCCGTCGACGCCATCAGTGATTCCGCGCTCGACGCGGGCGGTGACGTTGCGGGTGAGGCCAGCGTCGATGGCTCGACGGACGCGATCGCGAGCGACGCAACATCAGATGCGAGCGACGCAACATCAGACGCGAGCGACGCGTCATCGACAGTGTGCGGCGACGGGATCCGCGATCCGCTCACCGAAGAGTGCGACGACGGCGTCATCAGCACGAACCCAGATTCGTGCACCTCGGTGTGCACGGTGCGTGATCTTCTCGCATGGCGCACGCCGACGGACGCCAGCGCGACGGAACGCACACTCGGGCTCGGTCGACACCCGGTCGGTGCCGACGCAAATGGTTTTGCCGTCGCCTGGGTCGAGCCGGCCAGCCCCGATGTCTTCGCGACATTCTACGACGAAAAGGGGGTACCCGCAGCGCACGTCGATCACGTTGGCGTGAGCTCGTCATGTTTGACGACGAGCGCACCCGTGCTCGCAGCGGTAGCCGGAAAATACGCCGCCGCGTGGACCGACTACGGAGGCGATGGCGATGGCGAAGGCGTGGCGATCCGTCTCGTCGACCCATCGACGAGCTCGAGCGGCGCGCCCGCGCACGCGAATCAGACGACCTCGCTCGCGCAGTACCACCCCGACATCTTGTGGACGGGCAGCGAGGTCGTGGTCGCGTGGGAAGACACATCCAATTCGAGCACGGGTCCAGACATTCGATACCGAACCTTTTCGTCGACGCTCTCTCCGACATCGACGGAGCAGACGTTGACTGCGACCAGCGCGTTCGAACAAGACGTCGCTCTCGCGGTGTTCGGCGCCGGTTGGGCTGCAGCCTGGCGCTCTGCAAGCGGCGGCACCGAGTCGATCGAGATCACGACGTCGGCGAGCGTCGCGTGGTCCGTGGGTCCATTTCTTCCAGGTCCGTACGACAGCGCACCCGCGCTCGCGCAGCTTGACTCCACGCACATGCTGCTCGTCTATACGGAAGGGCTCGACACGACCGATGCGGGCGTCGCGAACGAGTCGATCATCCGTGGCGCACTACTCGACACGTCCGCTCCGGGATCGGTGACGGCGTTCGACATTACGACAATCACCACGACGGACGCTGGCACGACGCCGAGCACCTACTTTCCGAACGCGGTCGCGGTCGGCAGCCGAGTGTTCGTGGCGTGGGGAACGGGGGCGATGACATCCGATCCGAACGGCGAAGAGCCGTGGCTCAAAGAAATCGGGTGGAGCGGCACAACGCTCGACATGACATTGACGGCACGAACCCTCCCACGGTGGGACGCGCATCGCGTCGGAGACCAGCGCCTCGTCGCGCTCGCCGCTTCGCCCCTCGGACCGAGTGGAGCGATTGCGAGCGCATGGTTCGATCTTGGAAATGGGTTCTCGGGCGAAGCAAACGGCGACGTCGTCGTCGAGCTTTTGCCCGTACCCGTGTTGCGGATTTCGACTGCAGATGGAGGTGGCCTGTGAGTCTACGAATGTTCAACGTGCTCGTGCTTGGGGTTGCATCGACGGCGTGTTCGCAGCAGCCGCACGCGCCTGCGGACCAGATCCCGGCGACGGTCTCGATTGGTGCGTCAGCATCGGTCGACGGCTTCGAGCCCGGGAAACAGCGTCGAAACGTCAGTCTCGATGGGTTTCGAATTACGACGTCGCCGATTTCCGTCCGTCAGTACGGGCAGTGCATCTCGGCGTCGGCATGTACCGCGCCGTCGATTCACGACGGGCCGTGCGCGAGCACCCCGAGCGTGGGAGTCGCGCTGGAGGGAGCCACGTTTGGCGTAGACGATGCACTGCCGGTCACTTGCGTCCCGCCATCGCAAGCGCGTGCGTACTGCGGCTGGATTGGTGGCGCATTGCCCACGCAGTCACAATGGCTCCTCGCGGCGCGCGGTGGCACGCCACAGCGCTTCCCTTGGGGCAGTCACGTTCCAAACTGCGACCAACATCCAGGTGCCGGGGCGTGCGGTGCAGGTCTCGACAACTATCGAATCGGACAGCACGCCAAGGGAGCAGCGCCCGGCGGAATGCAGGACGTTCTCTTGACGCGCGGCGAGCTCGTCGCGACGTCATCCGATCCGCTAAGGAGCCCGATCGAAATTATCGGTCCCGCTTTCCGGATCGGACCGCGTAGTTCCAGTCGCCACGAAACTTCTTTCTTTCGAGTCTGACCGCGCGAAGGGCATCGCTTGAAACCTCCTTGCCGACTTCGTATTCGC
>JBBSFE010000111.1:0-22897 GCA_038239005.1 Polyangiales bacterium
AGGCGCAAAGGCGCCAGAAGAGGGAGATGGGTTCAAACCACGCGTTGGCTGCGGTTTGAACCCAAATCTCTTCTCGTCTGCTGGCGCCTTGGCGCCTTGGCGGCTTTCTGCTGATGGGGTCAAGCGCGTTTGAAACGCAGGCGATGAATCGGAAGCTTATCGGTCATCGCGCGGCGCTCGCGCGGGCTTCGCGCGATGTATGGGTTCTCGGCGAGGCGGGCCGACGTTGGGGTGTCGCCGAAAAGGGCGAAGCGCGGGTCCGCTGCGAACAAGGCTTCGTATGCGGCGGCGCGGTCTTCCACGTCGGTCTGCACGAAGAACTCGCCGCCTGGTTCGAGGAGGCGGGCGATTTCGCCGAGGACGATCGGGGCGATCATCAGGCGTTTCTCGTGACGTTTTTTCCACCACGGGTCGGGGAAGTGCGAAAAAAACCGGCGCACGCTCGCGTCGGGGCGGAGGCGCGGGAGGGCGACGCGGGCATCTTCGGCAAGGACGCGCGCGCGGGAGGCGACGCCGAGCTTCGCGAGACGAGCGTCGACGATCGATGCCCACTTGCGACGAATCTCGAGGCCGAGAATCGCGACCGTCGGCTCTGCCGCGACGCGCTCGATGATGAATCCGCCGCGGCCGGGACCGAGCTCGATTTCGGTCCATGCACCGCGAACGACATCGCCGAGAGCGACGTGCTCGCCTGCAGGAAGACGCGGCGCGTCCGCATAAGGATTCGTCACCGAACGATCATAGTCACTTCGACGGGCGCAACGCGAACACCCTATTTTCTTGCGTCGTTCTGGTCGGGCACGCGCATTGCTCCTTCGAGCACCCATGGTCCGAATACTCATTCTTCTGAGCGGAGCGATGCTCATCGCAGGCTGCGCGCCCATCACGCCGTATCGCTACACCGGGATGACACCGGCGGCGCGACCGATAGCGTGGGACGGCTACCCGTCGCATGCGGGCGAAGTTCACGGCGAGCTCTCGGTCTCGCACACCGCCGTTGTCGAGAAACTCTTTCCAGAGATCCACGACACGGCGCTCGAAGTTGCTTCGACGAACATTGAAGCCGCTGCGTCTATCTCACCGGTGCGCGGACTCGACATCGGGATCCGCTTTTCGTACGCGGCATATGCGTTCACCGAACGAACAGCGGTCGGTACGATGCCCGTGCCAGGCAATCCGAATCTTTGGGGTGTCGGCCCGGAAGCACGCGGGGCGTTTTTCTTGGATCACGAGAAACACTACGCGCTCGGCTTTGCCGCGAGCTTCATGCACTACCAAGTGCCGTGGGCCGCTTACACGCTCGCGGGTGGCAGCGCATACGCGTTCGATCACGCCGGCTCCGACTCGGATTGGACGATGACTTTCGGTATCTACCCGAGCTACTCGTTCGGTCCCGACGGCAAGTACGGCACGTTCTTCCTGCTCGCCGGCGGGACGAACTCCTTCAAGAACGACGGATTCGCCACGAGCCCATCGAGCGGCAGCACAATCCAAGAAGATGGTTTTCTCGCTCTCGTCGGCGGCGGCTATGGCCTCCATACGCCTTACTTTCACGTCAACGCGATGACCTACGTGCCCATCGGCGGCACCATCAATTACGGGCCCGGCGCGCTCCTCACGCTCGCGTTCGATCTACCGCTCTGGCATCCGAAAGGCGGTCGGCTTAACGTCGAGCCGCGTTGAAGGCGCGCTTCGAAAAATATTTTCCGGTCGCGCCGATTGCGATCGTCACCGTCATCCTCGCTTGGCGGACGCTGCGCGAGCTTTTGCGCGTCGTCGGTGAGCCCTGCGCGACGCTCGATGATGCGTTCATTCACTTTCAGTACGCGCGCGCCATCGCCGAGCTTCATCCATTTCGCTACCAAGCGGGAATGCCGCCCACGAGCGGCGCGACGAGCGTGCTCTGGCCGCTCATGCTGGCGCCGTTTCACGCGATTGGTTTTCGCGGCACCGCCATTTTGTGGCCCGCATGGCTCTTCGGGTTCGCTGCGCTCGGTGCGCTCGCCAACGAGTCGTACCACTTGGCCAAACCGCTTTCGGGGCGATGGGGCGCGGTCGCGAGCGCAGCAATGGTGCTCTCGTTTTCTGCGTTCACATGGTGCGCGGCGAGCGGAATGGAAGTCATGCCCTTCGCGTGGGCGATGGCGCGTTGTGCGCGGCGCGCCTCGGAGTGGCGGGAGGACCCAGCGATTCGCACGCCACGGCGGCGATGGGAGCTCGTTCTGCTCGCGTTCATCGTCGCGCTCATGCGACCCGAAGGCGCCATTTTCGCCTTCGCGATTGCCGCAGTGCTCGCTGCGTTTCCGCGCAACGACGCACACCTCGAACGTTCATGGGCCGCGCTCGCCATCCTCGCGACGTTCGCAACGCCGATCGCGCTGTGGATGTTCACGGGCTCGGGCCGCGCAAACACGGCGACTGCGAAGCTCCTCCCCGGCAATCCTTATTACGTAGGCTCGGTGCTGTCGGGCGCCATCTTCGACAACTTGCGCACGCTGACGAAGACGCTCCTCAACGGGCAAATCTGGTCGGCCGAATTTCTCCCCACCAACGCGATGCCCGTCGCGATCATGGGCGCCATCTCGATTCCCATCGCAGGGTTTTTGCGGAAGAAGCTCGTGCGCGCGGCGTTCGTCTTCATGATGGCGCTCTCGATCGCGATCCCGTGTTTCTACGTCACGTTCCTCTGGAATCGCCTTCGCTATCTCTGGCCGTTCGCAACGGGTTGGCTCATCGGCCTCGCGTGTCTCGGCGCGGTGCTCGGCGAAATCGCGACGCTCGTGCATCCGCGTGCACGCGCTGCCGTGCCCATGTTGCTTGGCGCGTTCGTCGGGGCGTTCGCCGTGCGCCTCGATTGGGTCATCGACGACGTCGCGAACTCTGCGCGCGGCATCTATCAGCAGCACGTGAAGATCGCGCGCTGGTCGCACGAGCATTTGCCCGAAGGCTCGCTCGTCGCCGTCAACGACACTGGGGCCATCGCGTATTTCGGCGGGCACCACACGTTCGACATCGTGGGCCTCACGACGAACGGCGAAGCGCGTTACTGGGTCGCGGGAACGGCGTCACGACTCGAGCACTACGAGCAAATGCCGCGCGAGGCGCTACCGACACACTTCATCGTTTACGCCGATTGGATGGGGACCGACGCGCTCTTCGGCCACTTCCTCTTCGATGCCACCGTGACCGATTCGACGATCCTCGGTGGCCAATCGATGCGCGCATACGAAGCCGATTGGTCGCTGCTGCGCTCGGGCGACAAACCGTTCACGGATCCCGAGCGCGAGATGATCGACGTCGTGGACATCGCCGACATCGAGAGCGAGGCATCCCACGCCTATGCGCTCTTGGCGCGCGACAACGAAGAAGTCGTGGGCGACTCATACTCGCTTTCCGGCAACCGCATCATCGATGGCGGTCGCGGCTACCGCCGCTTCGACCGCTTCAGCGCGCATCTACAAGCCGGAAAAGAGACGCTCGGCATCGCGCGCGTTGCTCCAACGAAAGGCCAAGCGATCGTCGACGTGAAGCTCGCGGGCGACGTCATTGCGACGTTCACGCTCGGCAGTGACGACGGCTGGACGACCGCAGGTTGGACCGAGCACACCTTCACCATTCCCGCGAATGCCGCAAAAACAGAAACCCCCCTCGAGCTCGAGGCTCGAGAGGGGCTCTTCAACTCGTACCACTATTGGTTTTCGATTCACTGATTCGTTCATTGGGGGCTGAACGTGAACGGATACGAGACGGAGACGACGCCGCCAACGGGCTCGGGGAAGCTCAACCCGTAGAACGAACGGACGACGCAGGAGCGAACTTCTTGGTTCGGCAAGTCGCTGCCGGCCGTGTCCTTCGCCATCGAGACCCCGCCGTCGCGACCGATCATGAAGCTCACCGCGACGCGACCTTCGAGGCTCGGGTTCGACTGGAGCCCGTTCTGGTAGCAGCCCACGAAGCGGCCCGAGTTGAGACGAACGATGCGTTGAATGACAGCCGGGTCGAGGCGACCATTCACTTCGACGTGGCGATCCCACTCGAGGTGCGGACCGCGTGCGACGTGTGTCGGCGCGAGGCGCGCGCTGCCGTGACCCATGCCGCAGTTCGGGCCCGTGCAATTGCCGGGGAGCATGTGACCGAGGCCACCGACATCACCGACGCCGATGCCTTCGCCCTTGCCGCCCGCGCCTTCGCCGGTGCCGGAGAGCCCGAGGCCCGTGCCGAAGGCGTCGCCGATGTCATCCGACCACAAGTTGCCGAGGCGGCTCGACGGGTCCGAGCCGTTTTGCACCGTGCCCCAGGGAACGATGGGCGCGTTCGGATCGGACGACGACGATGCGTTGATGAGACCGATCATGCCGAACTCGGCAGCTTCTTTGAGAGCGCGCTCACGAGCGAGCGTTGCGTTCTCCGGGCGTGCGTCGCCTCGCGCAGCCCAGTGTCCGGGCGCCGTCACCGGTTTCGCACCGCCCATCGCGCCTGACTCGCCCGCCGCTTTTTCGCCGGCGCGCTGATCCGAACGCGCACCGTTCTCGATCGGCTGGTTCTCGACGCGGTCTTGCTCGTGCTCGGCGGCGCTCGTCATGTAGGCCTTGAGGTCGAGCATGCGCTGGCGGTCGATGGTGTCGTCGTCGGCTTGGCTGAGCGACGGCATGAAGAACGCGACGGCCGCGAGCACCAGTGCGTGCGCGACGCCGGAGCCCGCGAACGTTCGCACGCCCGGGTCTTCGAGAACCGCAGCGGCCATGTTCACGACCGGAGCCACTTCGCGATCGCCGACCGAAATCTCAAACGTGAAGTCACCGAAAGTGATGTCGGCCGTGTGGCCTGCGCGAAGAACGAACGCGTCGTTCGTCTGCATCAGCTTGTCGACGAACATCGCGGCGTTCGCGGGCGGCGTCACGAGGAGCTCGCCGTTCTGGAAGTGGACGATCTCGATCTCGGTCTCTCCCACCAAGAACGACAGAGCGCCCTCGGTCGCATGCTTCTGTGCGATGGCGTTGCCGCCCCAAAGCTGCGTCACCTGCACCTCGATGTCAGCGGCAGCGGTTTTGTTGCCGGTCGAAAGTGCGGTCTGATTGTAGATGGACGAGTTCATGACGAGATGGCTCCGTTGTGCGATGTCGAGGACGTTTCCCCACTCCGCCGCTGCGTCCTCGTTGCAGCTGGCGTTCACAGGGAGAGACATCGCCGTTCGCTACAGGGTTCCGAAAATCATCGGAAATCGTCGGGAAAGTACGGGTGGAATCTTTCAGTGGTAGGGTTCGTATGTGAGGAAAAGACCGCTCGGAAAGACCGGTTTGTACGTGTCCGAGATGAGCGTCGGCACCTGGGGTCTGTCGGGGGAGAGCTACGGCGCGGTCGACGAAAAAGACGCTGAAACCATCGTTCGCCGCTGCATCGACATGGGCATGAACCTCGTCGACACCTCCGACGCCTATGGCGCCGGCAAGATGGAAGCGATGCTCGGGCGCGTCGCCGGGAGCAAGCGCGACGTCATCATCACGACGAAAGGCGGCACCGATCGGACGACCGATCCGCCGCGAAAACATTTCGATGCAGAATACATGCGTGAGTCGGTCGGTCGATCGCTCAAGCGCCTTCGTCGTGATCGCATCGACGTCTACATGCTCCACAACCCATCCATCGACGCGCTCGTCGCGGGTGACGTCGTCAAGACGATGGAGGAGCTGAAAACGAAAGGCGACATCGCACACTGGGGAGTCGCCGCCGGAAGCGACGAGGTCGCGCGCACCGCGATCGACAAGGGCGCCGAGGTCATCTCGCTGACGTACAACCTGATGCAGTGCGTGGACCTCCATCGCATCGCAGGCGACGTCATGGTGAGCGGCGTCGGCGTGCTCGCTCACTCCGTGCTCGACTACGGTTTGCTCACTGGGTTTTGGTCGAAGGAGCGCGAGTTTGCGGAAGGTGATCACCGCCAGAGCCGGTGGACCAAGCTCGATCTCGAGCGGCGAGTCGACCAGCTCGAGGCGATTCGGTTTCTCGTCAAAGGCGACGTGAAGACACTCCGTGCCGCGGCGGTGCGCTTCGTTCTCGCCAACACGATCGTGTCGAGCGCGCTCCTTGGGCCGCGCACGGTGGAGCAAGCCGAGCAGCTCGTGCGCGAAGTTGGCGGTGGGCCGCGTTACTTGCCGGACGAATCGCTCGCCCGTTTGCCACGCGCGCTGTCCAAAGTCGGCATCTTGTCTTGAGTCGCGAGCTCGACGAAATCGTACGCATCGCGCGCGACGCGTGCGCCATCATTCGAAGGCACTACGCGACGGCCTTCCAAGTCGATTTCAAAATCGGTGACGACCCCGTCACCGCCGCCGATCGCGAAGCGAACGCGTTCATCTGCGCCGAGCTCGAGCGCGCGTTTCCTGGGGTGCCGATCGTCGCGGAAGAAAATGATCCGTCGACGTTCGACGTTCGAAAGGGGGCCACCGAATGTTTCTTTGTCGATCCGCTCGATGGCACGCGCGAGTTCGTCGCGCGCAATGGCGAGTTCGCCGTGATGATTGGGCTCGCACGTGACAAGCGCGCCGCGCTCGGCGTCGTTGCGGCGCCCGTCACCGATCGCATTCACGCGGGAGGACCCAGCGAAAGCTCGTTCGAGATCGCACGCGATGGATCGCGGCGCCCCATCAAGCCTTCTCGAGCTTCGACGTTCGCGGGCGCGCACGCGGTGGTGTCGCGATCGCGTGCAACGGACGAAGCGTTCGCGATGCTCACGCGCATGGGCGTGACGCGCGTCGACAAGCTCGGAAGCGCGGGGCTGAAAGCCGCGGCCGTCGCGTGCGGCGAAGCGGACATCTGGCTCCAGCCGAGCGGCGGCGGCAAGCTCTGGGATACGTGCGGCCCCGAAGCCGTCGCCGTGGGTGCAGGCGCGAGCTTCGGTTCGCGTGGCGGCGCAGTGATCGACTACGCGGATGGCCCGCTCGAGCTCGACGGCATCGTGGTCGCCGCGACCGATGCACTCTTTCACATTGCCGCAGCCTCGATGAAGCTATGATTCAAGCACGATGGCGACGTGCCCGACCTGTCGCACGCACTACGACGACGCCGTCGCCGTATGCGAAGCGGACGGCTCGAAGCTGCTGCCCGATGAGGCGTTCACGAACGCCGATGTCGATCTGAAGCCGGGCGCACAGGTCGGCGAGTATCGCGTCGAGGCGAAGCTTGGCGCTGGCGGCTTCGGCACCGTCTATCGCGCGCAGCACCCGGTCATCGGGAAAACCGCGGCCATCAAAGTGCTCGCGCGCGAATTTTCGTCGAAGCCCGAGATGGTTGCGCGATTCATCGACGAAGCACGCGCGGTCAATCAGATCCGCCACAAGGGCATCATCGACATTTTCGCGTTCGGGTCGCTCCCCGACGGGCGTCACTATTTCGTGATGGAGCTGCTCGAGGGAATGTCGCTCGATGCGTACATTCGGCAAAAAGGGCACGTGCCCGTCGGCGAGGCGATCCCGATCATGCGCGGCATTGCGCGCGCGGTCGATGCGGCACACCTTGCGGGCATCGCGCATCGCGATCTCAAACCCGACAACGTGTTTCTCGTCATCGATCGCGAAGGCGACGCGCACACGAAGCTCCTCGACTTCGGCATCGCCAAGCTCTTGAGCGAGCGACGCGGGCGCACGCAAACGGGCACGCCCATCGGCACGCCGCAGTACATGTCGCCGGAGCAAGCGCGTGGCGTCAACGTCGACACACTCACCGACGTCTACTCGTTTGGCGCGATGGCCTACGAGATGCTCACCGGGCGCGTGCCGTTCGAAGGCGTCACGGTGATGGACACGCTACTCAAGCAAATTTCGGAAGAGGCGCAGCCTCCGTCGACGGTTTGCTCTGACGTTTCCGTCGAGCTCGACGCACCCATTCTGCGAATGCTCTCCAAGGATCCAGCGAAGCGTCCACGAACGCTCGGCGCTGCGGTCGAAGAGCTCATGATGGTCGCCGGTGACGCAGGGATCCCCATCGCATCGAGCTCGGAGGTCGCGATCGATCCGAGCGTGCGTGCGGCCGTGGCGCAAACGATTCGAGTCGTCACGCCGCCTCCCGAGACGCTCATCGGCGCAACTTCCGAAGTGCGCGCGGCTCCGAGAAAACGCATGGGCGGGGTCGTCGCGGGCGTCGCGCTTGCAACGGCCACGGCGACTGTCGTCTTCTTCGTCATGCGCTCGCCGACGAAAGCCACGTCAACCACGCCTGCGGTCGCCACGCCGACGGCAAGCGCAACGGCGTCGGCGATCCAGATGGATGCGCGCGACGCCGCCCTCGTCACGACCGAAGCGGTCGATGCCGCACCGACCTCTCACGCTGGAGCGGGAACGTCGAAATCGACGGCCGCCGTGAAAACGGCCAAACCCATCTCGACCGATTTGGAGAAGGCCTTTTGATCATCGGCGGGCGTGCGCTCGCGATGGGGCTTGCGAGTGTTTCGGTTCTCGTCGGCGTTGGCATCGCGTGCACGACGCTGCCGCAACTTCCGATCGGCACGTGCGGCGACGACATCGTGCAAGACAACGAGCAGTGCGACACTTTTCCGGCGACAGGCCCCAACGCTTGCAACCCGCCCGACGCCGGCGCTGCGGCTTGCCACATTTCCTGCAAGCAAACGGGAACGTGCCCGACAGGCTCGCAATGTGGCGCTGACGCCATCTGCAGAAAAGCTAGCGGCACCTTCGCAGGGCCGAGCGCGCCATTTCCCGCAGAGACGCGCCAGATGTGGCTCGCCGATTTCGACGGCGACCATCGCCTCGACCTCGTTACGCGTGGATCCGAAACGACGGCGGTACATTTTTTCGATTCGCAAGGCGTGCTCTTGAAGTCGGCAGCGGTGAACTTGCCGCGCGGGCTCGTCACTTCCGCGCAGCTCACGCACGACGGGCTCACGAGCCTCGTCGCATTCGACACGACCATCACTGACAATGGGGGGTTGCTCACCGCCACGGGCACGGGCATCGATCTCTGGCGTGGCCAGCAAAACCGAACGCTCTCGACGCAGCTCTTTCGATCGTTTTCCATTCCAGCCGATGACGCACAGGTCATCACTGCAAAAGTGATCTCGGCGGCAGACGCCGGCGCCGTGAGCGGCGACGACTTGCTCTCACTCGCAACGGGCGTCCTCGAAGGTGGGCTCGGAACGGTGCTCGGATACCTGAGCCCGAGCCAGCAGTTCACGCCGCTCTTTTCGTTTGCTCAAGCGAGCGTCAGCGGCATCGCTCAAGTCGGTCGCATCAAGGCGACGGACCCATGCGACTCGATCGTGTTTGGTTTTACACTCGGGAAAAAAGCTTTCGTGTGCCCGACATGCATCAACGCATCGACTCCGAACACCGGCGGCGTTGGGCAAATCCAAATCACGTTCAGCGCTTCGATCACCGGCCCGGTGCTTCTCTTCGACTACGACAACGACGGCGAGCTTGACGTCCTCACGGGGATGCCCAGCTCGTCGAACGAGCTTGGTGTCGAGGTCGCGTTTCAGAAGTCGGGCGTGTTCCAACCACCCGTGTTTTTCCCGGTGCGGGGCACGTCGACGTCGTCGCTCCTTTCGGAAGCACCGATCGCAGTTGGATACATCGACGGCGACGCGGTTCCCGATTTCGTCGATCACAAGGGTCTTGTGCTTTCGACGCAGTCTACACGCATCGTCGCGGCACAAAACTGGGCGCAGGCCACCATCGCCGACTTGAACCACAACGGTCTCGCGGACGTCATCGCTGGCGGCCCGCTCGGCCTCGACTTCTACGATGGCAACGGGACCGCGCTACTCAACCATCGCTTTTACGATTTGGCAGAGGTGCAGTCGTTCGCGGTTGGCGACATGGACGGCGACTTCGTGCCCGACATCGTCGTCGCGAACGGTGTCACGCCCGCGACGATCTCCGTGCTGTTCGGACAAACCGGCGGCGGTTACCCCAGCGAGCCAGCGACCATCGGCACGCTCTCGAAGGTCACACACCTCGCAACGGGTCACGTCACTTGGTTCTTCGGTGACCAGCCCGATCTCGTCGCGAGCGCCATCGCGATCGATCACAGCGCGCTCGGCCTCGAGGTCGTCGCTCTGCAAGGGCACGGCGATCGCCAAATCACGTCGCCGTTCATCTTGCCTGCAAGTCAAAACTCGGTGACCGACCGCATCTTGCCGTTGAGCGGCGCACTCACGAACTTTCCGCAGCTCGATGCGTCGCTGATGTCAGTGCTCACACAAGCCGGCGACGCCAGCGCCGCGCTCTCGATGAACCTTTGGGCGATCCCGGTAAACGAGCCGCAGATTTTCGATCTCGCCAACCCCGGCGCACCCGACGCGTCGATTGCGCAAGCGAACACGATCAGCACCGGTGTGCTCGGCGCGGGAACCACGATGGCGGCGATCGACCTCGACCCGGCCGCGAACGACGGGGACGAGCTCGTCATCGTCGTTCCCGCAGCACCCGCCGACGCAGACGGAGGCGCGCGCGATCAAGGTTTCTTCGTGATCGCGAAGTACGACACCACGGAGAGCGCCTGGATCATCAAGAGCCAAGAATCGTTTCCCGGATCGGCGCGCAATCCGCTCGGATTTCCGACCGCGAACGTCCCGATTCGGCTCGTCGTCGCCGACATCGACAACGACGGCAACCGCGATGTGTTTCTCGTTTATGGCGCCGGACCGAACGGTGACATCGCAAGCGCGGCCGTCGTGTTCAACGACGGAACGGGCGCGCTCTCGTTTGCGAAGGCGGTGCCCGTACCCCTTCCGTCCGATGCGCTCGGCGCCGCGCCCGTTCGCGCGAGCAGCGATGGCACGCTCGAGATCGCCGTGCTGTCGCCGGGTCGTGTCTCGCTCGCGACGGTGGCGTCTCGAACGTTCACGAGCAAAGACACCTCCATCACGAACGCCTTCACCGACGCAGCCGACATCGTCGCCGGCGACGTCAACGGAGACGGCGTCGACGATTTGCTCCTCGCAGCGCCGACGCAGTTCGTCGTGATGCTCGGCATCGCGGTGGTGCAATGAGACGCGCCATACTCTCGCTGGCGATGCTCGTCGCGCTTGCGTCGCCCGCGCACGCGCAAGACGTCGAACAAGCGAAAGCCCTATTTTTGGCTGGTGCGGCCGCCTACGACAAGCACGAATACGGCGCAGCGATCCAGGCTTTCGAAGGCGCGCAACGTCTCGCACCGCGCGCACCCATCGTGTTTTCGCTCGCGCAAGCGCATCGCCGGCAGTTCTATGTCGATGGCAACGCCGATCATCAACGCGCGGCGATCGATCTCTTTCGCGACTACATCAAGCAGGTGCCAAACGGTGGGCGTCACGACGACGCCATGCGCGCTCTTCAAGAGCTCGGCGCGCTCGCTCCACAGCACACGCGCGATGTCGCGAGTGTGAGCATCAACTCGTCGGGCACGCCTGGCGCACACATCGCGCTCGATGGCGCCACGGCAGTCGACGCACCACTCATCGGGCCGGTCACCGCGGGCAAACACCACGCGACAATCTCCGCCGAGGGTTTCGTCAGTGAGTCGCGCGAGCTCGTCGCCGTCGACGGTCAGATCGTCGCGCTCGACGTCCCGCTCAAAGAGAAGACTGCGCACGTCGATCTGGCCGCGCTCCCGGGCTCGACGGTCGAGGTCGACGGACGCCCCATGGGCGAGACACCCATCGCGCCGCTCGAGCTCACACCAGGGCCGCACCTCGTTGCCGTCTCGAAGAACGGCCACGACTCGTGGGTGCGCGACCTCGACCTCGGGCGCGGCGAAGCGAAACACATCAACGTCGCGCTCCCCGCGAGCAAACAGCGCACCGTTTCGATGGGTCTCTTGGTCGCGGGGGCAGTGACGCTCGTCGCGGGTGCTGCGTTCGCGAGCGTGTCGCTCGTTTATTACGCGAACGCGGAAAAGATTTTGCAAAAACGCGGCACGCAGAACCTCGTCTATCCCGACGACACCAATGCTTACGAGGACGCACGTGCCTGGCGCACGACGTGGATCATCGCGGCGGCCGGCAGCTTCGTCGGCGCGGCAGCTCTCGCCGCCACCGGGCTCGCGCTCTTCGTGTTCGACAAACCCACTCCATCGTCGCTCCGGGAAACACGCAAAACGACGACGCCCGAGCACAAAGCCGAGCCCACGGAAGTTTCGGTCGCGCCCATCATCTCGCCCAGCACGCTCGGTGTCGCTGCGCTCGTGCGGTTCTGATGCGCGATCGCGCAGAGGTCGTCATCATCGGCGCGGGCATCATGGGCCTGTCGATCGCGTACCACCTGGCGCGCGCGGGAACGACCGACATCGTCGTGCTCGACAAAACGTATTTGTGCGGCGGCGCGAGCGGCCGCAACGGCGGCGGCATTCGCGCGCAATGGTCGAGCGAAGCCAACGTGCGTTTGATGCAGGAGAGCATCCGCATGTGCCGAGACTTCGCAAGCGAGTTCAAAATCAACGTATGGCTTCGCCAAGGCGGTTACTTGTTCGTCGTCCGCGACGAAGAGCGTCGTCGCTCGCTCGAGGCGAGCGTGAAAGTGCAAAACGAATGCGGCCTCGGCACGCGCATGCTCACGCCGAAGCAAGCGAGGAAAATCGTCCCCGAGCTCGACACCGATTCGATCGTTGCCGCGAGCTACAACCCCGATGATGGTGTCGTTTTTCCGTGGCCGTTCGTGTGGGGCTTCGCACAAGCCGCGCGGAAGCTCGGGGTCGACGTCGAAACATTCCGCGACGTCGTCGGCTTCGACACCACGGGCAAACGCATCGACGCCGTCGTCACCCGCCACATCCAAAAAGACGGCTCCATGGGCCCCGAAGAGCGCATCCGCACGCATCGCGTCGTCAACGCGGCGGGCGCGTGGTCACCCGAAATCGCGAAGCTCCTCGGCGTCGAGCTCCCGAACAAACCTCATCGCCACGAAATCTGTTCGACCGAGCCGCTGAAGCCCTGGCTCCGCCCACTCGTGGCCGACCTTGGCGACGGTTTGTATTTCTCGCAATCGACGCGCGGCGAAATCGTTGGCGGCATCGGCCAAAAAGACGTCCCCGACGGCCTCGACCAAAGCTCGTCGTTTGCGTTCTTGGGTCTGTACGCGCGCGCTCTCGTTCGTGCGTGCCCCCTCCTCGCCGACGTGAAAATCCTCCGCCAGTGGGCCGGCTGCTACGACATCACACCAGACTCGAACCCGATCATTGGCGAGGTGGACGACATCGACCACTTCGTCCAAGCAAGCGGCTTCATGGGCCACGGTTTCATGATGGCCCCCGTCATGGGCAAGCTCCTGGCCGCCCAAATCCACGCGCCGGACAAAGACCCGATTCCGTTGTTCGAGCGCTGGAACCTGCGCCGCTTCAAGGAGGGGAAGCTCCTCAGCGAGGCGATGATCATCGGCTAGCCTCCCGTTCGGATCCGAACCGGAGGGGTTGGAAAGGACCTTTACGTAGGCGGGCGGTGATTTGGGTGTAACCGCCGGTTGACACCCCTTGGCACCCGGAAGTAGCGTTTCTTCGAGTTTTCGGGGAACGGAGAGCTTCCATGAGAAAGATGTTTGCGATCGCGCTGCTGGCCGCTGCCGCGTCGGTGATGACCGCGTGTGCTGACGAGAATGATCCGCAGACGTGGGTCAAGCGACTCGACGATCCGGTTCAGCGTCCGATTGCCATCAAGCGGCTCGGACAATTCTACGAAGACTCACTCAGCAACGCGCCGGGCACCGACAAACGCAAAAGCGAGGGCGTGAAGAAGGTCGCGGACGTCGTCATCGATCCGCTGACGAAGACGTATACGGCCGGCGGACTCGACGACAAGACGCGCAAAGATTTGATGAAGTCGCTCTCGAACATGCGCGACCCACGCACGGCACCGGCGCTTGCCAAAGCGTTCAACGAGTACGAGCTCGGCAAGACCGACGAGGACGTGAAGTTCGCGGCCGAGAGCGTCACCTCGATGGCGAAGGAAGGCGTCAAGCTCGACAAGACCGTCGTCGACGGACTCTGGACGTGCTTCACCAAGTATCAGCCGTCGAAGACGAACTCGATTCAAGGCACGCAGGCGCTTCACGATGCGATCCTCGCGGTGAAAGATCCCTCGTACGGCGACAAGGCCATCGTTGCGATCAAAGCGTCGGCGCTCGTCGATGATTCGCCCAGCGCGCAGGGCACGAAACGCGTCAACGATCAGCTCGAGTTTTGGCAGACGACCTCGACTCAGCTCATCAAAGAGCTGCACTACACCCCAGCCGCGAAGTGGCTCGTCGCCGTCGTGATGACGAAGAACAAGATCGGTATCGCGCGACTCGCGAAGGCCGCCATCCTCACGATGCCGAACGCAGCCGTGCCGTTCCTCGTTGCGGGCCTCTCCGGAACCGATCCGGATCTCGCGAAGCTCCAGACCGATTGGGACAAAGACAAAGGCTACGTTCCGAACTTGCTGGACGTGCTCGGGTACACCTCGACCGACGCCGCGCGCGATGCGCTCATTGCGTTCATCCCGCAAATCGACAGCGATCAGAACCTCGCGGCCGCGGCACAGATGCTGATTTATTTCCCCACGACGCCGCAGCTCATCGCAGCGTTCAAGGGCATCTACGCCAAGCTCCCGCCGATCGTGAACAAGGGTGACGCAGACACCGGCGTCGAGCGCGCGCAGCTCCTCAACGTGGCGAGCCAGTTTTATGATCAAGCGCTCGGCACCTGGGCCGTCAGCGAAGCGGCGAACGCGAAGGGAACGAATATGCTCGCCGCTAAAGTTGGCGCGATCCAATCGGCCGTGAAGCTGATGGGGCCGGCCGACAAGGCCAACGTCGAGAAAGCGCTCACGAACCTCGAGAGCAGCGGCCTCTCGGTCAACGAGAAGAAGCAAGTCGCCGACAACGTTCGCGCGGTGTTCAAGAACGCATCCGAGGCGCTCGACAAATGCGCCGTCGACGTCGGTTGCTACGTGAAGGTGCTCGAAGATCCGATTCCGCGCACCACGAACTCCGAGTGGAAGGCCGTGAAAGCCGCGTACATGTGCGGCGTGCTCGGCAACGACGCCACGCGCAAGGATCTCATCGCGCACATTCCGAAAGTCACGAACCCGAGCGCGCGCCTCGCGATCGCAAACGCGATCAACCACCTCGCGCCCAAGGGCGACAAGGCCGACGCCGACGCACTCGACAAAATCGTCGAAGGCGACACCACGCGCAAAGACACCGAGGCTCTCGCCGGCGACGACTCACTCAGCAAAGTCGCTCTCATGCTTCGCGCACGCACGGGGCAATAAGCGCGCGAAGGTCATGATTCGGATCGAAGTCGAGACGGGCCAGAAGCGCGGCACGAAGGTCGAGTCATCGGCCGACATGCTGCGCATCGGGCGCGCCGACGGCAACGATTTGCTCCTCACCGACGATCACGTCTCTGGCGATCACGCACGCGTGCTCATCAGCGCCGAGCACTGGGTCCTCCAGGATTTACGCTCGACGAACGGCACCGCCGTGATGCGCAACGGCGAACGCCACGCCGTGGAAGACGGCTCGCAGTTCGCGCTCGAACCGGGCGACGTCATCGAGCTCGGCCACGGCGAGAAGGGCGTGCGCCTCATGGTGACGTTCCACGAAGACGACGACGACAACCGCACCGCGCAAGTCCTCGCGATGCGCAGCATCGACGACATCGAGCCGCACGAAAGCAAAGTCGAGCAGGACACCACGCGGCTTCGCGCGCTCTACGAAGCGCAAAAGCACATCGGCGGCGCTGATGACTTGTCGGACGTGCTCGTCGCCATCGCCGACGCCGTACTCGAGCTCGTGCCGCGCGCCACCCACGCGACGATGATCCTCCGCGACGACGACGTCGAGCCCGCCGCCGGCGTTTCTGGATACGTGCCCGTCATGACGCGCGTCCGCGGCGATCCGCAACCGACGGGGCCCATCGCGATCACGCGCAGCGTGTTCCGAAAAGTCGTGAGCGAGCGCGCAGCCGTCGTTGCGGCCGATGCGCCTCGCGAGGTTGCGCAGACCGAGTCGCTCATGGGCGCGCAAATTCGATCGACCATGGCGGTGCCGCTTTGGAAGCGCGACGAAATTCTCGGCGTGCTCCAGCTCGACAACCGCGAGAGCGCGGGCGTGTTCACGTCGAGCGATCTCGAGCTCATCACCGTGCTCGCGCACCACGCGTCGCTCGCCGTCGCGAACGCGCGCCTCGTGAAGCGACTCAAGGCCGCAGAAGAGAAGCTTCGCAAGGAGAATCAATTTCTCAAAGGTCGCGAGCAAGAGCGACGCACCGGCGGGCGCTCGGGGAGCAAACAAGAAATCATCGGCGCGGCTCCGGCGATGCGTGCGCTCCTCGGCCAGCTCGACAAAGTCGTCGACACGCGCGTGACGGTGCTCATCGAAGGCGAAACGGGCGTCGGCAAAGAGCTCGTCGCCGCGGCCGTGCACTATCGCTCACGCCGCCGAGACAAGCTCTTCGTCAGCCAGAACTGCGCAGCGATGCCCGAGAACCTCCTCGAGAGCGAGCTTTTCGGTCACAAAAAGGGCAGCTTTACCGGCGCGCACGAAGACAAGAAAGGCCTCTTCGAAATCGCCGACGGCGGCACGCTCTTCCTCGACGAGGTCACCGAGATGCCGGTGTCGCTCCAATCGAAGCTCCTCCGCGTGCTTCAAGAGGGAGAGATTCGCGCCATCGGTGCGACGGCCGAAAAGAAAGTCGACGTGCGCATCGTCGCCGCGACGAACCGCAATTTGGAAAAGGAAGTCGCCGAAGGTCGCTTCCGCGAAGATCTCTATTATCGATTGAAGGTGTTCCCGCTCCGCGTTCCGCCGCTTCGCGAGCGCCGCGATGACGTGCCGCTTCTCGCCAACACTTTTTTGACGCGCTTCTCGCAGGAGCTCGGCAAGCCCGCGGGTGGTTTCTCGCAGCAAGCGATGGAGCTCCTCCAAAGCTACGAGTGGCCGGGCAACGTGCGCGAGCTCCAAAACGAAGTGCAGCGCCTCGTGATTCAGATCGAGCCGGGCGGTTTCGTGACGCCCGACCTTCTCTCGCCGCGTGTGCGCCAGGTCGAAGGCATGGTCGATCGCGTCCGGCCAACGAAGGGCACGCTCAAAGAGATGATGGAGCAAGTGGAGCGCTGGCTTCTCATCGAAGCGCTACGCGAGCACGGCAACAACAAAACCGCCGCTGCGAAATCCCTCGGCATCACGCGCGAAGGCCTCCACAAAAAACTCCGCTCGTTCGGACTCTAGCTTCGCAATCTCACGGGAGGGCGCACGTGGTCGGGTCGATGCCCGGGATCACTTGCCAGCCTGGTGCGGTTTTCGTGCGGCCCACGGGGCGATATTTGATTTCGAGCTTCTTGCCGTCGCGCATGACGACGACTCGGACGGGGTGCGCGGCTTGGGCGTCGTCGTAGCGGAGCGAGGTAACCGCGTCGCCTTCGCGCAAACCTGCGCGCTGTGCCGCGCCATGAACGCCCGTGATTTTGCTGGATTCGCGCGTTTTCGGCTCGTCGAAGCCGAGGTCGAGCTCTTCGAAGCGCGTCGGCACGCGTGTGAAGCAGGGACCCAGCGCGCTCGGGCCGAGCTCGCGACGTTCCAAGAGTGACGCGCCGAGCGCCACGTCGTGTGCGAGCCACTCGCGGATGCGCTTCTTCATGGGCTCTTTGCTCGCGGACGCTGCGAGCGCGGTCTCGGCGATCGCGGAGTTTGGATCGCTGAACTGCGTCGTCGCGATCTCGCCGTTGATTTCGTCCGCGTACTCCAAGGGCGTCATGATTCCCGACGCGAGCAACACTTCGCGCGCGACGTAACGCGCGAGACCCGCGACCACCTTTGGATCGCCTTTGAGCCTCTCGCCGATGAAGCGTGAGACGAGCGCGATTGCCACCGACATGCGCGCCGCGAGCGACCACGGCGCCTCCACATCGACGAGCGCGAAGAGCCCGCGATAGCGCGGATAAATCGAGATGGGCGTCGACTCGACTGGTCCGCGCCGATCGATGGCGAGCAGCATCGTGAACGGCGGCGGGCTCCCGTCGCCGAAGTAGCCGCTCACCGCCGTCCGTAGCGTTGCGATTTCGGCCGACATCCAGCGCGGATCGAACGCGCTGTAGCCGATCCACGCGAAGTCGTCTTTTCCCTCGAATGCGTCGAAGCGTGCAGAATACACGGGCCCGGCCATCCACACGCCTTTCGAGAGAACGGCGAGCGGTATGTCCGTCTCGACGTGCTTGCCCGAGCCGAACGACGACGCTGCGTTCTCGTAGGCGGCCTTCGCGAAATCGAAGTCGATCGACACGTGCGTCTTTTCGCGCGCCAGGGCGACGGGCAAGACGAGTGGCTCGCCGTAGAAACGCGCATAGCCCATGTCCGAGACGACGATGTCGCCTTGAGCTTGTGCGTCGAGCTCGGTCGTCAGCTCGACGAACCCTTCGGGCGCGCGCGCGAGATCGAGCGTGCCGTCTTTCCACGTCGCATCGATCGGTCCCTTCGCATCGCGCGCGGTCGTTGGTGGTGTCGCGTGCGTCACGGACGACCAATGCTCGAGACCCGGTCTCGCGCGCGCGCGAATGCGAACCCCGAGCTTCGGCGGCGTGTGGCTCGGCGTGAACGTGATCGCAAACGCAGGCTCCACCACGATCACGGGAGCAGGCGTCGAAACGTGCGCGGGCGCAATGGCATCGCGTCCGGGCGACGCGCCACACGCGACGAGGCAAACGGCGACGAAGCGCTTCACAGCTGCCCCACATCGCGGAGCGTGTTGCGATCGAATCGAAGCGCGGAATACGGGTGTTTCGTGCGTGGATCGCTTGCGTCCGGCGCGACCTCGAGGAGCGGGCCCAGCGCGAACGCGCGTTCCACCAAGCGCGGGTGCGGAACGCGCAAGGTATCGGTCGCGATCGTCACGCCGTCGATCCAGAGCATGTCGAGATCGATCGTGCGCGGCCCGTTGAGCTCTTTGCGCACGCGGCCCATCGACGTTTCGATCGCGAGAAGGTGCTCCATGAACGGCGCCGCTTCGAGCGTGCTCCTCACGAGCACGGCGGCGTTCAAGTAATTTGGCTGTGGAGGTCCGCCGACCGGATCCGTTTCGTACACACGCGATCGCGCGAGCACTTCGTGTGCGCCCGCGATGGACGCCACGGCACTGCGGAGCGACGCGAGCCGATCTCCGAGATTGCTTCCGAGCCCTACGACGAGCCTCACACCCAGAGATTTACGGCGTCGAGGGCTCGAAGATCAACGGGTCGGTGAGGTTACCTTGGTAGTTTCCGTCGATGGCGCCGTCTTGGACGAAGAAGAAAAAGTTTCCGTCCTTGAGACCGCTGACACCGAGCTCGATTTTCAAGTCAGTGCCGGGCGTAGCGTCGAAGTCGAGCGCATCCACGCCGTCTGTGGTGTGCGTGGTCGCCGTGAGCGTCGTGGGATCGGGTGCGCTGAAGTAGTCGTTGCCTTCGAACTGACTCGACTTTGCGTTTGCGAGGGCAGTGCCGGTCATCGTCAACCCGAAGTCACACGGCAAACCCGAGAGCGTGGTGTCGCAGGTCCACCAGACGTGCCAGTGGCCGCCCGCACGATACTCGACGAAGACGCCGACGCCTTGGCCACCCACGGCGTTCATCGTCTTGCCGGTGTCGACGACGACCGTGAGCGGCTCGCCTGGCAGCGGATCGGTGTGCGAACGCGTGACGCACGCAACCGTGGGAACGACGAGCAATCCTAAAAGCACGAGGCGTGAAAGCAAGTTCGGCATGAGATCTCCTTAGCGATGCCCGTGGCCGCCACCACCGCCCGAGTGAGTATAGGAGTGCCCGGAAGAAGTGCTAGGCGCGTGATAACCGCCGTATCCGCCGCTGCCGCTGCCGCCGCCGCGATATCCGCCGCCGCCACCGTAGCCACCACCGCCGTATCCGCCGCCGCCGCGATACACGGGAGCGCTCGAATACGAGCGGGACGGGCTCGAGTACGGCTGCACCGGGTGAAACTGTTGCCCGCCATTGAACGTGTAGGGCCGCGCGAAATACGGGCGCGGCTGCACGCCGTTGTAACGCGGCGCCGTGACGACCGGATTGTTGTACGGCACGCTGTACGTTCGGTACGGCATGGCCGTGGGACGCGCCACGTTGCCGGCCGTGTAGGCCGGGGCGCGCGCGCCGAGGAGCGCAGCGGAGGTCGGATGCGCGAACTGCTGCGCGTGAACGATGCCGACAACGCCGGGGCCGACGTGATCGTACGGCGGCGGCATCACCCCGAAGTGCGACGGAGGCGGTGAGCCGTTGACGCCGGGATGCGCAGGGGTGCGCCCGCCTTCGTAGTTGTGCGTGTTCGTTGCGATCGTGTTCACTTCTGGGCCCGCGACGATGCGACCGTGCAAGCTCGGTTGGAAGAGATCGCGTGTGCCGCAGAACGAGTACGGCGTGTTCACGGCGAACCCAAAGCGTTGCGCGTAGCCGCCGCGCCAGCCCCAGTTCGGTGCGGTGGGACCCCAACCGACGTAGCCGTAGCCAGGCGCGCCAACGCGCCACGTGACCCACGCGCCTGCGTAACGGCGACCAGGAATCCACGACCAGCCGCGACCGCCGATGTAAACCCAGCGCCCGTAGTGGAACGGTGCCCAGCCCCAGTCGTAGTCGCTCGCCCAAACGTAGTCGTTGTCGTAGCCCCAGTGGCCGCCCGTGACGTAGGGCGCGAAATCCTGGCCGACGACGCCCGGGTCCGGCTGCCACACGGTGCCGTACGTCGCGTCGTCCGACCACGTGCCGTACGGATCGAGCGTGGTCTTGAAATCGGTCAGCGCGGACGGGTCGGTGTCCGCGTATTCGCTCTCGGCTTGGGGTTGCGCGTTGACGTCTTGTCCGGGGTCGACCTCGGCTTGCGCCTTGTTGTCGTAGAGAGGGCGAGCCTGTTGCGGCTGCTGTTGCTGCTGACGCTGCTCGATCGACGCAAAGGTCGGGTTGGACGCCCCGTAAACCGGAACGTCTTCATAGAGCGGCCCGCATCCGGCGGTGCCGACGAATGCAAATGCAGCGATGAGCGAGAGGCGCATGACCATTGTTTTAGCAAATCTCGGACCCATTAGCCCGCCACGAAGATACGCGCACATGGCGACCATTCTGCCCATGAGCCAGCGCCCTGTTGTCCCGCGGTGGGACACCTTGCGGGACCGGATGGTCGAGGACGCCGATCGTTCGGATCCGAACGATCTGGTACGCTGAGGGCATGGCAGAGCGCACGTCGATGACCGAGCGGATCGCGGGGATGCAGGACTACAAGCTCTACCGCGAGCTCCACTGGGAAGGGTCGTTCGAAGAGTACCTGTCGATCGTCCGCGAAAAGCCGCAGGTGACGCGCAACGCGTACCAGCGCCTTTACGACATGATCATCAGCTTCGGCACCGAGGAGTACATCGACAACAAGAAGAAGCTTGTAAGATACAACTTCTTCAAAGACGAGCTCAACGGCGGCATGAACGCCATCTTCGGGCTCGATATCCCGCTGATGCGCCTCGTGCACGTGCTCAAAGCCGCGAGCGAAGGCTACGGGCCCGAGAAGCGCGTCATCCTCCTTCACGGGCCGGTCGGCTCCAGCAAATCGACGATCGCGCGCCTCCTCAAACAAGGCGCGGAGCTCTACTCGCGCAGCGCCGAGGGCGCGCTCTACTCGTTTGACTGGGTGAACCTCGAAGGCACGGGCCTCACGGGCAAAGACATCGAGCGCTTCCCTTCGCCGATGAACGAAGAACCCATTCGCTTGATCCCACCCGATTGGCGCGACGCATCGATTCGCGAGCTCGGGCTCGGCAACGATCAATTCAAAGTTCGCGTCGATGGCGATCTCGATCCTGCGAGCCGCTTCGTCTTGAAGATGCTCATGACGCGCTACGGCGGCGATTGGTCGAAGATCATGGCGAGCCACATTCGGTGTCGCCGCATGGTGCTCAGCGAAAAAGATCGCATCGGCATCGGCACCTTCCAACCGAAGGACGAGAAAAACCAAGACTCCACCGAGCTCACCGGCGACATCAACTACCGCAAGATCGCCGAGTACGGCTCGGACTCGGACCCGCGCGCGTTCAACTTCGACGGCGAATTCAACATCGCCAACCGCGGCATCATCGAGTTCGTCGAGATGCTCAAGCTCGATGTCGCCTTTCTCTACGATTTGCTTGGCGCTTCACAAGAGCACCGCATCAAGCCGAAGAAGTTCGCGCAGACCGACATCGACGAAGTCATCCTCGGCCACACCAACGAGGCCGAATACAAAAAGCTCCTGAACAACGAGTTCATGGAAGCCCTGCGTGACCGCACCATCAAGATCGACATCCCCTACATCACGAAGCTCACCGAAGAGATCAAGATCTACGAAAAGGATTTCAACTCGGTGAAGATCAAGGGCAAGCACGTCGCCCCACACACGCTCGAAGTCGCGGCGATGTGGGCGGTGATGACGCGCCTCGAAGATCCGAAGAAGCACAACTTGTCGCTCCTTCAGAAGATGAAGCTCTACGACGGCAAGGCTCTCCCCGGTTACACGCAAGACACCGTGAAAGAGCTCCGCAAGGAGTCGAAGCGCGAAGGCATGGAGGGAATTTCTCCGCGCTACGTTCAAGACAAAATCTCGAACGCTCTCGTGAACGAACAAGGTGAAGGCACCATCAACCCGTTCATGGTTTTGAACGAGCTCGAGAAGGGCCTTCGCCATCACTCGCTCATCACCAACGAAGAGCAGCGCAAGCGCTACCAAGAGATCATCGGCCTCGTGAAGCGCGAATACGAAGAGATCGTGAAGAACGAAGTGCAGCGCGCGATCAGCGCCGATGAGGACGCCATCTCGAAATTGGCTGCAAACTACATCGACAACGTCAAGGCCTACACCGTCAAAGAGAAGGTGAAGAACCGTTACACCGGCCAAGACGAAGATCCGGACGAGCGCTTGATGCGGTCGAT
>JBBSFE010000112.1:0-22607 GCA_038239005.1 Polyangiales bacterium
AGTGGTGAAGCTCGTCGCGCATCTTGGCGTGACCAGCGGGCGTCATCGGATGCTTCTCCATCGAGGGGGACATTTTTAGCATAAGATCGCGCAAGGCAATGCCCATCGTCGGCGAGAGACCCACGCATGGCATGAGGCTCCGCCTCCTCCTTGGTCGGGACAAGCGCACGTACGAAGGCACGGCGACCACGCCTTCGGCGCAATGGAGCGTGATCGCCGCGGTCGACGAGGAGAGCGTTGTCCGTATCGAAACGAGCGCGCCCGGTGAATACGCCGAGTACGCGCGCCGTGTCGTGCGCATCGCCGCGAAGGACGCACGCGCCGAGGGAGTCGCCCTGCCCCGCGTGATTCAGCGTTGGCGCGACAAGTAGTTGGCGGGACAAGTAAGAGGCTTTGCGCTAAACGGGTGGGCGATGCGTTTCCTCGTCATTTCAGCGCTCGTTTTGGCGTGCGCGTGTGAAGACACGCCGCCTCCGCGCACCGGCCTCGGCTACACGGCCAACGCGCAGCGCGCCTATGACGAGGCCATGAAAGAGTTCAACTCGCACAACTGGGCAGAGTCGCAGCCGCTCTTCACCGAGGTCAAACGCAAATTCGGCCACACGCGTTTCGCGCGCCTCGCCGAGCTCCGCATCGCCGACGCCGACTTCGAGCAGGAGAAATTCGCCGAAGCGCTTCGCGAATACAAAGCGTTCATCCACGATCACCGCGCCGACAACGAAGACGTCGAATACGCGCGCTCCCGCATCGCCGAGACGAACTTCAAACAAATCTCCGACTCGTTTTTGCTCCCCTCCGCCGACGAACGCGATCAAGCGGCGATTCAAGACGCCTACGGCGATCTCACGTCGTTCTTGAAGGACTACCCGAAGAGCAAACAGGGCCCGCACGCGTGCTCGCTCCTCGAGGAAGTCATTGCGCGCCTCGTGCGGCACGAGCTCTACGTCGCTCGGTTTTATCTCGCGCGCGACAACTTCGAGGCCGCCGTTTCGCGCGTGCAGTTTGCGATTCGAAACTACACCGGCAACGAAGCGTGCCCACCTGGCCGCGCCACGGAAACGAAATCCGAAAACGCCTTTGGCCTCGTGCCCGATGCGCTCTTGCTCCTCGGCGAGACGTACCTCCGCATGCACCGCGCGGATGACGCGCGCACGTCGTTCCAAGTCATCGTCGATCGATATCCCGAAAGCGCCCTCGCGATTCAGGCGCGCAAATACATCTCGGGCATGGGCTCGAAGGGCTGAAAGCGTTTCTTCAGCGCGGCCCAGTCGAGCCGTAGCCGCCGGCGCCGCGCGCGGTGTCGTCGAGTGCGTCGACGAGGATGAGCTCCGCGCGCGCGACCGGTGCAACGACGAGCTGCGCGATGCGGTCGAGCGGCGCGATCGTCACGGGATCGTGTCCGTGATTCACGAGCACCACTTGAACCTCGCCGCGATAG
Organism: Polyangiales bacterium; assembly: GCA_038239005.1. Classification (GTDB taxonomy): domain Bacteria; phylum Myxococcota_A; class Polyangia; order Polyangiales; family Polyangiaceae; genus DASXHD01. Next base: position 1,439 of record JBBSFE010000112.1, read on the forward strand.
TCCGAATCGATCGTGCCCGGCGCATTGAGCACGGTGACACCATGCTTCGCGGCGAGCCCCGAACGCGGCCGAATTTGACCTTCGTAATGAACCGGAATTTCGAACGCGAGGCCCACGGGAATCTTTTCACGCGCGCCCGGCGCGATCACGACCGCGTGGGCGAGCGCCGCGTGAAGATCCATGCCGGCCGAGCCATCCGTTTGATAGCGCGGAAGTGGCACCTCGATGGTGCCGACACGCGCAACCCGTATCTCGACATCCGCAATCACGGGGGTTGAGCTACCACAGCCGCCGCCGGCGGCTACTGCCGAAAGATGCGCCTCGCTCGGAGTGGTTTGATACGATGTGCATTTGGTGGCGAACGCGGCTGAAACAACTGAGCCGGTGCGCGTCGTCGGGCGCTATGCGCTCTATGGCGAGATTGCAGCGGGCGGAATGGCGACGGTCCACTTTGGCCGACTGCTCGGCCCCGTGGGCTTCTCGCGCACGGTCGCCATCAAGCGCCTGCATCCACAGTTCGCAAAAGACCCCGAGTTCGTTTCGATGTTCCTCGACGAGGCGCGTCTCGCGGCGCGCATTCGTCATCCGAACGTCGTGCCGACGCTCGACGTCGTTGCGACTCAAGGCGAGCTCTTTCTCGTCATGGATTACGTCCAAGGCGAATCGCTCTCGCGTTTGATTCGCAGCATGCGCGAGCGCGGGCAGCGCATTCCGCTTCGCATGGTCGCTGGCATCATGTGCGGTGCGCTTCATGGGCTCCACGCCGCTCACGAAGCGAAGAACGAACGCGGCGAGCCGCTTCACATCGTCCACCGCGACATCTCTCCGCAAAACGTTCTCGTCGGCACCGATGGCGTCGCGCGTGTGCTCGACTTCGGCGTCGCGAAAGCCGCGGGCCGCGTGCAGACGACGCGCGAAGGCCAGCTCAAAGGCAAGCTCGCGTACATGGCGCCCGAGCAAATCAGCGGGCAAGTCACCCGGCAGACCGACGTCTACGCCGCGGCGATCGTTTTGTGGGAAACGCTCGTCGGCCAGCGCCTCTTCGTCGGCGACAACGAAGGCGCCGTGCTGAGCAAGGTTCTCACCGGGCTCGTTGCGCCGCCGAGCTCGCTCGCGCCGGAGCTTCCGCATGTCGTCGACGAAATCGTGCTGCGAGGTCTCGCGAGGGAACCCGCGCATCGTTTCGCGACCGCGCGCGAATTCGCAATCGCGCTCGAGCGTGTCGTCGGCATTGCGTCATCGACCGAGCTCGGCGAGTGGGTCGAAACGATCGCGCGCCCGACGCTCGAGAAGCGCGCCGAGAAGGTCGCCGAGATCGAAAGCTCGTCGGCAAATCTCCAAGCAGGTGACTACGGCAACACCTCCGTCACCGAGATGCCTAGCTCGGCGAGCGCGGTTGCGCGCACGCGGCAGCCCGCGGATCCGCCGGTGTCGCAGTCGTCGCAGCTCTCGAGCATTTCCGTGTCGAAGTCCGGCGAGCCCTATCCGCCGCCGCGATCGCGTCGCACCATCGTGGCCGTCGCGTTGATCGCGCTTTTGATTGGCGGCACGTTCGTCACCGCGATCGTCATTGCTGCACGCTCGAAGGCGACGAACACGACGAGCGTCGCGGCGCCTCCTCCACCCGACACCGCGATCGCGTCGCCCGCATCGGTCTCGATTCCCACACCGACAGCCTCGACACCGACGATCGCAACGTTCGCACCGACCGCCACCACATCACCGACGCATGCGCCAACGCATCACCCGATCGCCACGCAAACCGCCGCTGTGGTCGTCGCACCCACGGCAACGGCCACTGCAACAACGCCGCAGAAAAATTGTGATCCGCCGTATACACTCGACGACAAGGGTCGCAAGATGTGGAAACGGGAGTGCATGTGAAGACGAACATCGCCTTGGTCTGTGCCGCGCTCGCCACGCTCGCAGTGCCCGCCTTCGCAGACGAGAAAGCCGAGTGCATCGGCGCCTCCGAAAAAGCGCAGCAGCTCCGCGATGAGCACAAGCTGAAGTCCGCGCGCGAGCAATTCCTCGCATGCGCGAAAGACGCATGCCCCGCCGCCGTGAAAAAAGATTGCTCCGATCAGATGAGCGAGATCGACAAGAAGATCCCGAGCGTCGTCGTGCGCGCCAAAGGCAAAGACGGCCAAGATCTCGTCGCCGTGAAGGTCACGAGCGATGGCGTCACGCTCACCGAGCAGCTCGATGGCCACGGCATCCCGCTCGATCCGGGCGTGCACACGTTCCGTTTCGAGGCGGCCGGCAACGAGCCGTTCGAGCAACAGATCGTTTTGGCCGAAGGCGAGCGTGACCGCGCCGTCGTCGCGAACTTCGGCAAGCACGACGCCGGAGGTGGCGGAAAGAGGGCGCCGATTGGTGCGTTCGTCGTCGGCGGCATTGGCCTCGTCGCGATGGGCATCGCACCGATTTTTTACGCGTTGGGGCTCGGTGAGAAGAGCGACATCGAAAACGGAAAGCAAACGTGCGTAACGCCGCAAACGGAGTCGTGCGCCAACGAAAAAGGCGACATCCGCTCGAAGCTCGCCGTCGGCGACATCTTCATGTTCGGTGGTGCAGCCGTGCTCGCGGCCGGCATCATCTGGACGATCGTGCACTACACGAGCGGCAGCAAAGAGGCGTCGAACCCCAGCGCCGCAAGGTTCGACATCGCCCCGACGATGCTCGGCCGCGGCGCCGTCGCGAGCACGACGATCTCCTGGTAACCGTTCCGGCGCGGCGGTGGTAAAACCTCTCGCGTGACGCGCGAGACTGTCCTCATCATCGATTTCGGCTCTCAGTACACCCAGCTCATCGCACGGCGCGTGCGCGAGCAGCGCGTCTACTGCGAGATTCAGCCGTGCACCCTACCCTTCGAGAAGGTTGCAGAATACAAGCCGAGCGCGATCATCCTTTCGGGCGGCCCGGCGAGCGTCTACGGCAAAGACGCGCCCACGGTCGACAAACGCATCTTCGATCTCGGCGTGCCCATCCTCGGCATCTGTTACGGCGTGCAGCTCATGGCGCATCTCCTCGGCGGCAAAGTCGAGGGCGCCGACGCACGCGAGTACGGCGCAGCGAAGGTCACCGTCACCGATCCGCGCGGCGTGCTTCATCGCTTCGCGAAAGACGAAGTGCTCGACGTGTGGATGTCGCACGGCGATCGCATCGTCTCGATGCCCGCAGGCTTCGAAACCCTCGGCCTTTCGGACAACACGCCTTTCTGCGCCGTCGCCGACGAGAAACGCCGCATCTACGGCGTGCAGTTTCACCCCGAGGTCGTCCACACGCCGCGCGGCTCGCAGATTCTCGCGGCCTTCCTCTTCGACGTCGCCAAGCTCGAGCCCTCGTGGACGCCCGGCACGTTCAGCGAAGAGGCGGTCGCGCTCGTCAAAGCGACGGTCGCTCCGAACGAGCAAGCCATCTGCGGTCTCTCGGGCGGCGTCGATTCGTCGGTTGCGGCGATCATCTGTCATCGCGCGCTCGGCGATCGACTCACGTGCATCTTCGTCGACAACGGTTTGCTTCGTCAGGGCGAAGCCACACAAGTCGCCACGACGTTCCGCGAGGCCTACAAGCTGAAGCTCGTCGCGGTCGACGCACGCGATCGCTTCATCTCCGCGCTCGCCGGCGTCTCCGACCCCGAGCAGAAGCGCAAAATCATTGGCCGCGTCTTCATCGAGGTCTTCGAGGAAGAAGCCAAGAAGGTGCACAATGCACGCTTTTTGGTGCAAGGAACGCTTTACCCGGACGTCATCGAGAGCGTTTCTTTCAAGGGACCGAGCGCGGTGATCAAAAGTCATCACAACGTCGGGGGTCTACCCGAGCGCATGAACTTGAAGCTCATCGAGCCCCTCCGAGAAATGTTCAAAGACGAGGTGCGCGCGGCCGGCGAGGCCCTCGGCATCCCGCGCGAGATGCTCATGCGCCATCCCTTCCCCGGCCCGGGTTTGGCGATTCGTTGTCTCGGCGACATCACCGAGCCACGCCTCGCGACGCTTCGCGCGGCCGATGCGATCGTCACCGAAGAAATTCGCAGCGCCGGTTTGTACGACAGCATCTGGCAAGCGTTCTGCGTGCTCTTGCCCGTGCGGTCCGTCGGCGTCATGGGCGACGAACGAACCTACGAAGAAACGTGCGCCGTTCGCGCGGTACGTTCGGTCGACGGCATGACCGCCGACTGGGCCCACATCCCCTACGAAGTGCTCGCCAAGATTTCGAACCGCGTCATCAACGAGGTGCGCGGCATCAACCGCGTCGTCTACGACATCTCGTCGAAGCCGCCCGCAACGATCGAGTGGGAGTGATGCGCGCGCTTCTCGGCGCGTTGGCGTTGGCGTTGGCGTCTGCGTGCGGCGGCCCGGGTCAAGGCGCGACCAAGACCGTGTCGCTCCGGTTGAGCGGCGGCCCCGCCGATGCGCGCGTCACGGTGGACGATCAAATCGTCGGCACGCTCGACATGGTCCAAGCGCGCGGCGTCGCGATGCCCGTGGGCTCCCACCGAGTGAGCGTCGAAGCCCCTGGCTACTTCCCGTTCGACACGATCGTCGAAGCCAAGTCGGGCGAGAAGCTCGTCACGGTGGAAGCCAAGCTCGTCAAAATTCCCGATTGATTAGTGCCCAGAGGTGTTTGACGACCAGATGGGAGTCGCGCCGTCGTAGACGACGAAGTTGCCGTCGTTTTGCAGCTCGGCGAATGCGCCTGGGTGGCCGCTCGTGTTGCTTGCCCACACCGGCTTGTTGGCGGAGTTGTAGAGCACGAGATTGCCGTCGCCTTGCATGAGAAGCACGTGCGCGGCGCCGCTCGTGTGCGTTGCCCAGAGTGAGCCCTGCCCGCCGAAGTAGAGGACGACGTTGCCGTCGCTTTGGAGATCGACGTCGAAGCGGCCGTCGCACGATTTCAGATTGCCCGGCTGCGCGAGCGACGCGTTCGCCCCGAGAATGCCGCAGCCCGGCGGCGGAGGCGGAGGCGGAGGCGGAGGCGGAGGCGGGGGCGGGGGCGGAGGCGGAGGCGGAGGCGGAGGCGGAGGCGGCGGAGCTGCTGCGCCCACGTTCGAGTACGCGGCTTCGTAGCTCTGGCGGACTTCGGAGCTGTCCTTTGAGTTATTGCCTTCCCATGCGTACGAAATGTAGCCGGCGAATCCGAGCTTGCCGGATTGCACCATCCTCATCTTGATCGACGCGCGCCATTGGTCGGGCGTCGCGCCGTTGCGACCGAAGGCCCAGCCGTTCGGCGTGTTCGAGAAGTTGTCGACGACCATGAGCTTGCTCTTGCCGTTCGTCATGCCGGCGTTCGAAAGCGCAGTCGTGTACGTCGTCATCGCAGCTGAATAGAGGCCGTACGCGATGCTCGGCGAGTCGGTGCCTTTGACCTGCACTTCGATGCCGATGTGCGCGACCTTCGCGAGACGCGCCCAGTCGCCTTGGTTCTGCGTGCTCACGGTCGGAAATTGCGAGAGCACGATCACGCTGCGCTGATGTGCACCGGCCATGCGCGCCGCAAACGCGACGACGTAATTGCGATACGTCGGCGAGTGTTCCCAGCTCGACGAAATCTCGTTCAGGAGAACCCACTCGGGAACGGCGTTTCCGTACGACGATTGCAGTGACGCGTATGTCGTATCGGCCGCGCTCGTTCCGTTCGCGGTGCCGTCGCCTACGCCGGTGTAGCCGTCGTTGAGACCATCGACGTAACCCGCGAGATCGTTTCCGGCTCCGTTGAGCGCAGCGCGATGCGAGTCGGTCGGCATCGCGACGAAGTGATGCGTGCCGTAGTTGAGGCCGGTCCACTCGGCTTCGCGCATGCACTTGAAGTGGTTCGTGCCGTCGTTCGCGACGTACGGAACGACATCGGGCGCGCAGTGCGTCGGGTCGCTCGCGTTGAAGTTTGCGTATGCGCCCTCGCCCGATGTCGCCAAAATCGTCGTGACGTCGAATCGCAACGGGATGACCGCGAGCTCTTCGCTGTCAAACGACTCGGACCCACTGCAAGCAGACGCTAGCGCCGCCACTGCGAAGAGACCGATGAGCTTGTGCATGATCGGTACAACAGCAACCCTCATGCCGCGACGATTCGCGACGATTCGCGACCTTTCGCGAGAAACGAGCGGATCGCCCACGATCACCTGGATCGACTATTCTTCGTGCATGCGCTCGCTTTCACCCTTCGTTGCCGTCGCCGTCCTCATCGCTTGCGGCGGCACGACCACGGCTGTCGACGCCGGCGTCGACAGCGGAAAAAAGGTCGCCTGCTGGGGTGACGCGCGCACGCAAAGCGATCGCACGTGCACGGCCAACCAGGATTGCGCGGTCGTGGATCACACGAACGACTGCTGCGGAACCTTCGTCGAGCAGGGCGTTCGCGTCACCGAAGTGAACAACGTCATCAACGAAGAGGCTGCGGCAAACGCGGGCTGCAACATCTGCAAGTGCCCTGCTGGCCAAACCGAGGACGAAAATGGCGCGAGCGGCGGCGCATACATCGCCAGCTGCGACGACGGCCTCTGCACGGCCCACGCGCAATAGGTCCTTGACCGAAAAGCGTTTTTGAGGGACAAACGCGGCCTCCTATGTCGAATCGCGCAATCTGGAATGTTCGCAAGCGTCACGAGTGGCTTGCCACTCCCCTCAAAGCCAAGCGCATCAAGCGTGCTGGGCGGCTCCGCTGCGGCCTCCAAGATGCGATCGACCGCAAAACCCCGGCCGAGAAGACCGAGCAAGAATCTTAGAAGCCGCGTTGCGGCGCCGGGTCGTTGCTCGATAGAGCCGCCCAAGACATCGTTTGTGTGGTGCGTGCGTAGCCGAAGGCTCCGTGCGGGTCGACGAGCACGATGCCGCCCGGCCCAAGCCCGCGCATCTCGAGAAGCATCACGGCGAAGCGCGCCGCTTCTTCGACGGGCATGCCGTGTCGCAAGAGCTCGATGGTCGCCTTCGTCAAACACACGCGCATGATGGCTTCGCCGAGGCCGGTGGCGGATGCCGCGCCTGCGTCGTCGTCTGCGTAGGTGCCGGCACCGATGATGGGCGTGTCGCCGACCCGGCCGCTGCGTTTGAAAAATGTTCCGCCCGTGCTCGTGGCCGCCGCGACGTGGCCGTTCTTGTCGCGCGCGACCGCGCCGACCGTGCTTCCTGCGTAACTCTCCGCGACCACGGAGCCGCGTTCGAATCGCGCGCGCACGGCGGGTGTGATCATCGTTTCGGGAGAGGCGGGCGCGAAGCCTTTTTCGATCGCGAATCGCGATGCGCCTTCCGCGGCGTAGAGAATGTGGCGACCGTCGTCGAGCACGGCGCGCGCGATCGCGATCGGATTCTTGAACGGCGGAAGCGAGCACACCGCGCCCGATGCGAGCTCGGCGCCGTTCATGATTGAAGCATCGAGCTCGAGGGTGCCGCTCTCGGTGAGACACGCGCCGGTGCCCGCGTTGAATTTCGAATCGTCTTCGAGCACGCGCACGGCGAGCTCCACCGCGTCGAGCGCTCTTCCACCCGCAGCCAGCACTTCACCGGCTGCGCGAACCGCTGCAGCGCAACCTTCGGCGTGGGGTTGCCGTTGCTCGAGCGGGAGCTCGCCCGCGCCGCCGTGAACGGTGACGCACCAATCTGCCGGTTTTCCGCCGCCCGAGCCCGTCACCATGCGGGTGAACGATAGCGAACGCCGGCCGCAATGAGGAGCGAAAGCGCCGGCACACACGCGGCAAGCGGCGCAATTCTTCCGGCCGCCGCGGCCTGAAGGAGAAAGATGCAGAGTACACACGTCACGCCAGCCGCCCATAGCTCGATCGTCATCGCGCGCGCACCGATGAGCGGAAGCGCAATCCCGAGGAGAACGAGAATGCCCGCGGCCGCGGCGTCGCGACCGCCCATGGGGTGCGCGGGTGCTTCAGGATTCGTTTGGACGGTCGTCGTGATCTCTCCGCTCGATGCGATGCGAAGCCCGCGCGCCTCGTCGACGAACGCGCCCTCACTCGCCGTCACGTCTGCATGCGATGTCGCGCGTGGGAAAAATGCTTCGGTCGCGTCACGTCCACGTGTGATCACCACGGCTGCTGCGGCTGCGCTCAACACGGCGGCACCGACGACCGCAAACACGGCAGCGCGTGCGGGCGAGCAACCGATCGCGGCGAGCGCAAGCATCTCCCCTCGCCTTTGCGCGCGCCGCAGCGTGAGATACGTGACGACGCCTCCACACGCCGGCACGAGTGGCAACGTTCGAAGCACGCGCGTAGTCCACGTGATGGACCCTTCGTCCGTCGCGCCCGTCACGATGCACGCAACGGCAAAGAGCAGCGCGCCGAGCGCGAACGTCGCGACGGCAGCACGCGTGTCCCACGGCGTCGGTCTCACACCACGAAATTGCCCGGAGTCGCGTCGCTTTGATAGGGCCATGAGATGCGTCGTGTCGCGCTCGGCTTGCTTCTCTTCGGGTGCCTGGGTCACGACCCCGGGAGCACACTCGGCACCTACGCCACGACCGGCACGCTCACGCAGCAAACGTGTGGCGCTTCGATCGTCGCGCAAGATCCGTGGGCCTTCCACGTGCGCCTCTCACGAAGCGGCAGCACCATTTTTTGGCTGCAAGACGCCTCCCCCGCCCTCACGGGCTCGATCGACCCGGCGGGAAACGTCATCGTGAAAACGACCGAAATCTTCGACCTGCAAGACGCGAGCGACAGCGGCAAAAAGCCCTACTGCGGCGTCGTCCGCAGCGACACCTTCACGGCCTCGCTCGGCACGGCACCTCAGCCGACGGGATTCATGGGAAAGCTCAACTATCACTACGAAGTCGACGAAGGCGCCGACTGCACGGCCGTGGTCGCCGGCCAGTTTGATTCCCTGCCTTGCGACGTTTCTTACGATCTTGCTGGTCAGCGAACCCAGTAGCTGGCCGTCACCAGAACGTGGTGTTAGATTCTGGGTATGAGCCGAGAGCGGGTCGCTTCTTCTTCGAAGCGCCTGGAATGGTCCGGCAGTGCTTCTCACCAAGCACGCGCGTTCGGCTTCGAGCGCGGCGCGAGCACGGTTGCGTGCAGCGCCCTGTCACAGGAAACACTCGCCCCAGTGAGCTGCCCTGAGCTCATTGCCCGAGTGTCCGGCAAGTCCGGAGGAGGTTGCACGATCATGCATAGTATTAATGGCTCCAACCTGGAGGTTCTGAGCTGACCTGATTCGGAGTCCACGCCGCACGCACAGCGTGACGACGTGAAACCGTTCGGGAGATGCAGCGGCTATCCAGTTTTTTGGGGCCGAGTTAGTGCAACACGAATGGCCCGGGCCGAAGTTGTCCCGGGCCATTCCTATTTGTGTTTTGTGGTACGTCTTTCGTCGCAGTTCGCGGGACTAACTCAGTTGGTAGAGTGCCAGCTTCCCAAGCTGGATGTCGCGGGTTCGAATCCCGTGTCCCGCTCTAGATTTCATGGGCTTGCGCGACTCTGGGACTCTTCCAGGACTTTTCGTTTCTGGTGCGGGCGGAAGAGGACCAACGAGCGACGCCGGAAGCGCTCCGAACGGCTCGCCGATGTCACCGCGACCGACGGCCTCGGCCTCGGTGATATATTTTTGCGTCATCTCCGTCGACGCGTGACCGAGTCGCGTTTGGATCGTGAGTTCGTTCTCGCCTGCAATCGCAAGCCACGTCGCGAAGGTGTGGCGGAGGTCGTGAAACACGAGCGGGCGACGGTTGTCGTCGTCGGCGAGGAGTTCCGCGCGCTTGAGGCCCGCGAGCTCGAGGTGCTGACGCATCGCGCGGGCGCGCGTCGACGTCTTCTCGTTGGCCGGGAGCGACACGAGCCGTTCGGAACCTTCGCGTGTGTGTATACGCTGGACATCCGGACCACGAACGAGCGCTTCGAGAAGAGGACGAAGGGCCGGCTCGATCGGAACACGCCGCGCCCGCCTGCCCTTCGTGCTCTTCGTGCCGCCGCTCACACGATCGTGCGCTTGGTGGACGTTGACGTATCCGCCCTCGAGTACGACATCTTCGACAAGCAGCTCGACGAGCTCGCCGCGGCGCACGCCCATATAGAGCGCGAGGGTGTACATCACGCGCGCACCACGCGGAACGGCTTCGCACGCGAGAAGCTTCGCCGCCTCGTTTGGGAAGAGATACGCGCTCTGCCGCTGGTCGCCGCGATCGGGACCGCGAACGCCGTCGGCGGGGTTGTGTGCGAGCACGCGTAACTCGAGCCGCTTCGAGTTGGCGGCATCGTCGAAGAGCTTCGAGACGGTCGCCCACACGTTCCAAGCGGTCTTCCAAGAAATCTCGCCCGCACGCACACGTTCGTCGAGACGCGCGACGACACGCGCGACGTCCTCGCGAGTGATCGACGTGGTCACGTGATCGATGAGAAGCGGAAGGATGTGAAAGCGTAGATGCGCGCTCGCATCCTTCGGGTCTCGACGCGTTGCGAGCCAGCGTTCCGCGTACACGTCGAACGTGTTTCCCGTCGCGCGCGCGTGCGTCGGCGCGGGGATTTTCTCCCATCCCTCGGCTTCCGATTGAAGCGTGAGTCTTCGAGCTTCGGCGCGTGCATCGGTCTCGCTCATCCCTACGGGCAGGCACGCTCGATTCGAGCGCGAGCCGTCGGGTAGCGTGATGCGGATGTCCCAGTGGTTGCCGTGCCATCCGGCCCAACCGACGCGTGCTTGCGGCATCGTTCAGCCCGCCTTCGAGCGATATTGTGCAAGACTAACCGCCGCGCGAGCTCGAAGCCCAATGCGCTCGAGCACATCGGGAAGAAAATCGTGACCTTCGACTTCCGAGAGCGCGCTCAACTCGTCGGCGATGTCCGACAGGATCTCCTCGGAGTTCTTGCCGAAAGCCAGGTCGATGATCGACTCTAGCTCACGGACGCGGCTTCTCTTATCGACCAGAATCGGATGAAGCGCCGCGAGCAACTTCAAAGGGGTGTCTGCCGGAAGTTGGGCAGACTTGCTGGCAAAGACGAAGGTGCTGGTTTTGCGGATTGCGCTTCGTCGTGCTTTCTTCTTCATGTTCGATTCTCCTTTGCAGATTCGGACCACGCCGCGGGACGCTTCGAACGTCGCCGCGGTTTTTCACGTTCAGAATACGGCCACGAGCAACCAATGGAAAGCTGCGCCGCGTGCCGCCTCGTCGATTCTGAGTCTGACTCCTATCAGAATTCGAACGCGTATGGCGCGGCGAAAACTGAACTGAATGCCCTACGTACATGTCGATCCTGAGTTGCTTCAGTTCCAGGATCTCAGCGGCTTGCGCGGACGCTTGCGACGTGTTCGCCTCGGCTCGGTGATCGACGCTGAGCTTCCCAAGGAAGGGTCCACCTTCGAGCGCGCGAATCTCGATCTGAAGGGTCACCCGAAGGCGTACTTCGACGGCGCGGCGTGGAAGACTTTCGAGATGGCGAAGGACGCTGCGTCGTTCGCAAACACAGGCGGTGGACGTCTTCTCGTCGGTGCAAGCGAAGCGAAAGGCGGAACGGCGCAAGCGGGCACGATCGAGAAGTACAACCCGATCTCGTCGGCGGACGCGCTCGCGTTCAAAAACGAATTCGAGCGCGCCGTGTTTGAGCGCTGCAAGCCCGCTCCTTACCTCGATATCGCGCCGACGCCTCGCGATGGCGGATTCATCGTCGTGATCAACGTCGCGCCCGTTCCAGGCGCGCTCGTCGGCGTTCGCGTCGCCGCGGGTGACGACCACTATGCGGGTCCCGCGTTCGTTTTTCCTAGACGCGTTGGCTCTCAGACCGAATACCTCACGCCGGAGCACGTTGCGATGTACACGGACACGGCCTTTCGTCGGATCGTTGCGCTGCTTGGGGCCGTGAATGGGACCGTGCGTCTGCACTACATCGAACCTCATCGCAGCTCGCGAACGTTCACGACCGTGATCATCGACGAGTCCGCAAACTGCCTTCTCCTCAAGGGGCAAGGCGTTACTGATGAATCGTTCGCGCTCGACGCCGTGGAGAACGTGTGGCGCGATGCGAAGGGTTGGCACATTGCGCTTTCGGCGCGCTATGTCCAGATGGGCAACGAGTAGGACATCGGGGTCGCCGACGATCGGAACGTTGATCATGCGGGTGCGAGCCCCGCTTTTTGAAGCTCGAGCTCGATCGCGTTCGTCAGTCGCGCGATGAAGTCGGAATCGCTTTCGCCGTGGTGCCCGCTGCCGTGTCCCTGCCCTTGCGTGACGTTGACGGTGATGTTCACCGGGCCGTGAGTTGCACTTTCGCCGCCGCCTCCACTGGTCTTCGAGCCGACCAAGTTGTCGAGTGCCATGCGCGCCATATCACCGCCCGAATCGACGCCGCGGCCATAACCCGCCGCGCTCTGCTTGCCGTACTCCTCGAAGACCTTCGACGGAGAATGGATCTTGAGACCGACCGTTGCGAACCCGCTCTTCAACGAGTCAGCGAGGTATGTACCGGCGTCTTGAATCGTTGGCGCGCCGCCCTTGAGCCCCTCGCCGAGTTTCTTCCCCGTGTCGCCGCCGACGCTGGCCATCATCTCGGACATTTCCTTGATCCCTTTGATCAGGTCGCGAACTTGGGCGTAGATCGAATAGAAGACGAAGGCTACGGCGCCAGCGGCTGCGAGGACGATCAAAAGGTTTGTCGCAAGCACAGCGACGGCGCCCGCGATCAAAGCCGCAACAACTTTGATGCCGGTCAAACCGTCGGTCATCAAGTCGACACTGTCGAGCGACGAACCACCAAAGGTGTCCTGAAACTGACCCTGGAGCACGAGAAACGCGCTTCCGATGTCCAACGCGGCAATTAGCAGTGCGTAGAAAAAACCCTTGATGATCGGCTTCGACGAAGTGATCGCGTCGACGATGCCGGAGCCGAGCCAGGTCACGAGCGACTTGATGGCCGCGCCGGATTCCGTCGACGTGTCGAAGAGACCAAAGATCTCTTGCAGCATCTTCAACAGAGGCTCGAGGTTGATGTCTTTCGTGAGCATGCCGAGCGTCTCTTTGAACTTCATCTTCAAGACGTCGAGATCGAGCATCTTCGCGAGGTTCACGGACCCGAAGCGCTTGGTCATCGCGTCCTTCAAAGCCGCAGCGCCATCGCCAAGCGCGACGCGCCCTTCGAGCAATGCCGATCGTGCTTCCGCGACGCTCGTTTTCGTATTCTTCGCGAGCGAAGCTGCAACATCGTTGAACGAAACGCCAAGACCCTGCGTCTCGAGCGGACCAAGGGAGAAACGGCCGCTCAGTTTTGAGCGCTCTACGAAGTCACGAACCTTGTTCCCGGCGCTGGCGCCGAGTGCCGCGCTCGCTTGCGATGCCGCTTCGAGCGTATCAACGAGCGTTTGACCGCCGAGACCCGCGAGCGTGAGCTCGGAGGCCATCTGATTGATCTCTGCTTTCGCGGTCGGAAGCTTTTCGGCGAGGCGATCGACTTGGTTTCCAAGTCTCTTCGCATCTTCGGCGTTGCCGTTGAAGGCGACGCGCATCAACTGGGCTGAGCGCGCGGCATTGCCGGACTCGATCACCCATGTCGTGAACGCGACCGTCAGCGCGACGACGGCGGCGGCGGCAGCGACGGCGACCGCGGCGACTGCGGTGATTGGGTCGGCGAGAAGCTCGGCAACACCGCTCGCGGCGAACATGGTGTCTTTCAGCGACGAGAATGTCCCGACGAGTTCGCCAGCCGAACCGCCCGCGGCGTCGAGCGAAGACTTTAGTGATGCGTTCTGCTTTGCGAGCTTGTCGGCGCCGCCTTTCTTCCCTGCGTCCGCAAACTTTTTCAACTTCTCGGTGGTCTTGTCGTAGGCCGCACCGGATTTGATCAGCGTCAGCGTGTGTTGTGACAGCGCGTTTCGTTCGGCGTCGATCTTCGTCTTGAGATCGGCCTTTGCCTTCGCCACCTCTGCGCTCGAGCCCTTGAGGTTGCGCAGCATCGCGTTGCCGGTCTTGATCGCATCCGTGGCCGACGCCATCGAATCGCGCAGTTGTTCGAGCGCGTTCGCGCCTTCTTCGCCCGCCTGCTTTGCGTTCGATTCGACCTTGATCCCGAAACGCGCCTCGCCGCCGCCTTTACCGGACATGAGTCTGCTCTGCCTCCAACGTCGCGAGGCGCGCCTTCATTTCTTCGAGCTCGCGATGCATCGCGGCGTTCTCTTTCGAGTGGTTGACCACCTCGAACGATCCGCCGGTCTTGTCGTCGTCGATGAAAAGGAGTTGCGATCCGGGAAGCACCTTTCGCGTCGCGCACTCCTTCGCGAGAACCGCGCGGCCGCGCGTTGTCAGCGTGGTGGCCAACGCGCGACGCGCGACGATCTCCGCGCCGTGACGATCGAAGACGACGACGGAAAGTGGAACGACACGAGCCGCATCACGGAAGCCGTGACGTCGACGCCAAGTGACCAGAAGGTCGCAGGCGCGCGTGAGCATCTTAGCCCGCGCGTCGAGCTCGAAATCGCGGAACTTCGGCATCAGTTGTGTCCCGTCGCGTTTTGCTTCACGAGGTCATCGAACCGCTTCCGATGCTTTTCGAGCTCGAGATCCCATGCGTCCTGCGCGGTTGGACCTGGCTTGGTCCAATCGGGGGTTGATTCTTTAGGCCGTCCGAGCGCCTCCTGCGGGCCGCGCCACTGATACCAGTCGATCGTCTTCGTCCACTTGCCTTGCGACGCTTGCGTGAATGCGCCGACTAGCTTCGGAACGATCTTCGTTATTCCTATTTCGGCCAGCGTTGGATGATAGACGCCGAGAGCTTTCGGTTTCGGAACGTTCGTGAGGTATGGGCTCGCGCTGCTGAGTGCATCGAGCTTCCGTTGAGCTGAATCAGCTTGTGCGCCGAAGGACTGTTGTTGTTGCGGTGTCAGCCCTGGAGCTGAAGCGGCTGTCTTTGCGTCCGCGACCTGGCGCTCCGCAACAGCGCGCGACACGCCCAAGTTACCGACCTGCGGCTGCGCCAGCGACTTCGTGAGGTACTTCTTCGCCCAGTCTTTCCACGCGTCGATCTGGTCCTGACGCCAGAAGGTGAACGTCGTTTCGAATTCGGCGAGGTCGTCGCCGGTGTAGATGAGCGTCGCGCCTGCAAAGCCGTAGCCCTTGCGCTTGTCCCACGTGATCGGGATGCCCGCGCGGCTCACAACGCAAACGCCGGGCGTGAAGTCGCCGCCGATGCGAAGCGCGTCGTACTCGCAACGACCATCGGGATCGCCGACGATCGGAACGTTGAACTCCGTCGGAGCGGTTGCGCGAACTCGGATCATTTCTTTCTCCGACGTCGTGCGATGACTGCGTGTAGCAGGTGCAGAACGATCAACGGCGACACGAGCACCGCGCCGAGGAAGACGACCGCTTTCCCCGCGACAAGACCCGCACGCCAAGTAAATTCAGAGTCGCTTGCGCCAGCTCCGAGGCGACGGAGAAGCCGATCGGTGTCGAGCGACGCCATCTGCCCGCCGCGCGCGAGGCCATCCGCGAAGTCGCTTTCTTCGACGTTCGGGTTTTCGAACGTTCGTTCGTCGCGCTTCGCTTGCAGATCGACCACGTTGTTCACGACGTCGCCTTCGGATTCAGAGTGCGCACCACGCTCCACGACGTCTGGCACTCGTGACGAAACTCGACGACGATGCGCCGATCCCACGGTTGCCGAACGAACTCCGGATGACGGATGATCGAATCGATGAAGCCATCTGCGTTCATGCGGCGAAATAGTTCTTCTACCTCCCAACCAAAGCGCGGCAACGCGACGCGTCGCACGCCGTTGGGATCCGTGAAGACGACGACGACCTGATCTTCGCGACTCCGACCGATCGCGATCGAGACATCGATACGCTCTTCGCGAGCAATCACGACCGACCTCGAATGACGACGAGGCCAGATCCGCCGTTGCCGCCATTGGCTCCCGTTCCTCCGGCAACTGAACCCGCGCCGCCCGCGCCACCGCCGCCGCCTCCTGCGCCAGAGTTGTTCGTCGCTGCTGCGCCGACACTTCCGTTCGAGCCGGTGCCAGAAAGGATCGCGTTGCCGCCGTTGCCGCCATTGCCGCCGACGTCGAAGACGCCACCGCCGCCGCCGCCACCGCCACCACCGCCGTGTCGTGAAGCATCCGTTCCGCGCGCACCCGCTGAGCCGCCCGCTTTGCCCATCGCGTTCGGCGATCCCGCCGCGGTCACACCGCCGGCATTCGATGAAGTCTCGTTCGTCGCGAATCCGCCACCGCCGGCGACCATCGCGGACGGAATGAAGCTCGTCGCCGAGTAGGCGAGTGACTTTTGCGTTCCGGTGACGCCTTGGCCGCCTGGCACCGTGGCGGCGAGACCAGCTGCGCCGTTCGCGTCGGCGTTCGCCGTCGTGCTCTTCGAGCCGCCTTGCCCGCCAAGTGCAATCGCGAACGCTCCAAAGGTGTGTACGCCGACGCTCGATGCGACGCCGTCGCCACCGTCCACGCCTGACGCGCTTCCGGTGCCTCCGGCGCCCACGATCACATCGTGTTGCGCTGCGGGACTCGGTTGCTTCGTAACAAGCACGCGGGCTCCTGCTCCGCCGCCGCCGCCGCCAACAGGGTCGCTCGTTGGTGCGCCTGCACCAGAACCTCCAGCACCGCCGCCTCCGGCGCCGACTATTTCAATGTCGACGAGCTTCAATCCGGGAGGTGCGAACCATGTGTTCGTTCCGGGTGTGGACGCCGTGAAGATGTATTGCGCATTCGCTTCGGGCCCGCCCATCCAGCGGCCGGTCCCCGTTGTAGGCGCGACGACGCACGGAAGATCTTCGGCGAACGTCGGGAAGAGAGTCTTGTCGAGCGTGAAGCGGCCATAGCCCTTGACCACGCGGAACGCGCCGTCTGGAAGGCTCGTCGTGTTGATCGCTTTCAGCGCGTTGAAGTCGGCAAGCTCGGCTTTGTAGCCGTTAGCGAGCGACGCGGTTCGATCAGCCAGACCACCGTTTGCGACGTTGAATGTCGCCGCTGCGGGTGGATCGCTGTCATCTGGAATCGTAAAAGTGATCGGGTAGCTATCGGGGTTGCCCGCAATCGGCGTCATGGTCAAAACCTCAAATCGAGAATTTCACTTCGCGAAAAAACGATTTGCCCGCGAGCACCGACGACGACGCGGACGAAAATACGCGCGTTATCGGCGAGGTCGGGACTTCGACCAATGCAGCGTGAGGGACGCCGCAGCTCGTCGTCTCAATATCCAAAGACGAGCCCCGTCGCGGCGGTGCCGACCTTGTAGACTTTCTTCACGGCGACGAAATGCCAAACGCCGCCGGCCATGGTCGGCATCGTCACCGTCGAACCGTCGGCGAGATCGACCTTCACGTCGCCGGCGACGCCGACGTAGAGACGACGCGCGATCGGTGAGAGCGTTGGCGTTGCGTCGGTGCTCGAGATGTTGGCAACTTCGGCGCCGATGACCGGATCGGTTGAATCGATATTCGGGTAACTCATGTTCGATCGTCCTTCGTGAAATTCATTGCGCCGGGAGCAAGTGCGTCACGTCGATGTATGCGTTTGTCGCGGCGTGAAAGACCGTGCCTGTCACTTGCCGAGCGCCGGGGTTCGCACGCAATTGCAGACGGACGAGTGCGCGGCGAGCGGCCTCGAGCGCGATCACCTGAGCGGCCGCGACGCGAGCGAGGCGCGTATGCTCGTCGAGTACCCGCGCCTCGGTTTGCTTCGCGAGTTCGATCTCGCCGTAGATCTGGTGATGAAGCGGCGAGCCAAGCGGTGCTTCACCGAAGCGACGAGTCAGCCACTCGACGCGACGCCGCGTATTATCGAGGCCACGATACGCAAGCTCGGCGGCATCGAGCGCGGCCGTTGCCTTGGCGATGGTGGCGACGTGGAACATTTCGCTTTCGCGATCTTCCGGACGGACAGCTAGAGCGTTCATCATTTTTTCTGCTCCGATGCGTAGATCACGCCGTACTCATTGGTCCCACGCCAGTTCGTGCGAATGCCAGCGACTGCGGGATCGAGCCCGAGTCGTTGGCGGCGTTCGGTTCGCTCGAGCGCACGTTCGCGTCGGGCTGCCGGAGGCACGTAGTTGTGCGAGAAGTCCACAACCTCGATGCCGCGAAGATATTCGAGCTGCTTCTTGGCTTCGTGGTTGCCGTGACTCTCCTGGGCGCGGAGTTGCGAGACGATGGCGCAGAGGCGTTTTTCGTCGCGTTCTTCGGCGCGCTCATCCGAATCACCGTCGTCGCTGTCCTCTTTCGACGCGACAAGGCTCTTGCGCGCGCGAGTGAGTGCACGACGATCGTCGTCGTCGAGGTCCTTCATCTCGAGCGCTTCGTCGATCATTGCGACGACTTTCTTCTTGATGTCGGAGGGACCGTCGGCGGCTTTGAACGCCAACGCGAGCGCACGAGTGACAACTTCATTTTTTCGGGACGGCATGGGTTTCTCTTTGGAACGTGAAGGCGCGGGCGGCGTTGCGACGACACGGGCAGCCTTCGGTTGTTGTGGTTTAGATGCGACCGATCGCGCGCTTTCTCGAGCGGTCGCCTTGTGTGCGATCCTCTGTTCCGCCCACGCGTGCGACGCGCGGATTTGCTCTGCATAGGCCGCGTAATCGACCCGTCCATCTGCGCCGTGCGGTAGACCGACGAACGAGATCGCCATCGGGCGCCCGCTTGTCTCGAAGTGCGCGCGCGAGCGATCGTTGAGTTCGTCGCGCGTGAGCTTCTCGTCGCTCATCACGGCTCTTTGAAGTGATCCGGCGTCTCGCGACGAACCGGCGGCATCGGCGGCACGGGCTGAGCAAGCGGCGGGCCCAAGCTCGGAATGCCGTTGTCGTCGGCCGAGCTCTGAACTCCACCGACTTTGCCGCCCTTGCCGACCATCTCTTTTTGCGCGGCCTCGCCTTCGCGAACGGCGCGCTCGTGTCGGTCGTTCCCCATCGTCGTGCCCTGGTCGGCGAACTTCTGAACTCGTTCGTTGAATTTCGGATCGGTAGGCATGTGATTCTCCTTCAGTGCGCGCCCGTCGTGACGCGCGCTGCTTCGGCGCTCACGGGGGAGCTGTTTGCTGAATCTGCGGCCGCCGCGACCTTCGCGTCGACGCTGGTCCCATTCGTTCCGGTCGTCCCGTTGGCTGCGTCGCGTGAGCGATCGTCGCGACCGATCATGTCGTCGTAGTCGATGCCGCCTCCGCGCTCGAAGCCGTTGGACTTCGCGCTTTGGTCGGAGTCGCTCTGGTTCTGCGCGTTGCGATCCGCGATGGTGTCCGCGAGTCGTTGAAGAAATGATTTCTCGGCCATGCTCGTTTCCTTTCACGCGGCGCGCGGGTCGTTCGGCGTGCCGGTCGCGGTCTCACCGTCGACGCTTTTCAATTTGCCATCCGGAGCGCGAATAACTGTTGATTTCGACCGCGCCTTCGGGTGTTGAAACCAAACGCGCGGCGGGAACCCGAAGAGGTCCTCGAGCGAGTAGATCACAATCGGATTCGGGCTTTGCGCCCCGATGGCTATGAGGCTGATCGCTTGCGGCGTCACGCCCACCGCATCCGCAATTGCGCGCCCCGAAGTGCCGCTTTGGATCATCTCCAAAAGGAGACGGCGGCCCTCGCTGAGTCGGCCTCCCGCCCCATCGGTGGCGAGATCGGCGCGCCCTACGAAGTCGCGGCGCCTCATTGCTCCGAGTCTCGTTCGAGTTCATCGAGTGCATGGCCGAGCGCAGCCCACACACGCGCGGTGTTCGCAGGACCGAGACGAATCATTCGGGAGTTTCCGTGCGCGTCGGCGATGCGAAGCGAAACGAGCTTGTCGCCGCGACGCGGGAGCTCGACGATCGCCACAGTCAAGCGCTCGTCGCATGAGCTCACGCCGACGAGGATGCGCGGGGTTGTCATTTGCCGCCTTGCGCCCGAGCGGCAGCAACGCACGTGAGGCAATCACCGGTGGAGAGACACCACAAGCACGGTGGACACTTTCGACCGGTGCACGCGGGACAATCACCGCTTCCGGCGCACGTGGGGCAAAGGCCGGCGCGCAGCAAACGCTCGCGTCGATCGGTGGCGATCGATCGCACGATCGCAGCGCGAGCGAGATCGACGAGTCGGCCGATGATCACGGCGCCTCCGGCTTGAAGAATTCGGGCGCGTCGACGTTCAATGATTGTGCGAGATGAAGCGCGGGCGATCGATCAGCGAAGGCGATCGCCGACGCGCGAACACGGCGTTCGAGAACCAACCCGGAAGCGGCGGCCAAGCGAACGAAGTGCTCGAGCGCTTTCGATTCCAGTTGTCGGACGCGTTCGCGGGTAAAGCCGAGAAGAGCGCCGAGGTCTTCGAGCGTCATTCCGCCGCGATCGGCCACGTCGAGCGAGCACGATTCAGTCGGCTCGTGTCCGCGTCGGATGTCTGAGGCGAGGTGATATCGACACGTGCGCCACGGACACGGGCGCGGACCGTTTCGACACTCTCCTCGTGTAAGAGGTCGTCCGCTCACGCCGGCCTCGGTTGTCCGCGTCCGACCGCGTTCCTATTGCTGCGCATGAAGCACGAGCGGCATCGCCGAGACTTCGGAAGCTTGTTGGTCCGTCGGGTCGTCAGACGCGGGAGCGAGCGGCCACACACCGAGCAAGGATTCGAACGAAGACGCTCCTCTTTGGCTTCACGCTCCGGAGCTCGAGCGAGCGCTAGAGCCTGGATCGCGACCACCGCCGCGGCGCGCATGGCCGGGCTGATCTCGTGCGTCCCTTTCGACCCGTTCAGTCGTGCTGTGCACACGTGACAACGCAGCGGCTTCTTTCGCGCGCGCAGCCGACTCGGCTGGTGCGCTCGGACACCAAGACCACCGAGCTCGTCGCCACACTCGACGCAACGAAGACGCTTCGGCCGAACCGATGCGACGTAGCAAACGCGGCAGTAGCGCGGACGCGTAGAAGCGTCGACGAGAGTGGCGAGCCAGCGGCCGCAGCCCGCGCAAACGTTCGGGCTGATGATCATCGCGACGCTCGCGCCGATGCGAAGTCAGTTGGTTTGGCGGCGGTTGCATTTGAGGGCGAATCGATGCCGTCGGTTTGAAAAAGGGGCAGCAGGGCCCGCAGATGAGCCTGACTGTTGGAGGCCCATCGTGCGGCCAGGTTAGAAGGGTGTGACTCTCATCCTGATCACGCCGCGCTTCGAATCCGCAGGGGTGGCGCGCGTAGTGTGATGTCCATCGCATGATTCCACCTATCGCTGAGTGCGAGCGCGCGCAGATGCACGATGTGCTCGCCGGTGTTGTGC
>JBBSFE010000113.1:0-22592 GCA_038239005.1 Polyangiales bacterium
GAGCGGCAAGACGAGCGCGGCGCGTCGCTTCGCTGCGTCGGTTGCGCGCACGGGGCCATGCGTCGAGACGGCCCATCGCGCAACGACCGTTGCGTCGTGCCACGCGAGGTTCGCGGCGAGCTCGTCGAGATCGGTGTGTGCGTCGTCGAAGGCGTGGAGGATCGCGCAAGCCCACGTGCGTTCGTCCGGCGGTGCCAAGTCGAGCGGCGTGTGCACCGGAACGCGCGGCGTGCACGACGGCGTCGCAAGGAGCAGTTCCTTCGCGCGCACCATCACGCGCGCGCGATCGGGCGCACCGAGCACCGAAAGGCCGGCCGAGGCTTGCACTTCGAACGCGCGCGCCGCTTGCTCGAGCGAATCGTCGAGCGCATCGAACGACATGGGCGCGCCGACGAAGAGCGAGAGCTGCTTGTCCATCGAGGTTTCGTCCTCGAGCGCGTAGGGCGTCACCCACATCGCATCGAGCGCGAGGCGAAGCTTCACCATCGCTGCGGCGGCGCGCGGGAGCTGCGCAACGTGCGGTGCAAGCTCGGCGAGCGCGCTGCGCAGATCTTCGCGTTCGGCTTCGCTGAGCGTGTTGGGTCCGAGCGACTCCTGCACGTTGACGAGTCGCCACGCGACCATCGATTCGATGTCGTGCATCGCACCCGCGCGAGGCGCGAGCGGCCACTCGAGCGTGAATGTGCGAACGAGGTCGGCGGCGCCACGCGGAAGCGTGCGTTCACGTTCGAGGCGTGCGTCTTCTGCGTCGAGCATGCGACGAAACGTATTTTGCTCGAGCCTCACCTGGGCGAGGAGCGCGTCTTGGCCGAGCGATGTCCCCGCGACACGCGAGCGAAGGAGCTCCACTTGTAGTGCCGCGTCGGCCGGCAGCGCGACTTGCTCGAACCCCATGCGCGCGCGTTCGAGCGCCGTCTGACGATCCGCGAACATGAATGGGTCGACGAACGCACGCGAAATCCACGGGCCACCACCGACGGCGTTCACGTGCGGTGTCATGCGGCCGAACAATCGCGTTTCGCCGACGAGGCCCATGATGAGTGAAGGCTCGGCCGTGCGAAAGCTCTTCGCATAGGACTCGATCCGAATCGCGCGGTCGGTGAAGGTAGCGGAATAGGTCTCGCGCGGGGCGTGGGCGCAGCAAATCGCCGCCGCGCAGCACGCGAGCCCAAACACCAGCCCTGCCGTTCTCATCAAGATCAGACGCCGCTCCAAGGAGTGCCTTGGGTAAGATAGAAGGCCATACGCATGAACTACGCCCAACCTCCCTACGCGCAACCTCCCTATGGGTTCGCGCAACCGACGGGCGTCGCCGCCATCGACCCGACCGGCCATCATCCGGGCGTACGGATTTGGCTCCTTCTCACGGGCATCGTATCGGGCTCGTTCTATGTGGGCGGGCTCGTTGCGTTGCTCGCCGCGATGTTGCTCGATGACAAAGACCTCACGCCGATTCTGCTCATCGCCGGGTGGGCCGTGATGATGCTCGGCGGCATCCTCATCTACGTGAAGATCGGCCTGGCGCTCTACTGGCTCAATGGCGCATGGAAGTGGGTACCGATGGATCGGCGCTTCGGTCGCGATGGCAAGCGCTTCGCGCCTGGCGACACCTTCATGCTCTTGATTCCCTACTATAACTTCTATTGGATGTTCCCGATCAACCTCGGGCTGTGCGACGCCATGGAAGCGATGCGCTCGCAGATGGTTCAAGCGCCGCGCGTCGACCCGCCACCCCGCGACACGGCCATGTGGGCGGCGATTTGCGAGCTGATTCCGTTCGTGAGTTTTTTCGTCGCGCCGTTCTTGTGGTCGTCCTACATGCGACGCATCGATGCCATGCACGACGAGATCATGAACGCGATGGCGAGTCGCGGATGAGGTTTGCGCCGCTCGCATGGCTCGCGCTCCTTTGCGGATGCGAGGTCTATGAGTTGTCGCTTCTCACGGACGGCGGCAGCGATGGCGGTGGTGGCGACGCATGCGGCGCGATGTGTGGCACGAAATGCGTCGACCTCACGAGCGACAAGAGCAACTGCGGCGCGTGCGGCACGACATGCGAAGACGGCTGCAGCGACAGTGTGTGCAAGCCGAAGCTGCTCGCGAATGCGCTCGGTGCCCCTCACGGCATCGTCGTGTCGGGCTCGCGGCTCTACGTTGCGAACAACGGCAGCATCAACATCCAAGTGATGAGCACGCTCGACGGTACGGGCCTGAAGAATTTTGCGACGTCGCAGCTCTTGCCCGAGCGCCTGACAGCCGATACCGCCACGCTCTATTGGTCCGACGACACCAACGGCGGACACCCCGCGAACGGCGCGGTCGAAAGCGAATCGCTCTCGTCGACGCTCGCGCAATCCGTGATACTCGCGCAAGACCTTCCGGCGCCGTACGGGATCGCGGTCGAAGGCACGAACGTATTTTTCACCACGACCGCGGCAACGAACGCCTCCGCCGGCGGCTGCCCGACGAACGCGTGGGTCAATGCCGTGCTGAGCTGCCCAGCAACGACGGGATGTTATGTCGCCGCGTGCAACGTCTCCGGCGGCCCGACGATCCTCGCGCAAAATCAGACGAAGCTCGGTGGCATCGCGGTCGACGGAAAAAATCTCTATTGGGCCGATACGGGCGCGAGCGTGATTCGTTGGTGCTCGCAGCCGATTTGCGCCGGCGGCCCGAAAACGTTCGCGTCGGGTCTGAAGGAACCGTTCGATGTCGTGTCCGATGGCGCCCACGTCTACTTCACCGATCGCATCGCGGGCACCATCTCGTCGTGTCCCGTCGGGGGATGCGGCAGCGGCCCCACCGTGCTTGCGACGGGCATCGATGATCCGCTCCTCATCGCCGTCGATGCGCAGAACGTTTACGTCACCGCGTATGCGAAGTCCGCCCCCGGTAGTGGCGCGCTCGTGTCGTGCGATTTGCCGGCATGCGCGAACGGGCTCGTCACGCTCGCGAAGAATCTCAATGGTCCCTACGGCGTCGCAACGGACGCCACGTACGTCTATTGGTCCGAAGAAGGTAGCAAGGGTGCGGCGTCGACGGACGGCACCGTTTCCAAGCTGAAAAAGCCCTGAGATGAAAAAATTCCTCGTCGTAATGGTCGCACTTTCGTCGTGTGGTCCGGCTGCATCACCGCCTCGGCTCGCGCCACCCACGACCGCGCATACCACCGAGCACGTCACGCAAGACACCACGACGCAGACGCTCGTCACGTCGGGCTACGACAAGCCTCCGCAAAATGTTCTCGATGTGCTCCTCGCGCCGTCGTCACCCGTGCCTTCGGTGAATCCGATCGGCGACACCATTCTTCTCGTGTCGTGGGTCGACTATCCGCCGATGTCGCGCGTCGCCGAGCCGTTCCTTCGCCTCGCGGGCGTTCGCGTCGAGCCGAAGACGCGTCGCAAGCACGACACACCCGGCGGCTACGGCATCACGGCGTGCGCGCGCGATTTCACGCTCGTCAAGGTCGCGACGAGCGCAGAGACGCATGTGACACTTCCTCGAGGCGGCTGCGCAGAGGCGACGTCCTGGTCGCCCGATAGCAAACACTTTGCGTTTCGAAATACGTCCGAAAATGCGGTCGAATTGTGGATCGCTGATGCAACCACAGGCGAAGCGCACGTGCTCGCGGGCGTTCGTCTGAACCCGATGCTCGGCAGCTCGATGCAGTGGATGCCCGATCAGAAAACGCTGCTCGTGAAGACGGTGCCGGAAAATCTCGGTGCGCCTCCTGCGGCGATGCTCGTTCCAAGTGGGCCGAGCATTCAAGAGACGAACGGCGAAAAAGGCGAGAGCAGCACCTGCGAAACACGCGACACGCTCACGAACAAGCACGACGAAGACCTCTTCGACTACTACGCGTCATCGCAGCTCGCGCTCGTCGACACCACGAACGGCGCGGTGACGCGCATCGGCAAGCCCGGCATCTACGTCGATGTCGATGCGGCGCCCGATGGCAATCACGTCCTCGTCGAATCGATTCGCAAACCGTATTCGTACATCACGACGTACGACCACTTTCCGCACGACGTCGCCGTGTGGGATGCCGCAGGCAACGTCACGCATGCTCTCGCGTCGCTGCCGCTCGCCGATCGCGTCCCGGTGCATGGAGTTCCCGTCGGCCCGCGCGACTTTGCTTGGCGCACCACCGAGCCCGCGACGATTACGTGGGCCGAAGCGCTCGATGGTGGCGACTGGAAAGCGAAGGTCCCCGCGCGCGACAAAGTGATGATTCAGAAGGCGCCGTTCACGACGCCGGCGGCCGAGCTCGCGCGCACCGAGCAACGCTACGAAGGCATCTCGTGGTCCGAGCAGGCGTCGCTCGCGTTTTTGCGCGAGGGCGACGAAAACCGCCACTCTACGCGCACGTTCACGCTCAACGCCGACGATCCGAAGGACAAGCCGGCTGTGTTTTGGGATTACTCGACCGACGAGCACTACAAACACCCGGGTTCACTCGTGTGGCGACGGCTTGCGAATGGCTCGTGGGTGATTCGCATCGATGGCGGAGCGGTGTACGCGCAGGGCGTGGGCTCGTCACCTGATGGTGACCGGCCGTTCCTCGATCGCATCGACATCAAGACGCACAAAGCCGAGCGCCGCTATCGCAGCGAGAAGACGGCGTACGAAAGCTTCGTCGCGCTCGCATCGCCGACGTCGTTCATCTCGTGGCACCAAAGCCCGATGGATCCGCCGAACGCATTCTTGCGCACGCTCGGCGCGCCGATCGCGAACACGGCGGGTGAGGCTACGCTCGGTTCGACGACGCGCGCGATCACGCACATGCCAGACCCGACGCCCGCGGTGCGCGCGATCAAGAAGCGCCTCGTGAAATACAAGCGGCGTGACGGCATGGATCTCTCGTTCACCGTTTACACGCCGCCCGATTACCAAGAAGGCAAACGCGTTCCGACGATTGTGTACGCGTACCCGCTCGACTACGCCGACCCCACGAAGGCCGGGCAGGTGACGGGCTCGGAGCAAACGTTCACGCGCCTCCGTAACTACAAGCTCCTTCTCCTGGCTGGCTACGCCATCATCGACAGCGCATCGTTCCCGATCGTCGGCGATCCGAAGAAAGCTTACGACACGTATCTCGACCAGCTCGTCGATGACGCCAAGGCTGCCGTGAGCAAGGCCATCGAGATTGGCGTGGCCGATCCCGAGCGCATCGGGGTCACGGGCCATAGTCATGGCGCGTTGATGACCGTGAATCTCCTCGCGCACTCCGATCTTTTTCGCGCGGGCGTCGCTACGAGCGGCTCGTACAACAAGACACTGACGCCATTCGGTTTTCAGAGCGAGCGTCGCTCCGTGTGGGACGCACGCGACGTGTACTTGAAGGCGTCGCCGTTCTTCTCGGCCAACACGCTGAAGCTCCCGATTCTCATCATGCACGGCGAAGACGACGCCAACCCTGGCACGACGCCGCTGCAAGCAACGAAGCTCTACGAAGCGATTCGCGGCAACGGCGGGACAGCGCGGCTCGTGATGTTGCCTCACGAGCCGCACTGGTATTCGGCGCTCGAATCGAACGAACAGCTCGTCTTCGAAATGATTCGTTGGTTCGACAAGTACGTGAAAAACGCCGCGCCCCGCGCTCACTAAGTTCAAGATTAGCGGCGGCCGCGCCCCCTCGTGAGCTCGCGAAGCTCACGCTGGTGTCGCGCGATCTGCATCCGGTCTCGGTTCACTTCGTTCCAGCGGTGACCGCGTTCGTCACGAACGAGCTCGGCGCGCTCGCGCGCAATTTGGTTGCGAAGCCGCTCGATCGCCCCGCCGTCGCGATATTGCACGTGCTCGACGCGAGCGTGGTCGTCGCAGTCGTCGGCGAACGCGAGCGTGGGAACGGCGAGCGCCGCGAGAGCTGCACCAACTGCGAAAACCTTTTTGAAAGCGAACATGATCGATTCTCCTGTTGTTGCGGCGGACCGTTCCGCCGATGCCCACACAAAGAGCAACCGACATGCCGCGCGCATACCCGCGAAACATGACGGATCGCACTTCACCGGGTCGGCGCGTTCACGTACTGGGTGGTGCCGAAAACATGAAGAATTTCAAAGGGTCGTAGGGAAATCCCGCGGCTGGCGTCAAAGGGGTTCTACGCGAGATCGCTGCGGGCTGCGCGCTCGAGATCACTCGCGAGTGTCCTGAGGCGTTTCTCGTTTGGGCCTTCGAGCATGATGCGGAGCTTCGCTTCGGTGCCGCTCCAGCGGACGAGAAGTCGACCGTTCTTGCCGAGGTCTTTCTCTACTTTTTTCGAGAGCGTCGAGAGTGCGCGCATCTCCGCAAGCGGTTTGCGCGATGGAAGATTCACGTTGTGCAAGAGCTGAGGGACGCGCTCGAGCGCGGCAGCGGCGAGCTCCGACAAAGGCTTTTGCGCGCGCAGCATCACGGCGAGCACTTGGAGCGCCGCGACCGTGCCGTCGCCGGTGGATGCGTGATCGAGGAACACGAGATGGCCCGATTGCTCGCCGCCGAGGTTGAAGCCGCCTTTGCGCATCGCCTCGACGACGTAGCGATCGCCCACTTGCGTGCGCACGAGCTTGGCGCCGCGAGCCGCGAGGGCGCGCTCGAGGCCGAGGTTACTCATCACGGTTGCGACCACCGTGTTTTTGGCGAGGCGGCCTTCGTCGAGCATGTGCGTTGCGCACATCGCCATCACGGCGTCGCCGTCGACGACTTCGCCGCGCTCGTCGACCAAGATGACGCGATCCGCGTCACCGTCGAGGGCGATGCCCATGTGTGCGCCGCGATGAACGACCTCGGCGCGCACGTGCTCGGGATGCATCGCGCCGCACTCCCGATTGATGTTCGTGCCGTTCGGTTTGACGCCAATCGCCGTGACGCTCGCGCCGAGCTCGGCGAGCACCATCGGAGAAACGCGATAGGCGGCGCCGTGTGCTGCGTCGACGACGATGCGTAGACCATCGAGCGTGAGATCGCGCGGGAACGTGCGCTTCGCGAAGACGACGTAGCGACCACGTGCGTCTTCCTGCTTCACGGCGCGGCCGATGCGTTTGCCGTGCTCGGCGAGGGCTGGATCGCGCGTGAGGCGTTCGATTTCCATCTCGAGCGCGTCGCTGAGCTTGAACCCGTCGGAGCCGAAGATCTTCACGCCGTTGTCGTCGAAGGGATTGTGGCTCGCGCTGATGACGATGCCGGCGTCGGCGCGCATGTCGACAGTGAGGTGCGCGACCGCGGGCGTCGGCACCGGGCCGCAAATGATGACGCGCCCGCCCATCGCGCAGATGCCGGACGCGAGCGCGGTCTCGATCATGTAGCCGGAGAGGCGCGTGTCTTTGCCG
Organism: Polyangiales bacterium; assembly: GCA_038239005.1. Taxonomy (GTDB): domain Bacteria; phylum Myxococcota_A; class Polyangia; order Polyangiales; family Polyangiaceae; genus DASXHD01. Next base: position 7,308 of record JBBSFE010000113.1, read on the forward strand.
ATGAGAATGCGCGGCGCGTGCTTCTTCCCGCGCCCGGCGACGTACGCAACGGCACGGCCCACGCGCAGCATGACCTCGGGCACCATCGGGTGCGCGTTGGCCTTGCCGCGAATGCCGTCGGTGCCGAAGAGCCTTTTTTCAGTCACGGAAGTTGATGTACTGGAGCTCGAGCGGAAGGCCCGCGCCGCGTAAGAGTGTGATGACCTCTTGGAGATCGTCGCGATTTTTCCCGGTGACGCGCACCTGTTGCTCTTGAATCGACGCTTGCACCTTGATCTTGCTGTCCTTGATGCGGCGCACGATGTCTTTGGCGTGCTCGGACTCGATGCCCTCTTTGATCGTGATCGTCATGTGAGCGCCTTTGCCCGCAGATGCGGGCTCGCCCACGGTGAGATGCTTGAGCGACACCTTTCGTTTGACGAGCTTGTCCTCGAGAACTTTGTAGGCGGCCTTGCATCGATCTTCGCTGGACGACGTGATCGTGACGCCGGGTTTTTCGCCGGTGACTTTCTCGAGCTCGGTGTGGGTGTCTTTGAAGTCGAAGCGCTGCGAGAGCTCTTTTTGAGCTTGGTTGAGCGCGTTGTCGACTTCGCTCCACTGCACCTTCGATACGATGTCGAAGCTGGGCATGGCGCGAAAGCTAGCACGCACGGCTTCCGCGACCTAAACCTCACAGCGCGATGGGCGGGTCTCGTGGGAGATTCAAGAGGAGAGCGCGGACTTCGCCCACAACGTAGACCGAGCCGCACGCGACCACGAGGCCTTCTTCGCCGACCGCAGCACGCGCAAGCGCGAGAGCTTCCGTGATGCTCGCCGCGACGACGCCTGGTTTCCGTGAGGCGATCGCATGCGGGTCGGTGGCGGCGCGGCCTTTGGGCGTGACGTAGAAACGATGAGCGGCGCGCGGTGCGAGCACGTCGATCATTTCGGGCCACGCTTTGTCGGCGAGCGTGCCGAAGACGAGCGCCGTCGCCTGTGGATCGCGCGACGCGATGTGACGCGCGAGCGCGGCTGCACCGTCTGGGTTGTGTGCTGCATCGAGCAGCGTGTGGCCGATCGTCTCGAGTCGGCCGGGCCAGCGCACTTCGGCGATGCCGCGCGCGCAGTCGGCTGCGGTGGCACCGATGCGTCGGCCGAGCACGTATGCGATGAGCGCGTTTCCGCGTTGGTAATCGCCCGCAAGACCGATGGTTGCATTCTGCATGAAAGTCTCGGCTTCGGCGTCCTCGTCGGCCATCGTGATCGTCGCGCCCGCCGCGTGCGCGGTCTCCTCGATGGCGTTACGCACCGCCGGACCACAGGAGCCCACGACGAGATCGAGACCAGGCTTTGCAATCGCCGCTTTCTCGCGCGCGATCGATTCGAGTGTGTCGCCGAGAAGCTCCGTGTGGTCGAGCGCGATGCGCGTGATCGCAGCCGCCTTCGGGCGTTCGAGGACGTTGGTGGCGTCGAGACGCCCGCCGAGACCGACCTCGATCACCGCAAGGTCGACGCGCGCGTCGGCGATGGCGAGAAACGCGGCGAGCGTGGCCGTTTCGAAAAACGAGAGCGACTCGTGCTCGAGCGCGCGCAAGAGATGACGATCGAGCCAGACATCGTCGATGGGCTCGCCGTCGATGCGAATGCGCTCGGCGAAGCGACACAAATGCGGCGACGTATAGAGCCCGGTGCGCATGCCGCTCGCGCGCGCAATGCGCTCCACCATCGCGCTGACCGAGCCTTTGCCGTTCGTGCCTGCGACGTGAAGCGCCGTAAACGCGCGCTCCGGATGATTCTCGCGCGTGCACGCCTCCTGCATGGGTAGAAGGCCTAGGCGCATGCCGAGAGGTGCGCGCTCGTAGAGCTTTTGGATTGGCGTCACGGCAATTGTGGCGTCGATGCGTCCTCGCCGCGGTGCTCGGGGCGCGTTCGCGTGAGCAAGGTGACGATGCGGGCGATCTGCGCGCGCATCTCGAGGCGGCTCGTGATGCAGTCGATCATGCCGTGCGCGAGCAAGAACTCGCTGCGCTGGAATCCTTCGGGGAGCTTTTGGCGAATCGTCGTTTCGATGACGCGCGGGCCCGCGAACCCGATGAGCGCTTTCGGCTCCGCGACGTTCACGTCACCGAGGAGCGCGAAGCTCGCTGCGACGCCGCCCGTCGTTGGGTTGAGGAGCACGCTCACGAACGGGAGCCGCGCGGCGCGATGACGCTCGAGTGCGGCGACCGTCTTGGCCATTTGCATCAAGCTCAAAATGCCTTCTTGCATGCGTGCGCCGCCCGAAGCTTGGAGCAACACGACGGGCAAACGCTCGGCGGTGCCGCGCTCGAATAGGCGCGCGATCTTCTCGCCGACGACCGACCCCATCGAGCCGCCCATGAACGCGAACAGGAATGCGCCGTACGCGATGGGCGTCCCTTCGACGCGCGCGCGACCGATTTCGATCGCTTCGTTCGCGTTCGCGTTGCGTTGCGCCGCGGCGACGCGCTCGGGATACGTTTTTCCGTCGGTGAAGCCGAGGGGGTCGAGGGGGCGAAGGTTTTCGTCCCAGACGTCGAGAGCGCCGTCGTCGAGGATCAGATCACGCCAGCGCGCGCCCCCGAGGCGATGATGCTGCCCGCACTCCGGGCACACCTCGAAGCTCTCGGCGAACGCCTCGGCCGTGAGCGTCGCGCCGCAGCCGTCGCATTTGCGGAAGACGCCCTTGCCGACGCTTTTCTTTTCGCTCGCGTCCGATTGTGAAGGCTTGCGCTGCGGCCAAACCACGCGATCCTCATACCACGACTTACTTCACCGCGCGCAGCAGTGATGGCGGAGGTGCGGAGACGAATACGCGGTCGCGGCCTTGCTCTTTGGCGGCGTACATCGAGACGTCCGCGCGGCGCTGGAGGGCTTCGGGCGATTCTTTGAAGTCCCAACAGGCGGCGCCGATCGACACGGTTTGCCGCACGTGTTTTCCGCCGCCGACGTCGAGCTTGGCTTCGGACAAGTTTCGCCGAATGCGCTCGGCCGTGTTGCGCGCCTGCTCGAGGGCGGTCGCGGGCATGACGAGGAGGAACTCTTCGCCGCCACGGCGAATGAAGACGTCGACGCGACGCACGATCGAGCGGACGCGATCGGCGAAGAGCCTGAGCACCGTGTCGCCGACGTCGTGACCGTGCTCGTCGTTGACGTTCTTGAAGTGGTCGAGGTCGATCAGCAAAACGCTGAGTGGCTGGCCCGAGCGGCGCGCGCGCTCGATCTCTTCGTTCACGCGCGGCGAGAGGTAGCGTTGGTTGTAGGCGAGCGTGAGGTCGTCGGTCATGGCGAGGCGGCGGAGGCGCGCGCGCTCGATCGGCGGCGTGCAACAGTTGGCGAGGAGGCGCGCGAGCAATTGATCGCGCGCTTTGAACGCGCGACGCTTCGGAGAGGAGACCGAAAGCACCCCGATGACCTGACCCGCGGACCAAAGCGGATCAGCGAGCATCGAACGGATCGCGAAGCCTTGCTTGCCGCGAACGAAGCGAGCGTCCTTGGTGACGTCGTCGATCGAGATCGCTTCTTTGTATTCGACGACCCACCCGATGAGCCCCTGGCCGCGACGAAAATGCATCGGCTGCGACGTGAGGCCCACGCCTGCACGCGCGCCGGAGAGAAGCTCGGCGCGCGATCCGTCGAGCAAACGAATCGACGCGTGGTTCGCGGGAAGGAGAGCGAGCGCTGCATCGGCCACTGCGCGAAGCGACTCTTCGAGTGGCTGCGCTTCGGTCAGCTTTTCGGTGAGCTCGAGCAGCGCCGCAAGCGCATTGGTCTTACGCTTGGCGCTCGGCATCGCGCGGGGGAGTATACGTGGCTATGCTTCTCTCGTGACCCCTTATCGCTCGGGAGGGCCGCGGAGCTCGCGCTGTTCGCAGTGTGGCGCGGAACGCTCACCCGATGCGCGCGTGTGTCCCACCTGTGGTGCCGAAGCGCCTGCGGTGCGCTGCGCCGAATGCATGACGCTCAACCCCGTTGGCGAATCCGCGTGCATCCAGTGTGGCATCGAGCTCGCGCCTGAGCCCGAAGCGGAACCCACGCGTTTGCTTTGTCCGCGCGGGTGCGGCGGCCTGGTCGCGATTTCGGACGTATGCGAGTGCGAGCGCTGCGGCGGCATCTTCGTCGAGAACACCGCGCTTGCGGGTCTTGTCGAACGTCACCGCCCGAAAGAAGAACGAAGAGCGTCCATCACGCCGCCGCTCCCCCCGCTCGAGCCGGTTGTGTACTTGCCGTGTCCGACGTGCAACGTCCGCATGAACCGCACCGTGTTCGGCAAGAGCTCGGGCGTCATCGTCGACGTGTGCAAAGTGCACGGAACGTGGTTCGACGCCCGCGAGCTCACGGCATCGCTTGCATTCGTCGAGCGCGGCGGCCTCGCGCTGGTCGAGCGCCGCGAACGCGAGCGAAAAGCCGAGGAAGCCCGTGCCGCCGAGGTCGAGCGCCGCACCCGCGGTTTCGACATGCTCAACAGGCCCATTCCACCCCGCATGTTCGACGACCAGCGCTACGAGCGCGGCGAGGCCATGCGCAATCTCCTCGACGTCTTGTTGTCATTGTAACGTTTCTTGGCATGTAGTTTGGTATCATGTTACCAACCGCGCATGGCAACGAAGGCGGTCGTGCGCGTACAGACGGGTGTACGTATCGAGAAGCGCATTTTCGGCGTGCTCAAGGCCGTTGCCGATCTGCATGGCATCTCTCTCGGCGATCTCGTGGAGGGCCTCGCGCTTCACGCGTTCGACGGGAAACTGCCGTTTTCGCCGGACACACGAAAAAAAATATCGTCGCTACGCGATGCGTTCGGCCTCGATTTGCGTGCCGAGGACAGCCACATGCTGAAGGACAAAAAGCGGTGAGCGCCGGTGCTTACGTCGCCGAGGGCGGCATTCCGCTCTCGGCAAACCTCGTCGCGCGTTTCGAATCGTGCGCGCTCCAGCCCTGGGCGTTTGGGCACCGCGAGCACCTCTTCGTCGCGTGGATGTATCTCCGCGCGGCCGAATTCGAGGATGCCGCGGCGCGCTTCGCGAAAAATCTGAAGCGCTTCGCCAGCCATCACGGCGCCGAGCGGAAGTACCACGCGACGATCACGTTCACGCTCCTGTCGATCTTGGCCGAAGCAATGGACGAAGCGCCCGCGCGCACATTCGACGCGCTCCTCGAAGCGCGCCCCGATTTACTGGACGTGCGCGCGCTGCTCGCGCCGCTCTACGATCGAAAGACGCTCGAGTCCGACCGCGCACGCCGCATCCCGCTCGTTGCGCGCTGAGCTCCCTGGCCCGCCTGGCCTGGCCCAACCTGGCGGGGCCACCCGCGATTTGCGAAAACGCGGCGAATTCACGCGGCACGGTGCGTGCTCTGCCATCGGCTGCGCGCGCGCTCTTTGTGAAACGTTCTTACGAAAGGAATCGATCTTAACAAAACGAAAGTGGCTTGCACAACGGGTCAGAGTCGGAAGCAAGCAAATCTCACCACGGGAACGTCGAACCGACCGTCCTCTTCGGAGTGCCGTGTCGGCCGTAAAGTGTTTCCTACGGAAAGGGCGCGGCGGTTTTCACAAACGTCGCACTACACCAACGTGAGTGAGTGAGGCATCGCGGTGGGAGCAGGACCTCGCGCCTGAAAACGGTTACCGCGCTACAAATGTGCTCGCATCACGCGAGGGCTATCTGTCCACGTTCATTTTCAGTCAGGCGCCCGGCGGGCGTTTGCGTCCAAATGCGAAATCGCTCCGGGCGCCGACTGCGACGCGGACGTGTACCTGCTGGGGGCGGCGTTACAGGGTCATTTCGGTGAGGGTGCTCGGGACTTTGAGCGTGGGCTCGGTGCGGTCTTGCACTTCGCGTGCGCTCACGCCGGGCGCGACCTCGCGGAGCATCAACCCATCGCTCGTGAGATCGATCGTTGCCATGTCCGTGATGATGCGGTGAACGACGCGCCTGCCTGTGAGGGGCAAATTGCAGATCTTCAAAATCTTCGGCGACCCATCTTTCGCCGCGTGCTCCATGATGACGACGACGCGTTTGGCGCTCGCGACGAGATCCATCGCGCCGCCCATTCCTTTGACCATCTTGCCGGGGATCATCCAGTTGGCGAGATCGCCATACTCGGACACTTGCATCGCGCCGAGGATGGCGAGGTCGATGTGGCCGCCGCGGATTTGCGCGAAGCTCGCGGCGCTGTCGAAGATGGCGGAGCCGGCGAGCATCGTCACGGTTTCTTTGCCCGCGTTGATGAGGTCGGCGTCCTCTTTTCCTTCCATGGGCCACGGCCCGATGCCGAGGAGGCCGTTCTCGCTTTGCAGCACGACCTCGACGCCTTTCGGAATGAAGTTGGCGACGAGCGTCGGCATGCCGATGCCGAGGTTCACGTAGAAGCCGTCTCGGAGCTCTTGTGCGGCGCGCTGCGCGATCTGTTCACGGGTCAGCATCAGGAAGCACCCTTCTGCACGGTGCGGCGCTCGATGCGCTTCTCGAATTTCGGGCCTTTGAAGATGCGATGAACGTAGATGCCCGGCGTGTGAATTTGCGAGGGCTCGAGCGCGCCGACTTCGACGATCTCTTCGACTTCGGCGATGGTGATCTTTCCGGCCATCGCGCAGAGCGGATTGAAGTTCATCGCCGTGTGTCGAAAGACGAGGTTGCCAAAGCGATCACCTTTCCACGCTTTGACGATCGCGAAGTCGCCGGTGATGGCGCGCTCGAGGACGTAGGAGCGCCCGCCGAAATCGCGCTCCTCTTTCTTGTCGCTCGATTTCGCGACCGATCCATCAGCTGCGTATCTGAGCGGGAGGCCCCCTTCGCTGACCGCCGTGCCCGCGCCCGTCGGCGTGTAGAACGCGGGAATGCCGGCGCCGCCCGCGCGAAGGCGTTCGGCGAGCGTGCCTTGCGGGCAAAGCTCGACCTCGAGCTCGCCCGAAAGGTATTGGCGCTCGAACTCTTTGTTCTCGCCGACGTAGCTCGAGATCATCTTCGCGATTTGTTTGTTACGAAGCAGAATGCCGAGGCCGAAGTCGTCGACGCCGCAGTTGTTCGACACGAACACGAGGTCTTTGGAGCCGAGCTCGCGAATCGCGGCGATGCAATTTTCGGGAATGCCACACAGACCGAAGCCTCCGGCGAGCACAGTTGCGCCGTCGGTGATGTCTTTGCACGCCTCTTTGGCGGACGCGTGAACCTTGTCCATCATTTCCTCATTTGCAGACGGTGTAGTCGGGCACTTGGCACGCGCCAGCAATGCAGGTGAGGTACGTCTCGCACTCGAAGTTACCGACGGTGCAGGCTTCGGCCTGCGCCTTCAACGCGACGCACGTGTTTAGCTTCGCGTCGCATTTGAGGTTGGTGTCGCAGGTGACGAACGTGCTGTTGACGAGGCCGCACGCCTGACCCGCTTGAGCGAGCGTCGGCTTGACGCACGTTTTCGAGGTCGTGTCGCACGCGAGTGAGCTCGCGCATTCGTTTGCGGTGCATGGGCCACCCGCTTGCACTGCGTCGGCGCAGGTCCCGCTGATGCACCTGAGCGGCGCGTCGCATGTGGTCGTGCAGGCTTGACCCTTCGTGGGCGCGAGCACGCACTTCATTGCCGCGTCGCAGGTGAGGCCCGACTGACACGTGCCTGCCGTGCCGCCGCAAGTCTCGCCGACCTTCGCGAACGCGACGCACTTGCCGTTCACGCAAGAAGCAACGGTGCCGTCGCATGGCTTGGCTACGCACGCGCCACCAACGTCGACGAACGAATCGCACACGCCGCATCGGATTTCGGTCGTGGTGCTCGTGGTGCCGGATGTGTCGCACACGCCGCCCGAGCACTGCGCGCTCGAAGCGCACGCCTGGCCGTTCGGAAGCGTGCCACGCGTAGAGCACACGAGGCCGTACAGATCACACGCGCTTGACTTGATGTTGCTAGCGCATGTCGATAGCTCGCTCGGGAGATTCCCGGCGCCGGGCGCCTGGGTGAGCGCGACACAATCGGTGACGAATGCGTCGTGCTGGGTCACGTTGAACACGGCGTTGTAGCCGCACTTCTGCGCGAGCCCGTTGAACGAATCGTAGTAGTCGCCGCATGCGCCGGAAGCGCTCGTGCCGCAAGCGATTGCGGCAACCGCGGTGACTGCCAAGCCAAACATCAAGGCTCCCCGAAGTCTCATACGATCGTTTTAGCGCATCGCGGGATGGTTGCGCACTTTACGAAGCGCGCGGTTCAAAAGACTTTTGCCCGGTTCCACCTTGTGCCAGGGCGACGCACCGCTCGGGTGCGGAAGCGCGATCACGTCGACGTCGCGGCCGTGATAGCGCCTCTTCATGACGTGACCGACGACGTCCTCGAGCTTCACTTTTTCGCCGAACACTTGCTCGATCGCGAGCGAGCCGACGGCGAGCACGAGCTCCGGCGCGAGAATCCCGACTTCGCGTTCGAGGTAGGGTTTGCAGTGCGCGATTTCCTTTTCGTCCGGCCGGCGATCACCGCCGCCTTTGGCTTTGCCCGGAAAGCAGCGCGCGATCGCCGCGAAGTAAATCTCTTTGCGAATCGTCGCTTCGTTCTTGCCCGTGGCGCGTTCGAGCCAGCGAAAGAGTGTCTTGCCCGCCGTCCACGCGAAGGGGCGACCGAATGAGCCTTCACGCGGGCCGGGCGCTTGGCCAATCAAAAGGACGCGGCTCGCCACGGGTGGCCCATGCACGACGGGCCCCTTCATTCTCTTGCACTTTTTGCACGCATCGAGCTCTTGGTGGAGAACTCGCAGAGCGCGCGTCACACTTTTGGCGGCTGCCACGAAGAGTGAATGTGTGGTGCGAAACGGCGTTCGTCACGATTCTTTTTTCGCTGAGCTGCGCTTCGTCGCAACCCGCGAGCGTCACGGTTGCGTTGGACGCGCCCTCGACGTCGGCATCGGCGGTCCCGCCGTCGGTGGTCGAAGCGCCAGCGCCAGCGTGCGCAGCGCGCGAAACCGGGCCCTTCTCGACGCCGCTTTCGCAGGGAAAAAAACGAAGCGTGTTTTTCGTCGCACCGCACGCGACGACGTGCGACGCGCACCCGCACCGACTCATCGCCAACCTTCACGGGCTCTGCAATCCACCCGGATATGCGTGTGGTTTTTGGACCGGCGCGGCGAGCGAGCGCGGCTTTCTCGTGTGCCCCGAAGGCAACTCGACATGCGGCGCCGGCGGCCCACCGACGTGGGACGAATCGTTCGACGCGATGGACCGCGATCTCGAGCACGCCATCGACGACGTGAGCGCGCTCTACCCGAATCAAATGGCGACGAGCGGCGCGGTGCTCACGGGCTTTTCGCGTGGAGCTTATGCAGCGCCGTTTTTGGCGCAGCGTCATCCGGGTCGGTGGTCGTATCTCGTGCTCGTCGAAGCGGATGTCGGCCTCGACGCAGGCGCGCTTCGCGCAGCAGGCATCAAAGCGGTCGCGCTTCTCGCAGGTGAGTGGGGCTCGCAAATCGGCGGCGAGCGCGCGACGGCCGAGCGATTGCGCGCCCAGGGATTTCCGGCGCGCTTTTGGACGATGTCCAAAGCGGGCCACTATTACTCCGCCGACATCGATCACTTGATGGGCGAAGCGATCGACTGGGTCATCCGCCAAGGCGAGGTCGCCAACGATCCGTGATCAAAAGGCGGATATTACTCGGCAGCAATCGGCGTGCGGTCGACGAGATAGGCCTCGGGGCGCGTGAGGTAGTGAGAGAGAAAGAGCGAGAGCCCACGCGCTTCGAGTGATGCACCGCGGACATCGATGGGGCCGAAGCCGGTATCGCCGTCCGTGTCGCGAATCCGGACGATGTGCACGCGCGCCGGCAAGCGCGATACGAAGTCACTGTCGACACAGGCCTCCTCGTGTAGCGTTTGGAGCAAGCGCTTCACGGCTTCGATGGTGATGTCGACCGACGACGTGACGCGAAGCGCGAAAGGCGAGTGCTCGGACGGGTTCACCAGCGCGGCGCGGTACGATGTCGCCATCCAGTGTGCGAGAGCCAGCTGCGTGGGCTCGAGAGCAGCAAACTCTTCGAGCGCGATTCGAGAGCGAGCCGCTGCATCTGCCACGGTCGAGCCTGTTGGTAGCGTCAGCGTCGGAATCATCAACCGGTACAAGTGCAAGTGCGAGGCCAAGAAACACGCGGCGCGACCCCGCAAAAACTCGTGTGATTTGGGCGTTCGTCGACGGGAAATACGCCACGCCGTGGCGATACAGCCAGGAGCCGAATATGGTGTGCGGCGCTGTGGGAATCGTTCATTGGCACAAGCAAGCACGCGCACGTATCGCGATGCGCACCGCGGATGATTACGCAGCCGCGCGCAACTATTGGCGCTTCAAGAACTTCGAGCAGATCAAGAACATCCTCGATCGCTCGCAGAGCGCGCGCTCGCACGATGCCGATCTGACGAAGCCCCTCGAGTCCATTCTCGCGCTCACCGCGCTCCCGAAAGAGGCAACGCCGCTCGAGATCGAAGTTCTCCTGGCGCTCGTGGGCACCAACCGAATCGCCGAGCTCCTCGGAACGCAGTATGGCGTCGCGGTCATTGCGTCGCTCATCGCGCGCCCGACGCTCGAAGCCAAATGGGACTCGAGCCAAAGCGCGACGATGTTGAAACACATCAAGGGTAAGCCTGACGGCAAGCTCCTGCGCTCGATGCTCGTCCACATCGACGCACCGTCACGAAAGGCCTGCAAAGCCGCCGTGCAAGAGGTGTGGGACGAAGGCGACGTCGCGGTTCACCAGGAGCTCGCCTACTCATTTTTCTTCGAGGAAGATTGGCGCGAGCAAGCGCTCGCGGAAATTCTGGATCAAGCGCCAGAGTTTTCGAGCGCGCAGCTCACGCTCGCCAAAGACGAAGCGACGATCCGCACGCTTCTCACGCGTCGTCAGAAACCGCAGCCGCTCGAGTACACCGAAATCGTCGCGGCGCTCGGCGATGGTGCCCTCGATTTGCTGCTCGAGCTCGCGCGCGACGTTCGCGGAACCGATCCGCACATGTCGCACACGCTCGCGATGAGCGTGTTCGTGTGCGAGCCAGCTGCGCACCACCTCGCGGAGAGCCTTTCGCATCCGAGCACGCGTGGCTTCGTGAACGATTACTTCGATCGTCATCGCGATCTCGCGAAAGTCGCGTTGCCGAAGGCGAGTCAGGGCGCGTCGCGAAACGCCGCGCTCGCGAAGGCGCTCATGCTGAAGCTCTGCGGCCCCGCGGTGCACGCCGTCGATGATGGTGTGCCGCTCCATGATCGGGCTGTTCCGGAGGTGCTTCGTGATGCGCCGTGGCGCCAGCCAGCCGCTGTGTTTCCTAACTTCGAGATCGACCTCGCTGCGTGGCCCGTGAAGGTCGAGCTCTCGGAAAAGAGCATCGCCGAGGGCCTCGCGTGGCTCGAGTCGCAGCGCGGCGGCTCGCCGGACATGACGCCCGAGGAGGCTGTTGCGTTCATGGCAAACGCCGGAGAGGCCGTCATTTGGCAATTCAATCAAAATGGAAAGTGCGTCCCGCTTGATCTTGCGATGCGACTCTTCAACACGCAACGCTGGTCGGCGGGCGCGCACGTGATGATGCTCGCGAAGTTCGGCGTTGCCGTGATGCCAGGGATTCGCGGGTCGTTGCAGCTCATTCGGCAGATGTCGAGCGATGTCGCCGACGCCATCGACGATCCGTTTTTTGCGTACCCGTTTGCCGCAAGCGTGATCGACGCTGGACGCAGCGGAACCGCCGCCCGTGCGAGTTGGTTCGCGAAACATCCACGCGCGGCAGCTACGGGCTTGCTTGCGGTGCTGCACGAGCCCGACAAAGCCGCAATCGCGGCGGTCGTGCTCAGGCGTCTCGCGCGCTCCGGACATCGCGCGACCATCCTCGAAGTTGCCGCGGCGACGAAACACGAAGCAGCGGTCCGCACGCTGCTGGATCGCGATCCGCGTCTCGACGTCCTTCCAGGGACGAAGGGCAATGTCGAGAGCGCAGCGCGACCCAAGCTCCGCGATGGCCGCACGCTCGGCGCGCCCGTGGTGGAACGCATCGCCGAGATGCTCGCGTTTTCACCCGTTGACGAGCCATACGTGGGCCTCGCTGACGTGAAGGCCGCGTGCGATCCGCGCAGCCTCGCAGAGATGGCGTGGGACCTCGCCGCGCTCGCAGATGGCGGCGGGCGTCATTCGAGCTCGCGGCAATTTCCGGATTGGATGCGTTGGTCGCTCCGACACTTCGCCGACGACGAAGTCATTCGTCGCATCACACCCGCGCTCAAACACAACACCATGTACGCCGTGCTCTCTGCGCTTGCGCGTGACGGAGTTCGCTCGGCGACCATCGAGCTCGCGACGGCACAGGAGCGAGGCGACGTCGCGGGAGCTCTCGAAGCCGTGGCGCGCGGGCTCGGCTCCTCGGTAGACGAGCTCGTCGAGTCCATGCTCCCAACGACGCAGCTCGAAGCCGAAGGAACGACGAGCCTCGCGTTTGGGTCACGCACGTTGCGCGTAGGCTTCGACACGACGCTCGCACCGATTCTCTTTCTCGCCGAAAAACGCCTCGCATCGTTGCCGCGCGCCAAGGCCGATGATGATCCGATCGCGATTCGTCTCGCGCGCGAGCATTGGGAAGAGCTCAAAGAAGACGTACGCGCCATCGCGCACCTCCGGTGCCGCGGGCTCGAACGCGCGATGCGCAGCGGTCGCAAAATATCGAGCGCGCAATTCATGTCGGGTTGGGCGCATCACCCACTCGGAAAACATCAGGCGCGCGGGATGGTCTGGGCCGTCGAGCACGGCGCCGCGCTCGTGACGTTTCGCGTCGCCGAAGACAGCACCCTCGCCGACATCGACGACCAAGCGCTCGTGCTCGGCGCGCGAGACATCGTGCGCGTGCCGCATCCCGCGGAGCTCGATCCGAAGGTCGTCGATCGCTGGTCACACGTGCTCACCGATTACGGTCTCATCCAGTGCGTGCAGCAGCTTGGTCGCACGCCGATCGCCATCACGCCCGAGGAGCTCGAGAGCACGCGCGTCGTGCGAGCGATTGTGCCGCCCGTTCCGAGCACGGTCTATCGCCGCATCATGGACGAGCAGGATTTCCCGTGGAAACGCAATCTGGTGCGATGCGCAGGTGTGGCGCAACTTTCGGAGGACACCGAGTGGACGCAAGGCAAGCGCCGCACGAAACAAATCACGCTCGAGTTTCTCGTCGACGGAACGAAAGTCCCGCTCAAATCGATCGAGCCGGTGGAGCTCGCAGATGCGCTCTTCGTCGTGCGACTCGCGACGGAGGCGACATAGCGACTACTTGGCAGTGACGCGCAGTGACGTGTGGCCTGGGTGGACCTCGGTCGTGATGCGCGTCGCAGCGATGCCTGCGTCGACGAGTGCCGCGCGAACGGCATCGGCCTTGGCCGCTGTGTCGGCGGAGCCGATTTTCACGGTCATGTTCGGATGCGATTTCATGAGCTCGGCAATGGCGTGCGTTTGCTCTTTTGACTCGTCGAGATCGACCCAAGGTGCGGCGTCGACCGGCTTGGATGCGTCGTCGACGAACGCGGCAATCGCCGTGTGCGCTGGGGGCGTCGTTGGCGTCGTTGGTGTCGCGTCGAGCGGATGCTGTGTGGCTGCGTCCGTCGAGGGCGTTGACGTCGGCACGGCGGGCGGAGGCGTAGCGCACTTGTCTTCAGGCGCGGCGGGCGCGGGTTTGCTGAACGCGAAGATGAACGAGAGCGTCGTCGTGGTGTCGAGGTTCTGTTTTCCGGGAAGTGGATCACTATTGTATTTTGCGGTGAAGCCCGCGGCGAGTGAGACGCCGCCCGCGATGTGCGCGGCGAGGAGCGCATCGAAGTTGAGGCGCGTGCGCGCGAGATCGAGCTTCACGAGATCGACTTGCGCGGCAGTGAAGCCGTTCGGGATGTTGGGTGTGCCGTCGCCGGTGCCGCCGAAGCCTTGGAGAAACTCGAGGCCAGCGCTGAATTGTACTTCCTTGTTGAACGCGTGCTGAAACCCGAGGTACGCGCGCGCCGAGTGCATCGTGTTCGTCTTTTCGATCACGTACGGCAAGCCGGCTGCGTCGAGCACCTTGCCGCCCGAGCCGGCTTGCTCGAATCCATCCACGTCGGTGTAGTTGAGATCGTATTCGAAGTCGTAACCAACCTCGCCCCAGAACTTCGTCTTCGGGTGATTGACGAACAAGTACTTCACCCCCGGGTCGAGGTTCAGACGAAACGTGGTCGCCTGAAACGCGTCGTGCGTTCCGGTCACTTGGAGAAAGACGCTGACGTTCCGGCCGAAGTATCGATCGTAGCGAACCTTGCCCTGGAGGTTTCGTACCGTGTCGGTCCACGTGCCTTGCGTGGCGGGCGCGACCGGTTGCACGAAGCTCGTTGCGTAGTTCGCGAGCACCGCAGCGCCGAAGCCGTTGTTACCGTCGCGGATGTCGATCTTGCCGCCGCCCGTGATGGCGATCGCCTGGGAGTTACCCGTCGCGAATTGCGCGCCGGCGTTGAGCGCTGCCGCGAGCGAGTTCGGCGTTGGCTTGTTCTCCGCGAGAGCGGCGGCCGCTTTCTGCTGCGCGACGGCTGCGGCTTCGTCGGTAGGCGGCGCGCCAGTTTGTGCGTGCGCGGAGTGCACAACGAGGAGCGCGAGGGCACAAAGGCTCGCGGAGAACGTGACGGCTTTCATGATTTGGGGCGAACCTACCCCGCGGCGAGGTTCGTACGCAAACGCAACAGGCGCTGTGGTCCGAGTGCACGGTCGATGCATTTTTGCATCAGTGCCGACCAAAAAAAGAAAGGGTGAATTCGCACGGCACGCGCCTTGCGATGAGTGGACGCCGAGGTACACGTGAATATTCGTCCGTTGGCATTGCTCGTTGGGTTTGTGGTCTCGGCTCCAGTGCTCGTGTCTTCGGCCGATGCGTACGCGCAGACGTCCGATGTGTACCTGTACGGGCAGAAGCCGGGTAGCTGGGCGCAACGTCGCCCGCGCCTCACGCTCGGCGGCGAGCTAGGCATTTCGCATTTCGTCGAAGGCGGCCCGTTCGGTTTCGATAGCGGGACCGGCTCGGTAACGGAAACAGGACCGGCATGGGGTCTTCGCGTCGGAGTCGATCTACTTTCGTGGCTTGGCTTCGAAGGGCGCTACGTCGGCGCATGGCACAGCGGTGACTCGCGCGCGTCGGGAATGGGATTCGCGATGGTCGGCGGCGAAGCGATCGTACGTTTCGGATTACCGCTTCCGTGGGTGCGTCCGTATCTCTTCGCCGGCATCGGCGTCTACGATTGGGAGGCCATCGGCTCGCAGAGCGCTTTGGCCGCGTCGCAGCTCCACTCCTC
>JBBSFE010000114.1:0-22299 GCA_038239005.1 Polyangiales bacterium
AGAACGCCGGTGACGCGGGCGCGATCGCACGCGTTCGCCGGGCGCGTCTCGTGTTCGTCACCGATCCAGCAACGCTCGCTCAAGAGCATCGAACGCTCGCGGCTCTCGCCGAAAAAGCCGGCACGCTCGAAGCGGCGATCACGCACGTGCAAACGGCGCTGGCGTCGTCGAGCGACGATCCGACGCTTCTCGATTATCTCGATCGCTTGCTCGATGCCGTCGGCCGCCAAGACCAACGCATGGCCCTTTGGGTCACGGAGGCCGCGCGGAATCCAGACGCAAGCAAGCGTGCGCGCGCGCTCCTTCGCGCGGCGCAAATCGCAGACAAGCTCGGCCGACACACGGACGCCGTGCGCCATCTTCGCGCAGGATGGATCGCGAATCCCGGCGACGTCGAAGTGCTCGATGCGCTTTCGCGAGCGCTTTCCGCTCCACCGACGGACAAAGTCGAAGGCGACACGCGCTCGCTCCTCGAGCTCTACGTGCAAGCGGCCGAGCGCGCACGCGACACGGCGCGGCGCATTGCGTATCTCGAGAAGGCCGCGCTCCTTTGGGAAGAAGTGCTCGCCGATGCGTCGCGCGCGCTGAAGCTCTACGAAGAAATCTTGGTGCTCGAGCCAGGGCGCCGCGGCGCGATCCTCGGCGTCGCGCGCTGCGCCGAGCGCCTCAATGACGACGCAGCCCTCGCGAAGGCGCTCCTCCAGGAAGCCGCACTCGCGGAGGACGGCGCCGACGTGCTCTCGCTGAAGACGCGCGCTGCGGCGGCGCTCGCAAAGACGGAACCCGCGCGTGCGCTCGCGCTCGTCGAAGAGGTTACGGCACAGGATCAGGATCACGGCGCAGCGCGCTCTCTCGAGACGCGGCTTCACGAAGAGGCGGGCCGCTGGGAAAAGGTCGCGTCGTCGATGAAGGCGCGTATCGATGCGGCCGGGCGTCGCGGGGCACCGAAGGCCGATATCGTCGCGCTCTGGCTTTCGCTCGCACAAACGCAGCGTGATCGGTTGCGGGCGCCGCAAGCCGCGCTCGCTTCGCTGAAATCCGCGCGCATCGCCGACCCATCGCACCCGGTGCCGCCCGACGAAATCGCGCGGCTGCTCGAATCGAGCGGCGATGACGCCGCGTATCGCGATGCGCTCTCGCAGCTCGCAGACACCGCCCCCACGGGGGCGGAGCGTTCGCAATATCTCGTGCGTGCGGCCGAGGTGGAGGAGCTCAAGCTCCACGACGACGCTCGCGCCGCGGCCACGTATGCGCGCGCGCTCGTCACGTTTCCGGACGACGAGCTCGCGGCCGATCGACTCGGGCGTGTTCTCGCGCGGCGTGTCGCGGCAAAAGAAAGCTCGGCTGCGGCGTTCGGTGAAGTGTTCACGCACACACTCAAACGCGCCGAGCGCGCACAGACATCGGAAGCCGCACCCAACGCCGAACGTGCGCGCGCGTTCACGTTTGCGGCCGCGTCGTTGCTGGTCGATGCGTCGCAAGATCTTCCACGTGCAGCGCAACTTCTGGAGTCGATCGTCAAAGACGAGCCCGCGCACGTCCCTGCCCTTCGCACGCTCGAAGCGCTCGCACGGCGCAGCGGGGATCTGCCGGCGCTCGCGCAAACGCTTTCGCGTCAAGGTGATGCGCTTCGTGACGTGCGCGCGAGGCTCGGCGCGCTGTGGGCACTTGCGTCGCTCGAAGAGTGGCGGCTGCCATCGGGCGATCCCGGTCCGACGTACGCGCGCATTCTCGAGCTCGACGCAAGCGATCCGGGCGCGCTCGAAGCCACGCTGCGTCGCGATCTCCCCATCGCGCGTCGCGGTGATGCGCGCGCACGGAAAAGCGTGCTCGGTGCTCTTCGTGCGCTCTCGGCGCTCGCATCGGACGACGGCACACGTATCGCGTACCACTTGCGCCTCGCGCTCCAGCTCGAAGCCGCCGCTGATGCCAACATCGACGGCGCAGCCGCACAGCACTTGCGCGAGGCCTACGACCGCTATCGCAGCGCGCTCACGGTCGATCGTCTATCGGTCACCGCGGCAACGGGGCTCGCGCGACTCTCTGCGCGTTTGCGTGAAGCCGAGGGCGCGCTCGCTGCGGCGCTCTCGCTCGCCGACATCGCGGCACGACCGCCCGTGCGCTCGCGCTACTTGCTCGAAGCCGCCGAGCTTCTCCTTGGCGCGAAAGACGATCGCCTCGGCTCCGGTTACGAGCGGCGCTCGCGCGCGAGCGAGCTTTTGCAACGTGCGGTCGAAGCCGATCCGGATTCGATCGTCGCGGCCGGGCGGCTCTCCACGTTGTGGAGCGAGGACGGCCACGCCGAGCGGCTCGTCGACGTGTTCCGCTCTGCCATCAAGATTGCCACGATTCCGGAAGCCATCGTCATGCTCGGCTCCGAGATCGCCCGCGTCGCGCGCGATGTGCTGAAGGACCTACCGACGGCCATCGAAGCCATGCAACGCGTACGCACGGCTGCGCCCGATCACATTCCGTCACTGCTCACGCTTTCGGAGCTCTGCATCGCGCAGCGCGCGTGGGCTGAAGCAGTCGACGCGCTCGAGGCCGTCGTATCAAGGAGTCGCGAGAGCGGGCCGCGCCTCACCGCGCTCTTTGCGCTCTCGAGCGTTTACGATCGCGTCCTCGACCGCCGCGCCGACGCCGAACGCGCGCTTCGTACGGCGCTTTCGATCGAGCCGCTCAATCCGCGCGCGCTTCGCGCACTCTTGCGGCACCTCGCGCAGGGCACATCGACGAATCGCGCCGACACACGCCACGAGCAGGCCCAGCTGCTCGAGCAGCTCGCTGACGTCGAGCAAGACGCGGTTCAAAAATGCGATTTGCTTGCAGAGCTCGCGTCGATGCGCAGTCGCCTCGGCGACATGTCCGGTGCGGAGCGCGCACTCGTTGCCGCGGTCGCTCACGCTCCCAGCAATGCGAAGGTCTTCACGCGCCTCGCGCAAGGCTTCAAAACAGCGGCAGGCGTCACCGACGACGCCGGATACGCGCGCGCGCTCGAGCAAGTCATTGCGCTCGGTCAACGTCTCGGTCGCGTCGACGCATCCTGGTTCGCGACGCTCGGGCAAATCGAGGTCGAGCGACTGGCGCGCGTGCGCGACGGCATTGCGCATTTGCAGCAAGCCGTCACCATCGACCCGACACTATTCGAAACGCGATTCGAGCTCGCCACCGCGTTTTTGAAAGCGCAGGCCCACCAAGACGCAGCGCGCACGGTGCTCGCGCTCCTCGCGCCCGATCCTCGGCCGCTCCTTTCGCTTGCTGACCCGGCGTCGGCGCTCGGCGTGCTCGAGCAAAGTTTGAACGGTGAGCGTCGCTCCGAAGAAGCACTCGCGGTGAGCGAGCTTCGCGCGGTCGCGGGCGATCTCGACGACGGACGCCACGCGTGGTTGCGTGCGCGCCGCCCTCGCCCGCTCGACGCGAATCAGCCCGCGCTCGATCGCAGCACGCTCGTGACTCACTTGTTGCCGCCCGAAGGACGTCACGTGCTCCTCGAGGTGGCCGCGGCGATCTACGGCATCGAGGCGAAGATGCTGCGAAGCGACGTCGGCGAGCTCGGCATTTCGTCGCGTGACCGCGTCTCTTCGCGCAGTGGGCACCCCACACGTGCCTTGCTCGATCGTTTGATGCGCATGCTCGGTCTCTCGGATGTCGAGCTCGTCATCACGCCGAACGTGCCGCGCACGCGCGTGCTCACACAAGACGTGCCATGGGTCGTCGTGCCTGCCACGCTCGCTGATCTTCCCGAGATGGCCCAGCTCGCCGCTATGGGTCGCGCGCTTGCTCGCATCGCGTTTGGCGTGCCGTGGCTCGAGGAGCTTCCGGGCCCGCACATCGAAGCGCTGCTCGTCGCCGCCGCGCGCCACGCGGTGCCCGGTTATGCTCGCGACCTGGATCTCTCGACTGAGCCACTCATCACACAATACGAAGGACCCGTGGCGAAGACGATCGCGCGGCGCCAGCGCAAGCTCCTCGAAGAGCTCGCCGGTCACATCGCGGCGCCGCAAGGTCGCCCGCTTCCGATCACGCACCTCGTCGCGGCACTCGCGCGCGGCGAGCTTCGCACCGCATACATTCTCACGGGCGACCTTCTCGCAACCATCGACGACGTTCGTGGCGCCGACGCCTCACTCCTGAAAGCCACCGAGCAACCGGGCCGCGCAGCGCTCGCCGCAGTTCTCGAGCACCCCTACGCGGGCGACGTCGCACGCTTCGCCGTGACCTCCGAAGCCGCCGCACTCAAGCGCCGCATGAGCACGGCCTGGGCCTAACTCAAGTTTCTAGTCGGAGTACATCGACGCGATTTGGGTCGCGTATTTTTGGCTGATGATTTTGCGGCGGAGCTTCATCGTGGGGGTGAGCTCGCCGCCGTCGACCGTGAGCTCGGCTGGGAGGATGGTGAAGCGCTTGACCGTTTGGACGCGCGCTAGGCGCTCGTTGACGCGGTCGATTTGTTTTTCGACGTGCGCGCGAAATGTCGCGCACTCGGATGCGCTGTGGGCGTCCGTCGCGGGGCTCCCGGCCTGTTTTGCTTCGGCGACCACACGCTCGGGGTCGAGGGTCAGAAGCGCCGCGAGATATTTTTGACGATCGCCAACGACCACGGCCTGCGCGACGACCGGAATTGATTTGAGCAAGCCTTCGACGAGCTGCGGCGCGACGTTCTCGCCGCCCGCCGTGATCAAGAGCTCCTTTTTGCGATCGGTGATGCGGAGGTAACCATCGGCGTCGAGCTCGCCGACGTCGCCCGTGTGCAGCCAGCCTTCGGCGTCGATGGCTTCTTTCGTCGATGCTTCGTCCTTCAAGTAGCCGAGAAAGACGTGCTCGCCGCGCACGAGCACTTCGCCGTCTTCTGCGATTTTGAGCTCGGCGCCCGCGAGCACTTTGCCGACGGCGCCGGTGCGATACGCGTTCGGCAGCGATTGCGTCGCGGGCCCCGTGCACTCGCTCATGCCGTAGATTTCGTAAAGCGGCAGGCCAAGGCTCAGGAAAAATTCGAGCGTGTCTTTCGAGATGGGCGCGGCGCCGGTCAGTGCGAAGCGACATCGATCGAGACCGATGCGTTCGCGCACTTTCGAGAACACGATGCTGCTCGCGAGGCCGTACATCATCGGGCGCGACTCGCCGCGCTGATCGGCATACCCGCCGCGTAGGCCGACGCGACGCGCCCATCGGGCGATGCGCTTTCGCAGCGGTGGCGCGGACTCGCCGGCGGCTTGCATCTTCGCCTGCATCTTTTCCCACACGCGCGGAACGCCGAGAAAATACGTGGGCCGAGCTTCGCGAAGCGCCTCCGGCATTTTTTCGACGCTCTCGGCGAACGTGATCACGAGCCCGAGCGACATCGGCACGTGAATCGTGAGCATCTGCTCGGCGATGTGGCTGAGCGGCAAGTAGCTGACGCCGTTGTCGCCTTCGACGAAACCGAGCAGCTCACTCGCCTTCGCCGTCCATGTGAGATTTTGGTGCGAGAGAAGCACGCCCTTCGGAGTACCCGTCGTGCCCGACGTGTAGATGAGCGTGCATGCGTCGTCCGGTTTTTGCGCGGACATGCGCGCCTCGAGCGCGCGCTCGTCGACGTCGGCGCCGGTCGCGACGAACGCTTCGAACGTGCTGACCATGGCGTCGGTTGGTGGCTCTTCCGACCACTGCACGATCTTCTCGAGCTTCGGCATCGCGCCCTTCACTTCGAGAAGTTTTTTTGTCTGCTCGATCGAATCCGTGAACACGATGCGCGCGTCGGCGTGATTCACGATGTACGCGATCTGCTCTGGGCTGCTCGTCGTGTAGATGCCGGCCGGAATCGCGCCCGCGAAGATCGCGCCGACGTCCGCGTAGAGCCACTCGGCTCGGTTGAACCCGACAATCGCAACACCCTCGTGAGGCTCGACACTGGCGGCGATGAGCGCCTTCGCAACGCTACGCACGCGCGCGTCGTAGGCGTTCCACGTCGTCGTTTGGTCCTTCTGCTTGAAGGCGATGGCGTCGCCGTGCTTCTTCACCGTCGCGGCAAACGCCTGCATCACCGTCAGCTTCTGCATGAAGGGCGTGTTCTAAGTCAGCGGAGGCGCAAATGCACCACTTCGAGCGCGTGCTCGATGCCTTTGACGCGAACTTGTGTGGGATCGCTCACGGTCAGTCGGGCGTCCTTCAAGAAACTCTCGGCGGCCCGCTTTTCCAGCACGATTTCGCCGCCCTCGGCGAGATGCTGGAGGCGCGACGCGACATTGACCGTCGAGCCAAAGTAGTCGAGCGCGCCGTTCGCGGTGACGACGTAACAAGCGCCGCCGTAAACGCCGAGCTTGAGATTGGTGCGTTCGCCGTTTTTGGCTTTCTTTCGGAATGCCTCGAAGACCGTGAGGCATTCGATGGCGGCGGCGATGCACGTTCGTTCGTCCGTGAAGGCGGCCATGACGGCGTCGCCCATCGTTTTGACGATCGTCCCGTCGTGTGCGGCGACGGCGTCGCGCAATACGTCGAAGTGATCATCGACGAGGCGAAACGCGGCCGCATCACCGACCTCGGTGTAGAGCGCCGTCGACCCCGTGAGATCCGAAAATAAAATGGCGCATCGCGCGACTTTGAGCGGCGTCTCGCGCTTGAGGAGATCGGTCGAGAAGAGCGCGCGAAACTCACCTAGCGTCGAGAGCTCGTGCGCCGTCGCCGCGGCGCTCGCGTATGCGAGGCGTTCGATCTTCACGTGGCGCTCGTCCCCGGTGTCGTTTTGTAGCGTGATTGCCGCGCCCGGTTTGACGCGCACGTCGGTGGGCTTGATGGCATCCTCGCCGATGCGCACGGATGCTTTCTCGGCGCCGTCGGCCGAGACCTCGACCGATGCGCGCGCGCCGCCGCGCGAAAAAATTCTGTAGCGACCTTCTTCGGCGGGAGCTGCGACCTCGAGCGACGCACCCGATGCGACGATCATTTGTGTGAGCACGTGAGGCGTACGCGCGGGCCCGCCCATGCAGAAGAATTGCGCGGGCACCCGCCGCACCTTGTCGTGCGGGCGGAAAGTCGCCTCGACGGCGCGATCAAGCTCGAGCTCGAATGCGATGTCGCACATCTGGCAGTGACCTTCTTTTCCAATTTCGGAGAGCTCGGTCATCTCCTCGGCGGCGGTGCGACAGCTCGGACACACGATCGCCCAGCGCAGCTCGACGAGCCCGGCGGGCACCGCGTGGAGCATCGCGGCGAGCACTTCGCGTCGCGGCTCCTTCCATTCGTCGGCGATCTCGAAGGGTCGAATGCGGATTGCGTCTGCATCGGGACTGCGCTCGACGAAGTGCGCGATGCGTTCGGCGAGCTCGGGACGCACGTGTGCTTTGAGGCGCTCGAGCGCGGCAGCGAGCTCGACCGAGTCGCTCGGTGCGACCGGCTCCAAGAATGGACTCGGCGCGCGATCGTGAACGTGTTTGTCGACCTCGCGCGCAAGCTGGACCATCCCCGCGACGGCGCGGCGTCCGCCAATCCACGCGATGGGCCTGAGGAGCGCACTCTTCGTCTCCGCTTCGAACACGACATCGAGGCGCGTGCCTTTCGACCCTTCGATGGGCGTGAGCGTCCAGCTCATGCGAAGCCACGCGAGCGGCCCTCGAATGAACTTCCGGTGCACGCCGAATTTTTTCGGGTACTCCCACTCGAACGGAAACTCTTCGTAGACGACGGCGAACCCGCTCATGCGTGTCTCTGCCAAAAATCGCGCGGCTTCGTGCTTGCCCTCGTCGACGGGCCGGTACCTCACGGGCTCCATGCCGATGAGCCGGTTCATGCGATCGGTGTCGACGAGCAGCGGCCAGAGGTCTTTCGCGGCTGAGGCGAGATCGATGGTCGCTGTCGAGCGCACAGCCGTCATGGCGCTGTACTATACGCGCGATGAAGAAAGTCGCGCGCATCGTCCTGGTCGTCGGGCTTCTCCTGACGATCGTTGCGGCTGTCACGGTCGTGCTCGTGCCGCGGTGGGTGAAGGGGCGCATCATCGCGACCGCAGCGGCTCACGGCGTCGCGCTCACCATCGACGATTTCACGTTCGGCTTCTCTCGTGCACGCCTCAAGGGCGTGAAGGCCTCGCCCCTCATCCGCAACGATGCGAAGGGCGCGCCGAAAGTCACGGCGGCCGCTGCGAGCGTCGATGTCGACCTCGAATGGTTCACGCCCACGGCCATCACCGTCACGGGGATGACGCTCGATGTCGACGGCGACGCAAGCGACGTCGCGGCCGCGCTCGCGTCGCGCAACAAAGGAACAGCTGCGCCTGCGTCGATTACGCACGTCACGCTCGTCGATTCGTCGCTGCAGTGGAAGCACCCGGTCGCGGCTCCGTTCGTCGCGATTGCCGCGGTGCATGTCGCGGCCGACGTCACGCGAAAACCGAATCGTGCGCTCGGCGAAGATTGGCACGTCACGGTCGGTGACCTTCGAATGTTCGATACGTCGAAGCTCAACAACGCTCTCGCGCCATGGTCGCTCACCGCCGACGCCGACGAGATCGGCACGCGTGCGACTGTCACCCTCCCCGCGAAGGCGACCGTGAAGATCGACGTCACGGAAGCCGGCGCGCGTTCACTCGACATCGACACGCCACCCTTCGTCGTCAAAGACCTCGGCATGCCGCCCGAAGTGCTCGCGCTCTACGGAGACGACACCAGCCACCTCGAAGTTCACGTTCACCACCAAGAAAAAGATCCGGATCACGCACAAGGAACCGTCGTGCTCACCGGCAGCGATGTCTTCGTGGGTCCATCGACGATGCGCACGTCGTTCGCACTCGACGCGCATTATTCGGGCGATCCCAAAACGTCTCTCAAGCTCTCGGGCGCGACCCTGCGTGCCGGGCCCTTCACGGGAGCGCTCGACGGAACGTTCGCGCTCGATCCCGCGACCGGGGTTCGCGCGAGCCTTCGATACAGCTCCGGCGTCATGGCGTGCATCGACGCGGTGAAAGCCCAAGCGGCCAACTATGGCGATCTTGGCAAAGGCGTGGCAACGCTCGCAGGTTTGCTCGGCCTCGACCGTGCCGTTCAGGGCCGCGTGTGGCTCAAAGGCGAAATCGAGATCGATGCGCGCACGAGCACGAACCGGGTTTCCTTCCGAACCGATGGCGATTGCAAGCTGAGCTACTTGCCCGCCGGGCTGTGATATACCCGCCGTCCTCATGCGTGGATATCAAGCCCCCAGCAAACGCCTCATCCCCTCCGACACCCAAGCGCGTTTCGCGACGCTCTCGCGCGGCCGCCGCTCGAAGCTCGCCAAAACCGCGGGCACGACGCTCATCAAGGCCGACCGATGGTCTCGCGGCGGCGCGCTCGAAGCGGCTCTCGCAACGGCGCTCGAGACCGGCCTCGACAAGCTCAAGAAGCCGTCGTGAAACGCACGACGCTCGCGGTTGCCGCGGCGTTGTCGTTCTTGCCCGCTGTTGCGCACGCGGAGGATTCCGAGCAAGGGCCGTTCTACATTCAGGGCTCGGTCGGCGTCAGCTATTGGGATTTTCCGCACATCGATTTGTTCGCCGGCCTCGCCACGAGCTATTCGTGGACGGGCTTCTGGCCGGCGCTCGAGCTCGGCTATCATTTCTCCGGCCGCCACGATGGCTTCGTGCTCGGCGTGCGCCAAGCTTTCATCGCGACGGCGTCCAACGTTCTCGGCGGCCACGCGGGCGGCACCTCGATGGTGCGCCTCGGCTACGATCTCGCGTTCAAGGTCGGCACGTTCGAGATCAACGTCGACCCATACGCGATGGTCGGCATCGGGTACATCTTCGATGGCCTCCATGCTGGCATCGCAGCGACGGGCGGCCTCGATGTGAAGCTCTTCTTCACGAAAGGCGTCTACGCTTTCGCGCGCCCCGCCGAGCTCGGCATCCAATGCTTCGAGGACTCCGGCATTTGCGCGTTCAACTACGCAGCGGCTCTCGGCGCTGGAATCGCCCTCGGGAAGTAGCCTTAGGCCTAGCCGTTCTGTTTGGCGAACTCGGTGACGAGCACGGCGAGCTCGCGCACCCAGCCGAGCGGCACCGCGTTGTAGAGGGACGCGCGCATCCCGCCAACGGAGCGATGACCTTTGAGGCCGACCATCTTTCGCTTCTTGGCCTCGGCCATGAATTTCTCGTCGAGCGCTTCGCTTGGTAGACGAAAGACGATGTTCATCACGCTGCGGCTCTCGCGGTCGACGGGAAGCGTATAGAACGCCGGCGCGGCGTCGAGGGCGTCGTAGAGCACTTTGGCTTTTTCGAGATTTCGCTTCTCGATTTCCTCGAGCCCGCCTTCACCTTTGAGCCACCGCATGACGTTGCGAATCAGATAAATCGCGAACGTGGGCGGCGTGTTGTAGAGCGAGTCGTTCTCGGCGACCGTGCGGAGCTGGAAAATCTTGGGGATGTCCTTCCGCCCTGACTCCACCAAATCTTTGTGCGCGAGCAACACGACGATGCCGCTCGGACCGACGTTCTTTTGTGCGCCGGCATAGACGAGCGAGAACTTCGAAGTGTCCGTCTTCCGCCACATGAAGTCGCTCGACGCATCGCACACGAGTGGGATGCCCGAGGGAACGCGTGGGATGCGGTGGAACTCGACGCCGTGGATCGTCTCGTTGCTTGTATAATGCAAGTATGACGCGCCCGGATCCACGCGAATTTCGTCGTCCGTGGGGACGCGCGTGTATTGTTTTTCTTTGCCGTCGCCGGTGCCGGTCGTCGCTGCGACCTCGACTTGATGGCGGAGCATGGCGCCCGTGACTTTCGCTTCCGCAACGGCCTTCTCGCTCCACGCGCCGGTGACGACGTAGCTCGCCTTCTTGCCCTCTTGGGCGAAGTTCATCGGCACTTGAGCAAAGAGCTGCGAGGCGCCGCCTTGAACGAAGAGAATGTGATGTGAGTCCGGCACGCCGAGGAGCTCCCGCACGAGCGATTTCGCTTCGGTGTGGACGGCGTCGTAGTCCTTGCCGCGATGCGAGTGCTCGAGGATCGACATCCCCGTGCCTGCGAAATCGACGAGCTCGTCGCGCGCCAGCTCCAGCGCCGAAATGGGGAGCGTGGCGGGACCCGCGTTGAAGTTGAGAGCGCGCATGTGGAGATCGGTATCATACGCCCAATGACCCGTGTGCTCGCGCTGCTCGTTTTGTCGGTGTCGGCGTGCGCGAGGCACCCCACTCCCGCCGATTGCGACGCCATGCTCGACCGTTACCTCGACATGACCGAGGACGACGACCCGGCGCTCATGGGCATGACGGGTGAGCCGCGGATGGGCGTTCGGACGGAGCGCATCGCAGCGCGTCGGGCTTCGCTCGCCTACGTCAGCGCCGAGTCGCGCTGCAAGACCGAGGTTTCGCACGCCGAGCACGCGTGTGCGATGAAGGCGCCATCGGCCAATGATTGGGAAGCATGCTTCAACCCGTGACGTTTTTTGGCTAGTCTGCGACGCGACATGAAACGCGTGGTCTTGTTCGCAGTCGTCGTTACGCTCTCCGCAAGCCTCGCGTGTGGTGGCTCAACGCAGCACACGCCGGTTCAAGAAGTCCCGATCGATCAGAGCGGTGGCGGTCGCACATCCGATCTTCCGCCCGACGAGGTCGAAGCCGGCGCCACGACTGCAGTCGCCTATCCGGACGGTAGTGCGCCGCCGGGCGTGGGTCCGCAATCGCTCGATGGGCCGCAAGACGCCGGCGCGGCGACAGCGACGAACGCGTCGTTCGTGCAGCGGCCGGGTGGGCTCACGCAGAGAGAGTGCACCGACGTCATCATGAAGCTCGCAACGCTGATGACGAAAGAGAACCACATCCCTCCTCCCTCGCAGGGCGATCTCGCGCAGCACCCGATTTTCGGACAGATGCTCACCGAGTGCAGCAAGAGCTCGACGAAGAAGCAGCACAAGTGCGCGATGGCTTCGACCACGATGAGCGCGTGGAAGAAGTGCATGGAGTAGCGGCGCGCGCCGCCTTAGCGCCGTGAGGACAATATTCTTCGGGACTCCAGATTTTTCGGTTCCAGCGCTCGAAGCTCTCGCCGAAATAACGAACGTCGTCGGTGTCGTGTGTCAGCCCGACAAACCCGTGGGGCGCGGGATGAAGGTCATGGCGCCGCCCGTGAAGGTGCGCGCGACCGAGCTCGGTTTGCCAGTGGTGCAGCCGGTGAAGTTGCGCACCGGAGAATTCGCGGCGTGGGTGCGCGAGCAAAACGCGGACGTCGCGCTCGTGATTGCGTATGGCCGCATCCTTCCGCAAGACGTCCTCGATGGTCCGCGCCTCGGATGCGTGAACGTGCATGCGTCGATCTTGCCGAAGTATCGCGGCGCCGCGCCCATCACCTGGGCGATCGTTCGCGGCGAAACCGAAACGGGCATCACGCTGATGAAGATGGACGCCGGGATGGACACCGGCGACATGCTCGAGATCACGACGACGCCGATTGGCGAAGATGAAACGTCTGGTGAGCTTTCGCAGCGCATGTCGAAGCTCGGCGCGGGCGAAATACGCACAGGTCTTCCGCGTTTCTTTCGCGGCGAGCTCGAGCCACGCCCGCAAGATCATTCGCTCGCAACGACGGCGCCCATTCTCGGAAAAGAAATGGGCCTCATCGATTGGTCGCAGCCCGCCGAGCGCGTTCACGATCACGTTCGCGGGATGAACCCGTGGCCGATGGCGTTTTCGCGCGCCTCTACCGAGCGCGTCATCATTCATCGCACGAAAAAAGTCGCGGGAGAAACGACGCGCGCGCCGGGCGAGGTCATCCTTGCCGACAAAACGCGCGTGATCGTCGCATGCGGTAGAGGTGTGATCGCCATCGATCGAGTGCAGCGCGAGGGCAAGAAGCCGGTCACGGGCGCCGAGTGGTTCCTCGGCCGCGGCATCCGCGAAGGCGACCGACTCGGCGCCTGAAACGAGCTACGATTCGCGGTTCATGGTGGATCCGCTCTCGACGTTCGCCGAGCCGACGCGCGCGTATTTTCGCGGCGCATTCGGTGAGCCCACGAGCGCGCAGACGAAAGGATGGCCTCCGATCGCGCGCGGTGAATCGACGCTCATCCTCGCGCCAACCGGATCGGGCAAAACGCTCGCAGCGTTTCTGTCGGCGATCGATCGGCTCGCGTTCGCGAGAGAGAATCGCGGGAGAGTACTTTACGTTTCGCCGCTCAAGGCGCTTGCCGTCGACGTGGAGCGGAACCTTCGCGCGCCGCTCGTGGGCATTCAGGGCGCCGATGCGATCACGGTTGGCATTCGCACCGGAGACACATCCGCGGCCGAGCGCGCGCGGATGGTGCGGCATCCACCGGACATTCTGATCACGACGCCTGAGTCGCTCTATCTCCTGCTCACGTCGGATGCGCGAAAGATTCTGACGTCGATCGATACGGTGATCATCGACGAGATCCACCAGCTCGTTCAGACGAAACGCGGCGCGCATCTCTTCGTGTCGCTCGAACGCCTCGAAGCTCTGCGCGGCAAAGACGCGAAACCGCTCCAGCGCATTGGACTATCGGCGACGCAGAAGCCGCTCAAGGAAACGGCGCGCCTCCTCGGCGGGTATGTCGATGGCGAGCCGCGCGCCGTCACGGTGGTCGATGTCGGTGAAGCGAAGAAGCTCGTGCTCTCCGTGCAAACACCCGACATCGACATGAGCCGCATCGGCCAAGAAGAAGAGACGCACGAAGGCTCGGCTGCAGGAGCGGCCGCGCGTCACTCGATTTGGCCGCACCTCCATCCGCGCATCGTGGAGCTCGTGCGCGCGCATCGCTCGACGATGATCTTCGTGAACAGTCGCCGGCTCGCCGAGCGCCTCGCGACCGCGCTGAACGATCTCGCCGGCGAGGAGATCGCGCTCGCGCATCACGGCTCGGTCGCGCGTGAGAAGCGTGCAATGATCGAGGACCGCCTGAAGCGTGGCGATCTGCCCGCGATCGTCGCGACGTCGTCGCTCGAGCTAGGCATCGACATGGGCGCGGTCGATCTCGTCATTCAAGTGGAAGCGCCACCGTCGATTGCGTCGGGCATTCAGCGCGTCGGTCGCGCGAGCCACCAAGTCGGTGGCGTACCGCGTGGCGTGCTCATGCCAAAGCACCGCGCTGATTTGCTCGCTTGCGCCGCCGCCTCTGCGGGAATGAACGAAGGCGCGATCGAAGAGACGTTCGTGCTGAAAAATCCGCTCGACGTCATCGCGCAGCAAATCGTCGCCATCGTCGCGGTCGAGAAAGACGCCGTCGCGCTCGAGGACGTTTACGATCTCGTTCGCCGCGCCGCGCCGTACTGTGATTTGCCGCGCACCGCGTTCGAGGGCGTCCTCGACATGCTCTCGGGCCGCTACCCATCGGACGAGTTCGCCGAGCTTCGCCCGCGCCTCGTGTGGGATCGCCTCAAAAATACACTTCGTGCGCGTGCGAGCAGCAAACGCCTCGCCATCGTCAACGGCGGCACCATTCCCGATCGCGGTCTCTATGGAGTCTTTCTCGCGAGCGGCGCGGAGAAATCCGGGCGCCGCGTCGGTGAGCTCGACGAAGAGATGGTCTTCGAGCTTCGCGAGGGCGAAGTGTTTTTGCTCGGTGCGAGCTCGTGGCGCGCCGAAACCATCACGAGCGATCGCGTGCTCGTCACACCAGCGGCAGGCGAGCCCGGCAAGATGCCCTTCTGGCACGGTGATCGCGCAGGCCGCACACCCGCATTCGGCGCGCGCGTCGGCGCGCTCACGAAACGCATCGCAACATCGAAGCCAGCCGAAGCTGCGCGCTTTCTCGAGAAGGAACACAAGCTCGACACGAGCGCCGCGAAAAACCTCGTGTCGTACATCGCCGATCAGCTGAAAGATGGCGCCGTTCCGACCGACGACGCCATCGTCGTCGAACGCTTCATCGACGACATCGGCGATCTCCGTGTGTGCGTGCTCACGCCCTTCGGATCGCGCGTGCACGCACCTTGGGCGATGGCGATCCTCGCAAAGCTTCGCGCCGCGATCCCCGGCGATCCGGACGTCGTGTGGTCCGACGACGGCATCGCCTTCCGCATTACCGCCACCACGAGCGACCCACCGCTCGACATTTTCTTTCCACGCTCCGACGAGGTCGAGGCACTCGTCACGGAAAGTCTCTCGCAGTCGTCGCTGTTTGCCGCACGATTCCGTGAAGCGGCCGGCCGCGCACTTCTCCTTCCGCGGCGTTTCCCCGGCAAACGGACACCTCTTTGGGCGCAGCGCAAACGTGCCTCGGATTTGCTCGCCGTCGCGTCGCGCTATCCGTCGTTTCCGATCGTGCTCGAGACGTATCGCGAATGTCTGCGCGACGTATTCGACCTTCCCGCACTCCGGGACCTCCTTCACAAAGTGGAGACGCGTCGCATTCGCGCCATCCACATCGAGAGCACCTCGCCCACGCCCTTTGCGGCGTCGCTCCTCTTTTCGTTCGTCGCCAACTTCATCTACGACGGCGATGCCCCGCTCGCCGAGCGCCGCGCCCACGCACTCTCCATCGACCACGCCCAGCTTCGCGAGATCCT
Source organism: Polyangiales bacterium (assembly GCA_038239005.1). Lineage (GTDB taxonomy): Bacteria > Myxococcota_A > Polyangia > Polyangiales > Polyangiaceae > DASXHD01. The sequence goes on from JBBSFE010000114.1 coordinate 15,469, forward strand.
CGGAGAGTCCGAGCTTCGCCAGCTGTTCGACGAAGAGCTTCTCGCATCGCACGAGCGCTGGTTGCAACGACTCGATGTCCCCATCACGAGCGCCGACGCGCTTGCTGATTTGCTCCACGCCATCGGCGATCTCTCGCGCGACGAAATTGCCCTCCGCTGCCCGGCGAATCCCGACGCATGGATCGAGGAGCTCGAGCGCGATCGCCGCATCGTTCGCATTCGCGTGGGCACGGGCGACGTTCGCTTCGTCGCAGACGTCGACGCCGCACGCTATCGCGATGCGCTCGGTGTCGCGCTTCCGATGGGCCTTCCCGATTCGCTTCTCGCGCACCAAAGCGATGCCCTCGTGTCGCTCGTCGCTCGTTACGCGCGCACGCACGTTCCATTCGTGATGCACGACGTCGCCCGCCGCCTTGGCATCACCGAGGTGCGCGCGCTCGGTGCGCTCGAAGCGCTCGTTCGTCGTGGTCGCGTCGTCGTCGGTGCGTTTCTTCCGACGGGCGCTGGCGGTCTCGAGCACTGCGACAAGGAAGTCCTTGGCTCGCTCCGCAGAAAAGCGCTCGCTGCGCTTCGCAAAGAAGTCGAGCCTGTCGACCCCGCGACGTACCAGCGATTCTTGCTCGCGTGGCAGGGCATCGGGGAGAGCCGCCGCAATCCCGACGCACTGCTCGCCACCGTTGCGCAGCTCGAAGGTTGTCCGCTCCTTGCGTCGGCGCTGGAGACCGACATTCTTCGCGCGCGCGTGCCGGATTATCGCCCAGGCGATCTCGACGAGCTCGTCAGCGCGGGCCTCGTCGTGTGGAGCGGCGTCGAAAGCGTCGGCACGAGCGACGGACGCATCGCGCTCTACCTCGCGGACCACGAAGCGCTCTTGTCGCCTCCACTACGCATCGCCGAAGGTGCGCTTGCAGCACGGCTCCGCGAAACCTTCCAACAACGAGGCGCGCTCTTCTTCAACGACTTGGTACGCATCGTTCAGGTGTATGGCCCCGAAGCGCATGAAGCCTTGTGGGACATGATCTGGTGCGGCGAAGTCACCAACGACACGCTCGAGCCACTTAGAGCATTCGTCGGCGTCCGTGGTCCGTCGCGTCGCGCATCGCCAAGCTCCGGTCGTTTCTCGCTTCGCGCCACACGGTGGGAGAAATTGCCGACGCCCACCGAGCACCGCGCGGCTCTCGCGCGCTCGCTTCTCGATCGCTACGGCGTCGTCGTACGCGAGAGCGCCCACGCCGAGAGCGTCGAAGCCGGCTTTAGCGCCGTCTACGACGTGCTCAAACACCTCGAAGAATCCGGTCGCGTGCGTCGCGGGTACTTCGTCGATGGCGCGGGCGGTGCCCAGTTCGCGATGCCCGAAGCCGCCGATCGCTTGCGCATCGAACGCCAAGAGAGCGCTGAATCCGAATCGGAGCCCGCTCGCTGGCTCGCCGCGACCGATCCCGCCAACGCGTATGGCGCTCTCCTTCCGTGGCCAGCCGGCGCCGAAGACGCGCGCCCGAGTCGCTCCGCGGGCGCACACGTCATGATCCACGGCGGCGCGCTCCTCGCGTGGGTTGCGCGCGGCGAATCGGCGATCCTCACGTTCCTTCCATCCGACGAACGCGATAGCGCGCGTGCCGCGGCACACCTCGCGCGATGTCTCGCGTCACTCGTCGACGCACCAGGCTCGTTGCGCCGCGCGCTCCTCGTCGAAACGATCGACCGCCGACCCGCAAGCGAGAGCCCGCTCGGTCGCGCTCTCTCCGAAGCCGGTTTCGTCCACGGCGCACGCGGTTGGATGAAGCGCGGTCGGCGCCGCTTCGACGAGCCCGACATCGACGAGCTCCCGTCATGACGTGCGACGAGTTCCTCGCGGAGATGCGCGGCGAGTTTCCAACGTTCTCGATTCGCTACAAACGCGACAGCGACTTCCAACGCGCCATCCACGTTGCGATCCGCATCATCACGCTCGATCGCATGAAGACATACGCGACGCAGTACCACACGGTCCTCTTCGGAACGCTGTGGGTGCCCGACGCGTGGGATGCGATGAGCGACGTCGACCGCGTCATCCTCCTTCGCCACGAGCGCGTCCACTTGCGCCAGCGCCAGCGTATGGGCGACGTCGTGATGGCGTTCGTTTACCTCGTCCCGATCTGCCCTCTCTTTCTCGCCTACGGTCGCGCGCGCATCGAGTGGGAGGCGTATGAAGAAACCATCGCCGCCACCGCCGAGCTCCTCGGCATGGAGCGCGCACGCGCGCTGAAGCCCGGAATCGTGCGGCGTTTCGTCTCCGCGGATTACGGCTGGATGTGGCCCTTTCCGAAAACCGTCGGCCGCTGGTTCGAGGAACAAATCGAGCGACTTATGTGATAGAAACCGGCTCCTATGTCGGTCTCTCTCTCACTCACCGGCAAAGTCGCAATCATCACGGGGGCTAGCCGTGGGATCGGGCAAGCCATTGCGACCACGTTCGTCGAGCAGGGCGCATCCGTCGTCATCGCTTCTCGCAAAGAAGACGGCATCCGCGCGACCGCCGACAAGCTCGAAAAACTACGTGCAGGATGCACGCTTCCGGTCGCCGCGCACACCGGCAAAGAGGACGACTGCAAAGCGCTCGTCGCCAAAGCCGTCGCGAAATTCGGCAAAGTCGACATCCTCGTCAACAACGCGGGCACGAACCCGTACTTCGGTCCGATGATCGACGTCGAGATGCCCGCCTGGGACAAGACATTCGAGGTCAACCTCAAGGGCTACTTCTGGATGTCGCGCGAAGTCGCGCGTCATCTTCGCGGTCGTGAGTCGCCCGGCGCCATCGTCAACATCGCGAGCATCGTCGGCATGATGGCCGCGCCGCTCCAAGGCGTCTACGGCATGACGAAAGCGGCCGTCATCTCGATGACGAAAACCTTCGCGCTCGAGCTCGGCCCATCGAAGATTCGCGTCAACGCGATCTCGCCCGGCATGGTCGATACGAAGCTTGCCGCTGCCATCGTCGGCAACGACGTCCTCATGAACGAAATCAATTCGCGCACCGCGCTCAATCGCGTCGCACAACCCGAAGAGATCGCCGGCGCCGCGCTCTATCTCGCAAGCGACGCCGCAAGCTTCACAACCGGCGAGGTCATCGTCGTCGACGGCGGTTTACAGATCACGTGAGTCTCACCGAAGGGCAAGTCATCGCCGGAAAATACCGGCTCAACTCGCTACTCGGCCAGGGCGGCATGGCGACGGTGTGGTGTGCGACCAATACGTTCACCGACCGCCAATTCGCGGTGAAGTTCCTGCTCCCGACGTTCGCGCAAACGCCCGAGGCCGCGCAACGCTTCATGATGGAGGCAAAAGTCTCCGGGCGCGTGCAGCACGCCAACGTGATCGAAGTGATCGACGTCGGCCAAGCCGAAGACGGCTCGCTCTTCCTCGTGATGGAGCTTTTGCACGGTGACTCGCTCGAGCACGTCATACGCAAACAAAAGCCACCGATGCTCGTGCACGACTTTCTCTCGGTCATGCTCGACGTTGCACGCGCTCTCGCCGCGGCTCACCGCGCGGGCGTCATTCACCGCGACTTGAAGCCATCGAACATCATGATCCACAAGGACCGCGAAGGCGTCGCCGTCCCCAAAGTGCTCGACTTCGGCGTCAGCAAGTTCTTGCTCGAGGGCGACCGCGACAACTCCCTCACCATCGCAGGCACCGTGCTCGGCTCGCCGCTCTACATGAGCCCCGAGCAAGCCATGGGCTTGGCCGACCTCGATCACCGCACCGACCTGTTCGCGTTCGGCGCGATCCTCTTCGAAGCGCTCTGCGGTTTTCGCTGCTACGACGCGCCCAACTTCAATGCGCTCATCGTGACGATCGCCACGACGCAGCCAAAGAACGTCGATCACTACGCCGCGCATTTGCCAGAGTCGCTTCGAGCGCTCGTCCGCAATTGTCTCGTCACCGACAAGAACCAACGCGCCGAATCGTTCGAGCACATCATCGAGCGCCTCACGCCGATCATCGCGGAGATGAAAGCGGCGTCGCCGATGCGGCTGCCCGTTCCCGTACGGCGCCCCGGCGAGCCACCGCCCGATCCGGAAAACACTGCCGCGATGCCGGCCATCATTCGGCCGAGCGATCGTCCGCCGCCGCCTTCATCCGATCAACGCGGCGAGCAAGTGCCGGGCTCGGGGTCGGCTGCGCCTTGGGCGGGCTCGCTTCCGGGTTATCGACCCGCCTCGAAGCCGCCGGTGATTTTGTTCGCGATCGTCGGCGCCGTCCTTGCGTCGTTCGTGATCGTCGTTGCTGTGGGTTTTCTCATCGCGAAGCGTCACCGCTCTCAGGACGTCGCCGCAACACAAACGGCCACGGCAGCTCCTCCAGTGATCGAGCTGCCTTCAGCGACTGCATCGAGCTCGTCGGAGGTTCCCGTCGTCAGCGTCGACGCGATTCCGATGACGCAATCCGGCAAGCTTCACGTCGGCAAGCTCAACGTCGAAGCAACACCTCAAGCGTGCACGATCTCGGTCGATGGCAAATCGCGCGGGACGACGCCACAATTCTTGAGCGATCTCTCACCTGGCCCACACTCCGTTCGCTGCGAGAACTCGTCGGGCATCGCGAAGATCGTCACCGTCTCGGTCGTTGAAGGACAGACGGCGCATCACCGTTTCTCGACGAGCCCCTAGACCATGAAACACGTCCTTGCCGCGGTTGCGCTCGTCGGTTGTTCCGGCGCGCAGCGGCCGCCAGAGGACCGAACGGTCGCGACGCAGTCTCTGCTAGACGCAACACTCGACGCCACACTCGAGCTCGACGCCGCACTCGACCGAGAGTGCGATGCGGCAACCGACGTCGATGCCGCCGAGCCGTTCGATGATCCCATGGCGATCCACAAAGAAGAGCGCGCCGAGTTGATCGCGCTCGTCGACGTGCGCCCGTTCACCGAAGCCGAATACCGGCTCGTGCGCCCCGACATTTTCTTGAACCTCAACGTCGGCCCTGCAGTGACGCGCATGAATCAAGGCAACAAAGCGATCGCGCATCACTCGCGTGGTCAGCGAGCATGCCTCGCCGGGCTCGAGCACGCGACGTCGCAAACCGAAGAGCAACGAACGCGATGCGCCGCGCCAAACATGGTCCCCGTGTACAGACACGGAGACAGCAAAACTGCTGCATACTGCATCGATCAGTTCGAGTTCCCGAACAAACCTTGCGAGCTCCCTTTCGTCTGGGCCGCGCCCACGCACGCCCAGACCGCATGCACCATCCAAGGCAAACGCCTCTGCACGGAAGACGAATGGAGCCTCGCGTGCCGCGCCGACCCCGCCGGCGGCGCCGACTCGCTCTACGCCTACGGAAACGATCTCGACCTCGACATCTGCAACACGAACAAGAAGCGCGAGAACAAGTGCAACCCGCAAACGGCCGAAAAAACCTGGGCTACATGCGACACCGACACGGAGCCCGCGGGCTCGTTTCCGAAGTGCCATTCGCGCTTCGGCGTCTATGACATGCACGGCAACGTCGCCGAAATCATGACCCGCAAAGACAAAGACGGCACCATCGTGAGTCAGCTCAAAGGCAGCGCCTTCTTCTATGCCGAGGTCGCGCGCCGGCCCGACGAGCCTCAATTGCCCACGGGTCGCGAGACATACCCCGATCAGTGCAACTACGATCCGCGCTGGCACATCGAGCCCATGACCGGCGCGTGGCACGTGAACTATCACCTTGGTTTCCGATGCTGCAAAACCATCCCGGCGATTCACTGATGGAAGACGACGAGACGCAGCGCGCGATTCGAGACGCCGTTCTCTCCGAGGAGCCGAACCTCGCCGGGCTTCCACCGCGCATCGCGATCTATCGGCAGCTCGTTCGGAACACGCTCTCCGAGGTCGTGCACAAGCTTCTCGCGCGAACACGCGAGCACATGGGCCCGGCATTCGACGACAGCTTCGCGCGCTTTCTCGAGGAGCACGGCCCGCGCACGCACTACCTCCGAGACGTGCCGCGCGAGTTCGTCGTGTGGGCAACGCCGTATTGGCGCGAAACGGGAGCGGCCGCGTGGGTCGTCGATCTCGCGCGCCACGAGCTCACCTGCTTCGGTGTGTCGACCGCGCCTCGTCTCGCGGAGCCGCGCGCTGTCGATGTCGCCATCGATCGGCCGCTCCTTTTGTCGTCGCTCGTGCGCATGGAGCACTACGCGTACGCCGTTCACGAGCCGCTTCCGCCACCGCCGCGCGCGACCACGCTCCTCTACTATCGCGACCACGAGCACCTTCTTCGCACGCTCGAGCTCAGCCCGCTGGCCGCGGCGATCTTGGAGCGCGCCGCACTTCCGTTGAAAGACGCCATCGCCGAAGGCTGCTCGGAAACGAACATCCCGATGAACGACGACACCCTCGCATCGGTCGCGCGTCTTCTCGCCGACCTCGGCGACCGCGGCGTTTTGCTCGGCGCCGTTTAGCCCCAATCGAGAATATAGCTTGCTATTTGAACGGCGGAATGCAGTCAGGATAATTGCCGATGCCGTAAAAACACAGTTCGGGGATGCAGCATCCCCAAAGGCCGTTGTGAGCCTCGTCGTACACGCAAGTAAAGCCTGCATCAACATTGCAATAGAGCGCTAGTCGATCTGAGGGACACGTCGCGACTGGCCCGTCGTGAAGGTCACAATAGGGTCGGGGTCCAGTTTCGGGCTCACCCGAAGCATCCAGTGTGGAGATGGACCGGGTGTGACTCTCATCCTGATCACGCCGCGCTTCGAATCCGCAGGGGTGGCGCGCGTAGTGTGATGTCCATCGCATGATTCCACCTATCGCTGAGTGCGAGCGCGCGCAGATGCACGATGTGCTCGCCGGTGTTGTG
>JBBSFE010000115.1:0-22244 GCA_038239005.1 Polyangiales bacterium
CAACACCGGCGAGCACATCGTGCATCTGCGCGCGCTCGCACTCAGCGATAGGTGGAATCATGCGATGGACATCACACTACGCGCGCCACCCCTGCGGATTCGAAGCGCGGCGTGATCAGGATGAGAGTCACACCCGTCGCAGCAATCGAGCGCGACGACTTTGCCGCTCATGTCGAGGACGTCGACTTCCGAGCCGTTGATCATCAGCCTCGGCACGCTGCCCGTGCAGAAGGTGCTCGCGTCCGGAAAAGTTCCGCCGCCGTCGAGCACGGAGGCGTCCTTGCCGCTCGCGGCGTCCCCGTTGCCCGCATCATTCTGACTCACCGCCCCACCGCACGCTGCGACGAGCACGAAGACCAACGCTTTTTTCACGACGACCTCCAAAGGAAGAGGAGCATGTCCTCGCATATCGAAGGTGTTTCGTCCAACCCGAGCGCAAGGTCACTGAACGTCGCAGTACGAAAATTCGGCGTCGACGACGGCGCTGGTGCAATCGGTGCCTTGGCCGTCGGTGCAGTCGAAGAACTGCGTGCCGGTGTTGTCTTGCAGCTGCGTTTCGCACGTGCCGTCGCTGAAACACGTAATGCAGTGGTTGTACGTGCCTCCATTCGTTGTCAGGCTGGACGAACCGCTCACGAGCGCGTTGCATTCGCGAACCTCACAGTCCGCGCCGCAACCCGGAAGAAGCACACCCGCGGCAACGACTGGCGCGACACGCACGCCCAACGAGAGAACCATCCCGCCGATCACACACACCGATCCCAAGACCCGATAGAATTTGGCCATCACACCCTCCTCCACGTGAGACGCTAACCGAAGTTTCGCGTCCACGAAAAAAAAAGACGCTCTGCACTGAGCGCCCAACCGCTCGACAAGCGAGTTCGCGAATGCGCGGCGATCTATCCGCGCACAGTGATAAGCTGTTCATCTGCAATGAAACGTGCGCTCGCAGCCATCGGTGCGTTTGCGCTGTCGTGTGGCGGGCAAGAGCAGCCCGGCATCGACGGCGGACCGGACGCAACCACCACCGACGGCGGACCGTCGGATGGCGCGACGTTCGGTGATGTCTCGGCCGATGTTACGTACGACGCGCTCGCAAAGGGTCCGTGCCCAACGAGCGCGCCCATCGTGGATGCGAGCTGTGCCAGCATCGGTCTCGAATGCGAGTATGGGTCGAGTTGGTACGTCGCGTGCGATCCCGTCTACACGTGCACCGACGGCGGGACGTGGAGCGGTGGCGCAACGGCAACATGCGTCGACGCCGGCGGTTGCCCGGCCGATCCAGATGCCGGGATGACGTGCACGTCCTCCTCGGTTCGCTGTGACTACTCCGACAGGCACTGCGAATGCGCCAACCAATGCGGCGGGCCGTGCTGTGGCTCCGGGCCGACCTGGCAATGTCACGTTCCGGCGACGCAAGGCTGTCCATATCCACGCCCCGACATCGGCTCCGCATGCTCGACCGAAGGACAGCAGTGCAGCTACGGGAGCTGCTGCGATGGGTCGCTCCTCTCTTGCAATGGCGGGCTTTGGCGCCAAGAGATCTGCATTCCGCCGCCTTGAGTGTTGCGGGTGCTTCGGTCGATGGCTTCCGTCGACGCCGAAATGACCTCGCACACCGAGTCCGGCGGCAACGTCGTGAATGCTGCATCCGGCGTATGAGGCAAACGCGTTCGGCGCCATCCGGCAAGGTCCGGCACGATGACATCCGGCTCGGAGCCAAGGCGGGCTCATCGAGAATGATCCACCCACCTGGCCCGCCGCGACCACGATGGAACGGACCGAAAATCTCGCCGCCTACGGCCGACGCGACGTGTGCATGCGGCAGAGCAGGGCGCGGATGCGCATGAAGCACGCCGAACAGAATCTCGCCAACCTGGTTCGGTGGGAGCGCTTCGAGATCCGCGTATGTCGCGCGCGCCGTCTTTGCGTCGAGCGCGTCGACACGGGCGACGTCACCGGCACATCAGTTGTTCGGCGCACCCGCGAGGATCCACACGCTTGCCTTCCGAACGAGTCGCGCCCCTAGCTTGCACGTGACGTCCGATGCGCCGCAGTCGAGCGCTTGACGACAGCCGTTGACGTTGCCGCATGCGTCCCACGCGCTTTGGTCGGTGACCGTGAACCAATTCCACGGCTCGGTGTTCGCTTCTTGAAGCCCACACGGGACGCCCGGATTGCCCTTTCCGTCGGTCCCCGAGATCTTCATGAACCACAGACTGTTGGCGAGATCATTGGCCACGACGCGTTTGACGGTGCCCGGCTCCGATTGGCACGCAGCGTTGTTGGTCGTCGCAAGAGCGTGACCCACGAGCTGGCCGTAGACGAGGCCAGGATGAAAATCCATTCCGGCCTGAGCGCTCGCGCTGTCGTGGCACGACAAGCAGTTGTGCGCTTCGGCACTCTCCCAATCGGGATGAACGCCTCCCGTGGTTCCGAGCGGCAGCAAGAAGAGCGGCTCGAGCTCTTGCTTGAACGACGTGGCCTCGCTCACCTGAAAGACGACATCGAGTGTTTGTCTGCCGAACGTCATGGGCACTTTGACGGTCGGAGGTTGCGAATCGAGAAAGCGCCACGACGGCGCAAAGCTCAACTTGTGCGTCGTCGAATCGTATGTGGCTCCTGGGGCGCCCGACACGTCGGCGGTGGAATCGATGATCGTGCCGGCCGGATCGTCGCTCGTGAGTGTCACGTCGACGCTTCCGCCTTCGCTCACTGCTGTCGGCGCGGGTACCGCGGTGTGAATGACGTTGTTGACGCGAATCGCGACTGTGCGCGTGGTCGTTCCGTCCGTGAAGGCGACGGTGAAGAGCCCCGCTTGCGAGTAGTCTGGTTTGAACGTGAAGATTCCGTCGGCGAGCGTGGAATTTGGGGGCAGCACGGATGCCGTCGCCGTCGTCGGCTCGACGGCGAGGTCGAGTGTCGAGCCTTCATCGACTTGATAGCCGCTCGAGACCGACACGCCCGCCTCCTCCGACGTGACCGTCACGTTCGCTTCCGACTTGCACGCCACGAGCGCCACGAAAAGGACTATCCGCATACGTCAGCCTATCACACAGCTTGATGAATCATTGCGATTGCGGGTCGAGTGGTTTTGCGTCGCAGGCGTCGCCGGTGCCGTCGGTGTCGACGTCGGATTGGACGGCGTTGTCCATCGGGCGGATCGGGTTGAAGATTTTCGGACAATCGTCGGACGTGTCGGGGATCCCGTCGCCGTCGAAGTCCGTCGCGGATGTTCCGTTCGGGTAGCTGTCGCGGAAGGGGACGCACGTGGGCTCCGCCGTCGGCGTTTGGTCGCGGCAGAAGAAAAGCGGATAGACGCTCTCTGCCGCGGTCTGCGCGTCGGCGAGCGCGACGCCCGCAACGTCCATGCACACTGCCCGCGCGTACCCGCACACGTCGAGCGCCGCGCACGAAGCGTTCAACGCCGTTGCGAGGGGCGCATCACCATAGAGGACAGTGCCGCCGCGGAGCACGAGGTGCACGTCCTCCACGCCAGCCGCGATGACCGCGCGATAATCGGCGTTCGTGCTGGCTTCGAACACGGCGATGTCGGCGACTTTGCCGGCGTCGAGCGAGCCGATTTGCGAGTCGAAGCCCGCGGCGATCGCGGCGTTGATCGTCACCATGCGCCAGAGATCTTCGTCGGTGAACGTGCTGCCGAAATATTTTTGGTTGAGCGAGTCTGCGCAGGAGAGCTCGCGGAGCATGTTCATCGAGCCGCTCGCGAGCCAATCGGTGCCGAGTGCAATCGGAACGCCCACCGCGTGGTATTCGGTAACCGGCGCGGTGTCACCGTAGAGGCTCATGTTCGAGCGCGGCGACCACACGAGCGACGCGCCCGCCGCGCGCACGACGTCGACGTCCTTCGCGTTGAAGGCGACGCCGTGGATGATCGCGGTTCGATTCGTGACGAGCTCGTTGCTCGCTTGCGTCGTGCACGTGAGCTCGTTCTCGCCGCCGAGGTTGATGCCCTCGCCGATGTGCGCCGCGTAGTTTCCGTCTTGGAAAGCGGCGCTCGTGGAGCGAATGCTCGGGTAGCCGCAACCCGACGTGAGGATCGTGCCATTCGAGTCGCCGAGTGGAAACGTGTCGAAGAACGTCGTCTTGCCCGTGAGTCCTTCGAGCTGCGTTTGATCCTTGAAGTTGGCGAGGTTTCGCAAGAGGCCTTTGATGCCGCCCGAGCCGACGATCGACGTTGCGCCGCCGATCACGAATCGAAGCTCCGCGGCGGCGATGATTTTCGGATCGGTGGTCGTCTTCGGTTGCGAGAGCGCCGTCGCCCCTTCTTTGCCGGTGCGCCAATCGTGGCGGTGTTGGTAGCGGAGCTGACCGTGATCAATCGGCGGAGCGGTCGCGTAGTCGGTGTGATCGTGAGGGTTGATCAAGCTCGGCGAAATTACGCTCGATGGGCAGTCGATGCGCGTCGCGTCCGCGTAGCCTGCGGTCGAAGCGCACGAGACGTCGGCGCACGCGATTTTCCCCGACCCGTCGACGAGCAGCTCGCCGGTGATCGCGCCGCCCGCCTTGAGCAAGCGGCCCGTGAGGAGAATGCCGGTCGTGCCCGCCGAGGTCACGCTGCACGGCGTGCTCCCGCCATCGCCTTGAGGCGTGGTGTCTGCTGCTGCGTCTGTGCCGCCGTCGGGGACGGACGGCGTCGAGCCGCATGCCGTTGTGATGAAGAGCGCCGTAGCCGACGTGAAGAAAGCGATTTTCACGCGCGCATCATGGCCGCAGTTGCCAAAGACGCAAGCGCCTTTGCATCGCGAGCGAACGATGCAACGGACTAGGGACCGCGATACGCTGCGAGGCTGACGTGAACGCGTTCGACATCGACATGCTCTCCCAGCGCGATCCGCGGAGCTCGAGCGCATGCTCGTCGACGGAGAGATAATTCCTGAGCGCGCGAGCGCGCGATCTTGTTGTCGCGCGCAAACGCGGTCGCCACGTCGGAGATGTCGAGCGCCCACGTCGTCGCCGCCGAGAGCGACGAGCCGTGGGAGCTGCGAGATACAGTTGCCCGATCAAGCACATCGCGATTCGCTGCGCCGCCATTGGCCATGCGCCACTTGGGCTCGGGCGCAACTTGGTGGCACTTGCTTTGCAGTGCCGTGAACATGCCGGACAAACAAACTATCGAGCGCGTGAAGAAAGACAAACGCCAAGGCAAGTCTGCGAGCACGCAGGCTGGTGAATTCGTCCGTGAGGATATCCATCACGTGCGCGAAGGAAAACACGGCGCGCGATCGACGGAACAAGCGATTGCGATCGGGCTCTCGAAGGCGCGGCGCGCGGGCGTCAAGCTCCCGCCACCGAAAAAAGGGAGCGCGAAGATGAAAGCCGCGACACACTCGTACGCGTTAGCCTCACTTGCGCGGATTCATAGCTTCACGGTCGACGATTTCGGGGCTACACTCGACTGATCGTATGGACCGATCGAGAATTGCAATCGTGCTCGCTGCAAGTGCGCTTGGCACCTTCACGAGTGGCGCGTGCTCCGACACGGCTACGCTGAACGATGGCGGAACACCTGACGCGACCGGAACCGTCGATGCGAAGTTGGAAGCAAGCTCGGACGCCGCCAATGATGCAGCGCCCGACGCGCCCGACGCGGCCGACGCAGCGGCACCATTCGTTTACGGCACCACGAAACCAGACGCGACGAACAGCGGGATAGGCATCATCGCCCCCGCGCCGACCACCGTGCACGCCGGCACCTACACGGTGGCAACGGCGGGCACGACCGTCAAGGACCTCGTCGTGACCGGGCAGATCATCGTCGACGCCGACAACGTCACGATTGCGAATTGCGAAGTACTGCTGCAAGGCATTCCGGCGACGGACGGCAAAGACACGTGGGGAATTTACGTCAAGAAAGGGCACACGGGCGTTCTTGTTCATTACAATACGGTCCATTCGACCGCGCCCAACCAAAACACGAATGCATTCGGCATTGGCGTCGCCACGTGGGAGCACAACATCGCCTATGACGTCGTCGACGGCTTCGATCCGCAAGAGGCCGCTTTCGTGTTTCGCGGCAATTACGTGCATGATCTGTTCGTCGGCCCCGTCGATTCGTCGGTTCATTTCGACTATCGCACGCACTCGGACACCATCGAGCTCGAGGGCGGCGGCGGAACGATTCTCGGCAACACGCTCATAGCAACGCCGTCCGCGAAGTCGACCTTCACATCAGACGGGCCAACGGCGGCTTTGATGTTTCCCGGTGACGCACCAATTCCGAGCATCAGTGCGACGCAAAACTGGCTGAGCCACGGAGACATCACGATCAACATGGGCGCAACCGGCAACTCGACCACGACCGGCACCGTCTCGAACAACGTCATTACGAGCCCGACAAAGTCCAATACCGCCTTCGTCAAGAACAACGCGGCAACTGGTTGCACCGCGACCGGCAACGTCGACGGCAACAACAAGCCGATTACGATCAATTACGTGAATAACTAACTTCCCTGTCTTCGCCGCGATTGGATCTCAGTGAGGCAAACCCGTAAAGAGGAGCGGAGTCGGGTTACACGTTTGGCTGTTGCACGACATGTCGCCCGTGCCGTGCGTGCCGATTCCCCACGTGTAGAGCTGTCCGTCGGCGGTCACCGCGCCGAGATCGTAGGCGCCGAGTGAAACCTCGATGACCTTCGAGAGCGTCGTCAATTTCTGCGGCGTCGAGTTGCATGGGTAGGTCGTGCACGACGGGCCGCTGAGGTTGCCCACTCCAAACTCGCCATACGTATTATCGCCCCACGCCCAGACGGCGCCCGTCGCGTCGATCGCATACGTGGTCGAGTAGTGGGACTGCAGGCGAACGATGTTGCTCGGGAGCGGCGAGACGACCGCAGCGGGAAGCGTCGCCACGATGCTCGCGAGCTTGCCGTCGCCGAGGTTGCCCTCTTCATTGCTTCCCCAACACGACACTCCTGCGTCCGCGAGTGACGCGCACGAGAAGTGGCTGCCTCCCGCAGTGCTGTTGACATTGGTGAGGCCCACAACCGCGACGGGAGCGTTGTTGCAATAAGCGAGACTCAAACATGGAGCGTTCGTCTGATCGCCCGCCGTGTTGGGCGCATGACCCAATTGGCCGATCCCGTTCCAACCCCAACAATAGACTTGGCCGCCCGCGACCGCGCACACGTGGCTCGTGAACACGGCGGAGATGTCCGTCACACTCGACAGCCCCGGGACTTCGCTCGCGCTCGCGATGGTCAGTTGTGCGAGCGGTTGCGCGGCAGCGCCGAGTCCGTTTGCTCCCCAACAGTAGGCCTTGCCGTTGTCGGCGCGCGCGCAGACGACCTGACTTTGCGTGACGCCGTCGCTGTTCACGTACGTATTGCCCATCGAGAGTTGCACGACTTTCGTGCCGCCCGGAAATCCGCCGACGGATTTCGGCACGTAGTTGCACGCTTTCGTCGAGCACGTCGTGTCGCCTTGTTGGCCGACACCGTGACCGAGCTGACCATAGTCGTTCGCGCCCCAACAGTAGACCGCGCCGCTGGTGTCGGCGGCGCACACCGCCTTGTCGAACCCCGCGACGTGCGCCGCGTTCGGAACGCCAGCAACTTTCTGAGGTGTGGGGATGGCGGCGCCGGCCGGGACGCCCATCTGGCCGTAGGTGTTGTCGCCCCAACACCAAAGCTCGCCGACGTACAAAACGGCGCAGCTGATGTCGGCGCCCATCGAGACCTCTGCGACGTCGTTTCCGCAGTGGCCGTTCGGCAAGCACGTGTAGCCCGTTGCGCATGCGTGTGTGCACGTCGGACCGGCGTCGTTGGCGTCGTTGGTCACGTCCGGGCTCGCGTCGCTGGGCGTGGTGCCGTCTTGAGTCGCGTCCGTGCCGGCATCGGTGACCGCGTTGCTATCGCCGACGCATGCGAGGAGCGAGATGAACGCTGCACCTAAGAGGTATTTTTCGCGGCCCATGGCGCATGATGCCGACCACGGTGGTGGGACGTCAATGGTCTCGGACGTCACGTTCGGGGTCGCGGTCCTATTTGAGAGAGCTCCGTCAGCAGCTCGCTCGCCAGGCGCGCCGGCGCGAGCGGGGCGTCGGCGCCGAGGTATGGCCAGAGGACCTCGCGCAGCTCGACGGGCAAGACGGTCTCGAGATACTCGAGCGCGGTGCCGCGGTGACGAGTGTCCTCGTGGTGCAGAGCACGGAACGCCATGCGGAGCGGCTCGCGCTCGAGGTGGAGCGACAAGATTGCGAACACCTGCTCGAGGCTTCGGTCCACGCGATCGCGCGCCAGCATCTCCATGAGGCCGTTCGTTTCTTCGGTGTGAATGTCGTCGTCGAAGTCTTCGTTGGAGAGCTTTTCCAGTGCCTTCTCCACGGCGATTTCGCGTTTGACCGCCTCGATCACTTTGTCGCGCGTGATGACGATGGTGGGATCCGCGTCGGTGACGCGCAGTAGCGCGCGTCCGCACTGGTAGCGCACCTCGAAGCGCTCGGTGGCGATGCCGAGAAGCAGTCCGTCGGCCGTTCGCTGCGAAGGACACCCAGCGAGCACGCGTGGGATGCGACGGCGGACCACGTAGTCCATCTTTTCGTCGAGCAGCGCGTCGACAAGCTGCCCGACCATCAAAGGGCCGATGGCGCGCAGCGCCGCCAGCGCGGGCAAGTGCAGCGTCTTGTGCGCCAGGAGATAGATCGCGCACGCCGCCGACGGGCCGTGCGGAGAAATCTCGAGCAGCGCCTGCTTCACTCGTGGCTCGTCGTTCGAGAGAAGGGCGGCCGCACGCGTGAGCACCGTCCGTGGGCGGTCGAGCGCTTCGATCGCTGGAGCGGCGCCGTCTTCGGGTTCGGGCTCGGTCACTCCCTCCAAAAGGGTGGACAGCCCGCCGGGCGCGATCGCCTCTACCTGGTCGATGAGCCGTTCTCTCGCGCGAGCCTCGTTCGCTGGGGGTGCGCGCTCCTCCTCCTCCGCCAGGTGCAGCTTCTCGGCGCCTTCGCGCAGACTCTCCTGAAGCGCCAGCACGTACCCGACGTGCAACCGCCTCGCGAGCGGGAGGGTTCCCAGCGCGAGGAACACGACAATCGCGAGCAAGACCGTCGCCGCGTGGCCACTCGCGAGTCGGAGGATCACGATAGCGAGGACGCTGCCAGCGACGGTGCCTGCTCGATCCACGCCGATGTCGATGAGCGCTTTGGTGGCGCGTTTCTGTGCTTCCGAGAGCGGGGTGTAGAGGAGCTCGTAGGCCGAACGGAAGAGCGTGTTGTGCTGCACCGCTTCGCCGCCGCGCAAAAGCGCCGAGCTCGCGAGACCGGGCACCGTTAGACCGATCGCGCCGCCGAGGATGATGATCCCGGGCAAGAAAGCGATGCTCACTGCGAGGCCAAGGCGTTCGAGGGCGAGGCGTCCCAGGGAGATCTGAAGAAGGAACGACACGACGCTGACCGCCAGCCAAAAGAGCGCGAAGAACGACAGCAGCGGAGCGCCCCTCGCGATGGCCAACTGCGCTTGCGCGCTGAAGATGTAGTCGAGGACCGTCGCCGTAGCGGAGCCGACGGCGACGAGGAGTGCGAGGTTGCGGAGGAACGGCGCTTTGCGGAGCGTCTCGAAGGGCGTCAGGACCGCGACCGTGTGGGCGGATGTCCTGGGCGCGGGAATGGCGTCGACGACCTTCTTCGGTGCACGCATGAGAAGAGTGCCGACGATCGCCACGGCGTTGAGCGCCGCGAGGAAGAGAAGCATCGTCGGCAAAGGAAAGAGTGTCGACGCACGCCATGTCGCGAGTCCTCCAACGACACCGCCGAGCGTGCCACCGCCGGCCACGCGGGCAACGGCACGCTTCGCCGTGTGTGGATCGAAGCGCTCGTTGACGAGTGACCAGAACGTGGTGAGGAGGGCTGGCGAGAAGAGCGCAATGTGCAGATAGACGAGAAGCGCCGCGACGTGCGGGAACGACAAACCGAGATACCACTCCAGGGTCAAGCCAACGGCGCTCGATGCGAAGAGCACAGGCAAGACCTTCGCCGGTGAGTGCCGCGAGACGACGCGCGACAGCGCCAGCACCGCTCCGAGAGAGAGCACCGCCGCCGCGGCCATCGCGTACGGCAAGGTGTGCGCGCGGTAGCTCGAAAGAAAGAGAGCGTCGCGCACGGCCTTGCCGGCGACCTGTTGGGAGATGAGCGCGAGCGCCGTTGCCGCCGCCCAGTTTGCACCCGGCGTCCTAAGCGGTTCGTAGATGCGCAAGATGTAAGCTCACGACCATACCCTCCTTCGGCCGCGCTCGCCGTCATCTCGTAGTCTCACTCGTACGGATCGGACGCGCTGACGCCCGCAGCGACCTCGGATGGACCCGCGTCGCCGGGTTCGATCACCAATACGAAGTCTGCGGCGAGGTTGACGGGCGCAGGGCAAAACAAGGTGCGCGTGCATCTTGTTGGATTTCCCGGCGGCAGACTGTCTTCGAGGCACCCCTCGCGCACTTTGGTGACGAACGTTCCGTCCGGCTTCCACAGAGTGGCGGCAATCGGGTGTGCACCGCGTCGTGCGGATGAATTGCACGGTCGACGTGATGGCGGACCGAGCGCGGGAATCGTGAAGCGCACCGCGACGCCACCGGCCGGAACCGCGATGTGATCGTTGCTCGCTTCGAAGCGCGGCTCCGGCGATCCCGCGCGCGTCGGGGTGAACGACGCCGACGTGCTCGGAAACGTCTTCGTTGGCGATCCCGCGTGGCACCCGAGCGCCGCAAGCACCATGACTGCGCATGCGCGCTTTCTCATCGCGAACCTACGCATAACGCAAACGAACGATCTGCTACTGGTCGGTGCACGCGTTTGCGGAGACTCACATGAGAAAGCTCAAAATCATCGAACACATTTCGCTCGACGGCGTCATGCAGAACACCGGCGAAGACGGTTTCGCCTACGGCGACTGGTCGGCTGCGTATCGAACTCCCGAGGGACGCGAAGTCATGCTCGCCGCGCATGGCGAAAAGTTCGACCTCCTGCTGGGCCGTCGCACCTATGACATGTGGTCCGGCTTCTGGCCAAACGCGCCGGGCATGCCATTCAAGGACCGCCTCAATGCAGCAACGAAACACGTCGTTACCCACCATCCCGAGAGTCTTGCGTGGGGCCCGTTCAAGGCTGTACCGAACATCGTCGACGGTGTGCGCGCCATCAAGTCGCAAGACGGTCCAGACCTTGTCCTCTCGGGCAGCTCCACGCTGACATCGACGCTGCTCGAACATGGGCTCGCCGATGAGATTTTGCTGGCCGTCTATCCGGTCCTCTTGTGCACCGGGAAGCGCTTCTTTGCGGCCGGAACCCCGGCGCACGCGTTCGAGCTTCTCAGCACGAAAGCCATGCCGTCCGGCATCATCGTCAACGCTTACAAGGTCGTTGGCCGTTTGAAGACCGCGTAGCTCTGCCTCCGCACGACCGACGCGCTTGCATGACGAGGGCGGGTGTATATAATGAACCAAATGGTTCAGTATCATGCGCAGCTCAATGCCGGCTTTGCGGCGCTGGCCGACGGCACGCGTCGAGGCATTCTCGAGCGCCTGGGTCGGGGCGACTGCTCCATCGGCGACCTCGCTGCGAAGTTCGACATGACGCTCACGGGCATGAAGAAGCACGTGCAGGTGCTCGAGCATGCGGGCCTCGTCACGACCGAGAAGGTCGGCCGCGTGCGCTCGTGTCGCCTCGGTCCGCGGCGCCTTTCAGACGAGACACGGTGGATAGCGAAATACCAGGAGATGCTGGAGGCACGCCTCGATCGCTTGGGCGCGTTTCTCGAGCGCACGAAAGGAAAGTCATCATGAGCACGTCCGCAAAGATCACCACCCCGTCGGAACGCGAGATTCGCATGGAGCGCATCTTCGACGCCCCCCGCGAGCGCGTGTGGCAAGCCATGATGGATCCGAAGCTCGTCGCGCAGTGGTGGGGCCGCGGCAACAAGCTGGTCATCGAGCGCATGGATCCAAAGCGCGGGGGGTCACTGGCGATTCGTCGAGCACAGCCCACAAGGCGTTCACGGTTTCGAAGGTCGCTATCGCGAAGTCACGCCGCCCGAGCGCGTCGTGCAAACGTTCGAGTGGGACGGCATGCCGGGTCACGTCGTGGTCGAGACCCTGACGCTCGAAGACCTCGGCGACGGTCGCACGAAGCTCATCACGGTCTCGCTCTTCCACACCACCGAAGAGCGCGACGGCATGCTGAAGTCCGGCATGGACCAAGGCGTCAACCAGAGCTACGCCGCGCTCGACAAATTGCTCGCGGCCGCCGGGCGCGACGTGAGGAAGGTCGCCTTCACGATGTATCCTGTCATCGACGTCGCGCGCGCACGCGCCTTCTACGAGGACACGCTCGGTCTTGCCGTCGGTATGGCTGGCGGTCGCGACGGAAAGTTTTGGGTCGAATACGATTTACCCGGTGGCGGTTGCTTCGCGATCACCAACACGACCGGTGGTAAGCCCGAAAGCGGCGGCGGAACGATCGCCCTCGAGGTCGAGGATCTCCCCCGCATCATGGCGCGCCTCAAAGAGAAAGGCGTCACGTTCAAGAGCGACGTCATTCGCGGACCGCGGTGCCGCATGGCGATGTGCCTCGACTCGGAGGGCAACTCGCTCTTGCTGCATCAGCTCGAGCGGCCCGCTCCGGTCGATCAGTCTGCAAACACCGAGTGACCTTCCTTCACGCCGAGGGCCTCGTGGGCGAGCTCGTCGTACGTCATGGTTGCGGCGCGCGAGCCTTCGGCGTCGGAGTAAAGCACGCGCATGAAATCGCCGACGCCCACGACGCGCCCGATCAAAGGAGCGAGTAGCGCGCCAAAGCGATCGTCGTTGTAACCCGTTTGGAGCACGCGCATGAACGTGCCGAACCAGGTGTTGGTCGTCTCCGGTTTGGCGCCGAGGAGCTGCAATCGCTTGAACGCCTCGCGCATGCGCACGCCCGATGGATCGATGCGCTTCATGGGCTGAAAGAACACGTCGCGAAAAAACGGCTGACCATGCCGGAGGATGTTCAAGAACGTCCACGCGGCGCGCGCGTGATCGCGTGGGCGTTTGCGCGGGCGAGCGGCGATGCGGGTCGTCCAGGCTGGCGACGCGTAGTAGCCCACCATGTGGTAGTCGATCGCGATGTGGCGCGACTCGTCGCGGTTGATGAGCCTCATCGCTTGCGCGCTTGCTTCATCGGCGACGTAGTCGTTGATCGATCGCAAGAGCGCGATGTCGAGAATGAGCTCGCCCGCGGTGATGTACGTGTTGGCGACGTCGTCGTCGAGCTCGGTAACGGCCGTCGTGAAGTGATCGAAAAACCGCGTGAGCGCGCGGCTCGGTCGATACACGCGCAAGCTCCGGCGGTCGTAGTAGTCGGCGAGCATCTGCGCCATCTGGGCGTGGCGCACCTCGTCGACGACGAACGTGTCGAAGATCGCGCGCAGCACGGCGTCGTCGGTGCGCCTCGCTTGCTCACGAAAGAGCGCGCCCGCCAGCCGTTCGATGATGGCCATGTCCGTGAAGAGCTGACACACGGCGATCTCGTCGTCTTCGGAGAGCGCGCGCGGCGGCTTCGAGAGGTCGATGTCGTGCACCGACCATTGGTCGCGCCGGCAGCGTTCGAGCATGCGTTGGAGATCCACGCTTAGATCGCGCGTTTCTCGAGCGCGGCGATTTGATCGAGGAACGCGCGGCCGCGTTTTTCGTCCGTCATGTAGATGAACGCGGCCATGCCTTTGAGCTGCGCGAGCGATTCGCCTTCGGTCGCCTTCGTAGGGTTTTTCTCGCGATTGAAGATCGCCGCGCGGAGCCGGCGGGTTACGTCGCGTGGCACGCGCGCGGGCGGGGCACCCGGAGCCTCGTTGACGACGAGCCCAGTGATGCGCTGCGTGTTTCCACCGCGCATGACGGTCGTCTTCTTCTGGTGAACGCGGAAACCTTCTGCTTCGAGGATCTGCCGCACGCCGTGAAGGAGCGCGCCGATGGGTGGCTTGGCTCCGCCGCGCTTCTTGCGGAACGAGAACGCGAGATCATCGGCGTAGCGCGTATACGCGAAACCCATCTCGCGACCGAGGCCCGCGAGACGTTTGTCCATCCTGAGGCAGATCGCATTGGTGATCGCGGGTGATGTGGGGGCGCCTTGCGGAAGTGAGCGCGCGCCCTTCGCGACGTAGAGCGTCTTGTTGCGGAACTGCACGATCTCGCGTGGTGACTCGGTCACGAGCAACGCGATGAGCGTAGCGACGCTCTCGGGAATGCCGGCGCGCCGCAAGAGGCCCTTCACACGCCGCAACGTGATCGTCGGGAAAAACTCCTTCACGTCGACCTTCACGATCACATCGGCGCCCGTGTGCACGCGCGCGTTCGTCTGGATCGAGCGCGCCGCGAGAAACCCGTGCGCCGCGTGATGCACCGGGAGCTTCTCGAACACGTTGCGAAGCAGCCAACGCTGGACGACTTTGAGCTCGCGCTTCGGCGCGGTGATCGTGCGTCGTGAGCCGTCGCGCTTGGGGATGGTCCAAAAGTGGTAGTGCGACGAAGGATCGACATCGCGGTGGAAGCACATCCATCGAAGCATCGGAGGCGTGAGGTTCAGCGCGCGCGCGAGATCGCCGACGGTGCCGAGCGCGAGCAGGTCGTGCTCTTTGGCGCGGGCGACGCGCGCGTCTTTGTCGGCGGGCATCTCGTCGTCGTCGTCGCGGAAATAAATTCCAGCGCCAACATGTGCGACGTGCGTGGCACGAAAGGCTTGCCAAGCGAGCTTCCCGAGCGCGCGCTTCTCGCGGGCCTCGGCCTTCTTACGCTCTTTGAAGGCGGCCTTGTCGGCATCGGCGACGGCCCCACCCTCTGCGTCGACGACGAGGCTCTTGACGCGCAGCTCGGCGGCGATCCACTCGTCTTTACCGCCGGCGTCTTGGATCGCCTTCCAGCGCGCCGCGTGCTCGTCGCGCTCCTTGCTGCGCTTGGCACGTGCCTCTACTCGGTCGTGTGCGAGCTTCTCGTCCTTGTGAAGCGCCGCGAGCTCTTCCGGCGTGAGGATGACGAGCGGCGTCGCAGAGACGCTCTTTTCAATTTCAGTCGCCATGATTCGGAGAAAACGAACGAGAGAGACTGAGAGAGGTCGTGACGCATCACCTTCCTGCTTGGTGCACGGTAGCCTCACCGGCTCTCCACCTAGGGGTGCCCGCGCACTCTAGTGGGAACACCGGTTTGGCGCTGTTGGCTCAGCCCTACTAGAGTGCGCGGGCACCCCTAGGTGAGAGAGCCAAGAACAGGCTACCTTGCGATGGATGGATGGCGATTCTCCAGGACGGCGCAACGCCGCCCCTGCGCTCGAGGCGCAAAGGCTGGTGCGTCACGACCTCACTCAGGATCTCTCGTTCGTCGTCATTCTCCTTTCTGCATCTTCGTGATTCATGCGGTGGCGTCCGTGTCGATGAAACCTTCTTCGGTCAAGTCGTCGAGGCGCGCGAAGTAGGCGTCGCGTGCTTGCTTGTCGCTGTCGAACCACAAACGTTGATGGCGTGCATCGGCGAGCGCGTGCCCCGGTGATGCGCTCTGACGCTCGATCCGCACGACGCGATCATCGAGTGAAACGCGGAACGTGGTTTGTGCGCCGCTCGCATCGCGACGCATGAACGTACGCGTCTCGGCGTGAACCATCTTGCGGCCTTCGGGCGTCGTGCGAAGGCGTTCGGCTTCGGCTTGATCGCGTTGATACTTCACGCGCAGCGCGATCATGTGCTCGCACGGACCTTCACGAAGTGCCGAGCGCATGTACGCGGGGCAGTGGCACCAAGCTTCTTTCACTTGGCCTTCGACGTCGAGGAAGAAACGCGGTGAGAACGTGCGATGCATCGCTTTGTCCTCGACCTCACCCGAGACTTCTGTTCCTTCGCCTGCGACGAGATGAATCTTTTTGATCTCGACGTCGCCTTCGAGGAGGCGATGCGCTTGGGCCTCGCGCGCCGAGCCGTAGCGGATCGCGCTTTCGTCGACGGGATCGGCAAGGAGCGCGCGCGGACGATACACGCCCCGATCGACATCGAACAGCACGCGCCCTTGCAGGCACGCGCGTTGTAAGGCGTTGCGTACGTCTTGTGTGGATTGCTTCGTCGCGGTCGAGATTTCGCCGAGCGCGAGCGGGCCGCGCTCGCGCAAGACGGTGACTGCGCGATCGACGTCGGCGGCGTCAGCCGAGCGCGGCATGAGCGCATCGAACGAAGCGGCGCTCGCCCATTTGCTCTCCGACCAGCTCGTGAGGGCGACGGTCAAACGCGCGAGCCCCATGTCGAGCACCCAGAACGACGGCAAACCCGGCCCGAGCAAGTGCACCGACGCGCTCTTCAAGTGCGGAAGCGCGAGCGAGAGCGCGAGCAAACGCTGACGCCCGAAAATGCGCACGATGCGCGGCGTCTTCCCGGTGTAGGGCGCGCCGTGGCACTCGAGCGAAATCTCGAACGGCTCGACGACGATGCGCGGACGCATTCCCGGTACGAGCTCGAACCGAAGCGCGCGTGGAGCCTTCTTCGCTTTGCGAACGCGAAGGAGAAACAGCACGTTGTAGAGATCGATCGCCGCGAGCGGCGCGACGACCGACGGCAACGCAGCCGCCGATTGCACCTGAAGGAAACCGCGCAGCCACTCGTCTGGAACATCGAGCTCACGCGGCACCTTCGCGGGCGCGGCGAGGTTCGTAGTCGCTTCGAGCTCGACGGGTTGATACGTCCGAATGCGCTCGATCTGCTCGACGAACGCCGGCGAGAGATCCGCGAGCGTGGTGCCGTGCGAAGCCGTGCGATTTTCGAAGAGATCATTCGAGAGAGCGAGCCGCGCATAGGCACTCTCGTCACGCGAGAAGACTTCGATGGACATTTCGTCTGGGTCGACCGTCGCGATTGGATCGAGGCCGCGCGGCCGCGGCGCCGCATCGCCGTACGCGCCTTCGAGGAATACCTTCTGCGCTTCCCAAATCGCCGCCGACGCTTTCTTTCCCTTCTTCATCAAGAAGGCGAGATAGGCCGTGCGATCTTTTCCGCGGTAACGAAGATCGCTTTGCATCATCGCGTTGAGCGTCAGGATCGCATCGCGGAAGAGCTCCGCGTTCTTCACTTGCCCGGTGATGCCGACGTTGCTCCCGCGTTTGCTCTCGAGCGCGAGACGCACCGCGGACGATGTCGTCGCCCGAGCGACTTCGCTCGCCGCGGGATATTCGAGCTGCAGGACGCGCGCCGTCATGATCCCGTTCCCTCCGCAATGTGTGCTTTCTTCGCTTCGGCGATGCGTTTTTCTGCCGCGCGAATGCGCATCAGGCGACGCAGCGATTTGTACGCCGCGCGGCGAATGTCTTCCGCCTCGGTCTTCGAGAAGGCGAGCTCGCGCAAGGCTTCATCGGCCGCATCGGTAGTCGAGCGCCCGAGAGCCGCGATCGCGTCGAGACGATCGGGGCCTTTGCCGTCGCTCGCGACCTTCACGAGCTCGGTGATGTGACCGCCACGGAGAGCGGCCGCGAGGTAGACCTTGCGCGCGTCGGTCGACGAGAAGGCATTCTTCGGGAGCTCGCGCACGGCGTGTCCGAGCGTCACCGGATCGAGCGGAGATGTTTTCAGCGCGAGCGCGTCACTACCCGCAAGCGCGGACGCGGCAGCGCCACGAACAGCGAGGATCGGATCGCTGATCGAGCCGCGGAGTTGTGCGTCACCCGTGCAGGCGAACGCGGCTTCGACGCGGACCTCTTCGGGAACGTCCGCAGAGACGGCGAGTTTCTTCGCGTCCGCGTGGAAGGCATCCGGCGCGAGCACGCGCGCAGCCCACGCCGCACGCAGCCAAGCTTCTTCTTCCGAGCTCTTCGCGGTGTCGTCGTCCTTCTTCTTCGCTTCCGCGTAGCCCGCTTGAGCTTTGCGCGCCGCTTCCACGAGCGCCTTGCCGAGCGGCGCGCGATCCGCCGCTTCGATGCCTGCTGAGCGCGCGCCGGCGAGCCACGCTGCGTCCGCGCGCGCACCGACGGCAGGCGATGCGAGGAGCTTCACGAGATCGGCGACGGGCACGCTCGCGCGACGCACGAGGCCGAAGCGAATGCGTTGCCGAAGCGCGCGATTCGAGAGCGCTCCGAGCTTCGTGAGCAAGAGGGTGGCGTCGCCTTCGTCTGCCAAGAAGGATGCAGCCGGCCCGGAGATGTCCGAGTGCGGCGACTCGACACCGAGAAACTCGACGCGCGTGCGCTCGTTCGGAAAAAGCTTCATCAACGCGGCCTGTGCAGCGAAGCGCACGTCGGCGTCGTCGTCTTGGAGCGCGCGCCCGAGCACTTGCTCCGATGCGACATCGCCGATCTCACCAAGGAGCTCCGCGGCGGTGCTGCGCTCGGCTTCGGTCGACGTCGATTCGGCGAGCGCACCCTCGAGCCGACTTCGCGAACGCTCGCCGCCCATCCAGCGGAGCGCCCGGAGCGCGGCGACGGCCATCTCCGGAACTTGCGTTCCCACGCTGGACTCGACCTTGTCGCGCACGCGCTCGCGTTCGTCTTCCGCGGTGAGCTTGCCGAAGATGCGACCGAGCGCCTCGAGCGCGGCGACTTGCATTGGCAGCTCGGCGGGCGCTTCCTCGGTGCCGCCGTTCGCGATCACTTCGAGCTCGGCGAGGCCGCGCTTGTCACCGAGCGTTCCCAGCGCGAGCAGCGCACGTTCGCGTTGACCTCCTTCACCAGCGCGCGCGACGAGCAAGAGCGCCCGAAACGAGGCCGCCACGCCTTTGTGCGCGAGCCCTTCGGCTGCAGGAAGGAGCGTGTCACGCGCTCCTGCGCGCATGACGTCTTCGAGCGGCGCGCTGGGCGCACCCTTCTTCTCGACGCGACGCGCGTACGACGTCACCGCCGCGACGCGTACTTGAACATCGCGATCTCCGAACAGACCCGTGAGAGCAGCCTCGATGCGGCTTGCGGCGTCGGGCACGTTGACGTCATCGAGCTCTCTTGCCGCAAAGAGACGCACGCTGGGGGCGCGCGCATGGGCCGCAGCTTCGAGCGCACGGAGCAAGAGCGCGTGATCACGCGGTTTCAGCGGCGGAGTGCCGCGTTCGCGTTTCGTATCCGTTCGCGGGCCGACGATGGCGATGCACGCCTGCGTCGCGGCGCTGCGCACGGCTTCGGCTTCGTCGGCGAATCGCCCGATGAGCACGTCGATCGCCGACGCCGCCTTGGTGTCGGCGACGGCGAGGGTGGAGACGATCGCGATGCGCGCCGCGTCAGGAAGTTGATCTTCGAACCGCGCACCGAGCGCGTTCACCGCGGCCGCGCTACCGAGCTTAGCGAGCGCGGCGTGAGCACGAGCGGCGATGGCTTCGTCATCCGAGCGAAGCGCGACTTGAAGCACATCGACCGCGCGATCATCTTTGCGCGCCGCGAGGAGCTCTGCCGCGCGCAATCGGAGGTCATCGTGGTCGCTCTCGAGCGCCTTGCTCAGCGCCGCTGCGACTCGACGATCGAGCGACGTCGCGAGCCGCTCGAGCACGCCGATGCGCACGTCCGTGTGTTGGCTCTCGAGCGCGGCGAGGAGCGGCTCCGCGCTCCCTTTCGGACTCAGCTTCTCGAGGAGCTCGAACGCATACTTGCGCGCCTCGGGGACGTTCGAATCGAGCGCGCGCACGATGCGCGGCTTGCCGGCGTCGCCGCGTGTCGCGAGATCATCGAGCGCGGCCTTCACGACATCGGCGGCAGTCGACGCGAGCGCGAGCGAGAGGGGAGTCTCCGCGTCACCGACGTACACGCGCTGGAGCGCGGAGAACGCCGCCGTGCGAACGAGATGGTGCGGATCATCCAGCGCGCGCGCGAGGGAAGGCGTCGCGCTCGCCACCGAGATCTGCTTCGTCGTCGCGAGCTCGACGATGCGCTCGATGGCATCACGCCTCACGCGATGCCCGTCGTCATCTCCGGCCGCTTGCCGTAGCAAACCTACATACGCACCGAACGCGAGCAGCCGCAGCCTTCGTTGCTCTTCGGTCGCAACGCTCGGGAGCTTCGAGTCAGGCGCATCTTTCGGCGCGTCCGCACCACCCGCAAAAAGTTTTCGCAGGAGCTGAAGCGGGCCTTTTCCAGGCTCCGCAGGCTCTGTCATGCGCGGCGTCGTCTCGGGCACCCACGGCGCAGACGCGCTTCGCAAGCTCGTCGCGCGGCTCACTTCGCGAAAATAATCGAGGGGCCGATCACGTAGTCTGAGCGCCTGCGCGGCTGCATAACGTTGCTCGGGACGATCGCCCGCGAGCGCTTCGGCGAGACCAACCATCATGCGATAGCGCGTCTCTTCGTTCGGCCACTTTTCCATGTCGGAGGCCTTCTCGGGCTTGTCCGGCATGAACACCATCGCGAGGTGCTCGAGATATTGTTCGGGCTCGATGCGAAGCTCCAGCGCGCGCGCCGCAGCAAATCGCACCTCGGGCCGCGCCGAAGAGAGCGCGCTCGTCAAAAGCTCCGGCGACTCCGATTTTCGAAACGCACGAAGATCGCGCGCGAGAATGATCGACAAAACGATCCGCTGAACGTCGCGCGAAGGATCTTCGAGTCCTTGGAGCATGCCTCCATAACCTTCAGGACCGAGCGCGGCGAACGAAAGCACCGCGCCCACGCGAATCGGCGGATGCTCGTGACGAAGCGTGCCAGTGAGCACGGGGAGCGCGCGCGCATCACCGAGACGCGCGAGACCTTCTGCGGCCCACGATCGCACGGCGACCTCGGTGTGCCCGAGCAAATCGAGGAGATGCCCTTCTTCACCGCGCCGGCTCGCGTTCGAAACGCCGCGCGCGGCTTGCTCGCGCACGATCGGGTCTTCGTCTTTGATGAGCTCGACCGCGAAGTATCTGAGGAGCCGCGGCGCACCGAGGCTCGCGAGCGCGACCGAAGCACGCTGACGAAGCGGCGTGATCTCCGGCATGCGCTTCAGCAGCTCTTTGTCAGCGATGAGCGCTTGCATCGGGTTGACGAGCTGCTCGTCTCGGCGAATCGTGAGGAGCTCCGCTGCACGCACGCGCAAATCGAGGAACGAGCTCTGGAGACCCACGTGAAGTGGGCTGGGCTCGGTCGGCAAGAGCTTGTCGAGCGTCTCGAGCGCTTGGACGCGCACGCCCGCGTCGAGGTCTTCGAGGAGCTTCGTGAGAGGGCTTCGAACTTTGTCGAGCGGCGCTTTGAGCGCGTCTTTCGCGCCACGCGAACGCAGCATTGGATGCGTCGACGCAATAGCGGCGAGGTGAGTGTCTGCGTCTTTATCGCCTTTGATTTTGAGCGTGGCGTCGTAGGCGGCGCGCGCGACGTCGGCGTCGCGATCACCGATGCTCTTCGCGAGACGTTCGAGCGAGGGGGCGTCGTCTTTCTTCGCGCGCGTGTCGAGCTCGGTGACCGCGCGCATGCGCAAATCGGGGAAGCGACCGATGAGAGCGCGGTCAATGACGCTCATCGGCTCTTTGGTGTGCCACGCCCATAGCGTGCGAAACGCTTCCGCGCGCACCTTCGGAGCTTCGTCCTCGAGCGAATCGCCGAGGAGCGCCTCGGCGCCTTCTTTCCCTTTGCCTTGCTTGACGAGGACATCGAGACCGCGCACGCGAACGTCTTCTTCGGACGCGCGGAGGGCGGCCAGCGCGAGCGCGAGCGGATCAGGTTCCAGGCTTTGCGTGCACTCGAACGCAGCGTCACGCACTTGCGGGTCGGCGTCGTTGAGCATCCACACGAGGCGACGTTTCGCGCGCGGATCCGCCAGCGCTGCGAGCGCACGCGCCGACTCGCGGCGGAGTGAGGGATCGGCGTCACGCGAGATCGTGAGCAGCGCACCGAGCGCGCGCATAT
This sequence comes from Polyangiales bacterium, assembly GCA_038239005.1. GTDB lineage: Bacteria > Myxococcota_A > Polyangia > Polyangiales > Polyangiaceae > DASXHD01. Next base: position 21,791 of record JBBSFE010000115.1, read on the forward strand.
CGCCGAGGAGCGCGAGACCGCGTGCGCCGCGGAGCGAAGTGTCTGCCGTGCGGCACGCGAGCGCCGAGAGAAGCGGCTCGCGCTGTTTTTCGTCGAGCGTGGAGGGAGCCGCCGTCTTGTCGACAAGCTTGCTGCGAATCGCCGTCGCCTCGGCGTCGCTGGGTTCGCCGGTCTTGCCGTCGATCTCGCGCATACGGCGATAGACGTCTCGCATCGCGCGGCCGAACGCTTCGTCCTTCGCCTCGAGCCACGAGACGAGCGCGGGCTCGCCGAGCATGGTCACGACGTACGCGATGCGTCTCACATCGGCGTCTTCATCATCGAGCCCTTTGCCGACGAGCGGCGCGAACGCCATCGCGGCAGATTTCGCGAGCCTCGCCGCACCGCCGCGAACGAGTGCTTCCGCGCGCACGTCCGCAGTGCCGCGATCGAACGCGATGCGCAGTGGCTCCAC
>JBBSFE010000116.1:0-22164 GCA_038239005.1 Polyangiales bacterium
CAACGGGTCAGAGTCGGAAGAAAGCAAATCTCACCACGCGGACGACGAACCTGCACCAGTGCCCGAGTTGCGCTAGAATGTGCGGGCCGAGAATGTTACTACGGAAATCGAGACGTATTTCACAAACGTCGCACTACACCACCGTGAGTGAGTGAGGCATCGCGGAGGGAACGGGACCTCGCGCCTGAATATGTCCTCCTTCGGAGGGCGGTCGCCGCGCTACAAATTTGCTCGCATCACGCGAGGATTATCTGTCCACGTTCATTTTCAGTCAGGCGCCCGGTGGGCGTTTGCGCCCAAATGCGAATTCGCTCCGGGCGCCGACTGAGACGCGGACGTGTATTTCTAGGGCCAGGCTATCCGCACGTGGACGTCCACATCCGGCTTGCTGCCATTGGCAGCCGATGACGCCTTCACGTGTCGAATTTGTCGACCATCACAAAAGCGAACGGCCCGGGCTTTCCACGAGGAAGCCGGGCCGCATCGCCGTTTGGTTGCGCGATTACTTTTTTCCGGGCGGCGTCGTCGTCGGCTTGGCGGTGGCGGTGCCGGCTGCGCCGGTCGTGGCGGTTGCCGCAGGGAGCTTCGCGGGGACGCCGAATGCGTTTGCGAATTCCATGCGGCTGCCCCAGCGACCTGCCCAGGCAATCTTGCCGTCTTTGTATTTCATGACATCGACGATGTGCACGGTGCCGGACTTCCCACTCGACTTCACCGAGCCAAGGTCGCCCTTCATCGTGCCGCTCATCTCGACTTCGGCGATCACGTACTCGCCGATCGCCATCACGTTGATCGGCGTCATCTTGATGTCGGGGAACGTCTTGATGAGCTCGGCGAACGCCTTCTTCGCGGCGTCCTTGCCCTTGACGTCCTCGGCGCGCGTGTAGTCGGCGTGCATGATGTCGTCGGCGATGCCTGCCATGTACGCTTTTTCGTCCTTCTTCTCGAACGAGGCGAGCCACGCTTTGGCGGCCTCGGTGTTCTTCGCTTCGAGGGCGTTGTCGCCGGGCGACACTTGCTCGAGCGTGACGGTCGGGATCGCTTCGACGTTGCGGTGCTTGAGCTTCGGATCGCCGTGGCCGAGGTGGCCGAGCATCGCTGCGTGGTCGTGATAGAGGTGCTCCTTCGTGATGAGGCCGTCGTCGTTGAACGACATGACCTCGATGAAGCGGCCGCCGATTTTCTTGTTCGTCGCCGCGTGGCCCATGAACTCACCCGTGTGCGTTCCTGTCATCACGCCTTCGACAACGACCGAGTTGCCCTTCATGAAGGTGCGCGTCGGCGTGAGCTTCACGTCGGGGAAGCCCTTGAAGAAGGCCTCGAGGCCCTTCTGCATGTCGTCTTTCTTGTGCTCGACCCAGCCCATCGGGCCCGGCTGCACGTAGACCGCGTCGGCGGCGTAGGCCGCGGTGCACTTCGCTGCGTCGTGCGCGGCGAACGCTGCGTCGAAGTCGGCGAGCGTCTTCTTGATCAAATCCGCGAGCGGCGCCTTCTGCGGCGGGGTGACCGTCGCGACGGTCGTGGCCGTGGGCTGCGTGGACGTCGCGGACGTCGTCGTGGTCGGGGTGTTCGTCTTCGTGTCGGCGTCGCCGCCGCCACAACCAAACGCGAGAATGAGGGTGCCGAGGCAGACGGCCTTCGGCCAAACGAGATTGCGCATGTCGATCTCCTACTTGGGGTGCGCAGTGCGTCGATCTAAACTGAATATTTGTCAATACCCCATGCCCAAACAGGCGGAAATCAAGGGTAGCGGATGGTACGGTGGCGGGGTGATCGGCATCGCGCCCTCCCTCTTGTTCGAGCAAGTGAAGAGCACGGCGGGCTGGGCGCTCGCCGGCCCCATCACCGCGACGACGAGCTTCCGCGCCGTGATCGCCGACCAAGAAGCTGCCACGAACGCGCACGACGCTACGCCGCATGGTCTTGCGTATTTTCGCGCGCTGCTCGCTGCGCACTTTTGTTCGGTAGCGACGTTCGTTCCGACCGACGTCGACGCCCGCATTCGCCACCACGCGTTCGCCGAGATGACCGAGGACGAGCTCGGGGCCGCATGCGACATCATCGACGAAGCCTCCGGCTGGGATCCGCAAATCGTGTCTGCACGCGTCGTCGACGGCATCTCGGGCCACGACGGCGAGTGGTTCGCCGTGCGCGCAGGAGCTCTTGGCCGTGCGATTGCCATCGGCGCGAGCGCCCTTACCTCGCGCCTTGCTGCGTCGATCGATGTCGAGCTTGTGCGTGAGCATTGCGTCTTGTCGGAAATCGTCGCGCGCGGCGACGAGCTCGCGTGGCTCTGCGCTGCGACCACCGTAGCGCACAACCTCGGTGATCTTTCGCGCGTCGTCGAAGCCTGGCCGGCATCGACCGTTTCCGATTTGCGTGCATCTTACACGCGTCTCGGGCACGCACCCTCGGCACGCTTCGGCGATCTCTTCGCGCGCGCGGGCGCGATCAACAAGGCCGTGATGGCCGACGAGAACCACCGCTTCCTCGCCCTTCGCAAGGCTCGCGGGCTCCGCGTGTCGCGCGATCTGCTGCTTCCATTCGGCCCGTTCTTCCATGATTGGGGTCGCACAATCGCGACGCACGCCGCGCTCGACGAACGCGATCGCGCCGAGGTCGTCGCGGCGCTCCTTTTGCTTCACGCGTCGCGGCCCGAGCAACGCGGCGTGTTGCGTGCGCTCGCGGGGATCAACGACAACACGTCACGTGGTCTCGTGGCGCTCGAGCATCTCTTGCCGGCGCGCCTTCGGAAGACGATCTCGTCGGGCCCGATCCGCGACGCGCTGAAGACTCCCGAATCGGTCTTCCTCGCGCGCATGCGCAAGCTCAGCGAGCCACGCGCGCGGCCTTAGCGCCCGAACGCGACGCGTACGCGCCGCCGACCGAACGCTTTCACGGGCGACGCACCAAAGCGCCCTGCGAGGGCGGCGCCGCATGCTTCACATTGGCCGTGCGCGTCAAGCTTGTAGGAGAGCATCTCGTACCAATCGCGTTCGATGACGCGCGCGTTGCACGAAGCGCAAAACGTGGTGTCGCCCTCGCGGTCGTGAACATTGCCCGTGTAGACGTGGCGTAGGCCCGCACTCTTCGCGATGCGCCGTGCACGCGCGAGCGTCTCTGGCGGCGTGCGCGGGATGTCGCGCATCTTGTAGTCGGGATGGAACGCCGAAAAGTGCAGCGGCACGTCCGCGCCGAGCTCGCCACAGACGAACTCCGCGAGTGCGCCAATTTCGGCGTCACCGTCGTTCAAACCCGGGATGAGCAGCGTCGTGATCTCGGTCCACACGCGCGTCTCCTTCACGAGATACCGAAGCGTGTCTTTCACGGGCTCGAGATGGCCGGCGGTGATCTTGCGATAGAAGTCTTCGGTAAACGCTTTCAAGTCGACGTTGGCTGCGTCGATCTTTTCGTAAAATCGCCGGCGCGGCGCATCGTGCATGTAGCCCGCCGTCACCGCGACGGTGAAGATGCCCTCCTCGCGACATGCGTCGGCAACATCCATCGCGTATTCGAGAAAGATGACGGGATCGTTGTACGTGAACGCAACGCTCGCGGCGCCTGCCTCCTTCGCCGCGCGCGCGATCGCGGCCGGGTCAGCGGCATCGGCGAGGGTGTCCATTTCGCGCGACTTCGAGATGTCCCAGTTCTGACAGAATTTGCACGCAAGGTTGCACCCCGCGGTACCGAACGAAAGCACGCTCGAGCCCGGATGAAAGTGCGCGAGCGGTTTCTTCTCGATTGGATCGATCGCAAACCCCGACGAGCGCCCATACGTGGTGAGCACCATGCGGTCGCCTTTGCGCTGCCGAACGAAACACGCCCCGCGTTGCCCTTCGGAGAGCGTGCAATCGCGCGGGCATACGTCGCACTGGATGCGGCCGCCTTCGATCGCGTGCCAGAAGAGCGCTTCGTGATCGCTCACGCCGAGCCTTTGGTCACGGCGTATCGAAAGAGCTTCACGTCTCGCGACCAGAAGTCCGTGGGGAGGTGCGCTTTGCGTTTGAGCTCGTCGAGAAATTCGCGCGGTGTCGGAAGCTGCTCCCACATTTGCGGAAGGAACGTCCCGCGCTGGCCATCGAAAACGAGCACGACGCCGTCGTGCCCGACGCGGAGCGCAGCTCGCGCGCTCTCTTCGGTGCCGTCGAAGTCGATCGGCTCGAGCGGCGAGAGCACGGACACTTCGACGCGAATGTCCGAGAGATCTTCGAGCGCGAGCGGCGAGGCGCGCGGATCGGCAAACGCGGCGGCGAGCGCGTTGTGCATGACGTCGTCGGCGAGCGGGCGGCGCGGCTCGAGCGAGCCGATGCAGCCTTGAAGGCGCCCATCGTTCCACCGCAGCGTCACGAAGGATGCCCCAGGCTGCGTCTGGAACGGATCGCTCTCGGTCTCCGGTGCGGGCCCGCCGCCGAGCTCTTGCGCGATGCGAGCGCGTGCGAGGCGAGCGAGCGCGTCGATGTCGGTCACGACGCCTCCCAAAGCGCGAACGCGCCGTAGCCCACGACCTCTGCGCGTTTCGATCCTGCGGTGTCGCCCGAGCTTCGCAAGTCGAGGAGCTTGCACGCGAGCTTCTTCCGCCGAGCGAGCACGAGCAAACCGCGGACGCCGACGAAGCCGCACGCGTCGTCACCGGTGAGATCATCATCGAGCGCGACGAATTTCTCGGCGGTGCGTTCGTCGGCTTCGCGGCCTTCGGCGTAGGGCAAGTAGTGCGAGAGATCGGTGCTCACGACGACGAGCGTCTCGGGGCCGCCCCAAAGCGCTTCGATCACGCGCGCCACCTCGCTCGGCTCCGCGCGACCGATCGCGATCGGGCAGACTTCGGCGTGCGGCGCGACACGCTGCAAGAACGGCAGCTGCACTTCGAGTGAATGCTCCTCTCTATGGGCGGCGTCGTTGCTCGGCACGCCGGCGCGTTCGAGCGATGCGCGATCGATCCTCATCTCACCGAGGGGCGTACACACCGTCTCCCCGCTCGGCGCGGCCATGCCTTTCAAAAACACGCGATGCGCGGGCCCGATGAGCACGACGCGCGAGATGTCAGCGCCACGCACGCGCGCATAAGCGGTCGCGGCAATGGGTCCCGAGTACACGAAGCCCGCGTGCGGCACGATCAACGCTTTCGGAGGTGTCGCGGCGTCGTGCGGCACGGCCGCGAGCATGGCGTCGACGTCAGCGGCGAGCATTCGGCTGTCACCCGGATAAAACGTGCCCGCGACGGTCATGTGACACTGATTGTACCTCGGCAACCTATGCGTCGCGACGCGCATCACGAACGTGCTACACACGGCGCCCATGCGAAAGCTCATCCCTCTTCTAGCGATTTCGGTCGGTGTTGCGATTGCGGCCTGCGGCGGCGCGTCCACCGAGCCGACCACCCCGACGTCCCCGAGCGCATCATCGAGCGCGTCGTCGACGCCCAGCGCGACCGCGAGCGCATCGGCCAGCGCCACCCCAACGGCCGAGTCGTGGGACACCATGGACCACGCGAAACGCCTCGACCTCATGAAGACCGTGATCCTCCCGAAGATGCAGGCCGAGTTTCAAGCGTTCGACGCGAAGAAGTTCGATAAGTTCTCGTGCACCACGTGCCACGGCGAGCGCCTCAAACAGGGCAACTTCGCGATGCCCAACCCGGACCTCCCCAAGCTCTCCTTCACCGACGGCTTCAAGAAACACATGACGGCAAAGCCCGACATGACGAAATTCATGATGTCCAAGGTCGAGCCGGACATGGCAGGGCTTCTCGGTCTCAAGCCGTACGACCCGGCAACGAAGCAAGGCTTCGGCTGCATGGGCTGCCACGTCGTCGGGCCCTGATCAGAAACCTTCAGAAAAGCTCGAGCTGCTCGAACATGCGCGCGCGTTTCGGCGCCAAGTCGAGCACACGCGGTCTGCCGTGACGTAAAACGTCGACGGGCACATCCGTGCGCTCGCGCACCGTGCGCAGTGCGATCTCGGGCTCGTTGTTCGACTGCGAGAGATGGCAGAGAAAGATGCGCGACGTTCCCTGCTTGCCGATGCGGCCCGCCACGGCGGCGGCTTGCGTGTTCGACAAGTGACCGAGATGACCCGCGATTCGCGCGCGAATCGAAGGCGGGTACGAGCTCATTTCGAGAAGCTCGGGCGAAAAGTTCGCTTCGAGCAACACGGTGTCGCACGACGCGAGGAAATCGACGACGGGTGACGTGATCGATCCGACGTCGGTCACGAAACCGAGCGTGTGACCCTTCGATTGAATCGCGAACGCGACATGCGGCGCGTCGTGGGCGAGCGAGATCGTGCGAACGCGGAGGCCGTGAACGTCGAAGCCTTCGCCTGCGCGATAGCGGCGCACGGCATAGCGATGCCGAACGCGCGGCGTGTCGATGCCATCGTGCAGGTAGAGCATCGGATGGCGCGCGCCCGCACGTGGCACCGCGAGAGCTTTGCAGAGCGGCTCGAGCTGCGCGGCGTGATCGTTGTGGTGATGCGTGACGACGATGCCATCGACGCCGCGCGGAAAAAGATCCGCACCGAGATCGCGCATGCGCACGGCTGCGTTGCGCGGACCAATGCCGGCCTCGACGAGAATGCGCGTTCCGTCGGCCTCGACGACGAGTGCGTTCCCGCTCGAGCCCGTGCCGAGGACGTAAACGCGCATTTCCTACTGACTCGGCAGTGCTGGATCGTTCGGGAACGCGAGAGCGTGGAGCGCGTAACCGTTGAACGCGCCGCCATCGAGCGTGACCGATGCGCGCGGATCGCCGAGGAACACGAACGTGTAGTTTACACCGGGCGCGAAGTACGCGTTCTCGCCCGTCGACTGGCCAGTGGTCGCTTCGTAAACGAGCGGGAGCGGAATGGACATCGACGCGGGCGGCGAGCCGCCGTCCGGATTTGCGGCGGTGACGGAGAACGAGCTCTGGTCGATCGTCGGCATCGCAAGAGATGCAGCGCTCGAAGGCGCGAGCGTGTCGAGCGTGACGCCGTCAGCGATGGGCTCGTCGGTGCCGCCGTCGAGTGGATGAATGGCGGCGTGCACCGATGTCGATCCGTAGAGCGCCGTCCACACGCCGTTTGCGGGGGCCGCAACGTGAAGGATGGATGCCCCGAAGCGCGCCGTATTGGCGATGACGCGATCGAGCTTGAAGATTTGCGTCGCGAGATTTCCCTTCGCCGCGTCGTACGTCGCGCCGCAGGTGGTGACGTCGGCCGAGGAGTCTTGCGATTGCGTGAGGCAACCCGTCATCGCGACGAGCACCGTGGTGTTGGTCGTGAGCGTGCCGTTCTTGATCGTGGGAAGAATGTAATAATCCGTTCCCGCGACGAGCGACGACGCGAGCGCATCGCATGTGGCGGTGCTCGACGTGATCTTCGAAGCGAGAAACACGTAAGGCGTCATCGCTTTTTGCGAGAGGTCGACGCCGAGATCGGGGAGCGCGCCGCCGGTCCCTGGCGCGAGAGCCGTCTTGGGTAGAGGCAGGATGGGCGCGATGACGCCGTCGCTGCCGTCGTTCTGCAAGCCGAGCGCGAAGCACACGCGCACCGCGCCGAGGTCTGGGCTCGCGTGGACGGCGATGATTTTCGCGCGTGTCGTGCCTGCGTCGCTGGCGTCGATGGGGGCGTCGGTCGAGACGTCGGTGGAGGCGTCCGAGCCGCCGTCGAAGAAGGTTGGCGGTGTGTCGTCTCCCTCGCAGGCCACGCTGGAGAGCGCGAGGCTCACAGCGAGAGCGAGCCTCGCGGACAACGTAGAAGCGGGCCTGACCAAGAGAAGCGCGCAGAGGTGCCTCATGCGTCCACTATCTACTCTTCCTTGGACGGCGAGGCACGTTTGACGTAATTCATAAGCGCCATGGGGACGTCGCCGTGTGCGCAGTGCGGACAGCCGCTGACCGAGGGCGCCCGCGTTTGCACGCAATGCGGCGCGAAGGTCGCGCAGCCGTCGTTCGCCGCACAGACGATGCTCGGCTTCAGCTCGCCGTTCGCGAAGCCCCAAGCGCCCGCGCCTGCCGCGCCCGTGGCGCCACTCGCGAACGCACCGATGGCTCAGACGATGCTCGGTTTCGCCGCACCCGCTGAGCTTCGCAACCTCGTGCCTGGCGCACCCGCAGCGGCACCCGCTCCTACTCCTCCAGCCGCGCGCCCGAATCCCATCGGACAAAAGACGATGCTCGGGGTTGCCGCACCGGGCATCGCGCCCGCGGCATCAGCGCCAGCGCCGATCGCGCAGAAACCCATGGCGCTCGGCGGCGGGACGATGCTTGGCGTCGCCATGCCGGGGATCGCGCCCGCACACTCGCAACCCGGCGTCGTACCTCACGCTCTCCGCGAGGCTCCTCCTCAACAGCAAGCGCCGCGGCAGTTCATCCAAGCTCCGCTTCCGCAGGCTCTTCCGGCGCCGGCGCCGTTCATGCGCGACGTGGCTCCGGCCGCGCCGATCGTCGTGGCTCCGCGCAAAGGGTTTCCGATCGCGATCGTCGCGCTCATCGGCGGAGCGTTGGTGCTCGGGTTCGGCGTGGTGCTCCTCGTCGTCGCGCGTACGTCTGCGCCCATCGCAGCGACGGCCAAAGTCTCCGCGGAGGGCAAAGAGCAACTGCACCTTCGTTGTGACTCCTGCAAAGACGGCACGACGGCGATGCTCGCCACCTCGAAGGCCACTTTCAAAAACAAAGAAGCCGATCTCGATTTGCCCGCGCCGCTCGCGATCGGTGACAACGGTTTTCAAATTCAGATCGACCGCCCCGGCGTCGGTCGCGACGAAACGGTAAAGCTCGTTCTCCCGCTCGCGTACCGCATTCGCGGTGACGTCAGCGAGATCGGCGCGACACCTCCGGTCATCAAAGTGCAGGTCGAAGCAGCGCCGGGTGTGTCCGTCGTCGTCGATGGGAAACCCATCGCGCTCGATGGGTCCGGCAAAGCGGCGGTCACGTACGACGTCTCGACCGAAACGACCGGCCCGGCCGAAGCACGCACGATCGAGCGTAAAATCCCTTACGAAGTGACTGGCAAGGACAAGAACAAGAGCACGGGTGAGGTCGCTGTTCGTGTCGGCGTGCTCGCGCTCCAGCTCGACGCGCCCGGGGCGCAGATGACGACCGAAGACGCATCCATCTGGGTCGCCGGCCACACGGCAAAGGGCGCCGAGGTCACCGCGAACGGCACCGCGCTCGTCGTGTCGGCCGATGGATCGTTCGAAGGCAAAGTCGACGTCGCGCCTGGCCCGCAAGCGATCGTCGTTCGCGCGGGCCCCGCGCACGATGCGGCTGCGAAAGCTGCGCCGCGCACCATCAACGTCAATGTGAAACGCGCTTTATCGATCGCCGCCGAGCCCGCTGACAAGCCCACGAACATCGACGGAGCCACGCCCGGTCAGGCCATCACGATCAGCGGCAGCGTCGTCGAAGCTCGCGCAGCACACCACCACACCATTCTCCTCGTCGACGTGAAGCGCTGCACGGCTTCACCCTGTCTCGTACGCATTGACCTCGGCGAGGAATCCACGATTCGCGCGAACGATTGGGTGCTCGCAAGCGGCGTCGTCTCCAAACCGATCACGACGCCCGAAGGCAAAACGCTCACGGTCATCGACGCCGCATTCGTTCGCAAGGCAGCTCACAAATGAAAATGCGAACGCAGATTTTCGTTCTCTCCGGTGTGGCCGTGGCGATCACCGCGGCGGCTGCGTTCGCGCAACGCATCGACGCACGCCGGCCTCTCACGCTCACCGTCGGGCAACCCGGCGGCCCCGAGCCCACCGTTCGTGGCGGCGCTCATCGCGACGGGCTCGTTCATTCGCCGCTTCCGCATGGTCCGCTCAAGGTCGATTGGCGCTTCGCGATTGGCGGCGGGCAAATCGAGCAGCCGCCTCTCGTCACGACCGAAGCCATCATCGTCATCTCGACGCACGGCGAAGCGGTGTGGGTTCCGCACGACGCACACGAAGGCCGCAGCGAGCTCGCACGCCAAGCGCTCGGCATCGCAGCATCATCGACCACGCCCCCCGCGGTGCTCAGCGGCGGCACGGTCGTTGTCGCGGGTGGAACCACCGATGCCGTCGCGGTCGGCGTCGACAAAACCGGCATCCGCTTTCGCACGCAGCTCGCCGGGTCCATCGCGACGCCGGTCGATGCGCTCGATGCGGTCGCGCCTCTTGCACTCGAAGACGGCGGCGTCGCGATCGCGACGTCGACCGAAATTGCGCTCCTCGATTCTTCCGGCAACGTGCGCATGCGCGCGGCGCTTCCCGAGCCGCTCGTCGGCGCGCTTCTCGCGGGCGGCGGCGCGTCTCCAAGCACGCGCCGCATTCTCGGCGTCGGAAAAACCGGCGTCGTTTACGCGTGGTCACCCGGCGGCACGAACGGCCGCGACGTTGCACGCGTCGGCAGCTTCCAAGGCGGCATCTCAGGCGGCGCCGTGCTGACGTCGGACGACACACTCCTCGCCATCGTCGACAACGGCCGCATGATGACGCTCGACGTGCGCCAAGGTCTCGCGGTTCCGATCGCGAGCTTCACTGGCGGCGGTTATCTCGGCCCGGTCGCGATGCGCCACGGCGTCGCCTACGCGATGGCGGGCATTCCAGGACGGACGTTCGTCATCGGAATCGACTCGGGCGGCCAAGAAGTTCTCCGCACCGGCGTCGCGACATCGCCCTCGATCGGTGCCGATGGCGGCGTGCTCTTCTATCAAACCCCGATTCACGTTCCGGTCGTCGTCGACGACACGGGCATCATTGCGTTCGCCGCCCCCGAAGGCGCCGTCGGCGTGGTCGATGCAGCCGGCACCGCGTCGTCGCTCGATGCCATTTGCCCTCGCGCGCTCCGCGGCGGCCGAGGCGTCACGGCCCTCGTTTCGGGCGGTCCAGGTGCATTCATCGTCACCTGCGGCACAGGCACCGTCGTGCGAATCATCCACGGTGGTGGCGGTGACCCGCCGTGAGCGTTATAGTGACCGCGAGATGATCACCATCACCGAAAAAGCGGCCACTAAGGTCAAAGAAATCGCGTCGTCCGAGGCTCTCGAGGGGCAAGGCCTCCGCCTCCGCGTCATCGGCGGCGGTTGTGCCGGCTTCACCTACGACCTCTACTTCGAAGACAAAGTGGGCGAAATGGACGAGACCTACGAGTCGAACGGCGTGAAGCTCTACGTCGACCCGCTGTCGCACCAGTACCTCGAGCTCACCGAGATCGACTACGTCGAAGGCGCCCACGGCGCGGGCTTCAAGTTCAACAACCCCACGGCCAAGGGGTCGTGCGGTTGTGGCTCGTCCTTCTCGGTCTAGAGCGCAGCACATCACCGCCGCGGCGTGGTTGGCCGAACGCATCTCACAACCACGAACACGTCAACCGATCGGTAGCAGCCAAAACAAGGGCTATCGATCGGTTGAACGCAGTCTCATTTCGCGACGGAGGGGTTGTGTAATGCGTTCTCGTCACGGGCTTCAAAAGGTAATGTGCACGGTCGCGCCGCCGACCGCCGGGGAGATCGAAACAGTGGTGCGCTCGAGGAAGTGCCATGCGACGCCCGTAATCGCTAGCGTTGCGCCCACAGCGATACCAATCCATCCAGCGTCCTGAAATGCGATCGTGAGCGGTGGCTGCTCGCAATGGGGCACGCACAACAGCGAGCCGCTCGAATCGCCGACGTTGGCTGCGTACTCGGTCGCCATCGCCGCAATCAAGAGCGTCATGCCCGAACCGAACATGATCCAGGGCCCTGCCGTGTGATGAAGCACCGCGGTCGGATGTGGCGGCAGGCCGTCATCGACGTCGGCGTGAGCGCCCGGCGCAAGAGTCACGAGGCCGACAACGACTGCGAGCCAGCGCATCTGCGAATTCTAGCGCACAAACAGCGAACGGGCGCCCCCCACTCATTGAATGGGCACAAAAGGCACGCGCCCGCCTCTTGCGAGAGCGGGCGCGCGGTCGGTGTTCGGCGTAAGCCGAGTTCTGTGTCGCGATGGAGTCGCCTCAATCGCGTTGGCGATCATTCCTCTAGGACGACCGTTACCGGTCGCCTCGTGCAGCCTACCCGCAGGCTCGAGCGAGTCACTCTTTCCGCTTTCGCGGGCACCTGCTTACGTGGCCTTGCTCCCGATGGGGCTTGCCGTGCCGCGCATGTTGCCACGCGCGCGGTGGGCTCTTACCCCGCCATTTCACCCTTCCCTCTGCAGAGCAGAGGAGGTTTCTTTCTGTTGCGCTGATCCTCGACGTTTCCGCCACCGGGCGTTACCCGGCACCGTACTCTGTGGAGCTCGGACTTTCCTCCCGTTCTTGCGAACCGGCGATCACCTGCCAAACACCGACTAGAAAGCTGACGCTGACAGAGCTTTCGGCCTGACGCAAGCAAACGCGGACATCGCCACGAACGGCACGACCAAAAGGCCGTAACGGCCGGCGCCGAAGAACACCGCGTGCGTCGCCATCGTCGCGAGAACGACGAGGCCTGCGCCGCGACGAATCGGAGACGCGCGCTCGCCGCGATCGCGAATCAAGCACAAGACACCGAGCACGGCGTACGCGGGCCACGCGCCGCGCATGAGCGCGAATGCGATGCCGAGCGCCGCGAAAGCGAAACGCGGAACCGTCGTCGCGAGCCTGCGATTCGACGCGACAACACGCCACCATGGCGCGGCCGAGAGGAGCGCGAGCACGAGCAGCGCGCGCGCCGCGAGCGTTTCGATGGCGCCGCATACGAGAAGATCGGTTTCGTTGAATGCGTAGCCGTTGGATCGATAGAGATACCAAGGGCCCGCGGCGAAGACGTCGAACGTCGCGGAGAGCTTCGCGGGAATCTTCGCGAGCCACGTGCGTGGTGCGGCGGCGATGTCGGCGCGCGCGGCGCGTTCGAAGCAGAGATCTTTTGCGGCTTCGTCGAAGACGTCGTTGCAGCTTGGGGGAGTTTTGAGCTCGGTCCATGCGCCGCGTGTCGTTTGGGTGCCGATGAGCAAGTTCCATCCGCCGTTCACGCTGACGAGCGCGCATCGATTCATGCGAACGCAGTTGCGCGCGGTCCACGGCGAGACCGTGAGGAGCGCAGCGCCCACGACGGCTGCGGCTCCGAGCGCGCGCCATCGCGGAAGAAAAACGAACGCGAGAAGCGGCGCGAGCAGAACGGTCTGCGGGCGAACGAGTGTCGCGACACCGAACGCGATCCCGGTCGCGACGATACGTGCAACATACACACGTTTGGAGCCTGCGTTGCCGAATGGGGCGCATGCGATCGCGATCACGACGAGAGCCGCGGCGACTCCTTCGGTCATGATCGCTGGCGTGTACAGAACGAGCGCGGGATGCAGCGCAACGCCGAGTGCCGCGACGAGCGCGCGCGCCGGGGAAAGCTCACGAAGCGCGACGCGATGTGCGCATGCGGCGGCGGCGGCGCCGATCGTTGCGTTCACCATCATCCCGACGCCGGGCGTCGCACCGAACGCGCGATACGCGAGCGACAAGATCGCGGGATAGCCGACGGGATAGTGCGCCGCGAACGTCACGACGCCATCGGGCCACGCGACCGTGTAGCCGAGACCTTGCGCGAGGCGCGTCGCGAAGAGGTGGTAAAATGTTCCATCCGCGATGGGCGGAAACCGCGCGTGCGCGTACACGACCATCACGAGTCGCACGGCCGCGGCCACGGCGAGCACCGCGGCCGTCGTGAGCCAGCGGCCTTTCATGGTCTCAAAGAAGCTCCAGCCGCCGTAGCTCCATCACGAGCTCGGCGACGGGAAGACCGATCACGTTCGTCGATGAGCCTTCGATGCGCAGGACGAATCCGCCGGCCATGCCTTGGATGGCGTATGCGCCGGCTTTGTCGCGACACTCGCCCGTCGCGACATATGATGCGATCTCGGCTGCGTCGATCGCGCGAAAGGTGACGGACGTGCGCACGGTATGCTCCGCGAGGAGGCGCGCCTCGCGTGCGTCGCCGATGGCAAACGCGGTTGCGACCTCGTGCGTGACGCCGGCGAGCTTCCCGAGCATCGCGCGCGCCTCGGCGTCGTCGCTGGGCTTGCCGAGCACGCGCCCATCGAGAATGACGGTGGTGTCGGCGGCGAGCACCGCTGCCCCACGCCTGCGCGCCGCTTCGTCGAGGGCCATCGTTGCTCCGGCGAGCTTTGCACGCGCGGTGCGCGCAACGTACGCATGGGGGTTTTCACCCGACGCAATCGCTTCGTCGGCCGTGTGCCGGACGACCTCGAACGGAATGCGCGCGAGATCGAGCAACTCGCGCCGCCGCGGCGACGCGCTCGCGAGCAGCAGCGGCCTTTCGCGCTCGATACGCATCTGCGGGCCCGGTTCTACCAGCTTTTCAGCGGGCACGTTGCCGAGTACGGTGTGCGCCAATGGATGTTTGCGCGAGGGCGCTGGTCGTGGCTGTCGCGTTTGCCGCGATGCCACGCTTGGCGCACGCGACCTGCGAGCCCATCACGGGCGCGTGCATCGACTCGGATACGCTGTGGCCGCACGCCGGGCCGACGCAATTCATGTCGCTCAGCGGCAGCGAGACGACCGCGATCGATCGCATCTCGTTTGGCCTCGTCGCAACGTATTTGCGTGGCTCGCTCGTGTTTCACTCGTCTTCGCCTGGGCCGCTTGGAAGCGATCGCTACGTCATCGAGAACCAAATCGACACGACGTTCCTCTTCGCGTACGGCGTGACCGATCGACTCGAGCTCGATCTCGCGCTGCCCGTCACCGTGTTTCAAGACGGCGGTGGTGCGAGCGTCGTCGCGGGTGCCACGAACGGGCTGCCGCCAACGGCATCGCGCGATATGCGCTTCGGCGTGACCTACGCGTTTTTGCGACCCGAGAAGAAACACCCGTGGCGACACGACGCAAGCGGCTTTGGCATTGCGGCGCGCTTCGAAACGGTCGCACCGACCGGCGATGAAAACGCGTTCGCGGCCGAGCGTGCTGCCGTCTTCGTCCCTTCCCTCTCGCTCGACTGGCGCGGCGTGCTCGACAAACATTCGCGGAGCATTTTCGCGGGCGTCGAAATTGGCGCGCGCATTCGGCCCGAGACGGACTTCATCGGTGCGCGCATCGGCACGCAAGGCATCATCGCGGTGGGTGCGGGCCTCGATATTTTGTCGCGCGGGCTTTTGAGCGTCACGGGCGAGCTTCGTTTTCTCCCAGTCTTCACCTCGCAGGCCGATGTAACGGTGAATGGCGGCAGTTACACGAGCACGTCGAATGGCGCGTACATCACGCCCGCCGAATGGATGGTCACGTTGCGAAGCGCTCCGCTCGAAGGCGGCGATTTTTCGCTCCAGCTCGGCGCCGGCGGATGGTTGCCAACCGCAAACTTCCAACCCGCAACGACTCCGATCTTTCGCATGGCGTTCGGTGTCGCGTTTGCGCCGCGCGGTCGCGACACCGACGGCGACGGCGTGCCCGATGCGGCCGACAAATGTCCGCTCGAGCCAGGCTCGAAATCATCCGGTGAGGGCGCAGGTTGCCCGGAAAGGGCGACGCCCCCATGACGGTCCAAGTTTCGCACACGGTTCACGCAGTATTCGTCCGACTTTCACCAGGTGACGCGCTCATCGACGCCCTTGTCGCGCGCCTCCGCGATGGCGCCGTCGCGACGGGCGCTCTACGCGGGCACGGCGTGCTCGAGCATGTCGAGCTGCGAACCTATTCACCGACGACGCGCACGCTCGGCCCAGCGCGCGCCATTGCGGGCGCGGTGCATGCCCTCATGGTCGAAGGAACGATAGGGCTCAGCGAAGGCGCGCCTCACCTCGTGCTCCGCGCCGTTCTCTCTCGCGAGATGGACGCCGGTGTCGAGACGCTCAGCGGAATCGTCGTTGGCGCGCGCGTTGTCGCGTTCGAAGCGGTCGTTACGTCCGCGCAAGATCTCGCGCTGCCTCTCGCACACGATGCACGCGCGGGCCTCATGATGATTGGTGCGCCTTCCGGTGGTGCGCCCGCAGCCGCACCACTGCCGATGCAGCCGATGCGAGAAGAATCGCCGCGGCCACCGGCAGCGAGCGGCGCGTGGGCCGACGTCGTCGCAACGAGCGCCGCACAAGGCGCGCTCAAAGGCGCTGCGCCTGCCGCGATGCCCGCGCGCCCGCCGCCGAAACCCGTCACGCACGACGAAGGCGAGCTCCTCCTCCCCGAAGCGGGCGACGAAGTGCAGCACTTCGCGTTCGGCAAATGCGAAGTGCTCAAGAGCGACGGCGATCGCCTTCACCTTCGTGTCGGCAAAGATGCACGCATCCGCGAGATCGCGCTCGAGATGCTCAAGGTCACGCAGCTCGACGACGATCCGAACGTGCGTCCGCGCCATTTCAAGCTCGATCGAAAGCTGTAAACTACACGCTTCAGCCCACCGGCCCATCGACGACGCGAACGACCGCGTTGCCGATGCGGAGCGACGTGCCGGGCGCGGCGACCGCGAGCTTCACCATCGCGAGACCCACGGGGTGCCCGAGCGTGGGCGAATCGATCGCGCTCGAGACTTTGCCGACCTCGACGCCGTCGTCGGTCGTCACGCTCGACCCTGCGGTGATGGTTGCGCCAGCCGCGCGCGCGGCCTTGGCGCCATCAGAAACGAACCCGACGAGCTTCCGCTTCACGTGACCGCGAAGCTCGAGCATGCAGACGACTTCTTGGCCGAGGTAGCAGCCCTTGTCGAACGAGACTGCGCGCTTCTCGAGTGATGCTTCTTGTGGATACGTCTTGTCGTCGAAGTCGACGCCGAAACGCGCGACGCCGCGCTCGAGTCGGAGCGCTTCCCAACCCGATGCATCGCCGACGATACCGCCGGCGGCGATTGCGCGTTCGTCGAGCGCGGCATCACCGACGAAGACCGCGCCGCCGAGGCCGGTGCGATCGCACGATGCGCCGCCGAGATCTTTCGCGCGCGGCCCGTGTGCGAATGCGACCGGCGATTCGTCTTTGGCGAGCTCGGCATCTTCCATGATGAGGTAGCGCTCGAGCACGATCGCGAGCTCGTCACGAACGGCGCGCGGCACGAGCAACAAAATCCGCTCGGCCTCTTTGATCACGAAGACGTCCGCGACCACGCGTCCTTTTTGGCTCACCGCAAGCCCGTACGAGGCCTCGCCGATGCGCGCTTTCGTGACGTCGCATGTGAGAAGCCCGTTGAGCCACGTCTCGCGGTCGCTGCCGGCGGCCACGAGCACGGCCGAATCGGGGTCGTGAACGACGAGCACGCTCGCGCGCGCGGCCGCCACTTGCTCGGACATGGGATGCACGTGCCCAAGGTGCGCCTCCCGACGTTTGCGTGCAAGAGTTGACGTTCTCGCGGCATCGCGGCAGAACGTGCAGCACGTGCCCGGCATTGGCGTCGTCCTCAACCCCAGAAGCGGCAAAAACCTGCGCGATCCCGGCCAGGCGCGCCGGCTCGCGCGCACGCTGGGCGATCAAGGCATCGTGCGCGAGGCCCACTCGATCGAAGAGCTCTACCGCATCGCCGAAGACTTCCAGCGTCTCGATATCGACGTCCTCGGCATCAGCGGCGGCGACGGCACCAACCACGTCACGTTGACGGGCTTCATCGACGTGTACAAAACGCAGTCGCTACCTCAAGTCGCGTTCCTTCGCGGCGGCACGATGAACACCGTCGCGAACTCGATCGGCGTTCCGCGCGGCAAAGCCGAGGCGCTGCTCGATCGATTGATTCGCGCCTACGCACATCGCTCCGAGCAACCCCTCGCCAATGTCGAGCGCCACGTGATGCGCATCGGCACTACGTATGGGTTTCTCTTCGGCACGGGCGCGGTCTACGGGTTTCTGGCCGAGTACTATCGCGGCGGCACGGGCCATCCATCGGCGCTCATCGCTGCGCGCACTCTTCTATCGGGCGTCGGCAGCGCGCTCGTCGGCGGTGAAGTGGTCTCGCGCATCGCGGCGCCGTTCGTTGGCTCGGTCACCCTCGACGACGGAACCCACTGGGAAGAGCGCGAGTATTTCGCGGTCGCGGGCGGCACCATCGATCAGATCGGCCTCAACTTCAAACCGTTCTATCGTTGGGGCGAGAGCCCGGGCACGTTCCACATGCTCGGTATCCGCACGACCGCCATGGGATTCATCGCCGATCTTCCGCGCATCTGGCGCGCCCAACCCATGCGCGAAGGCAAAACGCTCGAGGCCACGCCGAAGCACGCACGCATCGAGAGCCGTGATGGCACCATGCGCTACATGATCGACGGCGATCTCCACGAAACGAAAGGCCCGCTCGACGTCACCATCGGCCCGCGCGTGCAGATCCTTCCGATTCTATGATTGCGCGAATCGCCGCCATCGCCATGAACGCCTACCGAGAAGCGGTGCGGGCGCGTGTGCTTTATGGGCTTCTCGCATTTGCGCTCGCCGCTTGCGGCTACTCGGTGATCGTCGCGAGCTTGTCGCTCGATCAACAAGCGCGCGTCGTGTCCGATATCGGTGCGGGTAGCATTTCGCTCTGCGCGATCCTCGTTGCGATCGTGCTCGGCGCGACGTCGCTCTATCGCGAGCTCGAGCTCAAGACGATTTTCCCGATTCTCGCGCGGCCGCTCTATCGTCACGAGTACCTCGTCGGCAAGTACCTCGGCATCTTGCTCACGCTGCTCGTGTTCGTCGCGATCGATGGCGCAGTCGTTCTCGGCATCCTCGCCACGGAGACGGGCGCATCGCTCGGCGGCGTAGCAGGCGCTGCTATCGCGCTCTTCGTGTTGCTCGGTTTCGTGCTGCTGCGTTTTCCGCGGCTCCGCACACAAGTCGTCGTTCCGTGGGCCCTCGCCTCGTTCGTGACGATGGCAATTCTCGCGGCGACTGCAGGCGCGAATCGGCAGGTGGTGCTCGCATCGTGTGCGCTCACGCTCGGCGAGGTCGCGATCATCAGCGCCGTTGCGACGCTTTTTTCGGCGTTTTCGTCGCCGTTTCTCACGGCCATTTTCACGTTGAGCGTGTTCTTGATCGGCCGCTCCGCCGACACGCTCGCGCATCTTCCCGCGCGCCAAGTCGGTACCACCGTGAAACAGGTCGCGGCCGTGCTCGCGCGCGTCGTGCCGAATCTCCAGGTCTATGTTCCGGCGCGTCCGATCTTGCTCGGCCAAGTTCCGGAAGTGCCTACGTGGCCGCTCGTGATGAAGGCCCTGGCTCAGTCGTGCGGGTACTCCATCGTGCTCCTCACGATTGCCGCGCTCATCTTCCGCCGCCGGGATTTTTCGTAACGTCATGGCCAGCGTCCCGATGGACTCGGCGAAGGTCGCTGCGTGCCGCGCGCTCGCGGCGAGCGTCGCCACGGACGTGCAGCGCTACATCGACGAGCACACATCCGTCGGCGTCGAGCGAACGATGCTTCGCGCGCTTGGCGTCGAAGGTCTCGGCGAAGAAGGCGCGCCGCTCGTCAATCTCGCCGTCGACCGCATTCATCGCGACGGGCATCTCTCGCATGGCATCGGCTATTTCGTCGGCCGCGCGCTCGCCCGCGGCGCGAAAGACGTGCAAGACGCCACCGAGCGCATCGCGTACGCATCGAACGTCGACGACGGCACAGCGGGCCCCTCGCTCGACGAAACACGCAACGCGCTCTCGTCGCACGTGAAGGCCGCGCTCGATCGCATCGACCGCGCGCGCACGCAACGTGAAGCGCTGAAAGCGCGCATCGCCCCCGCTTCGGAACCGTTGAAATACGTCATCGTCGCAACGGGCAACATCTACGACGACGCCCTCCAAGCCAAAGCCGCCGCATTCGCGGGCGCGGACATCATCGCGGTCATTCGCGCCACTGCGCAGTCCCTGCTCGATTACGTGCCGCACGGCGCAACCACCGAGGGATACGGCGGCACGTTTGCGACGCAAGAAAACTTCCGCATCGTGCGCCAAGCCGTCGACGAAGCGACCGAGAAATACGGCCGCTACATCCACCAAACGAATTACTCGAGCGGCCTCTGCATGGCGGAGATCGCGTGGATGGGGGCAGTCGAACGCCTCGACATGCTCCTCAACGATGCCATGTACGGAATCCTGTTCCGCGACATCAACATGTGCCGCACGTTCGTCGACCAATACGTGTCTCGCCGCATCATCGCGAGGAGCGGCATCATCATCAATACCGGCGAGGACAACTACCTCACGACCGCCGACGCCGTCGAAAAGGCGCACACGGTTCTCGCGAGCCAACTCATCAACGAAGCATTCGCGCTGCGCGCCGGGCTTCGCGAAGAGCAAATGGGGCTCGGCCACGCATACGAAATCGATCCGTGGCTCGAGGACAGCTTTCTTCTCGAGATCGCGCAAGCGCAGCTCATTCGGCAAATCTTCCCGCGGCACCCGATCAAGTGGATGCCGCCGACGAAGCACAAGACCGGCGACGTTTTTGAGAGTCACGTCCACGACGCCATGTTCAACCTCGTCGGGATCACGACGAATCAGTCGATCGAGCTGCTCGGGATGTTCAGCGAGGCGATTCACAACCCGATGCTGATGGATCGCTATCTATCCCTCAAGGCCACGCGTTACGTGTATAATGCATGTAAGCATTTGGGCGAGGAGATCGAGTTCAAGCCCGCCGGCCGCATCGCGAAACGCGCGGTCCAGGTGCTCGACGAAGCACACGAGCTACTCACCGAGGTTGCCTCGACGGGAATCTGGGACGCCGTCGGAAAGGGCGCGTTTGCCGATGTGAAACGCACTCGCGAGGGCGGCAAGGGCTTCGCGGGCGTCGTTGCGCGTGCGCCCGATTATACGAATCCCCTCCTCGACGCGCTCGAGCGCGGGGCTTAAATAGATTCGATGGACCCGCTCCGCGCATACGGCGATCGCGAAGGCGACGGCATGGTGCAGATGAGCTTCGTGCTCGCAGTGCCGCCGTCTGCGCGCGCGCGTGAAGCTGCGAAGCGATTCGCAGAAGCGCACGGCCTCACCGAGCCGCTCGTCGCGACGATGGAGGCGTGCGCGGAGGGGTACTCGTACTTCGTCGTCTACGGCCACTCACCTCACTCGGTCGACTTTTCGAAGATCGACGTCGCCGAAATCCAAACGGGCGCGCTTTCGCGTGACGAAATCGAGAAGCGCATCTCGTCAACGCTCGCTCGCAAGATCGTCGTCGTTGGCGCGTGCACGGGAAGCGACGCGCACACGGTCGGTATCGATGCGATCCTGAATTACAAAGGCTACGCCGGCGACAAAGGCCTCGAGAGCTACAAAGGCTTCGAGGCGTACAACCTCGGCGCGCAAGTCGACAACGATCAGCTCGCAGCGCGCTCGCGCTCGCTCTCGGCCGACGCCATCCTCGTGAGCCAGGTGATCACGCAGCGCAACTGCCACAAAGAAAACGCCGGCGCGTTCGCGGAGCTCGCGGTGCGCGAAGG
Organism: Polyangiales bacterium; assembly: GCA_038239005.1. GTDB lineage: Bacteria > Myxococcota_A > Polyangia > Polyangiales > Polyangiaceae > DASXHD01. Next base: position 21,308 of record JBBSFE010000116.1, read on the forward strand.
CTGGCGCAAAGACGTCATCTTGCTCCTTGGTGGCCCGCGCATCGATCACGCGCTCGCCCTCGAGCTCGGCTACGACGCCGGCTTCGGCCCGGGCACGAAACCCTCGGACGTCGCGTCTTTCATCGTCGACCGGTTGTGCAAGACGGCCGCATGATTCGCCGCGCGATCGCTTCTGGATCGATCGCGCTCATGGCGTGCAGCATCCCGACGGGGCAGTGCACGGACATCGCCGAGGCGGGCCTCACCGTTCACGTCGTCGATGCAACATCGGGCAACGACATTTGCGATGCGGTCGTCACCGCAACCGACGGCGCGCACACCGAAGAGCTCCAGCTCACGCAAACGTCGTCGTCGTGCTCGTATGCGGGCGCGTACGAACGGCCGGGGACGTACGACGTCACGGTGACGGAGCCGAACTACGCGACGCAGGAGCAAGCGGGGATCGTCGTCGCGGCGGGGGTTTGTCACGTCGTCGGGAAGAACGTCACCTTTGCGATGAACTAGCGTCAGCGTGGGCGTGGGCGTTCGCGTGGGCGTTCGCGTTGGCGTGAGCGTTCGCGTGGGCGTGAGCGTTCGCGTGGGCGTGAGAGGAGAGCCATAGGGGGCTGCTAGGTGGGGCTCGCTCGGCATTATTATTTTGCCACCGTGCTCGGACGTATCAACGACGCCTTCGGCGCCGCCAGGAGGCGGTGGCTTCGCCATCGTTGACACGTCCTCCGCGCGGCGGCGTGGGGGGCCTGCGATCGATTGGCGATTGCGAAGGAGTCGAAAGATGCTGAGAATTTATTCTGTCGCTTTGGAATGCTGTCGGGATGTTTCGGTGATTGCTCGTGAGATTGAGAAGCACGATCGGAATC
>JBBSFE010000117.1:0-22114 GCA_038239005.1 Polyangiales bacterium
CACAACACCGGCGAGCACATCGTGCATCTGCGCGCGCTCGCACTCAGCGATAGGTGGAATCATGCGATGGACATCACACTACGCGCGCCACCCCTGCGGATTCGAAGCGCGGCGTGATCAGGATGAGAGTCACACCCCCTGCGCCTGTCGAACCACAGCTCGCCACGCTGGTCAAAGAAGCTCCGCGCGGCGACGCGTGGCTTCATGAGGTGAAGCTCGATGGGTATCGCATCATTGCGCACCTGGCGAATGGCCGCGTGGTGCTCTCGTCGCGTAACGGCAAAGATTGGACGGACCGTATGCCGAGCGTGGCCGCCGCAGTGCGCCTTGTGAAATCGAAGAGCGCGACGTTGGACGGTGAGGTCGTCGTCTTGCGCGAAGATGGCGTGAGCGATTTCCAACAGCTACAAAACTCGCTGGGGACTGCCGACGCGCATCTGACCTACTTTGCATTCGATTTGCTCGAAGAGAACGGCAAGCGCTGGGCGACTCGCCCCCTCGAAGAACGCAAAACACGGCTCGCTGCGTTGATCGCGAAAACCGACTCGAGCTCGGTCTTGCGCTTTAGCGAACACGTCGAAGGCGGCGGCTCCGAGTTTTTCAAGCACGCGTGCAAGCTCGGACTCGAAGGAATCATTTCCAAAAAGCGCGACGCGCCTTATCGCGCCGGGCGGAGCAATGATTGGTTGAAGATCAAATGCGGGTCGCGGCAAGAGTTCGTGATCGGCGGCTATACCGAGCCGCATGAATCGCGGTCCGGGTTTGGCGCGTTGCTGCTGGGCGTGCGCGAAGGTCACGCGCTGCGCTACGTTGGCAAGGTCGGTTCCGGATTTTCGCAGGCCTCCCTCGCATCACTCGGAGGCAAGCTTCGAGCACTCGAGGCCGCAGAGAGTCCCTTCTCCCACGTGCCGCGAATGCCACGTGTCCACTTCGTCGTGCCGTCGCTCGTGTGCGAGGTGTCTTTCGCGAGCACGACGGATAACGGCATATTGCGCCATGCCGCCTTTGGCGGCCTGCGCGAAGACAAGCGCGCCGTAGAAGTCGTCATGGAGAAACCGAGACCGCGGATCACCAACGCGGACAAAGTTCTCTGGCCCGATGTTGGCGTCACGAAGGGCGAGCTCTCCAGTTATTACGAACGCGTCGCCGATCGGATGTTGCCGCACGTCGCCGGTCGCCCGCTGATGCTCGTCCGTTGCCCCAACGGCATTGGGAAGTGCTTCGTTCAAAAACACTCGCCCAAGACCGAGGATATTCTGACCGTCAACGATGCCGCTGAGCTCGTGGCTCTCGCGCAAGCGGGCGTCATCGAGGTGCACACGTGGGGCTCGCATCTCGAGACTCTCGAGCGGCCTGATTTGCTCGTCTTCGACCTCGATCCAGACGAGTCCGTGGCGTGGCCCCGCGTCGTCTCCGCCGCGCGCCTCGTCCGTGAGCGACTCACTGCTCTCGATCTCGATTCGTTCGTGAAAACCACCGGAGGCAAAGGCCTCCACGTCTGCGCGCCCATCGAACAATCGCTCAGTTGGCAGGCCGCAAAAGAATTCACGAAGAAGCTCGCCGAAGCCATCGTTCAAGAGAAACCCAAAGAGTTCGTGGCAACGATGTCGAAGGTCAAACGCAAAGGGAAGATCTTCATCGACTACTTGCGGAACGGCCGCGGGTCTACATTTGTCGCTCCCTATTCGCCGCGCGCGCGCCCCGGCGCGAAAGTCGCCATGCCCATCGACTGGGACGACCTCGACGCGATCGATCCGGCGAGCTTCACAATCAAGACAGTGAGCTAATCTCGCAACAATCGCGCAAACCTCAATTCGGGTTCGCCGGCGGAGGTGTGCAATCGCCGCCCACCTGGATCTGCGCGTTCGTTCGAAAGGTGTTGAGGTACTTCCAGCTTGGTTTCATGTGCGCGGGGATTGTGCCGTCTTCACGGACGTTGGTGACGTGATACGCGTGCTGATTCCAGATACGGCGTGTTGGTGCCCAGCGTCGCGCGCTGTCTTGGAAGACTTCGAGCGTGTGCTTGTACGTGCCCGCGCTGCCGTTTTGATTGGACACGACGACGATGTCGGCCGAGCCGTCGTTGTCGACGTCCGCGACGACCGGATATTCGATCAGTGTGCCGCTGTTGCGTACGCCTTGAAGCTCGAGCTTGCCGCTCTTGCCGTCGTAGACCCACAGATTGCCTTCATCGCCGTAGACTGCGTCGGAGATCCCGCGGCCGAGGAAATCGAACCCGGTGCTCGCGGCGACGCCGCTTGGGTCGGTGATGGGTTGGCTCCAGAGGAGCGTCATCGTCGACGTCCCGACGTGCCATATGCCGAAATGCGAACAGCTTCCGTCCATCAAGCTCGGATGGCCGGTCCCGTCGAAGTCGCCGATCGCGCCGGGCTTGTGCCAGCACGTGAAATCGCTGCCGGGATCGAACGACTGCGTTGGCGCAATGAGCACTTTGCCGTCGTGCGAGAGGACTTCGAGACCATCCGTGCGCGCCATGAAGATTTCGGGTAGGCCGTCGCCGTTGAGATCGGCAACTTGCGGATTGCCAGAAATCCCGTCGGGTGATTTCCAATAGAGCGTGCCATCGTGGTGGTACGTCGCGTTGCTGAAGATGACCTCGAGGAATCCGTCGCCGTCGAGATCTGCTGCCGTCGGCGCAGAGCCGGTATCGCCGAAGCCGTCCGCGGACGACGCCAACGTGTTGCTCCAAAGCAACTTGCCCTTGTTGCTGAAGACGCTCGAGCCCGCGATGATCTCGGGATTGCCGTCGCCGTCGAGATCGTAAATGGCAATGGCCGCGTAGTAGTGCCCATACGGCGACACGTCAGGACCTACGAATTTGATTTTGCCCTTGTTGTCATAAGCGACGATGTGACCGGTGGTGTCTTCGAAGATGACCTCGGGGATTTTGTCGTTGTCGATGTCGCCGAGCGCGGGAGTCAAGCTGGCGTCGACGTTTCCTTCGAAGGCGGCTTGGAGCTGGCCTTTGTCGCCGGAGAGCATCCACGCGAAGCCGCTTGCGCTCGGGTATCCGCCACCGGTCGTGACGATCACGCTTGGCGTGTCGCACAGGTTCACTTCGCCGTCTTTGTTGGTGTCGACCATGTCGGCGACGAGCGGGATGACCATGCTGCCGATGATGCTCTCGGACGATTGTGCGCTCGTCGGCTCGGTCCACGTCCATTTCGTGACGGGGTCGAAGGAGTTCGGGCCCGCGGGCGGAGCCGTGCATGTGGGTGCGTTGTCGGTCGTGCCTTCGGGCGGCACGTGACACGGGTCGACGTAGACGGCGTCGTGCTCTGCGCTCGCTTCAACGCCGCAAAACGCGCAGACATCAGGCTCGGTAACGTCAGCGGTGTCTGCATCCGGCGTTGGAACGAAGTGCGTACCGCTCGAGCATGACGAGGCACCTGCGATGGCCCCGCACACGCCGACGATCGCGCCGACACGAAGCCTCGCAGAGCGTGAGAGCCTCCCATTCAACCTGCCCATGATGCACCCGCCTGGATGAGAGTATCGCTCACTTCACGAGCCAGTGCACGTCAGCGGGGTGGCTGACTGACTGCGATAGTCGTCGGCCGTGCGGAAGGCCCAACCGAATGTGTTTTTGCCGTCGCGATAGAGGACGACGCGGAGCCGACTTCCGTAAAGCGAATATCCCATCGTGCAGAGGTTGCCCGCGGGCGTCACTTGGACGATGCGCTGGCTGATGTCGGCGGTGACGCCCTTCTTGTCGGCGAAGTCGAACGTCGCGTGACCGCCGTTGTGCGTTGGGCGCCGAAACGACGTTCCGTAGGGAGCGTGGAAATCACATTGCGACATCGCCGCCGGGTCGACCTGTTGGGGCATCGGGATTTCCGCTGGGGGAGGCGACGAAAGCGAAAACAGCACGGGTCCCTCGGTCACCGCGGTCGAGATCCAAGGTTTGCCGCCGACGCCACGAACGAACGTGACGGGCGCGCTCGACGAGTCGGTGACGAGCCACGCGTGCTCTTGCCAGTGCGCACCGCTATCGTCCGAATAATTTGCATCGGCCAGATAGTTGTCCGTCGACAACAGCATCCACGATTTGCCGACGTGCTGCGCGTGCGATAGCGACGCATGCGCGGGGAGCGAGATTTGCTCCGTCTTGCCGTCGGTGTGAATGAACGACGCCGGTGATGCGTCGGTGGCTTGAAAGAGGAGCCCACCGCTCACGAGCTGCACATCGCCCGAAAATCCGTAGCGCGCGACGCGGAATGGCGGCAGCTTCGCCAATGTCGCGCGTTGCACTTGACCGGTCTCGAGCGAGAACGCCGCGAGCTCGACATCGACCGGTTTTTGGGGTGCGTGCGTGTATCGCGCGACGACCAGCCCATCGGCGAGCGAACGCTCGGCAACGGAACGCTCGACGTCCTTCGGGGGCTTCGGCGCGACGTCCATCAGCGTTTCGTGGCGAATCGACGTGCGACCGCCGACGGTGAGCGTCTTCTTTCCGTCCTTGTCCGTTTCGTGCAGATACCAAAGCACATCGCGCGCGGGGTTCGTGTTTTCGAACTGCGGGAGCGATGGAAGCTTCGTGATGGCGCCGCTCGCTTTGCACGAGACGTTCACGTTGAGCGCGGGAAGCACGTCGTCGCTCGGATCGTCGGGCGTCGGGTTGTCTGCGGGGGCCGTTGGCGTTGCGGTCACGGTGACGACTTCGCCGACGGTATTGGCGACGGGCAAATCCCAACCGACGCGCTGCGCTTCACCTGCCACGCAACCGCCGTCGGAGCATTCCGGGTTTTCAGCGCCGTTGGTGGCGACGCGCATCCACGTTGCGCCACCATCGGCGGTTTCCCAGCCTGCGGCTTTGCCGTTCATCGCGATGCCGCGCGCGCCGATCAGCGAGAGCCCTTTGAGCGTCGAGCCGGCCTCCACCTTCGCGGGCACATAAAGCGTGGGGAGCTCTTTGCCGCCGACGTCGCGGCGCTCGATCGCGATCACCGATTTGTCCTCGTCCATGTGAAAGACGTGGAGCGTGCCGTCGGGCAGCACGGTCATGCGCGTGTGCTCGTGGTACGCGGTTTTGATCGGCTTGCTCAAAGTGGTGAATTTATTTTGCGTGAGCTTCGATTCGTAAACCGTCGGGCTGCCGCCGTCGGTCATGCCGATCGCGTAGACCTTGTCGTGGGCCTCGTCGAAGGCGAAGCGACGCGGGCGAAACTCGTCGGTGAAGACGAGATCGTCGAACTCGGTTCCGTTCGCGACGCGGACCTTCGCTGGGTTGCAGTTGCGCTCGTGCTTCTCGCCGAACGTTCCGCAGAGAGCGGGTACGAACGTCCAACCCTTTGGGCCGACCGCGACGCTCTCGTTGCTGACGGCGTCGTCGCCTTCGAGTGTGGCGCTGGCCTTCCACGTTGCGCCGCCGTCGAGGCTCGTCATGACGGTCGACGAAGGCGTGTTTTCGTCGGTGTCGTCTTTGCTGCGAACGACCACGATCGTGGAGCCCCACGCGGCGACGAGGTTTTCGAGACTCTGTCGCGACGATAGGTCTGCCATCGGTTTGAACGCAGCCGGCGGCGTTCCGATCTTCGTCGATCGAAAGGAAACCTGTTTGTCCTTCTTGCCCTCGGTGAAGCGCTGGAACTCCAGCACGTGACTGCCCGCGAGGATGCGCGTCGTTTCGCTGTCGTCCTCGTTCGTCTTGTCGTCGTCGTGTTGCACGGCGAGCGTCCCGAGCTCTTCCGGGTTGTCGTCGGTTGCGGTGAGTGTGTCGCCCGCGAGCTTGTAATACTGATGGCGGTAACCCTTCACGAAGAAGCTCTTGCTCTTGGCGTCGTCTTCGGCGCCGCCCACGCCGAGCGCGGGAGATGCGATGGGCTTCCATGTTGCGCCGTCGTCGTGGGTGACGAAGAGGCGCTGCGGAACGTGAACGAGAATGCCGTTGCCCGCGTGATCCAAATCGAAGTGCGCGGCGTGGCCGAAGACCTTCGCGCCACCTTTGTAGTCGACGGGTTTCCAGCTCACCCCGCTGTCGCCCGTGCGGAGGAGCTTGCCATCGGAGGTCGACACCATCGCCGACCCTTTGCCCGTGGCCATGATCTCGGCTGTGATCTTTTCAGTCGTGGGCCCTTTGCGCACTTCGAACGGTCCGAGCGCATCGTGCGAGACGTATGCGTCGCCGTTGTCCGCGATGAAGATGAAGTCCTTCTTCGCGTCGCGCCACGAGCCGACGACCTTGTCGGGAATGAGAATGGGCGAGTCGGTGGCCGTGCCGTCTTTGACGATCTCGCGTCGCCCGACGTCGCCGACGAGGAGCATCGATCCGTCGTCGAGATCGAGTCGATCGTTGACGCCGCTCGCGGGCGTCGGAAAATACCAACGCGCACCAATCGGCGGAGGCGGTGTTGGCTTGGCCGTCGCGACGGGCGGCGTCTTCACGACCGGCGCATCCCCACCACACGCCGCCATCACCAGAAGCCCAACCAGCACGCGCTTTGACATGCGCCCCTTCTATCAGGAAGGACGCACGCCAGAAACCGGCGTTTAGAATTCGATGTGCATAGTCACGATACCCGGATGCCCTAGCTCACGGGATGTCACGCGAAGGAGCGTTCCGTTTGGCACTTCCTCCCAGCGTTCGTCGGTCATCGCTTCGGAGGCAACGAACACGGCGTGGGCGCGTCGCGACGAAGAACCATCGCGCGCGCCGCGCTCGAGAACGTAGAGGCTGCGTCCGAAGCGATGCGCGTAGCAGCTCTCGCCGTCACTCAAGAGGAAGTTGAACGACCCGAAGCGCGCGCGCGCGCGACACTCTGCGACTACGCCGGCGACGAGATCGTCGGTCGCGCGCGTCGCGGGTGCGTTCGTGAGGCCGGCTGCATCGAGCCGCGTGAGCAGGAACGCGAAGAAGCTCTCGCTGTCGGTCTCGCCGCCGATCTCCGCGGCGCGCGCGCCCGAGATTTGCCGCGCGACCCACGCGCGATCGTCGACCGTGCCGTTGTGCGCGAAGACCCAGCGTCCGCGCGAGAAGGGGTGTGCGTTCGCGCGCCGCGTCGCGCCGACCGTGCGCTTGCGTACGTGCGAGACGAGCAATTCACCGCGCAAGTCGAACGCGCGTCGACGAAAGCGTGCGTCGCGCGATGCGGCGCGCGTCCCTTTGTGGATCTGCCACGAGCCGCGCGAAAACGCCGCGAGCCCCCAACCGTCGCCGTGCTCCTCACCGAGTGCGGCGAGCGACCGCGGCCGCTCGGCGAGCAGCGTGCGAAAGTCCACCGGCCGCGACGAGACGATCCCCAAAAGACGACACATGACCGATCATGCATCTATCGCAGGCGTCGTCGTTCAGGCCAGTTTGTGCATGAAGCCAACTTCCTTGTGTGGCCGAAGTGTGATGCCATCGGCCGCAATGATGAACGCTTTCGATGTGTCGGCCGCCGTTTTCGTGCGCGGCCTCACGAACCTCAAAGGGATGCTCTCGAAGGGTGAGGCCCACGAAGGACGACTCACTTTTGACGAAGCGGCTCGCCAACGACATGTACACGTTGGCGGTTCAAGCGCACTGGGCAGGGGAGGGAGCCAAACTCGCCGTCGACCGGCTTCTCGGCGTCGCAGCGAAACCACTCGCGGAAGAGGGGAAGACGTTTGCGGAAATCCGCGAGCGAATCGACGTCGTCATCGACTATCTCAACGCGGTCGACGCTCGCGCGCTCGAAGCAGGTCTCGAGCGAACCATCGAGATCCCTCATCGCGGTGGCTCGATGACATTTCGTGGCGACCACTTCATCACGCAGTTCGCGCTTCCGAATTTCTTTTTCCACCTCACGGCGGCGTATTGCATTCTGCGCCACGAGGGTGTGCCCGTTCAAAAGGGCGACTTCATGGGCGCGCAATGATCGTTTGAGCGTGCACGCATCATTCACCTCGCGAGCGCCGACGTCGCAGCAAGCTCGCCGCGAGCACAACGAGCGCACCCGTCGGCGCGAGCGTTGCGGGTGCGCCGACGGCATCGCACGAACATCCGCCTGTGGGCTCGCTTCCTGGGCCGCCGTCATCGCCGATCGGGTCGCTGCCGCCGTCGTCGGACGTGCCGCCACCGCAGCCGGCGTCGCCCGCTTTGAGCAAGCTCTCGATCTCGTCGGCCATTTCGAGCCGCGCCTTTTCGAGCACGGCGGGGTCTGCGTTGTATTGTCCCGCGCTCGTGACGACCTTCGAAAATGCTGCGGGCATGACGCCGCCGAGCGTGGCGAGCATGTGGAGGTACTCGTAGTCCTGCATTCCTTCGCGGAGCATCTTCATGCGAATGCTCTCGATAGGAATGTCATGCGTGCCGCCGATGACGGAGGGCTTGCCGGGATACCAGATGGAGCCGTCGCCGTTGTTGCCGAACTCGTATTGCGTGGCCCATGCATCGCGCGACTTGTCGCTCATCGCATAGGTCGTGTCGTAGTAGAGGTCGGCGCTGACGCCGTACTTGAATTCCATCCACTGCAACATGCGATTGCTCATCGCCGATTCGTCGATGAAGAGCGTGGGCCAACCCGAGTAACCGTCGACGGTGCCGTTCGAGCACGAGCTCGAGGGCTCGCATGATTGATACATCCAGAGGAGCTTGTTCGGCTGCGCGAGGAAGGTGTCGTAATTCGCGCGTTGATCACCGGGATACGGATCGTTGGTGGTGCCATCCATGAAGTTGATGATCGGCACGAGGATGTCGAGCGACGAAAGCACGCCGTTTTTCTGCGCCGCTTGGATGCTCGTCGTCGTCAGCGTGCGAAAATTCGGATCGCCCGCGTGCACGATCGCCGCGCGCGTGGGGATGTCGCTCCAGTTGCAGCCGTTCGGTGGCTCGTCGCAGGTGTAGTCGAAGACGCGATCGAACCAGCCCTTGGCCTTGAAGTGCGCGGCCCATGCGGCGTAGCTCACGGCAACGCGATCGCCGACGTAGTTGATCGTCGTGAGCTTGGCGCCGGCGAGCGTGTTCTTGCCTGTGAGCACCGTGCCGTCGAGGAACGGGCCGTAGAGCGAATCGAACGTCGTGAAATCGCCCGCGCCGTTTTGGATGGGCGGCGCGTACACGAGCGAGCTGATCGTGATTCGATGATTGAGCGCGTCTTTGAAGTAGAGGGCGTTGAGCGCCTCGAGCTGAGCGTCGTCGCAATTCGGTCCGCCGTAGCCTCCGTAGTGGCCGACGCACGGACCATCCCAATCGAAGCCGTACGCACTTCCGAGCGACGACGTCGACGGCAAGGTGAACGCACGCACGCGCGTGGAGACGGCGATCTCCTGCGTGATCTCGCCGTCGGCTGTGATGCTGACGAGGCCGGTGTACGTATCGGCCGATTGATCCATCGGCACGAGAAACTCGATCCAGAAAGCTTGCGTCTGTCCCGCCGGCACCGAAAACGGGAGCGCGTTGCGTGATTCGCCGTAAAAAGCGTCGATCGTCGGGATGAGCGGATCGGGCCATTTTCCCGTCAGGCCGTCTTGGTTCGACTTCGTCGTGACGTCGACGAACGCCTCGCGATAAATCAACGCGCTCGAAGTTGGGAGGCTCGCGGAGAGCGAAAGGCTCCCGCATTTCGCACCGGAGTCCCCGAACGCGACGGACGTCACGTTGACTGGGCCGGTCGAGGGAGCCGTCACGGCGATTTGAAACGCGCAGAACTCATTATGCGCGCACGAGAGCGAGATGACGGTCTCCGCGGCCGGCGCGGGATCCGCGGGCCTGATTTTCTGAGTCTCGCGGACGGCGCTGACCGACATCGCGGCCATCACGATTGCGGCAAACGTCATGCTCCCAATCTACGCTCGTTTGCCGGGCGTGTCGTGCGTGGTATGGTATTTGGTATGGCGACGACCAAGGTTACCGTTACGCTCGACGATGACCAACTCGCCGCCGTTCGCCGTATCGTTGCATCTGGAAAATCACCGAGCGTCTCTGGCTTCGTCCAACACGCCGTGGGCATCGCGCTCAACGATGTCGCGGGTTGGCGCGCGATGCTGACGGATGCGCTCGAACAAACCGGAGGCGCGTTGACCAAGAAAGAAACGGCTTGGGCTGATCGCGCGCTCGGCCTTTCGCGTCGATCAAGCAAGCCGCGCAAGCGTGCGGCATGAGCGGGATCACTCTCGACGCCGGCGCGCTCATTGCGCTCGACCGAAATGACCGTCGCGTCATTGCGCTCCTCGCACGAGCCGCTGCCGTTGGCGCGCGCGTTACCATCCCGGCATGCGCGCTCGCTCAGGCACTGAGGCGCCCCGCACAGCAAGCGCGGCTCGCGAGGCTCGTCCGCCAGCCGTCGACGGATCTCATGCCGCTCGACGGTCCTGCTGCGACGAGCGTCGGTCTCTTGCTCGCCGCGTCACGCACGAGCGACATCGCAGACGCTCACGTGGTGGTGTGCGGACGCAAAACGAAGCAGGTCGTCGTCACGAGCGACCCCAAGGACATTCGACGCCTCGATTCATCACTCGAGATCATCACCATCTAGCGTGACTCCGCGCGTCAAACGCAGAGCGTTGGTTTGAGGTTGCGCTTCGGCCGGAGGCGCGTAGCATTTCGGGCGGAGGCTCTCCATGCGCGCTGTTTTGGCTATGACCGCGGTCGCGGTGTTCGGTTGCTCGTCCGGTCCCGTTGCGATCGTCGAGCCCGCACCCACTGCTTCGCCCGTGACCTCAGGCGCATACCCTGACGGGCCTTACGGCATCGCAGAAGGCGCAACGGTGCCTCCGACGTTCAAGTGGCAGGGCCTCGGACCTGGCGGCACTCCGCAAACGTACACATCGGCCGACTTCTTCGACATCGATGGCAGCAAAGGAATCAACGCAGTCGTGTTCGACAGCTCCGGCCAATGGTGCGGCGCATGCCAACAAGAGGCGATGGAGCTCGAGGGCATCATCACGAACAACTGGGGCCCCAACGGCGTTGCCGTCATCACGCTGATGATCGAGGACAACAACTACAAGCCCACGACGGACATCGGCGTCGCCAACTCGTGGATGACGATGTACCACCTGAAGAACGTTCCCGTCGCCGTCGACCCTGGCTTCGAGTTTGCGATCTACACGGGTGGCTCGGTGGGCTTGCCGTACAACGTGCTCGTGAACCCGCGCAACATGCAGGTCGTCAAGTCGCCGTACTTCCCTGGCGCGGGCGGCCACGACGCCGACATGGACGCACTGCTCGCGGCGAACCAGGCCCAATAACCTCGCTCACTGCGAGATCGAGAACGCGCGACCTTGCGGCGGTGTGTAGGGGCCGTCCGTGATCGCTCCACTATCGAAGTGCATTCCATAAACGGATGCTTCGATCGAGCCCGCGGCTTGAAGCTTGGCCCATTGCGCGTCGGTTGGCGTGAACATCGTGTTGATCGTCATCACGCGCAAGAGCTCGGTGATGCCTCCATCGTCCGTCGCTGCCGCTGCGCGAAAGATCACAACGTATGCGTCGCTCGTGAGCGCAGGGCCGGCGGCGTCGCCTCCGTCCGAGGCGGCTGCGTCCGAGTCGCTGCCGGCATCGAAGCCCGAAGAAGCAAGCGTGCCGGCGCTCCACGTGAACGTGGCGTCCGGCGTCGCGGGTAGGAGCGCGCCCGCGAGCGGCGTGATGAATTCTGGCGCCTTCGTCGCGTCGGTTTGGATCGTGGGGATGGCCTTCATGAACGCGACGCACGCGCCCGTGTCGAATCCGGCGGGCGTGACCGCTGGGTCGTCGAGGACGTAGTTGCCGTTCTTGCAGCTCGGGTACGGATCGGGTGGCGGGCCCGACGAACAGGCTTCCGCACCGAAAGCCAACAGCACCAACCGACCCATCAGCGCCCTCTCCACCAGCATGCCCCAGGAGTGACAGATTCTGGCTCTGTCATCAAGCAGACGATGCTAGCGCGTTCGCCAAACGCGCACAGTGCGCGCTCTTCGCGACGAAGCGTCAGGGCACGCATATGAAGTAGCCAAGCGGCGTCGTCTTCCCAGCCGGAACGCCCGAGCCCGACGGCACGCACGTGTATCCAACATGGTTCACGCACGGTGGCTGGTCGCTCGGATCGCACAATTCGACGAAGCAATTTCCAGCGTCGGCCTGGAAACAAAACGTGTGAAGCGGATACACCGTGCTGCCCATGCAACACACCTGCGCGGCGGGGCAGTCTTCGTTTTGATCGCACAAAATGAGCGGCGGCGAGCCGGCTTCCGACGTGCATAGCGTCTTGTCTTCGCACGTGAAGATGTAGGAGTCGGGCGGGCCGCCGGAGTCGCCCGTCGACACGCAGCAGCCAGTGCTCGGGTTGGAGCGTGAGCACTCGAGATTGGGGCCGCAAAAGAGCGTGGTGTTGTCCTGCGCCCGCCCTTCGGGAACGCCTGCGTCGTTCGCGCCGACCTCGGCGGCAACGTCGACACTTGCATCGGCGCCACCTTCGTCCTGCACGATGGGCAAGAGGAGCTCACATCCGCAAGTCCATAGAGTCACCACGAGGACGTGTATGCGACGCATCGAGCACAAGGTATCGTTCGGGGTGAGCATGTCCAACGCGGCTTCGTTTTGGTGGTCGTTCACCGCAATCGTCATGGTCGCCGGGTGTGCTGACAAGGCGACGCCCGACTACAACAAGTGCGTCGACCTCGCCGCAAAGGGAACGCTCGATCAAGCGCGCAGCTTGCGTTGCCGCAGTGAACGCCGACGGGACTTCGAAGGATGGCGTTGCCGCAGCCGCGAAGCTCGTGGAGATCGACGCCAAGCTGAAGCAGGACAAGGCAGCGGTGGATGCCGAAGCAGCTGCACGCGTCGCTCGAGACGTGAAGAATCGACTCGACGAGGCGGAGTTGCGCTGCAAGGGAAAGAAGTGGGCGACGAAATGCATGACGGGCCGCCGCCCCGACGGCTCGGAGAAGTGGACCGGCATGCAGACGTTCGACACGCGCGCCGACTGCGTTCGCGCCGTGACGGGCGCAGGCACCTGCGATGAATGTGCGTGCATGTGAATTCGCTCTCGTTGCGCTGTTGGCTTCGTGCAAGCGCGCGCCGCCGGCGGATTGCAATGCGCTCGCCGCTGTGCCGCACGCGACCTACACGCCGTCGAACGTGTTCGGCGAGCCGAGCTGCGCGATGCGTTGCGAAGCCGGCTGGCTCGACTGCGATCAGAGCGAGGCGAACGGCTGCGAGACGTCGGCGGTCGGGCGCGCGCCGCACACCATCATCGAGCTTGGCGCGTTCACGGCGTGCACGGTCGGCTGCGAACGCGGCTGGTCCGATTGCGACGGTAACCTCCAGAACGGTTGCGAAGCGCAGAGCTGCACCGACTGACGTACCGCGGTCATCGCCACGTGCCGCGTTGAATGGCTTCGGGGGAGTCCGAAGCACGCTCGGTGTCGACCACGTTCACGAGCTTCAAGTGGCCGGACGAAAGCGTGTACGTCGCGCGTTTGCTGCAGCCTTCGACTGCGAGCGGCGCTTGCGCGGACACGACGTCGACGGCGCGCTCCGAACACTCGAGATCTTTGGCGCCGCTCGCGACGAGCGCGAGCTTCAGCGGCGTGGCTGCCGTCGATTGCGCTGCGTTCGAAGAGAACTCGCGGCCGTCGGTGGCGACGAACTTCTCGCATCCGACGAGCACCAGCGCGAAAAACACGAGTCGACGCATGTCGCGAGCGTAACTCACTTCGGCAGCGGCGGGGGCCAGGCGGTAGGGTTGCATCGTGACCGCTGAAAAAGATCTCCGACCCGAGTTTACCCAACTGGCGACGAGTCTCGGCGCCGAGCTGCGTTGGGTCACGGTCCCGTCGGCGCCCAAGTATGGCTACATCGACGAGCTCGACGTCGTCGTCGGCGGCGTGAAGGTCGTTGTTCGCGCGCGCACCGGTAGCAAGGGCGCGCTCGTTGGCGCAACGTTCTCGATCGAAGTGAGCACGCCCCTCGTCGCGTCGCCCGTCACGCTGCGGCGCGAAAACTGGATCGACAGACTCGGAAAGAATCTCTTCATCAATCGCGAGTTCCAATTCGGCGACGAAGCATTCGATAGCGCCGTTTACATCGAGAGCGATGCGCCCGACGAGAGCTTGCAGCGCCTCCTCGGCGCGTTCTCGGTTCGCGTTGCGATCGCGAATCTCGTCTGCGGCGTCGCAGAGCACGTGGCGTTCGCACTCCCGCCCGTGGACCCGAAAGCCGCGCTCGATCGCGATCGCGTCCAGCGCACGATCAGCGTCGCGCTTCCCGTTTCGAAGTTCGGACAGCGCGACGCGATCATCGCGCTCATGCAATCGCTCGTGCAGCTCGGCCAAGCGGCGGAACGCGAGCGCACGCGTGAACGCCGTCCAGCCCCGTGGGAGGCGGCGGTACCGCATCGAGTTTGGGGAATCGTCGCGGCTTTCGTGCTGAGCTTTTCGAGCTGGGTGGCCACGTGGGCGTTCGCCGCGTTCATCACCGGGCCAGCGACGATTGGATGGCGCTCGTACGAGCGAGGGATGTCGACCGGCGTCGCATCTTGGGTGGGTGCCGTCGCGATCTCGATAGCGCTCTTTCGCGGACGCTCGACGAGCTTCCGTATCGTGATCGCCCTCGCGTTTCTGTGGATCGGCCTCATTCCCTTGAGCGGCGCGATCGCCGAGCGGCTTAATGCGCGATTGGATCACGGGCCGCGCACGTCTATCACTGGAACGGCATACGTTCGCTACGGATCGAAAGGCCCACCGCGCAAGCGCGTGAGCGCTCCTTCGCTTGGCTCGGAAATCGTAGTTTCGGACGACATCGTCGACAGTCAGCTCAAGCTGTCGAGCGGACCTTCGACCGTTCGCGTCACCATCGGCGAGGGCGCATTCGGCTCGAAGTGGGTCGCGGCTGTCGACAAACCGTGAGCCGTTTTGCTCTAGCTCGGTTACGTACACAGGATGCTTGCCGCCAACACCTCCACGCGGTCGGGCGCCGGCCCGAGCGACGCGGCGCTCGTGGTGTCAGCGCGGGCAGGCGAGGATTGGGCGAAAGAAGCGCTCTTTCGGCGTCACGCGCGCATGGCGAACGGGCTCGCGTTTCGACTGATGGGGCAGGACGACGATGTTGACGATCTCGTGCAGGAGAGCTTCACGCATGCGCTTGCAAGCCTTCACAAGCTCGAGAACCCTCAGGCCTTCTCGGCATGGCTTGGCGGCATCGTCGTGCGCACCGCATATCGTTTGCTCCGGCGACGCAGGTTGCTTGCGCGGTTCGGTTTGCGCAGCACCGATCCGGTCGATCTCGAGTGGGTGCAGTCGAGCGGCGCACCGCCCGACGTCATGGCTGCGCTCGAGGAGATTTACGCGCGCATCGAGACGCTCCCGCCGAAGCTTCGCGTGCCGCTCGTGCTCCGTCGCGTCGAGGGAATGTCGCTCGACGAAGTTGCGAAGCTCACGAGCACGTCGCTCGCAACGGTGAAGCGCCGCATTCGCGAAGCGGAAGACACACTCGGCATCCACAACGAAGAACGGAGAGGGCGATGACGGAGCCGCTCGCGAAATGGGCAAAGCCCACACTAGACGACGCGCGACTCGCGCGCCAATGGTCGGCGATTTCGAAGCCGAAGCGCGCTGCGCGCCCGCCGCTCGTTTTCGCGTTCGCCGCGGCGATGGGCGTGACGGCGTTCGCGACGTGGCAGCTCACACGCGCGCCGCACATGCCGCCCGTGATCGTGCAGGCCGGTGTCACCGAGCTCATCTCGAGCGAAGCGCCGAGCACTCTCGTCCTCTCCGACGGCTCACGCATCACGGCGACCCCGCGATCGCATTTGTCGATCGAGCCGGCATCCGGCTCGACGCGCATCGTCCTCGTTTCGGGCGGCGCCGATTTCGACATCAGGCACGACCCATCGCGGAAGTTCGTCGTCGTCGCGCGCGGCGTCACGGTCGTCGATACGGGCACGCGATTCCATGTAGAATACACAGAGCGTGACGGCGACGTCCGGGTGACGGTGCTCGAAGGCAGCGTGCGCGTCGAGCGTGCCGAAAGCGCGCCATCGAGCTTGATCGCCGGCGATTCGTGGACATCGGCATCCGCGCACGCGGAGCCCACCGCGGTGACGCCGCCGCAGATCGCCTCGGCCGATGCCGCGCACGTTGCGAGCCCGGTGCAGCCCGATGCATTCGAGCGCTTCGCTGCGATTGCCGAGCGCGATCCAAACGGCGCCTTCGACGTGTTCGGCGAGAGCGGATACCCACGCGCCATCACACGCGCGACGCCCAAGCAGCTTTTCGAGCTCGGAGACGCCGCGCGTTTGAGCGGGCATCCCGTGCAAGCGGCCGACGCATTCGACGCGCTACGCACCAAACATCCCACCGACGCACGCGCGGGTCTCGCCGCCATGCAGCTTGCGCGGGTTCGCGAGGAGACACTCCACGATCCGGCCGGCGCCGAGAGCGCGCTCCGCGACGCCATCGCGCTCGCACCCGATGCAACCTTGCGTGAAGACGCCGAAGCGCGTCGTGTGGGCGTGCTCCAAGCGATGAACGAGCGCGAAGCGTGCATCGTCGCGCGAGACGCATACCTCGCGAAGTATCCGCAGGGCATCCATCGCTCGAGCGTCGAGAAGCGATGCAAGTGACCCCGCTCGCGCGGCTCGCCGCGTGTGCGATCGCGTGTTGCGCTGCGCGTGAGGTCGCGGCCGCGGACGAGTGTCGGAATGATTTGCCGTGGATTGCCGTTAGCGTCGACCCGACGATGACGCGCGAAGCGGAGCGCGTGCGCCGTGAGCTGCGCGCCGATCTCGCGCCACAAGCCATCGAGGTATGCGACGCATCGCGCGTCGGCACACCGATCGCTCGCGTGCTCCTCTCACCTGCGAGCGAGGGCGTCTCGATTCGTGTCGAGGTCCACGACGCGCTCACGGCGAAGGAGCTCGCACGCTCCATACCGAAAATATCCCCGCCGATGGTCACGCGATCGCGGTCGCGCTCGCGACGGGCGAGCTTCTCCGTGCGAGCTGGGCGGAGCTCGCGCTGGCGTTCGCGCCGCCACCTGCTCGTGCTGTGCCCGCGACCGTCTTGCGCATCATCGACACGTCGCTCGCGCGGCACAAGCCGCACGCGCGCATCGTCGGGATCGGCGTCGCGTTTGCGACCGAAGCGTTCACGTCCGGGTTCGTGCGATTCGGCGCAGACGCACGTGTCAGCGTCGATCTCGCGCCCAGGTTCAGCGCAAGCGTGCGTGCGGGTTTCCGTCATGCGCTTCCGATCACCGCACCGGATGGCACCGTCACAGCCGACGCGCTCGTTTTTGGTGGCGAGGGCAGCGTGCCGCTCTTCTCGCGTGATGCGCGCTGGAACCTCGACTTGCTTGCGCGCCTCGACGTCGCCGTGATCTCGTTCGGTGCGACGCCTCTCGGTGGGGCGAACGCAGGCGCGGCTACGCTCGCGAGCTTCGAAGCAAGCGGCGGCGTGCGCGCGACGTGCTCCCTCACGGAAACGCTTCGACTCTCACTCGAAGGCGGCGCGGGCGGCGCCATCATCGCGGCGAACGCACGCGATGGCAGCTCAATCGTTTCAGGCACGAACGGCGCGCTCTTTTTCGGCGCGCTCGCGCTCGTGGGAAAGTTCTGAGATACGCATCATGAGGCAGCTCACCATTTTCTTCTTCACCCTGGCGTGCAGCGACAGCGCACAAATTCTCACGCCACGAGACTCCGGCACGCCTGACGTCACCACAGCCGACGTCACCGCCGACGTCTCGATTCCGAACGATGCGTCGAGCGACTCGAACGACGCAGCCGATGCCGGCTGCCCGGCGGGGCTCGAGCGCTGCAACGCGACATGCGTCGATGTCTCCACGTACCAAACCGACGCGAAAAACTGCGGCTTCTGCGCGCACGACTGCCTCGGCAACACGTGCACGACGGGCGTCTGTGCGCCGCTCTTGATTGGCACGAACCTCCCGAACCCAAACACGCTCGCCGTCAATTCGACGACCGTGTACTTCACGACGAGCGGCGATTTCTCGTCGACAGGCGGCTCCGTCTATCAGTGTCCCGTCACGGGTTGTCCGGGAAAGCTTGGGCCGATGACGACGAGCCTCGACAATCCAAACGCCATCGCCATCGATGCCGCGAGCGTCTATTGGGACAACAGCGCCGACCTCACGAATAACGTTGGCTCCGTGATGAGCTGCCCGCTCGCGGACTGCGGAAAGGCCGGCGCAAGCCGCAAGACGATCGCGAAGAACCTGTCGTTCACGCAAGGCATCGCGCTCGACGCGACCAACGTCTACTTCGGTACGTGGGGCGCGACGCCGTACTTCGGCAACGGAACCGTCAATTCGTGTCCACTCGCGGGTTGCGCCGGCGCGCCGACATCCGTGATGACGGGCCAATCGGAGCCGATCGTCATCGCGCTCGACGCCACCACGCTCTTCATGGCGCCGGGAGGCAGCGCCGTCCCATACATCGAGAGCGGCCCGATCCCGGGCCCGTCCGCGGGCACGCGCGTCTTCACGGCGAAGGTCCCCAATTCGATCGATGGCCTCGCCATCTTCGGCGGAAGCATCATCTTCGTCGACGGCGGCGGCGGCAGCGTCGATACATGCACGGAGACGAGCTGCGCGACCGCCACGCAGCTCGTCACGGGCTTGAGCGCGCCTCATTCGCTCGCGGTCGACGTTTCTGGAATTTACTGGATCGACGACACCGGCATCGAGATGTGCCCGACGAGCGGCTGCTCGACGAACAAACCCATCTTGCTCGCAACCTCGACGAACGCGCTGCAAAACATCGCCATCAACGGGAGCTTCCTCTATTGGGTCGAGCAAGACATGAGTGGAACCGCCGGCCAGCTCCTCCGCGTGGCCCGCTGATCGCGACTCTCCGATGGCGGCCGCTGACCCAATCGCACTTCGTTCGGCGGAGTTTCAGCCGCCGTCTGAATCAGCGTCGAACACGCCAGCATCCGTGTCGCAAGTCACGTTCATTGACGGCCCCGCGCAGAACGGGCTGTTCACGCACGCCACGGACGTCACCAGCGCACACGGAAACTCACCAGCCGGACAGCCGCCATCGGGAATCGGTGGATTGCACGGGACGTTCTCGCATGAGTACGGTTGAAAGTTGGCCGTCGTCGCATAACAAAACTTGTTTGCGCGGCACCCACTGAATCCGGGGTCGTTCTCCTGACAAACGTATTCGCCAGCTGGGCACCCCTCGGGCGGCACGGGAGGGAACTGCGGATCACACAGCCCAGCATCAGGCGGACACGTGGGGCACGCGCCCGAGTCGACGCCACCATCGAACGTGGAGACGGCATCGCTGCACGACAGCAATGTTGCGAGAGCGAGAATCGCGCGCGTACCGATCATGTCCGCACATCGAGCCACTGTTCGCTCCACGTCCATAGACGCTGCGCGGTTGCGGGGTCGACCGCGTACGGACGCACGCCATCGTCGCCTTCGGTTTTGACGAGCGCGATGTCGCAGTTCTCGCAGTAGACGCCGCCATGCTGTGCGAGCTCGGGGCTCGTTGCGCACCAGATCGTCGTGGCGGCGCCTTGTTCGACCGTCTTGAAGCTGCCGATGCGGCGCGCGCGTTCGATCACGAGCTCGAGCTCCGCGCGGTCGTAATGACGCGCGAGATCCGTGTCGAGGATGGCGCCAGGATGAACCGCGAATGCGCGGATGCCATCGCTCTCGTAGCGGCGGTCGGCCTCGACGGCGAACAGAACGTTTGCGGTCTTCGATTGGCCGTATGCGATCATTTTATCGTATGGTCGCCGCTCGAAATTCGGGTCGTCGAAGTCGAATGCCGAGCGCACGTGTCCGCGCGACGAAAGCGCCACGACGCGCGCACCTCGAGCGCGGCGCAGCGCGGGAAGGAGTCGCGCAAACAGCCGGAAGTGCCCGACGTGATTTACCGCGAGCTGCGACTCGAGGCCGCGCGCATCGCGCGACAGCGGCGCCGCCATGATCCCCGCGTTGTTGATCAAAAGGTGAAGCGGGCGATCGCCGAGCCGAGCCGCGAACGCGTCGATCGCCGTTGGCACGCCGAGATCGAGCTCTTCGATCGCGACGTTCGAGAGCCCGATGAGTGCGGCCGTCGCTTTCGCGCGATCACGCGCGGGCACGATGACGTGCGCACCGGCCGCAGCGAGCACGCGCGTGGTCTCGAGCCCAATGCCCGCATAGCCGCCGGTCACGATTGCGGTCAAACCATCAAGGCGCCGCTCGCCGATGATCTCACGCGTCGTGGTCTGCGCGCCGAAGCCCGAGGGAAGAGGCTGCTGTGGCGTCATGTTAAAAGCGTTCGCTGTCGTTCTGGGAACGGCGGTTTCGTCGCATCGACAACGCGGCGAGATGCGCAGGGCTGAGCTTCACGTCGAGCGCGCCGTGGTTGTCGTCGAGCTGCTGCATCGTGCGCGCGCCGATGATGGTCGACGTCACGCCCGGCTGATTCTGAACCCACGCGAGTGCAACACGCGGCACCGTCGACATATGCGTCGAGGATTCGTTTGGCCTCTTCGGGCTCCGAGCCCCAACCCCATTCTTTGCCGAACGTCATGGCCCCGAGGCAGAGCGGGCTGACGCGGAGGCCGGATGACCCATCGTGACGTAGTGCGCGAGCGACATGCGCTTTCGTTACCACCGAACGAGATGGGACGCTTCCTCGTCGGGTGACGCGAAAGTTGACTGACGGTCAGCCCGGGCCCGACGTGCACGCAGCGGGGTCGCTCGAGCGCGGGACCCAGTGGTGATTTTCGCACTGTAGTGTCGACGTACAGAAGCCGCCGCCTTCACTGCACGAGATGGCCTCGTTCACGACCGAGGTGCAGGCGTGCGGATCGTCCTGTCGCACGATCCAGCTGCCGTTATCGCATTGAAGAGTCTCGGTGCAGAATCCGTTGCCCTTGCTGCAATCGTCGGCTGTCGTGCTACCGCCGCCGCCGCCACCACCACCGCCACCGCCTTTTCCGTTCAAGCGAATGGCGTAGAACGTCGCGCCCTCGTAGTCGACATAGACCTTGTCGCCGTTGATCGTGACGTGCGACGTGAACTCGTGCGCATACGGCTGCGACGAAGCGCAAGCGGGCTCCTCCATGAAGACGGCCGTGTGGCCCGGCGTGTCCCAATGTTTGAAGAGAATGATGTGCTCGTCGGTCGTCTTGTTGAGAGCGTCGCCCGGCTGGAGCGAGCCGCCGTTGATGGTGTGTGAGATGGCGCTGCCAAACGGCGCGAAGTCGCCCGTGACGTATCCGCCGCTGCCAACCGCGGGCAGGCCCCACGCGTACGTGATGAATCCCGAGCAGTCAGAGCGATAGGCGTTCCACGCCGAGTTGCTCTCGCGCTCGCAGCGGTGACTCGAGCCCTCCCAACCCCAGCATGCTTTGTCGCCGTCGTAGGCGCCGTGACGCGCCTGGCAATAGTGCAGCTTCGCGTTCACCCACTCCGAGCCGCGCGACACGATGGTCGGTCCGCTAATCGCGTCGGCACTCGATTGACTGTCATCGGAGGCGGAGCAAGCGACAACGGCGAGGATGCAGGGAACGGCAGCGAGCGCGCGGAGGTTTTTCATCGTGCCCGCACCTATCGCAACCCTTGTGCCGTGCGCGATCACGGCTATTTTGCGGGTGATTTACGATCTGCGACCACGCGACTCTGGATCACCCGATCGCCAAGTGGCTCGATCGTGATCGTGAAGGCGGATGTAGGCACGTGTGCACGCGCGCGGCTATGAGCTCAGTAAGAGCAGATGATGCCGGGCGTGTAGAGCAAGAGCGAGTGAATGAGCGAGTGCGTTGCCGTGGGCGATTCGGAGACGGAGAGGCAATAGCTCGTCGTCAGCCCCGCGGAGTCTTGGCCGTATTGGAGCGTGCCGAGAAAGCCGTTCGCGTAGCGCTCTTCGGGGCTCGCCGATGCGCACGACGTCGTCGCGGGATCACACCCGAGATCGAGCTCCATTCCGAAACCCGTCGGAGCGGCCCCGAGATCGACCAAGTTATTTCCGGGTGGTGAACGCCACATGATGTCGAGCAGCGACTGATACGCCGACGTTGATACGATGAGCTCGGCGGAGTCGCAGCGGGTCTGACTCCATCCCTGAGCACGCCGGCCAGGATACGGCGATCGTTGGCACTGGAAGATTCTGTGGCGACTGGATCGTGATGAACGAGAGCATGAACGAGGCGTGAAATGCGGGGCAGAGCCTCTATCGTCGAGTCG
>JBBSFE010000118.1:0-21962 GCA_038239005.1 Polyangiales bacterium
CATCTCGACTTTGAAGTCGCCGATTGGGAAAACCGTCTCGAAGTTGAAGCGGCGCTTGAGAGCGGCGCTCATCTCGTTGACGCCGAGGTCGCGCGTGTTGGCGGTCGCGATGACGTTGAAGCCGTCCTTCGCGAAGAGCATGTTGCCCTCGCCTTCCATTTCGGGAATCGCGAGCACGCGATCGGAAAGCGCCGCAAGAAGCGAGTCTTGGATCTCGAGCGGACAGCGCGTGACCTCTTCGAATCGCGCAACGCGACCTTCGCGCATCGCGACGTAGAGCGGCGCGGGAACGAGCGCGCGCTGCGTCGGCCCTTCGGCGAGGAGGAGCGCGTAGTTCCACGAGTACTTGATTTGATCGTCGGTGGTGCCGGCGCTGCCTTGAATCGTGAGCGTCGATTGCCCGCTGATTGCCGCCGCCAAAAGCTCCGACAAAAGCGACTTCGCCGTGCCCGGCTCGCCGACGAGCATGAGCCCACGGTTCGTGGCGAGCGCGACCATCGCGCGATCGACGAGAGACGGATTGCCGACGAATTTTTTCCGAATCTGCCGCGCCGGATCGCCCAAGATGAACGTGCGAACGGCGCGCGGCGACATCGCCCAACCCGGCGGCTTCGGCCCCGAATCGCCCTCGCGCAATTTCGCGAGCTCGCCCGCGTAAGTGACTTCGGACGGCGGCCTCTGCATGCCGTCGGTTTTGTTCGGTTCGATTTTCTTCGCAGCCATGGTCAGATCCTCACACTTTCGAGATCGCGCACGAGCTCGCTGAATTCGATTGGCGAAAGCTCGCCGAGCTTCTTGAGACTTTCACGTCGCCAGGAGTTGGCGTCCTTCGCGATGACGCATTTGCCGAGCTTCTGCTGCGGCGACTCGGCGATCATCCCGGTGTAGATACCGGGGTCGAGGTCCATACAAACGACCCAGCCGTCGCCGAGGTGTTTTTCGTACCAGCAAACGACGCCGCCGTCTTGAGGAGGCCCGCGCCGCCATCCGCGATGATCCAAACCGAGCACCTTTCCCGTCGGCACGGTGATGCCGGCGACGCGCGAAAGATCGGTCGCTTCGAGCTCTTCGGGCGTTGGCGTGATCGCTTCACGCGAGAGCTGCGAGAAGGGCTGCATGATCTCGTAGTCGCCGAGCACTTGCCCCCAAGCGTCGGCGTCTTTTTGCTCCATGTGCAAGCGGTGGACGATACCGATCATCGCGCCGTCCGGAACCGTGTATTTTGCATCTTTCGGATCCGCAAAAGAGCGATCTTCGGATACGCGGAACGAGCTCACGAGCTTCCCCTTCGCGTCGAACGCGCCCCAGATGAGACGGCGCACGATGTGAATGAGGAGCGGATGGTCGACGAAGAATTGCTGGAAGCCATCTTGGTCCCAGCGGCGTTGCGAGCACATCGCGAGCTCGAGGCGAAGGAGCTGGCTCGTCGCGACGGTCTTGCTGTCTTTCTTGAGCGCCTTCCATGTTGCGACGGCGGCTTCCGCTTTTTCCGCTTCATCGGACTTGCCGGGCTTCGGTAGGTCTTTGACGCGCTTGCCGCCCTCGTCGAGCAAGATGGGCTTGAGTGTTTCGTCGAACGCGACACGGAATTTTCGCGGACCGAAATCGAGGATGAGCGAGCCGTCGTCTTCGAGGCCGAGATCGGGCACGAGACGATCGCCGAGCTCTTCGGCGGTAAGGCCGCGCGCTTCTGCGATTTGATCGATCTTCTCGCGCGCGCGTTCTTGGAGACCCTTGAACTTCACCTTTTGCGCAATGCCGTGAAGGTGCATGAGCGCGACGTCGGTGCCGATCGCGGCGAGCACGTCGAGACCGATGACTGCACGCGCGTGCGCGGCTTCACCCGGCCACGCGCGAACGAGGGGCGTGAGCTTGCGTGCGCAATCATCATCGCCGAAATGCGAGAGCGCATGAAACGCCCACTGCTCTTTCGATGGCGCACCCGCGACGAGCCACGCCTGGAAGAGCTCCCACGAGAGCTCCGCGAGCGATTGGGCGTCGCATGCTTCTTTCACTTGAGCGACGCCCGCATAGGGCTCGTCGATGCGCGCGAACGCGAGCATCGTGCCGAGCGCGTCGACGGCCGACACGGGGAGAACTTTTTTCGTTCCCTTGAGTCGTGGTCTCGGAAGAGCGCCCGCGTTGAAGAAGCCGGGCATCTTCGGCATCTTCGCGGGGAAATCCGAGAGCGGATCGAAGTCGAGCACGTCCGCGAGGGCTTCTTTCGCGTCGTCGCCGTATGCTTCGGCGACCTTCTCGATGACGGCGCGCTTTCCGTGCGACGCCATATATCGAAGCGCGGCTTCCGCTGCTGCGCGCGGCTTTCCCGCGACGCCGATCGCGTTCGGGATGAGGCCCACGGCGGCGCTCTCGGGAAATTTCATCAGCCACGCGATGGCGTTCTGACGACTCTTCTTCAATCGCACGAACGCGTCGGCCATCATAGGCGCCACAGCTTGCGCGTCGACCACCGCGAAGGCCTCGATCGCATTGGTTGGGTCCACGGTGGCGTAACGAAGCACGGCCGTGAGCGCGTCGAGCTCGTAGCGACCGATGAAAGATGACGCGACGTTGCCGTAGTACCAACTGAAAATCTCGAGCGGCGCGGTCTCGAGCGTGTGAATCGCCGACGCCTTCGGGAGCTGCATGAGCTTGTAGCTGCCGACCGATGCAGCCTTCGCGGAGATTGCTCCTTGGATTTCTTTGAGGATCTCTTTTTCTTTCGAAGGATCGGGCGCGTAATACGACTGCTCGTTCTTGAACTCGGTCTTTTGCGCTTCGCTCTCCCAAACGACTTTTGGGGCGCGCGCGATGGTGCGAAGTGCCGTGACGACGCGCGGAGCTTTGGCCCGCTTCTTCTCGAGCCAAGGTGGCGACGCGAGCACGCGTGGGATCTCGGACGCATCCGCGTCGACGAGATCTTCGAACCGACTCAGCGCATTCTCGATGACAGCGCGATGTGCTTCACCGAGCTCCGCCGCGACGCGATGCGCCTCCGCCGGAACCTTCGACACGACCGCGCCGAGCACGCTCTTCGCGATGTCGGCCGTTGCGCCTTTGCCCACCGCGCGATGCGCAAGCGGTACGATCGCGAGCTCCGGTGAATTCTGCAACCACTCGGTCGCGATCGGTCGCATGTCCTTCGACGCGAGCTGCTCGGCCATCACATCGGCGACTTCCGCCGAGCGTATGAGCGCGAGCGCTTCACCGAACTCGCGCACCCGCTCTGCGCCGAAGTTGCTCTTCATGCCCGCCTCGAGCACGCGCTTCAGCGCAGGTGCCGCACGCACGCCGAGTGTTGCGACGAGCTGCGGCAACGTCGCGCCGCACGCGTTGAGCGCCCACTGCGTCGCGAGCTTGTCGATGTGCGACTCCACCGCATTGACATCCGTCATCGAAAACAGCACCGGCCACAGCGTGAGCGGTGCCGCGTTCGTGCCGGCCGCGCTCGTGACGATCTCGCTCGCGTCTTCGGCGCAGAATTCGGGATCGCCAAGACCCGCGTCGAGGAGCGCGCGCGTCGCGACGTTCATGTTTTTGCGAAGCTCGGCGACGACGCCGCGAATGCGCTCGAGCTCCGCTGCATCGAGCGACGCAACCCACTCGCGAATCGGACGCCACACTTCGTCGGGCTCGCCCCACGTGCTCGCTTCCGTGTGCGGGGCCTCCGTGACCGAAAGCGTCTTCGGCTCGCTCCACGTGTTGGCCGCGGCCGTCTCGCGCGCGAGCATCGACGCCTTGGCGAGCGCCTGGAGCGCGAACTCGCCGCCTTCTTTCGCGACCCAGTACCGACCGAAGAGCTCGCCCGCGTGGCTGTCGCGCCACTGTTTGGGCGGCGCGAAGAGTCGATACGCCGCGGCTTCGGTCTCGATCGAGAGCTTCGCTGCGGGAGCGTCGTCGCCGTACGCTTCAATCACGGCGAGGAGGAGCGCCTTCATCGGGCCGTTCGACGTTTTCACGCCCGCATCGAGCGCGGGGGAGAACTCCTTCATGCGGTCGTGGAGACGACGGAACGTTTCGCCGGCTGGCTTTGGTTTGAAGGCGTAGCCGGACGCGGGGAGCGGAGCGGCGCGCTGGAAGGCTTTGGCGGTCGTGTCGATCGCGGTCGCAGCGGAACGCGTGGGCGTAGGCGCGGGCGTAGGCGTGCGCGTGGGCGTGGGCGTTGGCGTGGGCGGCGTGGGCGTGGGTGAGGCGGCTGCTTGGGGTTTTGCTTTCGGGGCTGGCGTTGGCGCGGCGCTCGCCTCACCGCTTTCGTCGTCGTCCTTCTTTTCGACGAAACCTTTTTTGACCTTCTCGGCGATGAAGCGGGCGGTCTCGCTCTTCACCTCGTCTTCATCGGCGCAGCGTTTGATCTGCGTTTGGCCGCTGTGGCCGATTTTGCCGAAGGAGATCCGCAGCGTCAGATCGCGCTGTTCGATTTGCCAAAACTTGTCCTCGCTCGAGAGCTCGAAGCGTCGCATCGACGTCGGAGCTTATCGACGAAACTCGCAATCGTCGCGGTCTCACGCGGCGACGCCGCGAGAGCGGAACGGGTGTTTAGGTTGTTTGGTTCGCGGGAGCTTCGGGCGCGTGCTTTTCGACGAGCTTACCGAGGCGCGGCAGGGCCGCTTCTACGTTCTTCTTCGCGGTTCCCCGAAGCTTGTCGTAGGTGCTGCGCACGACGCCGCTCTTCGCAGTTTTCGCGCGCGCGTCCGTGATGGAAAGAAGCGCATCCGCGACGCGCGCCGCATTTTGCGGGAAATACTCGCTTGGCTTCTTCTTCTTCTCTTTGGCTTCTTCGTGAAAAGGCTCGAGCGCTTTGGCGAACTCTGGCAGCAAATCGGTGATGACGTTGCGCACGAAGCCCGGCTTGATGCCCTTCACCGCGCCATAGCCCGCCTTCAGCGCAAGGCCGGAAATGCCGCCTTTGTCGCCGACTTCTGCGTCGATGAGCGCCACACAGTCGTCGATGACGACTTCTTTCTTGCCAGCACCATTCAAGATCTCGGCCAAGCCCATGGCCTGATCGCTAGCACATCACTGCACTGTGCATGAAGGTTGAATGGTCGCGCTCTGATCGTTGGTGTCGAGGCACTCGTGAAAGGTCGGGTTCTTCGGGTCGATGATGATCTTCGCGTAGAGCTGCGAGCCTTTGGTGGCGGGTGCGCTCAACGTCACGTCGAGCGTTTGCGTCTGACCTGGCAAGAGCGCGATCGTGGTCGTGACCTCGCCGACTTTGACGTCGCCCGGCGTCACGAACACGTCCGCGACGACGCCCGATGGCAACCCCGATTGCCCGATGTTGCGCACCGACACGTGCGCCGGAACCGGATCGAAGCAATCGGCCGCGAGCGACACCACCGCATCGGGCGCGTTGAAGATGCCTTTGTCTTGAACGTTCTGGCGGAAATCGTTCAGCCACGGGAGCGACCAGTTCTGCGTCTCGCCTTTCGGGATCGTCCCGTAGATGTTCGGCGAGACGCACGCGTTGTCGGTGTCGTCGCAGATGTTGCTCACGTGATAGCTGTGCTCGTTCCACAGTGTTCGCGTGCCGACCCACGAGCTCGCGACATCGCCGATGGCGACGAGCCCGCGATACGACGAGTTCGTTTCCGGCCCTGGCGTCCAGTATTGGCCGTTGAGCGATGTCTTGCCCGACTCGTAGCCGATGCAATTCCAGTTGTTCATGTCGACGCCTTGCGAAGGGATGAGCATCTCCGCGTGGCCATCGCCGTCGATGTCGGCAACGATCGAAGCTTCGGTCGCCGTGAACGAAGAGTGCGATACGGCGAGACGCACAGCGCCGGTCTTCCCGTCGAACACCCAGAGCCAGCATTCGTCGGCGTAAATCACTTCGGCTTGGCCATCGCCTTCGAAGTCGAACACCGTCGAGCCCGTGACCGACGACGAGAAGTCGTGGTTGCCAGCTTTCCAGAGAAGCGTGAGCGCCGTGATGTTGCCGCCCGTGATCGTGGGTTTCAAAACCGAGTAGAAGTTTGCTTGTGCCACGCCGATGTCGGGATAACCGTCGCCGTCGAAATCCGCGACGGTCGGTGCGCCGCCGCCCCCCGTGCCGGGAAGCGTGAAGGGGCCCGTGATGATCGCGCCCGTCGCGCCGTTGAGAATCCAAACCTTGCCGCTGCCGACGACGACTGCTTCCGGTTTGGTGTCCTTGTTGAAGTCGCCCACGGCATCGAAGCCGTCGGTCACGGTCGCGTTCTGCCAGAGGAGCGCGCCGGTCGACGTGTAACAACTGTTGCCCGCGAGCAGCTCGAGGTGCCCGTCGATGGCTTGGTCCATGTCGGAGAATGCGCTGAGCGCTTGATCGGTAGCGCCGCCAATGCCTTTGCCGCCGATGAAGAGACGCTTGAGCGCGCCGCCCTTCATCGTCCACACGGTGTCGGCGTAGGAAATCTCGGGCCACCCATCGAGATCCATGTCGGCGATCGCGAGGCCGCCGCCCCACCCCGTGTTCTTGTTGACGGTGCCGTAGGGAAGGTCGCTCGTGTATTTCACGGCGCCCGTGCGATCGACGACGACGATGTAGCCCTCACCGTTCATCGCGACGATGTCCATCAGGTTGTCGCCGTCGACGTCGCCGGTTGCGACCGAGATGCCGGCCATGAACCCGAGCGAAGTTGATGTCGACTTCGCGAGCGACCAAACTTCTTTGCCGGTGCGGCCGTCGAGCATGCGAAGGACGCCGTCGCGGCATGCGTTTGCGTCGAGGTTCGAACCGTTGTTGCAGTTGAGCGTGCCAGTGTTGCCCGACACGAAGACGATCACGGGCGAATCGAGCGAATCGATTTTGCCGTCGCAGTTCGTGTCGGCGATGCGACCCACCGTCGGGGTCGCCCAGACGTCGATGTCGCTCGTGTATTGCGATGCGCCAGGACCCCACGACCATTTGGTTTTTGCGTTGAGCATGCCGCCCGATGGCGGGTGGTATTCGCAATCGGCGATGCACGTGCCGCCATCCGCTGTCGTGCCTGCGTCGCCGGCGCACGTTGGTGGAAGTGGCAGGCAGCGACCTGAAACGGGGAGGGGCTCGCTGCATCCCGCTTCGAGGCCGCCATCGCTCGTGCCGCCGTCGCCGTCGCCGAGTGCAAGCTCGCAGTATTCGTTGGGCGCGCAATCGTTACCGCTGTGGCACGGCTTTCCGGGGAGAACGCATTGGTCGAAGAGACACACGGTGCCTGAGCCGCAGCACGCGTTCCCGCATACGTGAGAGGCAGTGTCGCAACACTGGCCACCGGGCATGCACACGCCACCATCACAATCGGCGGCGGCTTTGCAGCCTCCATCGCCGAAGCCGGGACCTCCGCCGTCGGAGCCGGAATCGATCACGCTGCCATCGGCTGTGGCGTCGGGTCCGCCGTCGAACACGGTACTATCGTCGTTTCCGCATCCCGCGTGAAACGCCGCACCACCAGCGATGAGCACTGCCCCCAAGAAACCAAGCTTCGTGACGTCCATGTCGCTCCCCGGCCGTTTTTGGCCCAGCTTTAAACGTTTACACGAAATGGCCGACGCGCGGGAAACCCTTCGACCCTTATGATGCGCGGCCGCGGCCCATGACCCTTGATGCGCTCGAGCCCATTCTGCCGCCCATCGGCGTCGTTGCGACGAAGCTCGACGACGTCGCGCGGCGCGTTTTGGCGTCGAATGGGCGCGTCGATGTGTCGGGCATGCGCGGCTGCGCGACCGGTATGGTTGCCGCCGCCGTCGCAAAAGCGGGAGCTCGCGTGGTGCTCGTCGCCAGTGATGTCGAAGGCGCGCGCCGGCTCGCGGACGATCTCGCGTTCTTCTCTCCCGATGAAGCGCTCGTTCTCGCGGATGACGAGACCTCGCCCTACGCGAATGTAAACCCCGATCGGCGCGCGGCGATGGCGCGCATGGCGACGCTTTCGCGGCTCGTCACACCGGAAACGGCGCCGCGCGTGCTCGTCGTCACGGCGACGGCCCTCGCGCGCAAAGTCGTGCCGCGCGCTGTGGTGCGCGCGCACACGCATCGCATCGTCGCGGAAGATGCCCTCGATCGCGAATGGCTCGTCGCCCGTCTCGCGGAGACCGGTTATTTGCGCGTCCCACTCGTGGAGGACCCAGGGTCGTTCGCCGTGCGCGGTGCGCTTCTCGACGTTTGGCCGCCCGGCGCGCCCGATCCGCTTCGCGTCGAGCTCTATGGCGATCTCGTGATGTCGATTCGTCCGTTCGATGCGCAAGACCAGCGAACACGCAAAGACGCCACCGTGCCGGAAGCGATCTTGATGCCCGTGCGCGAAGCCATCCTTGCGCGTGAATACGTGACGCGCGCGCGCGATCGCTTGACGCAGCTCGCCGAAGCGATCGACACGCCCACGCTGAAGGCGCGCGCGCTCATCGAGAACGTCACGAGCGGTCGCGCATTCTTCGGCGCCGACGCATACGTGCCCGCGTTCTACTCGGATCTCGAGTCGATCTTCGATTACGCCCTCGACGACGCCGTCGTGATGCTCGACGACCCACCGGCGATCGTAAGCACCATTCGCGAAGCGCTCGCGCGCGCATCACAAGATGCGCTCGCCGATGACGACAAGCTGCCGCGCTTTTTCGCGAGCGCATTTTTCGAAACGGAAGACGAAGTCGCGGCGCGCCTCGGCAAGCGGCGCACGGTTGCGCTCCATCGCATCGGCGTCACGGGGGAGCGCGCGAAGGGGCTCGAAGACTACGAAACGGTCCGGGAGGACCCACTCGATCTCGCTGCCCGCGACCACGAGGATTTGGCGCGCGCCGTGAAGATGTCACGCATGACCCAAGGTCGCGGCGGAACGCTGTCTCCGTTGGTGCGGCGCGTCGCGTATTGGCACGACCACGGGCTCCGCGTCGTGGTGTCGGCGCGCGCGGAGACACAGGCGGAACGCATTGCGTCTCTGCTCACGCACCTCGGCGTTACATCGCGTGCGTCGCGCACGCTCGCAGATGCGGGCGAGCGCGGAGTGGTCGATCTCGTCGTGGGCAAGCTCTCGCGCGGCGTCGTGCTTGCGGCCGATGGCCTCGCGATCGTCACGGAAGAAGAAATCTTCGGTGGCCGCGCACGCCGAGCTTCGAAGCGCACCGATGGCGCCGCGGCGGCGCGCACGTTCGCGGAAGATCTTCGGACGCTCGCAGTCGGCGACTACGTCGTTCACGTCGATCATGGCATCGGCCGCTACCAAGGCCTCGTTCACAAAGAGGTGAACGGCCTCACCGTTGATTTGCTCGTGATCGAATACGACGCCGGCGACAAGCTCTACCTCCCAGTTTACCGCCTCAATCAGCTGCAAAAATATTCCGGCGGCGAAGGCGCACCGCCGAAGATCGATCGGCTCGGCGGGCAAACGTTCTCGAAGACCAAGAGCCGGGCGCGAAAAGCCATTCGCCAAATGGCCGACGAGCTCTTGCGCCTCTATGCCGAACGGCGCGCTCAGGTGCGCGAGCCGATGCCTGCGCTCGACGACGACTATCGCGCATTCGAGGCAACCTTTCCGTTCGACGAAACGACCGACCAAGCCAAAGCGATCGACGACGTCCAGAGCGATCTGTCCGAAGGGCGCCCGATGGACCGGCTCGTGTGCGGCGACGTCGGCTTCGGAAAAACCGAGGTCGCGATTCGCGCAGCCTTCCGCGTTGCGATGGCGGGCAAACAAGTGGCCGTGCTTTGCCCAACGACGGTGCTCGCGCAGCAGCATTTTCGAACGTTCGAGGCGCGCCTTCGCGATTACCCGATTCGTATCGCGCCGCTCTCGCGCTTCCAGACCGACAAAGAGCATCGCGAGACGCTGCTCGCCGCCAAGGATGGCAAAGTCGAAATCATCATCGGCACCCACCGACTTCTCTCGAAGGACGTTCACTTCAAGAACCTCGGGCTGCTCGTCGTCGATGAAGAGCAGCGCTTCGGCGTCGCGCACAAAGAACGCATCAAGCAGATGCGCGCCTCGGTGGACGTGCTCACGCTCACCGCGACGCCGATTCCGCGCACGCTCCAGATGGCGGTCGGCGGCATGCGCGATCTCTCGCTCATCACGACGGCGCCGGTCGATCGCCGCGCCGTGCGCACCATCGTCACGCGTTACGACGAAGCCATCATCGGCGAAGCGGTGCGGCGCGAGCTCGCGCGCGGCGGACAGGTTTTCTACGTCTACAATCGCGTGGAAGGCATTTACGAACGCGCTCAGCGCCTTCAGAACATCGTGCCCGAAGCGCGCATCGCGGTCGGGCACGGGCAGATGTCGAGCGAGAACGTGCTCGAGAAGACGATGATCGATTTCGTCGACGGCAAGTACGACGTGCTCGTCGCGACCGCGATCATCGAGAGCGGGCTCGACATCCCGCGCGCCAACACGATTCTAATCGACCGCGCGGACATCTTCGGGCTCTCGCAGCTCTATCAACTCCGCGGGCGCGTGGGTCGCTCGAAGGAGCGCGCGTATTGCTACCTCATCGTCCCGCCGATCGATTCCATCACCGACGAAGCACGCTCGCGCATCGAAGCCATCGAGAGGCACACCGAGCTCGGAAGCGGATTTCAAATCGCATCTCTCGATCTCGAGCTCCGCGGCGCAGGCGACGTGCTCGGCGGCGAACAATCGGGCACCGTCGCGACGATTGGATTCGATCTCTTCTGCCAGATGCTCGACGAAGCGGTGCACGAGCTTCGCGGCGAAGAGATCGTCCACGAGGTCGATCCCGAATTGTCGTTCGACGTCGTTGCGCTTCTTCCGGAAACGTACGTGCCGGATGTCGGCGTGCGGCTTTCGCTCTACAAACGGCTTGCGAGCGCGATCGACGAAGCGCACGTCGCCGACATTGCCGAAGAAATGGAAAACCGTTTCGGCCCGCCGCCGCCGGAAGCCCGCAGGCTCGCACAGCTCATGAGTCTGAAGACAGAGCTACGCCGCTTGCGCGTGCTCGGATGCGAAGCGACGGCGCGCCAAGTCACGCTCCACCTTCGCGAGGACACGCCCCTCGACCCGAAGAAAATCAGCGAGCTCATCGCCGCGAAGAAGAGCCCATACCGGCTCTCGCCCGACATGCGACTCGTGCGCAAATATGACGGCGTGAAGAACGCGATCGAGAACGTCGAGGCGATCCTCTCCGACCTCTCGAAGTGTTTGAAGCCTTCTTAAAGAACGACCGTCGCGCCCGTGACGCGCTCGATGCCGCGCGTGATCGAATTTGCCATGGGAAACTTCGACGCCATCAGCGCGGCCGACACGAAGAAGAACGCGCTCACCGCGAGCATCGACCCGCCAAGAAACCCAGCGGTGAATCCACAGAGAGCGATCGCTTCCGAGAGCGCGAGGCCGATGATGAATGGCGTCTGAAATGCGACGAACGCCGTGCCGATAGCTGCTCCAGGATCGGCGAGCACCTTGCGCCCGCCTTCGTCTGAAAGCTCGAAGTTGGCGTTGGCGAGCGCGCGATCGAAGGCGCGCCTCGGCAGCACCACCGCCACGACCGCGAGCGACACCGCCGCGAGCGCGAATACCTCGAGGAAAAGATGCGGCAGCTCGGGCATGTGCTCGTGAGCCCGCTGCTCCTCGCGCAACTTCGTGAGCACGACGTCGAAGATCACAATCGTCGTGAACATCGAGAACCAGAGAATGCGCGGCGTCTGGAGCTTCGCCTTGAGATTCACGGTGCTCATTGGCGCGAGCATATGCGAAAAGTTCCGACGGACCGTCCCGCGCGTGGCCATCGGATCTCCATGAGGCAGAGTGCGATGGCGGTCGCGCTCGCGGCATTGTGTGCGTGCGGCGGGCGTCTCGTGGGCGGCGAAGATGACAACATCGTTGATGGTCAGGCAGCTGACGCGGCGACCAACGATTCGTTCACGAGCAGCGACGCGCTCACGTTCCCTCCAACGCCCGACGCGAAACCACCCAAGCCACCTTCATCGTGTGGCGACACGACGCTGCAGATCAATAGCGACCCAAACAACGATCTCTGCACGCTCTCCGAAACGTGGACGTGCTCGAGCGACCAATACGAGGTTCGGTGCAACTGCCCCGAAGAAACGTGCGAGTGCCTGCGCAACGACCATCAGCTAAAGACGATCGGCGTGTATGGGCTGTGCCCGTCGTGCTCGAGTGGCACGGACTTCATCGCGCTTTGTCCGTTTCCGCATTGAGGTGTATCTCGTGAGCGGCTGATGGCACGCGTGCTCGTCCCGCTTCCGGACCGCGATTTCGACACGACCGAGGTCGCCGTGCCGTGGAAATTGCTGGTCGAGCGCGGTCACGACGTGGTGTTTGCGTCGGAGCGCGGCGACGTGAAACCCGAGTGCGATCCGCTCTTGCTCACGGGCGTCCTCTTCGGAAAGCTCGGCGCAGCCGACGAGCCCAAGCGCTTCTACGCGGAGATGTGCGAGACACCCGAGCTCGCGAAACCCATCTCGTGGTTGACCGTCGACATCGCTCGATTCGACGCGCTCCTTCTTCCAGGCGGACACGCCCCGGGCATGAAGCAATATCTCGGCAGCGAAGAGCTCCACGCGCTGATCCGCGATTTTTGGAAAACAGGAAAACCCGTCGCCGCGATTTGCCACGGCGTTCTCCCCCTCGCGCGCGCGGGCGTGCTCGGCGGAAAGAAGACGACGTGTCTCCCGAAATACATGGAGCGCAGCGCGTACATGATCACCGCGTGGAAGCTCGGAAAGTATTACCGAACGTATGACGCATACGTCGAAGACGAAGTTCGCGCCGCGCTCACGAGCCAAAGTGACTTCGTAGTCGGGCCGCGCGTGCTCTCGAAGCGCGGAACGAGGGACGACGATTCGCCCGCGATGGTCGTGGAAGACGGCGCATATGTGTCGGCGCGCTGGCCCGGCGACGCTTATCTCTTTGCAAAGAAGCTGCTGGCGCGTATCGACAGGGGCTGATGGCACAAAAGTTCAGCTTCTTTCGCGCGGGCGGCGCCGATCAGGCGCGCCTCGAGGACGCAGCGGAGCTCGCCTCACTCGCCGACCTCGACCAGAAGCTGTGGGTCGCGCTGAGCTGCCCCACCGATGGCCTCGATCTCGATCCGAAAACGCTCGCGTTGATCGACACCGATCACGATGGTCGCATTCGTCCACCGGAAGTTCTCGCCGCGGTCGACTTCGTGTGTCGTGTGCTCAAAGACCCAGCGCGCATCAAGAAACGTTCGTCGAAGCTCCCTCTCGCCGCCATCAAGGACGACGACGAAGACGGCAAACGCCTGCTCGCATCGGCCAAGCAGATTTTGAAAGACCTCGGCCACGAGGGCGACAAAGAGATCACGGTCGATGAAGTGCTCGACACGAAGAAAATCTTCGAGCAAACGCGCTTCAACGGCGACGGCATCGTCCCGCCGACGTGCGCCGAAGACCCGAGCATACGAACCGCCATCGAAGACGTGATGCGCGTCGTTGGGTCGGAGGAAGATCGCAGCGGCAAACCGGGCGTATCGAAGGACAAGCTCGACCTATTTTTCACGCAAGCCCTCGCTCTCGATGCCTGGTGGAAAGACGAAGTGCTCCCGCTCGCCGACAAGACCGACGGCGCCGCTGATGCCGTGCTCGCCGTGCGTGCGAAGGTCGACGACTACTTCGTGCGATGTCGGCTTGCCGCATTCGACGCGCGCGCTTCCGTGCCACTGAATCGATCCGAAGCCGATTACGCGGCGCTCGCAGGCGACGCGCTGACGGCAGAGAGCGCGCGCGTCGCGGAGTTTCCAATCGCTCGCATCGAAGCATCACGCGCGCTTCCGCTCGATGTAGGCGTCAACCCAGCGTGGGCCATCGCGACGCGCAAGCTCGCCACCGACGCGATTGCTCCAGCCCTTGGTGCGCGACCGGCACTCTCCGAAACCGATTGGGCGAACCTCCTCGAAAAACTCGCGCCGAACTTCGCCTGGCGCGCCAAGAAACCCGCAACGACGATCGACGCGCTCGGCAAAGATCGCATTCGCGAGCTCGCCAGCGGCGACTACCGCGCCAAGATCGACGCGCTCGTCGCGGAGGATCTGGCTCTTGCACCGGAAGCCGCGGCGATTGCTCATGTCGAGCAGCTACTTCGCTACAATCGCGATCTCCACACGCTGCTTTGCAACTTCGTTTCGTTTCGAGATTTCTACGCGCGCGCTGGCGCCATCTTCCAAGCGGGCACGCTCTACGTCGACGAGCGCAGCTGCGATCTGTGCATCCGCATTCAAGACGTCGCGGCGCACTCCGCGCTTGCAGGGCTATCGAACACCTATCTTCTCTATTGCGACTGCGCCCGCAAAGACGCCGACGGCGTCGCTCACAAGATGACGATCGTCGTCGCGATGACTGCAGGTGCCACCGGGCAAATCCGCGCTGGTCGCAATGGCGTCTTCTACGATCGCGCAGGCCACGATTGGGACGCCACGATCGTGAAGATCATCGAGCAGCCGATCAGCGTTCGCCAGGCGTTCTTCTTGCCGTACGTCCGGCTCGGCCGATTCATTGGCGAGCAGATCGACAAGTTTGCTTCGGCGCGGGACACCGAATCGCATGACGTCCTCACCGGCAAGGCTTCGCCCGACGTGCCCGTTGCGCCTGTTCCGGTCGCGACCGCTCACGTTGCGCCTGCGGCTCCGGCTGCGCCCGCTCCTGGCGGGTTCGACGTCGCGAAGTTTGCCGGAATTTTCGCAGCTCTCGGTCTTGCGATTGGCGCGATCGGATCGACGCTCGTTGCGATCATGACCGGCTTCGTGTCGCTACGGTGGTGGGAGATGCCGCTCGCGCTCATCGCGCTCATGTTCGTGATCTCGGGCCCATCGATGCTCATTGCGTGGCTCAAGCTGCGGCACAGAAACCTCGGGCCGATTCTCGACGGCGCGAGCTGGGCGGTGAATGCCGAAGTCAAAGTGAGCGTCGCGTTCGGTCGCGCGCTCACGAACCTCGCGCAGCTTCCGCCCGGCTCGGAGCACTCGACGGAAGACCCCTACGCCGACAAGAGTCGCGCGTGGATGCTTTGGGTTTTCTTGTTCGGTGTCGCCGCAATTGGCGCGGCTGCGAAGCTCGGCTACTTGAAACCGCTCCTCGCCGCGATCTTTCAGCGTTGAATCACGAAGCGAGAGTTGCTTCGCCGCCGCGTAAATCCGTGAGGATGCGCATCGCGCGAACGGTGACTTCTTTGCTCAAGAGCTTGAACTCGGGGCGCTGACGAAGCGGCTCGAGTAGCGGGCAGTGGTCCATCCACGCGCGATCGAAGAGCCCGAGGTCGACTGCGGCTTT
This sequence comes from Polyangiales bacterium, assembly GCA_038239005.1. GTDB lineage: Bacteria > Myxococcota_A > Polyangia > Polyangiales > Polyangiaceae > DASXHD01. The sequence continues at coordinate 15,218 of JBBSFE010000118.1, forward strand.
CACGCTGTCGAGTGCGTCTTCGCCGAGGTAGAGGCGCAGCTCGGCGGTGAGCTGGTGCCAAAAGCAGCGAATGCGTTTGGTGAGCTTGGGCGAGGTGCCGCGTTCGTGCATGCGTGCGCGTTCCTCGTCGTCGAAGGTGCGGTCGACGACGAACCGCGTGAGCATGCTCACGAGCGGACGTGACGCGATGGCCGCGCCTTCGACGCGATCACGAATGATGATTGCCGTCTCGCGATCGCTTTTCCACATCGCGAAACGGGCTGCCATGATCCAATAGACGCTCGCGGTGTCCGGGTCGGGGGGCGGCTCGCCGTACGATTCGAGATCCCATTCGCCGAGCATGACGTTCGCGCGCGCGATGACGTCGTACGTCAAGTGTGCGAAGCGCGGCTCGAGCTGCAACGTGCGCTGCGCCGCTTCGATGGCTTCGCGCGGCGACGCCACTTCCGACAAGATCCGCGTCCGAAGCTCGTGAGCGTCGGGCGAAAGAGGTGCGAGCGCCAATGCGCGACCGAGAGAAACAACAACACCTGTGGGGTCCGGGTCGTGCAACTTGACGTTCGCGAGCGCTACGTGGGCCTCCGCGAGCTGTGGCGCCATACGAATCGCTTCTTCGGCGGCCATGCGAGCATTTTCGCTGCGCTCCGCGGAGTTCGCCATTCCGAATTGACGCGACAGCGCTGCGGCATAGCCCGCCATGATGAGCGGATCTTCTGGCGCGCGATCGCGAGCGGCCTTCAAGAGATCAACTGCGCGTTCGTTCGCGAGCGACCAAAATTTCAGATACTCGTGGCGCCCGCGCAAATAGAGATCGACCGCCACTGGGTCCGTCATGATCGCGGCGCGCGTGGGCTTTCGAACGGCGAGCGCGTCGGCGATGGCGCGCGATGCTTCGTCACCGATGCGCAAGACGTCGGCGCGTGCGCCCTCGAAGCGCTTGGCCCAAATCTGGAAGCCGTCTTCGACGGAGAGCACGCGCGCGCTGACGCGAATCGATTCGGCGGCTGTGCGGACGGTCCCGTCGACCACGACTTGCACCGCGAGATCGCGCCCGATTTGCCGCGGATCCGTGCCGTTCTTGAACTGCATGACGACGCCGCGCGGACGCACGCGAAGGCCGGGCGTCATCGAGAGCGTATCGATCAGATCGTCGGTGAGACCATCGACGAGGTAGTCGTCTTCCGCTGTGCCTGCGTTTCTGAACGGCAACACCGCGACGGTTTTCTGTCCGGGCTCCGTAGCCACGGCGGGAGCGCGCACCTCGGGTTGCAAGATTGCTTCGGCCGCTGGCAACGTCAGGCCTGCAAAGCGCGATGCAATCTCGCGCGCAGACGCGGGGCGATCGCTTGGCTTGCGCGCCATGCAACGCTGCACGAGAAGCGCGACGGGCTCGGGCAAATCCGGACGAAAGATGCGCGGATCAGGCGGCGGTTGTGTGAGGCGCATCGCGGCGATCGCGAACACCGAGTCGGCCTCGAACGGAAGATGCCCTGTGAGTAGCTCGAAGATCATCGCGCCGAGCGCGTAGATGTCGGCGCGTCCGTCGATGTCGGGTGACGCTTCGACTTGCTCGGGCGCCATGTACGCAGGCGTGCCGACCGGAACCGCCGTGCGCGACGCGGCACCCGCCTCTTGCCCGCGCGCGATTCCAAAATCCGTGATGACGACACGCGGCGGCGGCCCGGGTGAGAGCATGACGTTGTCTGGTTTGAGATCGCGATGCACGACGCCCGCAGCGTGCGCTGCGTCGAGCGCCGCACAAATGGACCCGACGAGGTCGACGACGCGCCCAAGCGGCAACTGACCTTCGCGTGCGATGACCGTGGAGAGCGCTTCGCCCTCGATGAGCTCCATCGTCAAGAAGCGTTCGCCGTCCGACTCGCCGAGGTCGAACGTGCGTGCGACGTTCGGATGCGTCACGCGACGCGCAAGCTTCACCTCGCGACGAAATCGTTCGGCGATGCCCGGTGAATCGGCGATCTCGCGCTTGAGCATTTTGAGCGCGACGATCTCGTCGAGGTGGCGATCCAAAACCTTGTAGACTGCACCCATCCCGCCAACGCCCAAAAGGCCGATGACTTCGTAGCGCCCGGCGATGACCTTGGCCGCTACGTCAAGCGAGGGAGCACCCTCGGCGCTCGGCGCCGGAAGACTCAGTCGCGAGTCAGCCATCAGAACGGAGGCTGTCCGCCCTTTTGGATGCAGCGCGCTGCCATCTGCGCAGCTTGGCGGCGCGCGCCGGCGCGATTCGCCTGGCGCGCCAAGTTGCACTCGACCGGCTCGTTCGGATTGTATGGAGGCGCGGTGTACGTCGGTGCGGCCGTGTACGTCGGCGCGGCCGTGTATGTCGGCGCGGCCGTGTACGTCGGCGCGGCCGTGTATGTCGGCGCGGTCGTGTACGTCGGTGCCGCTGTCGTTGCTGCGCCGGTGTGCGTCGGCGCGACGAGCGCGTGCGTGTTCGAGGCGGCCTTCCCGGAATCGAACGCGAGCGGGTCGATCGCGGCAGTCTCGGTTGGAGTGGTTGGCGGCACCGTGGCCGTCGCGGTGTTGGTCTGTGCGGTCGCGGCGACTTTGTTGTCTGCCTCCTTGTGACCTCCGCCAATGAGGCCGTAGTTCGTTGCTGCCCAGATGCCCCCACCGGCGAGCAACACCACGATTCCGAGAAGCGCGACGATGATGCCGAGGCCACCACCGCCCTTCTTCTGGGGCTCCGGCATCGGCGCCTGCTGCATCACGGGCGCGGGCGTCATCTGCGAGAACGGTTGCGGCGTGTACGTGTGGCTTCCCGTTGCGGGCGTGCCGTATGCGTGCGGGCCCGTTTGATATGGCTGCGGCGGCCCACCCGGCGGCGCCATCATCATCGGGATCGGCGTGCCCTGCTGCGTGTGGCCCGCTGCGTAACCGGCCACCCCGGCATCAGCCGAAGAGAACGCGGCAAAAAATTCGGTCACCGTCGCGAAGCGCGAATTGGGATCTTTCTCGAGGCTGCGCAAGATCGCCGCCTTCATCGCGGGCGGAATGCGCCCGCTCACGGGGAACGTCTCGAGCGGACGCGGCTGCGCCGTCATGTGCGCCGTCGCCCATTCCCAGGCCGTGTTGCCGTTGAACGGAAGCCCGCCCGTCAGCATTTCGTACGCCATGACGCCGAGCGAATAAATGTCGCTGCGACGATCGACGGGTTTGCCCGTGAACTGCTCGGGGCTCATGTAAGGAGGCGTGCCGAGCACCATGCCTTGCTGCGTGAGCTTCTGTTCGCGTTCGTCGACTTCGCTCGAGCGCTTCGCGATGCCGAAGTCGAGGACCTCGACCCAATCGTGTTGGCCGGCTTTGTCGCACAGGACGATGTTGTCCGGTTTGAGATCGCGGTGAACGATGCCGAGGCCGTGCGCCTCTTCGAGCGAGCCGCACACTTGCTTCAAAATATTGAGAACCCGCGGCGGCTCCATCGGTCCGGTCGTCTCGAGAATGCCGGCAACGCTTTTGCCCTCGACGAACTCCATGACGATGTAGAGCATGCCGTCGTCCATCTTCCCGAAATCGAAGACTTGGATCGTGTTCGGGTGCTGGAGCCCCGCGACGGTGCCGACCTCGCGCTCGAAGCGCGCCAAGATTTGGGGGTCGTGGGAGAGGTGCTCGTGAAGCGTCTTGATCGCGACTTTGCGGATGGTGTTGCCGAGCTTTTGCTCGCCTTGATAGACGCAACCCATCCCGCCCTCGCCGAGGATGCGGACGATCTTGTATTTGCCACCGATCTCGAGCCCTAAAAGACGATCGGGGCCGACAGTTGCTGCGTCAGTCATTGGGCGACAATCCTACCGCGCTCTACGGCTCAGGGCACTTTTCGGTTTGAAATGTTCCATGACTTCACGGTCGAGCCCCAAAACCTGGTCCGGTAGCGTGTAGTTGCGGCTCTTTTGTGGGCCTATCCAGTCCTTTGCTGGGTTGCACGCCACGGGCGTTTGGAGCTGGGAGAAGGTGTACGGCGTGTAGTCCGGTGTGCTCGTGAAGGCGTCGAACGGGATGGCGGCATCGGCGACGCTCTCGCTCGCGTAGGGCTTCGCGAAGATGTTCGCGATCATTTTGTGAATCGAGGCCGTCCCGATTTTGGTGTGGCTCACGTAACCGCGCTTCACCCACGGCGAGATCATGAAGAGTGGCGTGCGATGCGCGTCGACGTGGTCTTCGCCGGTCTGCGGATCGTCTTCGGTGACGATGAGGAGCATCTCCGGCCACAGCGGCGAGTGCGAGAGGGCGTCGGCGATCATTCCGGTTGCGACGTCGTTGACGGCGATCATGATGTCGGCGGTCGGGCGACCGGGGTCGTCGCCGTAGGTGTGATCGTTCGGCAAGACGACGTACGTGAGCGCTTTGAGATCGCATGTCGCGCGCGCGCGTGCCGCGATGTAGCAAGCCTTCTCGGTATCGGGCACGGTCTGGCTGTAGATGAGGCCCGGGTAGTGCGGGTCGAAGCTTTGCGAAGCGACGCCGACGATCTCGCCCATGTCTTGGTAGTCGACACCGCTCCGCTCGGCCCACGAGAAGAGCGAGCCCTCGCCGGGTGATCCGTAGTTCACGTCGAGCCCGGCTTTCGGTAAACGCACATTGCGTCCCCACGTCGAGCCCCAGACGCGCTCGATGTAGTCGGTGCTGCGGCCGAACGCCGTCCAGATGTGACCTTGAAGCGATTGCTCCGCGTCGATCCCGTAGTCGTCGAAATTGGTGAACGCCTTTGCGAGCGAGCGCGCGTTCGCAAAGAGCTCGTCCATGCGACCGGGCGCGAGAACGTTTTGCGGATCGCCATCGACGCCGGGAAGATCGCCAAACACGGAATCGAACGTTTTGTTTTCGCGGACGACGTAGACGACGTAGTCGATGCGCGGGCTCGCGCTGCCCGTGTTGGTGAGCGGGATCGGAAAATCGTACGTCGCGCTGACCGGGCAATTCACGGTTGGAAAGCCATCGGGCACGCTCGTCTCGCGTGACGCCGAGACGGTCGCGGTCATCGTCACGAGATCGGAGGTGCTTGGTGGCGCGAGGAGAGCCACGGAGCCCTTCGTCAAATCGGGCGTGTTTGCCGTGCCCGTCGCGGGTCCCGTGCCGTGTCCTTTCGCGGTCGCGATCACGAGCGTGCCGTCCGCGCGAAGGCGAATCGCGGACGGAAACCACGACGTCGGAATTTGTCCGAGCGGCGTGAGCGGCGCGCTCGATGCTCCATCGTACGAATACACGCCGACTGCGTTGATGCCCGAAAGCGCCGCATACACGCGCGAGAGCGTGGCGTCGTAAGCGAGGACGCTTGGTTGCACGCCGGTGACGCCGCCCATTTTGAGGTCGAGTGTTTGAACGACGTTGCCTTGGAGATCGTAAACGCCGAGCGTGTCGTCGTCGCTGTTCGAGACGACGAGATGTTGCGACGTGACGGCGACCCCCTCGGGATTTTTCCCGGTGCCGAATCGCGCGGTGACCTGCGAGGTGCTCGCGTCGAACCTCACGAGCTGCCTCGAGTCGTAGCTCGTGGCGTAAAACGTGTGCTGCGTGGAGTCGTTCGGATCGGGAAAGACTCCGAAAAACTCGCGACTCGGTGTCACGTCGATGCCGGTCCAATTTTTCGCGACGAGATCGACGATGCGCACTTGTGACTCGCCCGTCGACGGCGCGACGATCAGTTTCGTTGGATCGCTCGTGGTCGCGATGCCGCCGGAGTACCAACGGCTCGGCGCGCCGGACGTCCCCGATTCACCGAGGTCGACGTCTTTTGCGTCGTCGTGTGCGAGGGCGCCCGAAGCGAGATCGATCGTGAACGCGTAGAGCTTCCCGTTGCCCGCGCCCGATACATAGAGCTCGTTCGGTGCGACGAACACGAGCCCGTAGTCGACCTCGGTGGGCGAAGCGATGCGCACGTCACTCACGAGCGCGGGCGCGTCAGCTGCGAGCAAATCGAGATCGACCGCGTAAAGCGCGTTGTCCTGCACGCCACCATCGACGAGCACCGCGAATCGCGTTCCCGGCACGAGAATCATGTCGACGAGAAACGCGCTCGTGATGTCCGAGCCGTGGATGATCTGGTCGTGGCCCGCGGGTTGGATGTAGTGCCCGTCCGGAAGGTGCCATCGATCCGCGTTCCCGGGGTCGAGCCCGGTCTTGCGAAGCGCGTCACCGCCCGGATCGGTGGCGGTGCAAACGCCAGCAACGACGTTGGGCAACGTGGCCCCGTCGTAAACACCGCAGTTGCCGTGCGTCATCGCGGACCACGGCTGCATCGAGAGGCACTGATACGGTTTCCCCGGCTCCGCGCACGCACACTCGAACGCACACGACTTGTCCTCGGGACACGCGAGCGCATCGATATACCCCTGAGGCGTGCTGAGATCCGCACAAGCCTCAGTCGGCGGCGGAAAATCGTCTGGGTTGGTCTCGGGGCACCCGGCCAACCCAAGCGCAGCGAGCGGCATCAACAAAACGCGCACGTTCACCATCGAAACGTACCACGCCCCCCCGCGCCAAAATAGAAGTGTGCGTCGCAGTCGGCGCCCGGAGCGAATTCGCATTTGGGCGCAAACTCCCACCGGGCGCCTGACTGATACATGAACGTGGACAGATAGTCCTCGCGTGATGCGAGCAAATTTGTAGCGCGGCAACCGCCCTCCGAAAAAGGAGGACATATTCAGGCGCGAGGTCCCGTTCCCTCCGCGATGCCTCACTCACTCACGGTGGTGTAGTGCGACGTTTGTGAAAAAACGTCGCG
>JBBSFE010000119.1:0-21132 GCA_038239005.1 Polyangiales bacterium
GAGGCGGAGGCGGAGGCGGAAGCGGAAGCGGGTGCGGATGCGTGGCTGCGGGCGCGGGGGAGAGCGGCGGAGCTTGGATCGCGCTCGGGGCGCTCGGGATTGCGCTCAGCGTCCGTGGCCGGGGCCGAGGATCGCGGGCATCTTCTCGGCGGCGTTGAACGTGTGGACGTGCGGCGGGTGGTGACAATCCGCGCAGCGCGCCGCGCTCGGTTTTGGAAACGGCGAGTGGACCTTCGTCGGGTTCGCCGCGTGAAGCGATGACGGGCCATGGCAGTCTTCGCACTGAACGTCCTTCAGCTTCTCGACGTGCGTCACGCTCGCGCCGCCCGGCTGCTCGTAACCGGTGACGTGGCAGCTCACGCAATCCAAATTGAATTCTTTGAAACCGTCTTCGAGAGTTTTGTACGCGTGTGCGTGCGCCGTCTTGTCCCAAACTGCTTTCGGCGCGGGATGACACGCGACGCATGCGTCGAGGCCGGCGTACACGTTGCCATCGGCCGGCGGCGCGGGCGGCATGCGCGTCGCGAAGAGCGTGCGGTTTCCGTCGTTCACTTTCTTGTAGTATGCAAGGAACTGCTTTTTCACCGTGTCGTCTGCGCCGAGTGAGTCGCGCACTTCGAGCACGCGATATTGGAAGAAGCTGCCTTCTTTCGGGGGCGGTACGTCGTCCAGGGCTTTGCGCTCGGCCTCGATGCGTTTGAGATCGGCGCGGCGTGCTTCGAGATCTTTCGCGGAGATTTTGGCGTCCTTCTCCCAGTCGGCGATTTTGGCGTGGAGCTCGTCGATGCGGCCGTCGAGCTCTTTGCGTTTCTGGCCCTGCGCGATGCCGGTGCCGTCGTGAAAGGAGAACGAGTCTTTGCGCACGAAGAGGTCGAGCGCGCCGACCGTCTGCAAGTGGTTGCTCGTCTCGGCGACGAGCACGTTGCCGACAAGCTCGGGTGGCGGCGCGTTCGTGTTCTCTTCGCCACCTTGCGACGTTGCGCCAACGACGATCGCGGTCAGCTCGGGAACGGCATCGGCGATGCGTTTTGCCTCACCGCGACCAACGGCTGCGATCGCGATGAGCACTTGCGCGCCTTGCGCTCGAAGCGAGCTCACTTCGGTCTTCACGGCGTCGGCGGGCGACTCGAACGCCACGCCATCGAGCGATGCGCCGTTGTCGCTCTTGTCGGGCGATGCGACGCCGACGAAACCAACCTTGATGCCGCCCGATACACGCACGATCGACGCGTGAAAAAGCGCGCTCTGCGGTTTTGCGTTGCACGCGAGCACGCCACCGCCGCCGCGCGTTGCGAGCTCGCCGAGCGTCGCTCCGCCGAGCGCCCAATCGTTTCGCCCGGGCGCGACGCCCACGAAATCGAAACCCTTGAGGATGTCCGCGATGGTCTGCGCTTTCGCGAGCTCCTGCGATTTGCGCTCTTCTTTGACGACGGGGTCCAAGAAAAAGAGCGGCCCGGCGACAACGAGCGCGCTATCGGGTGCAGCCTTTTTGCCTTGCATCATGAGCGCGGCGACGTGATCGAGCCCGCCGAGCTGATCCTTCACGCAGCCGCACGGTTCGAGCGCACCTGCCACGTTCGATACGAGGTAGAGACGTAACGTGGGTTTTTCGGTCTCGGCGGTGCGTGGCGAACGACACGCGTCACACGCGGCGATGGCCGAGCACGCGATTGTCGCGGCAAGCGCCGAGTGAATGACTGTTCTTCGCACGATGCATTTCATAGATCGACTACGAAAGCGCGGATATAGAAGAGGACGGGTCAGCACGTGAAATTCGGTCCGTACGTCCTGGACACGCGCATCGCGGTCGGCGGCACGGCCGAGGTCTACCTCGCGCACCCCGAGGATCCGAGCGCGAAGCCGCAGAAGCTCGTCGTGAAACGCATGCTGCCGGATTCCTTGGCCGACGCCGACGGCCGCACGATGTTCGCGCGCGAAGCTGCGCTGCACACGGCCGTGAAGCACCCAAACGTCGTACGCGTCTTTGCGTCCGGCGAAACGGAAGACGGCGAGCCGTACCTCGCGATGGAGTACATCGACGGGCTCGACGCGCACCGACTCCTTCGCCGCATCAAGCAGGAGCCGATCGCGGGCGGCATCATGCCTCCGCCGATCGCCGCGTTCATCGCGCATGAAGTGCTGCGCGCGCTCTCGAGCGTTCACGGTGCAACGGATCAGAACGGCAAGCCGCTCGCGATCATGCATCGCGACGTCACACCATCGAACATCTACATCTCCAAAGACGGCGACGTGAAGCTCGGTGACTTCGGCATCGCGCGCGGCTCGGAGCCCGCATCGCTCAAGAGCACCGCCGCCGGAATGCTCAAAGGAAAGTTCGCGTACCTTGCGCCGGAGCAAGTCGCGGGCGAGCCCACCGACAGCCGCGCCGATCTCTTCAGCCTTGCCACGGTGCTCAGCGAGCTCCTGCTCGGCGAGCCGCTCTTTCCCGGCCAAGGGCAGCTCGCGGTGCTTCTCGCCATTCGCGATTGCCGAATCGACGCGCTCGAAAAAATTCAGAGCCGACTCGACCGCGGACTCTTCGACGTGCTCGTGAAAGGTCTCGCGCGCGATCCGGAAAAACGTTGGCCCACGGCAGGTGCGTTCGCCGACGCGCTCGGGCGATTCGCAAATCCGAACGTGTCGCGCTCCGAGCTCGCGAAGCTCGTGCACGCCGCGCAAACGCGCGCCGATCTCCGTGATAGCGCAAAACAGCTGCTCTCAGCGCCCGCCGTCGAGCCCAAGGACGCCGCCGCCGACCGCGCAACGGGTGAATACACGACGCTTCCTTCGTTCGTGAAAACGCGCGCGGGAACGCAGCTCGGCCCGTGGCAGTTTGCGCGTGTCGTCGAAGCGCTCGCAACGGGCGAGGTCGGTCGCGGCGACACCATCGACTACATGCGTCGCGGGTTTCAACCGATCGAAGACATCGAAGAGCTCGCGCGCTTTCTCCCGATGGGCACGCCGCAAACGAGCCCCATCGAAGGACCAGGAAAACCGGACCACAGCTACGATCTCGGACACATCTCGCTGCTCGAGCTCCTCCTCGGCGTTCTCGAGCGCGACGAAACAGGTGTGCTCTTCGCCGAGAGCCCTGTGTCATCGGCTCCGCTGCCTAGCGGCGATGGTCGCTCGGCGCGCAAGGAGCTCTACTTCGTGCGTGGTCGTTTGCATCACGTCGCATCGTCGAACGCGAGCGAGCTCCTCGGCGAATACCTCACGCGTCGCGGCAAGCTCAAACGCGAAGAGCTCGACATGGCACTCGCCGTGCTCCCGCGCAATCAAGGTCGCATGGGTGACACGCTCATCTCGCTCGGCCTCGTGTCGCCGGTCGACGTGTTCCAAGCGATTCGCGATCAAGGCCGCGACCGCGTCGCCGATCTCTTCATGTGGAAGGCCGGTACGGCGTCTTTCTACAGAAACCAAACCGCGCAGCACGTGGAGTTCCCGCTCGATCTGGATCTCCCATCGCTCATCCTCGCGGGCATGGAAGCCGCAGTGCCGGGGGAATCCGCGCTCGAACGCTACCGCACCCGTTTGCACCACGTGCTCGGGCCGGGCCGCCGCGATCGCCCAGGCCTCCTCCACGTAAAATGGGCCCCACAAATCGCGGCGGTCGAAGCCCTCGCGCGCCGCCCGCGCCGCCTCTCGGAAGTCCTCTCCGACGCAACACGCGGAGGCCAAAACACAGCAGGCGCGGTCCTCCGCATCGTGGACGTCCTTCTTGCTTCCCGTTTGCTCGAGCTATCCCCGCGCTGACGTAGGTTATTTGCCGCCGCCGGCCAGGCCGCTTGCGAAGGGGAGCATCGCTTTGAGGTCTTCGTCGTTGTAGCGGAGCTGCAGGCCGATGAAGAAGTCGCGTTGCGCGTCCAAGAAGACGTTGTCGACGCCGCCGAGCAAAGACAAGCGGTTGATGAATTGGTACGCGATGTAGCTGCGGAAGCGCGGCACCGCTTGCTCCGCGAAGCCGAAGAGATCGTTCACGAGCTCGAAGCGGCCGTTGAAGAGCACGAGATCGACGCCGATGCCGCCCGTCGATTCGATGATGCCGAATCGTCCGCGGATGGGCCCGAGCTGCCGCGCGATCTCGAGCGAGAAGCGAAACTGATTCGTGGTGATCGTGTTGATGGTCGTCGAAATCGCGGGCTTGCTCGGATCGCTCGTCTCGGTGGTGATCTTTTGGAACGTCGTGAAGCCCTTCGGATCGTTGATCAGCTGGATCATGATGTACTTGTCTTCACGCGGCTGAAGACGAAGCTCGAAGTAGCTTTTGAACGTGTTCGACAAGAAGTTGTAGTCTGCACGTAGTCCGACGATGGTCTGAAGCCGTGAAATCGGCTCGATGAAGCTGTTGATGCCTTCGGCGGCGCTCTGGACTTCGTTGATGAGCGTTTCGTCCTTCGAGAGGCGGCCGAGCGTGCCTTCGCCGCGGTCGAGTCGGTCGGCGACGTGATCGACGTGCTCGAGGGCGCTTTGCAGCGACTTCGACGACGCATCGAGCCGCGTGATGGTTTCGCGCACGTCCGCGCCCGTGCCGTTTCCGCGCCCTTGAATCGCCGCGGTGAGCTCTCGGATGTCTTGGGTGATCGAGCGAATGTTGTCGAGCGATTTGGTGAGAGGCACTTCGGTCGCAGCCGTGATGCGGTCGATGCGCTCGAGCGTCGCCTTGATGGTGTCGCGGTTGTCGCGGATGGTCTTGTTGAGTGCGTCGGTGAGATCCGCCATGTTCTGGAGGATCGCTTTGATGTTCTGCCCGCCCTGATCGGTGCCGACCGAAGCGGCGAGCTGCTCGGCGACTTGCTTCACGAGCTTGGCGACGTCGTTGATGTTCTTCTTGATGTCGTCGAAGGTTGCGTCTTCGGCAACGACGTTGATTTCGTCGCCGTCTTTGAGCTTTGGGTCCTTCGTGCCGGGCGTGAGCACGATGACGTTCTCACCGAGAAGCGACGAAGACTTCTTGCCGAGGGTGCCGTCGTTGAAGAGGGGCACGTCCTTGTTGACCTTGACGTCGATGCGGGCTTGGCCGCGGTGCTTCGACTTCGGATCGGTCTCGAGGCGAATCGAATCGATCGTGCCGACGGGAATGCCCGCGATGGTGACGCGCGAATGCATCGCGAGACCTTGGGCGTCGTCGAGGTACGCGTGGACGACGTAACCGCCGCCGCCGCCGTAATCTTTGAAGACCGTGGCGTAAATTGCCCAAGCGCCAGCGACCACGAGAAGCACGAATGCCCCGACCTTTGCAGCTTGGCTGACCTTGGGCGCCGCCATTTCGTTTCGCGCCGTACCCTACTCGAACTGTAGCTTATCGGGTGAGGTTCAGCCCGCCCGGGTACCAGTAGCTCGTGTAGGAGCCGTAGCCGTACACTTGGATGCCGAAACCGCCCGAGCTCGACGCTGTGTGGTTGGCCGAAGAGCTCGAGCACAGCGGCGAGCCGCCGTTGTCGCACAGCTTGTAGTGGTAGTAGCCGTAACCGCTCGAGCCGATGGCGGTGAACGACGCGGCAGCAACCACGGTCGAGTCGACTGTGACGCTATTGCCTGTCGGCGCGATGAGCGTTGCCCAGTTGATGTAGTAGGTGCTCGGCGCGGTGAACGTATAGGCCGATCGAAACTGCGCGGTGCCGACCGCGATGCTCATCGCGGGATCGCCGTTGAGCGTGCCGCCGCCGTAGGCCTGTGAGCTTTCCATGTACTGACCGATCAAAATCGGCTGCGTCGCGGTGACTTGGAATGGCGTCGCGGTTTCGAAGATCGCGACCTGGCCGGCATTGAGCGACGCCGGTGCGCCGATGACCGCAGGCGTGTAGGTAAGCGTCGTCGATGCGACGGTGCCGACGATGCGAACGTAATGGCTCGGCGACTTCCCCGTCGTGATGCCGGTCATGTTCGGCGGCACGACGACGTAGATCTTTTGGAGCGTCTCCTGCGGGAACATGACCTCTTCGAGGTGATCGCAAGCGACGACGTTGTACGGCACGTTGGAGCAAGTGCTTCCGCCAAACACTTCCACGGGAGCGCTGGCGACGATTTGCGATCCGCTTGGGTCGGACCCGTACGCGCTTGATGTCCCGTTCTTGTTGGCTGCGATCTCGAGCACGTCGCCGGCGTTCATCGTGACGGTGCTCGTACCCGAGGCTGCGATGCCCGATCCCGCCGTGACCGTGCCGTTCGGTATGAACTTCACGCTCGTGCTGTTTTGCGTGGCGATGATGCTGATGTCGCCGGGGTAGTGCGTCGTGCTCGCGAAGAGCCAATCGGGCATCGTGACGACGTAGTAGTTACCCGTAAGCGCGTTGACGGGAATGAGGAGCGATGCGTCGTTGGTGTACGAGAAGCTCGAGCTCACCTGATAGTCGCGCGCGTTGAATTGATAGACCGTGACGGGCTCGGTGCTCTTGATGTGATACGCGCCACCAGCCTGCAGCGTCGTTCCGGAGTTCACCGACAGCGACGACTCCCACGGAAGCACGATCGACTGAAGGGTGTTCGCGGCGATCGTGAAAGGATTGCCCGTGACCGCATGCGGTCCGGTGATGTTGACCGTCGCGCTCTTGGTCGTGGTGTTCGCGATCGAGACCGCAAATGAAAATGTCGTTTGGTCGAGCGCTGGGTTGCTGAGACTCGCCGACCAGTAGTCGCAACCGATGTAGCTCTGACTCACGTTGGCGCAGTCGCCGACGCACACACCCGCTTGGCACGTGAGGCCGAGCTGTGAGTCGCAGTTGTCGACGATGTAGCCCGTGCCCGTCGAGTTGCAGAGCGTCGCGGTGCTGCCGCTGCACGTGCCGCTGCCGGGAACGCATGTGACGCAACCGTAACCGTCTGCGCAGACTTGGCCGCCCGTGCAGAGCTGCGTGGTGAGAACGCCGCTCTTGCAGATTTCTGCGGTGAGACCGCTACACAAAATTCCATCGGGCGCGCACGGCTTGCCCGTGTCGATACCCGCATCGATGGGGCCGCCACCGGAGTCCGCCGTCCAGTACGAATCGGGCAGGTTGACGTCGAGCGTTGCGTCTTCTTGCGGCGGCAGCGTCGAGTCTTGCGGGCCGCTGTCTTTCGCCGATGCGTCGGGGCCTATCGCGACGTCGATGCCCGAGTCTTCACCCGGCTGTTCGGCGTCGGTGTCGTCGCCGCTACCTCCTCCGCTTCCACACGCGACGAGTAGAAGTGCAGCAGGAACGACCGTAAGGCGCACAAGACCCATGATCCCCAAGATCTCACGGAACCGCGCCCACGCGCAACGGAGATCACTCAGCCGGATCGGCTTCGTCGATTTTTTCGGTCTCATGCTCCGGCGCTTGCGCGCCGATGGTCTCATGCTCCGGCGCTTGCGCGCCGATGGCGTCGACTTCGGCGTCGATGGAGTGTTTTAACGCGTCGAACTCGGGGCGGAGGCGAGGTGGGACGATGCGCACACCATCGAGCTTCATCGAGAGAGGATTGAGGAAAACGTCGCCGCGCTTCACGGCGAAGTGGAGGTGAGGGCCTGTGGCTCGACCGGTTTGGCCGACATACGCGATGAGCTGGCGCGTTTCGACGTGCTGGCCTGGGCTGATCGGGCCGAACTTCGAAAGGTGGCAGTAGGCCGTGGTGAGGCCGTTTGGGTGATCGATTTGGACCATGTTTCCGCAGGGTCCGCCGTCGCCGACGCTTCGAATGGTCCCGGCCGCTGCTGCATAAACGGGCGTACCGGACGGCGCTGCGAAGTCGACGCCGTTGTGCGGCATGACGACATGAAGCACCGGGTGCATTCGATTCGGATCGAAGCGCGACGAAATACGCGCCATCGGAACGGGTGAGCGCCAGCCGCCGTGGTACGGCTGGCGACCGTCGCCGTCGTAGTAGCCGCCGTGCGCGCTGTGCTCGCTCGAGCCCTTCTTGAACCAGTAGACGCGGATCGATGGCTTGCCGATCGGCGTGTATTCGATGGCGTCGATGGGGGCGTAGCCGGCGAAGGCGTTTTCGATCCGCTCTTCGGTGGCGACGATGCGAAGGCGCGTGCCCGCGCGTAAATCGGCGAGGTCGGCGTGGCCGTCGAGTGCGTCGTCGAGGAGCGTCTCGACGTGCTCGTTCAATCCCGCGCTCGCGAGTGACGTTCGCAAATCAGCGCCGACGACGACGCCCGCGGTGATGCGTTTGCGTTGCACGGGGATTGACACGCGCGCCGCCGGGAGCTTCGACGCGGCGTCTTCGCGCGCTTGGAAAAAATCGAACGTTGTTCCATCCATCGCGCCAGCGGGGATGAACTCGAATGCGATCACGCGGCCGTCGGCGGTTGCGTACGTGAATGCGTCGCGTGCGTCGCACCGGTCGAGGTTCTTCACGCCCGCAAAACCGGCAAGCACGCGTCGCTGTTCTTTGTTCGACATGCCGGACGCGGCGAGCGCGGCGAGAAACGGATGCTTGCCGACCGTGCCCGTCACGATCGAGGTGTGCGAATCAGTGGCGAGATCGGCGACGCGGAACGTGTGTGGCAACGGTGCGATGGACTCGGTGGACGAGGGAGCGGGCTCCGCCTCGACGGCCGCGATGGAGACGACGCTGTGGGTCACCGTGGCGGGCGTAGCGGGCTTCGGCGCGTTGCGTTGGCCTAGGGCGGCGAAGGGGCCCGCGACGCACGCGATGGCGCACGTCCCGAGGAGCACGGCGAGCACGGTCCGGGTGTCCACGGCGCGGCGGAAGTTATCATTGTGCAGACGCACGGTGTGCCCTATTTTCCCGGGCTGATGGACGATCGAGTCAAGCAAGTGCTCCTTCTCGGACGCGAGCACTACGAAAAGCGCGAGTACGACAAAGCGGAGCCGCTCCTCCGCGAAGTGCTCGCGCAAGACGATCGCTTCGCTGACGTCCACGACATGCTCGGTGTCATCGCTCACTCGCGATCGAATTTTCTCGCGGCCGAGCAACACTTCGAGCGCGCTCTCGCGATCAACCCCGGCTACACCGAAGCCGCGCTCAACCTCGCGGTGACGTACAACGATCGCGGCAAGTACGAAGCCGCCCGCGACGTGTACAAACGCATTCGCGGCAAGCCCACGGGCGAAAAAGAAGGGCTCGATCCCTTCGCGCGCGGCAAGCTCGCCAACATGCACGCCGACATCGCACAGGCCTACGGCGAGCTCGGCCTTCCGCGCGACGCCGTGCTCGAGCTCGAGAAGGCCGTCGCACTGTGCCCGACGTTTTCCGATTTGCGCACGAAGCTCGGCCACCTCTTGCGCGAGCTGAACGATTTCCCGCGCGCACGCGAGCACTACGAAGCGGCCGTCGCGTCACGTCCGGGTTACGTGCCCGCGCGCATCGCGCTCGGCGTCACGCTCCTCTCGCTCGGCGAGCTCGACGGCGCCGAATACCACTGGCGCAAAGTCCTCGAAACCGAAGCCGAGAACCCGCAGGTCAAAATGTATTTGCGCATGCTCGCTTCCCAGCGCCAAAAATCCTCACTCCCGCCGCCCGCCTAATATCGCGCGGTCAGTGGAGGTTGCGTGGGTGGGGTTACTTGGCTTCGCGGCGGAGGCGGCGCTTTTGGACCTTGGCGAAGCGTTTGAGCATCGTGCGGGCCGTGGGTTTGCGGCCGGGGAGCGCGTCTTGTTCTTCGTGGTCTTCCGCGAATTCGCCGGGCTGGGCGCCTAGCTCGAAGATGGTCAGCTCGCGGCGCGCGCGTGCACCCAAACGGAAAGGCATCACGGCGGCGCCGAGGCCCGCGCCGACGTACACCGCGCGATCGTGGCGGCGACTTCCGTAGAGACCGTGAACGTATTTGTGGCCGACGAGTCGGCCGATCGCAAGCTCGTGCATGCGCGCGATCGTGAACTGCCCCGCGTGCGTGTGGCCCGAGAGCACGAGGGGGATGCCGTGCTCCCACAGTGCGTCGGCTTCTTCCGCGATGTGCGAGAGGCCGAGCGTCGGAATGTCGTGGCGCATGCCTGCGACCGCGCGCTCGCGATCGGCGTGCGTCGTGTAGGCGTCGTCGAGCCCGACGATTTGCAACGCTTGATGCTTGATGTGAATGACCGTGTTTTGATTTCGCAGCACGAGTGCGCGCGCTCGCGTGAGCGTTTGCTCTACTTCTTCCGCGCCCGACCAGTAGTCGTGGTTGCCGAGCACGCAAATGCAGGGCGACTCGAGCGCGCTGACGACCTCGTAGAGCTCGTCGAGAAACTTTTGGCTGTGGCAGACGAAGTCGCCAGTGATGACGACGAGGTCGGGCTTCGCCGCGTTCGTGAGGCGCACCGCTTCTTGATGAATGCGAATCGGCGTCACGCGACCGACATGCAAATCCGTGAGGTGCGCGACGCGAATCGGATCCATCGCTTCGGCGTACGCGGCGGGTCCTGCAAAACGGCGTGTTTGGATCCGTCCGAAGCGCCCGACATCGGCCGGCGATTGAATCAGCTGCTCGAGGGAAAGCGGTCGCTCGGCCATCCGGCGTCATGATACGTCGTCCGGCGTGGATGCGGATCTCGTACGTCGCGTGGCAGAACGCTACAAATCCGTCTCGGCGCGGATGTACGCGCGCGGCAAGCTCGGCAGCGATCCGATTTGCAGCCAACTCGTCGAGCTCGGCCGCGCACAAAACCTCGGCGAGGTCGTCGATGTCGGGTGCGGACGTGGGCAAATGGCGATCATGCTGCTCGAAGCGGGCGTCGCCACACGCGTGACGGGCACCGATTGGGACGAGCCCAAGCTCGCCGAAGCGCGCATCGCTTCCGAAAATCTCCCCACGGCGTACGAGAAGGCCGATGTGCGCTCGTTCACGCCGCCCGCGTGCGACACGCTCCTCTTGATCGACGTGCTCCACTACCTCACGGACAAACAACAAATCGAAGTCCTCGAACGATGCATGCAGTCTGCACGCAAATGCGTCGTCGTCCGCGAGCTCGATCCCGATCGCGGTTGGCGTAGTGCAACGACGCGCGCCCAAGAAGCCGTCACCACTTTCTTCGGTTACAACGTTGGCGAGCGCGTGCGCGTTCTTCCGATTTCGTCGTTCGTGGAGCCGCTCGAGCGCGCAGGCTTCACGGTGCGTGTCGAGCCGAGCTGGGGCAGCACACCGTTTTCGAACGTCGCTGTGATCGCTACGAAATAAAAATCTTCTCGAAGTGCTTCACGGCATGCTCCGCCACGACTTCAACCGATGGCGCGTCGATGCCGAGAGCCGCGAGCGACGTCACGCCGTATTCGCGGATGCCACACGGCACGATGAGCCCGAAGTGCGCGAGCTCGGGTCGCACATTGAACGCGAAGCCGTGCATCGTGACCCATCGTGAAAGGCGCACGCCAATCGCGCCAATCTTCGCGAGCCGCCGGTGTGGAAATCGCGCGGCGGTCGAATCGATCTCGGTCCACGCCGTGGGCGCGTCGAGGTCGACCCACACGCCGATGTAACGCGAATCGCCGGGGATCACGCCGGCCGACACGCCAAAATCCTTGCAAAGTGCAACCATCACGCTCGCGAGATCGCGCACGTATCGGCGGACGTCGCAGCGGTCGGGACGCAAATCGAAAATCGGATACGCCACGAGCTGCCCGGGCCCGTGATACGTGACGTCGCCGCCGCGCCCCGTCTCGACGAACGCGATGCCGCGCGCCGCGAGCGCATCTGCACCGCCCGGAATGTTCGCGATGTCGCCGCCGCGCCCGAGCGTCACGACTGGATCGTGCTCGAGCAAGAGAAGCGTGTCGGGAATTTCTCCCGCGATCCGTTTTGCGAGCAATTCTTTTTGAAGCGCATGCGCCGTGTCGTACGGAACGCGGCCCATCCAGCGCGGCGCGATCGATTTCACGTTCCTCCGTCGGCTGCCTCGAACGCATTCTCGGCATCGCTCTCGAACAAATCAGGAGCGATGAATTTTTTGATCGCAACGACATCTGCGTTCTGCTTCGTCGACGGATACGCAATGGCGAGCGTGATCTCGAAATCGCCCATCGTGCCCGTTGCTCCAGCGAGCGCTTCGAGCGCGCGCCCATCGACCGAGTCGCGCGCGACGTACGCGTACAGCGCTGCGTCCGATTCACCCGAAAGCGGGCGCAGGCGCACCGCGTAGTGAGTCTTGCGCATGTTTTTGAACTCGCCGCTGTACGACGTGCTCGCATACGCGCGCCCGCGAACGATGTACGGCGTCGACGGCGGGAGCTGTCGAAACGTATCCATGTGGTTTGGGCGCTCCGTCGCGCGAAAGTCGACGAGGAATCTTCCGGTAGGCTGTTTCACGAGCCAATAGCGTTTCTTGTTCTTGTCGGTGCGCGCGGTTGCGTGACACGTCTTGCTGCCGGCTTGATCGCATTCCCAGGTATCGAAGCGCTCGGACGTGCGCCTCGAGCACCCGAGCTTGATGAGGAGCTCGTGATTTTGCGCCGGGTAGACGATCTCTTGTTCGCGTGACGGGCAATCGGACGCGCTCTCGTAAGCGCGAATCGCTTCCGCGGCCGGCGTGTTCGCGGGCGCCTCCGTCGTCTTGCCGCGATCGTGCTCGTCGCTCTTTTCTTTTTTCTCGTCGTCGTGCTCGTGCCTTTTGCACGCCGCTAGCCACACGAGAAGCACGGCGAACGGAGCGCGCCCAATCATGTGCGGTAGTTCGGCGCCTCTTCCGTGATGATCACATCGTGCACGTGGCTCTCGCGAAGACCCTGCGACGTGATGCGCACGAAGCGCGCTCGCTCGTGAAGGTCGGCGATGTTCTTCGAGCCCGTGTAGCCCATGCCTGCGCGCAAACCGCCCACGAGCTGATGGAGGATCGAAGCGAGCGAGCCGCGATACGGAACGCGGCCCTCGATGCCTTCGGGCACGAGCTTTTCGTCGGCCGAGCCGGCTTGGCCGTAGCGATCTTTGCTGCCGCGCTTCATCGCGCCGAGTGAGCCCATGCCGCGATACATTTTGTAGGAGCGACCTTGGTAAAGCACCATGTCGCCGGGCGCTTCGTCCGTGCCCGCGAAGAGCGAGCCCATCATTACGGAGCTCGCGCCGGCGGCGATGGCCTTGACGACGTCGCCCGAGAATTTCACGCCGCCGTCCGACACGATCGGAACGCCGCGCCGCTTGGCCGCGCGCGCGCACTCGAACACGGCGCTCACTTGTGGAACGCCCACACCCGCGACGACGCGCGTCGTGCAGATGCTGCCGGGCCCGATGCCGACTTTCACGCCGTCGGCGCCGGCGTCGATGAGCGCTTCGGTGCCTTCGGCGCTCGCGACGTTGCCAGCGATGAGGTCGATCGACGGATGTTCTTTCTTCGTCGCGCGCACGGCATCGAGGACGCCCTTCGAGTGCCCGTGAGCGGTGTCGATGACGATGACATCGACGCCCGCTGCTGCGAGCGCCGCTGCGCGCGCTTCACGATCGGCGCCTGGCCCGATGGCCGCGCCGACGCGGAGCCGACCTTTGCCGTCTTTGATGGCCTGCGGATTTCTGTCGGCCTGCAAAATGTCTTTGATGGTGATGAGCCCGACGAGCCGGCCCGCTTCGACCACCAACAATTTTTCGATGCGATGTTGATGAAGGAGCTGCTTCGCCGCTTCCGCGCTCACACCCGGTTGCACGGTGACGAGCTCTTTCGTCATCAGCGAGCTCACGGGCTGATCGAGGTTGCGCTCGAAGCGAATGTCGCGCGCGGTCAAGATTCCGACCGGGACCCCCGCTTGCGGGGATGAGCCCGATGTGTCGCCCTCGACGACGGGTAAGCCCGAGATGTTGTGCTCACGCATCAGCGCGAGCGCGTCGCGGAGTGGCACCGAAGGCCGCACCGTGATCGGCGAGAGCACCATTCCGCTCTCCGCGCGTTTCACTTTTTGAACTTCGAGTGCTTGGTCTTCGGGTGGAAGGTTTTTGTGGATGATCCCGATGCCGCCTTCGCGAGCCATCGTGATGGCGGTGCGCGCCTCGGTCACGGAATCCATCGCCGCGGAAAGCAGCGGCACGGTGAGCTCGATGTTTCGCGTGAGTCGCGACTTCACGTCGACGTCCTTTGGAAGAACGTCGGTGTACTGGGGAACCAAAAGGACGTCGTCGAACGTGAGCGCTTCGCGCAGATCCTCGAGTGCCATGCGCGTATATAGCGCCGTTCAGTCGGGGACGTGCATCGATTTTTCGCGCATGTCCTCGCGGAGCTGTTCGAGCCATTTCGTGAACGTGCGCGCGACCTCCGGATCGAACTGCGAGCCCGAGCAGCGCTCGATTTCGGTGACAGCAACCTCGTGCGGAAGAGCTCCGCGATACGCGCGGTCGCTCGTCATGGCGTCGTAGGTGTCGGCGACGGCGATGATGCGCGCCATGAGCGGCACGCCTTCACCCTTCAGCCCGAGTGGATAGCCGCGACCATCCCAGCGCTCGTGGTGGAGGTGCACGCCGGGGATGAGCGGTTGCAAGAATTTGATCGGCTCGAGAATGTCTTTGCCGAAGCCTGGGTGCTTCTTGAAAATCTCGTACTCGTCTTGAGTGAGCTTGCCCGGCTTGTTCAAATTGAACACGCAGCCGATTTTCCCGATGTCGTGCATGAGCGCACTCTGCCGCACGATCTCTTGGTCGTGTGCGCCGAGCCCGAGCTTCTGCGCGATGTAGACGGCGTAGAGCGCAACGCGACTCGAGTGGCCCGCGGTGTAGCGATCCATTTTGTCGATCGCTTGCGCGAGGCCTTCGATCGTTTGCTGGAACGTGGCCTGCAGATCTTCGTAGAGGCGTGCGTTGTCGATGGCGGCCGCGGCGCGCGAGCCGACGATCGCGAGCACTTTGCGTTGACCTTCGTCGAAGCGTTTGTTTTTCGCAAACGCGAGGGCGGTGATCCACCCGAGGAGCTTCGTCTTGCTGCGGAGCGGCACGGCGACGAGCGATTGCGCCGGCACGCTCGGCTGCGTCGCGAAGAAGCGCTCGGTCATGGGGCCGTGCTCGAGGAGCATCGAGCCTTCTTTGAAATGCGCGACGAACGCTGCTGGCTGGAGCACGCCGACGTCGGGCGGAAGATGCGCGGCCGAAGCTTCGCTCGGGGTGGCCATGTGTTGGCGTTCGAAGTAACCGCCTTCGCCGTTGTCGAGCCAAGTCGACACCCAGTCGGCGCCGAGCTCGTGAAGGGCGGTGTCGCTGACGGTGGAGATGACCTGCTCGAGCGAGAGGCTCGCTTGAATCGCCTCGCTGACTTTGTAGAGCGAGATGGCTTCCTTGAGGCGAATGTTTTCGGCAGCGAGTTTTTGTTTTTCGATGCCGCGCTGAACGACGTGGATGACCTCTTCGACTTTGAAGGGCTTGAGGATGTAGTCGTAGGCGCCGCGCTTCATGGCGTCGATCGCGGTCTCGACGGTGCCGAAGCCCGTCATGATGACGGTCAGCGCGTTCGGTGCGGTTGTCGTGATTTGCTCGAGAAGCTCGATGCCGCCCATGCGCGGCATTTTCAAATCGCTGATGATGATGTCGTAGGTCGCGGCGCGCAGCTCGGTCAGTGCGGCGGCGCCGTCTTCGGCGACACGCACGGCGTAACCTTCCATGCCGAGAAAATCAGCGAGGATGTCGCGAATGAACTTTTCGTCGTCGACGATGAGGACGCGCGGCCGCTCGGCTCCTCGTGCCTGTTCCGCAGCTCGCGCCGCGAGGGTTGCATCCACGGTGACGGACTCTATCATGCCACCGTCATGCGCGGACGCGGACTCGTTGGCTGGGTGATGGTCGGGTACGCCGCGCTCGCCGCGCTCGGCGCAACGCTATCGGTCGCGCTCGGCAAGAACCCCATCACGCGCGAGCCATGGCTCGAAACGAGCGGTCTCGAGTCGGTGCTTGCGTCGCTCGTTCTCGGCGTCGCCGGCGCCGCGCTCGCAATCATCATGACGCGCACGCTCCTCGTCAGGACGAACTGGGCGCGCGTCCTCCACGGCAAGCTCCGCCCGCTCGTCACCGGCCGGGACGACAGCGTGCTCTGGCTCATGGCCATCGCAAGCAGCGTCTCGGAAGAGCTCTTCTTTCGCGGATTCCTCTCCGTGACGATTGGCGTGTGGCTCTCGTCGCTCGCGTTCGGCGTGCTCCACCAAGTGCGCGGCACGGGCAGGTTCGGTTGGGCTGGGTCGGCGTTCGCGATGGGCCTTTTCTTGAGCGTGCTCTACGCGCTCACGGGTCAGCTGCTCGGTTGCATCGTGGCGCACGCGATCGTCAACGTCGTGAATCTCCAACATCTACGCGATCACGATCCAAACCCGAAGCCGCGGAGGCTCGGCGGTCTGCTCGCCAGCCGATCGTGACGTCGCTGCCGCGCGTGGCACAAGCAAGCACACTCGGATCGGCGAGTTTTCCGCGCGATTGGCGTGGCATGGGTCTTGGAAGGGCCATGACATGCGCATCCTTGGATTTGGAGTCTCCGCCGCTTTTCTGATCGTCGCCGCGAGCTGCGGCGGCAAGACCGACGCTCAGCAAACCGATGGCGGAACGGAATGTCCGCTCTTCGTCTCGAGCGGCTCCGCGTGCTCGACCGAGGGAGCCAAATGCGAATTCGGAAACATGCAGTGCAGCAACGGCACGCCGTCGTCGTGCACGTGCTCGCAAGGCGAATGGGTTTGTCAGACGGACGATTGCCCGCCGCCTCCTCCCAATCAATGTGGCGATGGCGTCTCGTGCTCGGGGAGCTCGCACTGCGAAATTCCCGTTTCGGACTGCGGGTTCAACGCGACCATCTCGTGCAACTGCCAGAACGGCCACTACAGCTGCATCGAGCCGGACTGCCCGCAGCCAGTGTGCCCGCCGCCGAGCGCCGTCAAAGCTGGCGGCTCGTGTGTGACCCAAGGCCCGGAGTCGCTCTGCCCGTCGAACATCCCCGACTACGACTGCGACGGAAACGTCATCGGCTACGAGGAGTGCTGGTGCGCAAGCGGCGCGTGGTCGTGCAACGCAACGTCAGCAGTGTGTGACGCCGGCAGCCCGATCGACGCGGGAACATCGGACTGATGCGCCGCTTCGTCGTCAGTGTTTTTGTCGCGTCGATCGCGTGCGTGATCGCGTGCGGCGGCAAGCTCGTCGGCAGCGACGGGCTCAAGGTCGTCGCATGCCCGAGCAGCGATCCATCGGGCACGTCGTGTAGCGCGCCCGGCGAAATCGAATGCCCGCGCACGTACACCGACTGCAACGGCGACGCGCACGAAGACACATGCACGTGCACTGGCCAAGCGTTGTGGGGCTGCCCACTCGACGACTCGATCTGCAACTGCGCCGAGGGCGCACACTGCGGCGGCGTCACATCATGCACGTACCCCGTTGCCGACTGCCAGCTCGCCTACGACAACACATGCCAATGCGTGAACGGCTCCCTTGAATGCAACACAGGCTGGTGCGGCATCAGCGGCGACTACGACGCCGGCTCGCACTGACAAGCCCCGCGCCGACCACCTCCAAATGGAAGTATGCGTCGCAGTCGGCGCCCGGAGCGAATTCGCATTTGGACGCAAACGCCCACCGGGCGCCTGACTGAAAATGAACGTGGACAGATAGCCCTCGCGTGCTGCGAGCAAATTTGTAGCGCGGCAACCGTATTCAGGCGCGAGGTCCTGCTCCCACCGCGATGCCTCACTCACTCACGTTGGTGTAGTGCGACGTTTGTGAAAAACGTTGCGCCCTTTCCGTAGGAAACAGTTTACGGCCGACACGGCGCTCCGAAGAGGACGGTCGGTTCGACGCTCCCGTGGTGAGATTTGCTTGCTTCCGACTCTGACCCGTTGTGCAAGCCACTTTCGTTTTGTTAAGATCGATTCCTTTCGTAAGACCGTTTCACAAAGAGCGCGCGCGCAGCAGACGGCAGAGCACGCACCGTGCCGCGTGAAATCGCCGCGTTTTCGCAATTCGCACCTGGCGCGGCCAGATCGCGCCAGGCCATCGGGCCGACCGATGGAGCGCTAGCGTTTCTTGCGGGCCGACACGGCCGCGGCCGCTTCGTCAATCGTGCGGATGATTTCGTGGGTCATCGAGCGGACGGCGGAGATGCCGCCTTCGAGCTCGCCGGTGGCGGATGCGTATTCTTTGTCGAAGCGCTCGTTTTTCGCTTCGAGCTGTAGCTGCAGCTGCACGACTTGGAACGTGATGTCTTCCTCGACCGACTTCACGTGCTCCTCTTCGGCGGAGAGCGCCGCGGCTTCCCACACGTTGGCTTCGCGCGCCGAAGCGGCGGGCGTCGACTCGACCTCGATTTCGTCGTGACGCGCACGAAGAGCTGCCCAGTGCGAACGTTCGCGCGCGCGATCGCGACCGAGCTCGTCGATCGCGTGGCCGAGGTTCGCGCGGAACTCGCGAGCATGCGCTTCTAGACGATCGACGCGGCTTTGCACTTCAGCGACCGTTGCCGTAGCGCGCTCGAGTTTTTCGACGAGCGTTCGCGCGTGCGCCGTGAGGCCCTCGACGCGAACCGCCGCCGCTTCGGCGATGCCCTTCTTCCGCGCGCGCGCCAGCGTCGACTCGACCTCGGCGATGGCGCCGCTCCAACGTGATGCGAGCTCGGACGTTTGAATGCGCCCGATCTCGGCGGTGCTCATCGGCGCGCGCTCTTCGATCTCGGTCATCGTGGTCGGAATTTCGTCGCGCCCCGTCGCCGAGCCGGGTGGTGGCACCGATCGCGATGGCGCAAAACGGCGAAGGATGTCGAGGAGCACGTCGTGAACGACGAATGCGTCCGGCGGTCTATCGTTCGGGTTCTTCGCGAGGAGCGACAAGATCAACGTGTCGAGATCAGGCGGAACTTCGATGCGCTCGGAAATGGGTTTGGGTGCAACCGTGAGCGGCCGAAGAAGGAGCTCGGCCTGACCTTTTGCTTCCCACGGAAGCGCGCCCGACATCGACTCGTACATGAGCACGCCGAGCGAAAAAAGATCCGCGCGCCCATCGGCCTTCGCACCTTCGACATACTCGGGCGCGATGTAGCCGGGCGTGCCGAACATTTGCTCGGAGAACGTCAGCGCAGGTGCGTCGACAATTTTGGCGATGCCAAAATCCGTGAGCTTGATGCGGTCGTCGGTCGAGCCTTCGGCGGGCTCGAGGAGGAGAACGTTCTCCGGTTTGAGATCGCGATGGATGACGCCCATCTCGTGTGCGCGCGAGAGGGCGGCGCTGATTTGCTCCGCGATGCGGACGACGCGAGCCCACGCCATCGGCCCGCGCTTGAGCGCTTGAAGCAAGCTCTCGCCGGCCGCGTACTCCATGACGAGATAGGCGGTGCCGTCGAACTCGCCAAAGTCGGTGATCTCGACGATGTTCGGATGATTGATGCGATTGACCGCGCGCGCCTCGCGCAAAAACCGTTCGCGTTGATTGGGATCGAGACTGAGATCACGCCGAAGAATTTTGATCGCGTTGAGTCGATCGATCATGACGTGACGCGCGAGGTAGACGACGGCCATCCCGCCCGTCCCGAGCCTGCGCACGAGCCGATAGCGGGATGAAATCGTGCGGCCGAGCATTGGGTCCGTCGAAACGGCGAGCGCTGTCCCGTCGAGCGGGCAAAACCCTGCGTCGTCTTGGTAGAGCTCGGAGCATTTCGGACAGAGCTTCAACGCGAAACAGAATCACACAGGCACAGGCCCGCCGAATAGTCCGAAGAATCGCAGTGCCCAGATAGGCAGCTCCAGCACGACGGCAGCGACGAGAAGCTTCAGCGCCCACGAGCTTGGCCCACGAAGCGCGAGGTCGGTTGCGTGCCCGTCACGTGCGACGCGATAGAGCCCTTCGGCCGCGATGATCGCGATGGAGATCGCGATGAGCGGCGCCATCGGATTGAAACGAAGCGCCGCCGCGAAATCCAAATGCATGAGCGCGAGCACCGCGCGCGTCGACCCGCACCCCGGACACGGCTGATGCGTGGCAGCCGCGAAAGGACATCGAATGAAGCCAGACGCGATGAACGTTCCGAGCCCCGCGATCATCGCCGCGTAGATGCCGGCGCGCGCCCATTTGTGCGGCGCCCCTTTCGCCGGCCTCGCAAAGCGTGACGGCCTTGGCTCTTTTAGGTCTCGCGAAGCGTCCAAAAGGTGTGCGATGCTCCCGCCCATGATGGTGGATGAACGGGCGAGCGCAAACGACATTCGCAGCGCCGCGGGTGGGTACGGGCCGCCGGGTGGCGGGTATCCTCCTGGGGGTGGTTACGGTGGTCCTCCGCCCGCTGCCCCTCCTGGTGGTGGTTACGGTGGCGGTGGTCCCGGTGCGCCTCCTGGTGGTGGTTACGGAGTGCCGCCCGCGATGGGCGGTGCGCCGGGTGGTTTCGGTGCGCCGCCGGGTGGCTTCGGGGGTCCGGCCGGCGGCGGGTTTCCGATGCCGGGTGGCGCTGACGTCAACACGACACTCCCGCTCGTGCTCTCCATCATCTGTCTGGCCTGCTGCTGTTTGCCGATGGGTGTTGTCGGTCTCATCTTCGCGATGAACGCGAACAACGCAAAGAAGGCAGGCGATCTCGCAACGGCTCAAGCCAAAGCGAAGACGGCGCTCATCATGTCGATCCTCGGGATGGTCAGTGCGGCGATTATCTGGACGGTGTATGTAGTCTTCATGGCGATGAAGAGCGGCGGCTCACTTTGAACCCGCCCGGCGGTTACGGCGGCCCCCCGCCTTACGGTGGTCCGCCACCGCAGAATCCGTACGGTCCTCCGCAGCAGCCGCAGAATCCCTACGGCCAGCAGCAGCCTCAAAATCCCTACGGCCAGCAGCAGCCTTACGGCATGCCGCCCGGCGCGCTCGCGCCGCCAGGTTTCCCGCAACCGGGGGGCTCGAACGTCTCGACCACGCTGCCGCTCGTCCTCAACATCGTCGGCATCGTCTTCGGATGTTGCAGCTACGGCATCGGCTCCATCCTCGGAACCATCGGCCTCATCTTCACCATCATGGCGATGACGAGCAAAGACATGGACCCGAACGGCGCGCGCGGCAAAGCGAAGGTCGGGCTCATCCTCGGCATCATCTCGCTCGTGATTACGCTCGGGCTCTTCGCGCTGTTTCTCGCGCTCGGCGCGTTCAGTGCGATCATGAACCCCTAGCTCGAAGCGCGCCGAGCTAAGGAGCCTGGTCGAATTTATCGATCCGCTCATGGAAATAGCCGACGCGCGCGGGCTGTTGGTGCAGCATGGGCAACGTGGATTCCGTTCGTGCGAAGTATCGCAAGCTGCGCGGCGTGATGGATGAGCGCGTGACGC
>JBBSFE010000120.1:0-21029 GCA_038239005.1 Polyangiales bacterium
ACGCGAATACGAAGTCGGCAAGGAGGTTTCAAGCGATGCCCTTCGCGCGGTCAGACTCGAAAGAAAGAAGTTTCGTGGCGACTGGAACTACGCGGTCCGATCCGGAAAGCGGGACCGATAATTTCGATCGGGCTCCTTAGTGCAGAACGGCGAAAGCGCCTTCGTGAACCACGACGCGGCCTTCTTCGGGCTCGCGTCGTAGCGCGATCACTTCGCCGCGCTCGCAGCCGAGCGTCAAAGCGGTCGCCGAGGTTGCGACGATCCATTGCACGCGCGGGAGCATCGCCTTCAAGAGGTTTGGCAGATGTCGCAAGATGGCGGCGTCTTGTTGTGCTTCGAGATCGTCGACGAGCACGACGGCTTCGCGATCACGAATGGGCTTGTCCGACCCGACGTATGCGCCATAAAGCACGCGCATCGAGAGCGTTGCGATGGAGAGCAAGTGTCGCGCGCCGCGCGGGAGCTCTTCGAAGATGGCGTCGCGACCGCCGAGGACGAACATGGGCTCGAGCGTCTGCGGGTGGACGCCTTCGTACTCCGCGCGAAACGGCGATAGCGCCACCGCCGCCGCGTCACGAAGCGCGCGATCGAACGCGGTGAGGTCGCTTTGCTCGGTGCCGTTCTCGAGCGCGCATCCGATTCCGGCGACCGCGAGCGTTTGCTTTGCTTCGCGTGTGAGGTCGGCGCGGCTGGCGTCGTCGAATGTCGAAGCTGTCCGCACGTCGTAACGAAGCACCGTGCGCTCCGGTGATGCAAGCAGCACGGGTGTGCGCGAAAACCACCGCGCGCCCGAAAAGGAAACGAACGCGTAACCGCCGCGCTCTTGCGCGCGCTTGTCGAAGAGCGCTTGCTCGCGGCGTCGCAAACCTGCGTCGCCTTCGGTTTCGCCGAGCTGCGCGTTCGGGCTCGCGACACGCAACGGGTGAGGCCGCTCTGGGTCGTCGTCGCCGAGCGTCCAGTCGGCGACGGCAAATGGCGTCTCTCGTGGCGCGTCATCGCGCGCGCGTCGCGGCAAAATCGGCATCGGGTGACCGGGTCGCGTGCTCGCAATGGCGCCGAGCACGCTCGTCTTGCCGACCCCATCCGCACCGAACAGCACGGTAAGCGCGCGCGATGGCTCGCTCGGATCAAAGCTCATCCTCACGCCCGAAAGCGCGCCAAAACCACGGAGCCCGAGCGTCGAGAGTCGCACCGACTCCCATGCTACATCTACTTTGGATGAAAGCCGTCGCGAGCGAAGACCCCACGACCTCCGGCGCGTACGCCGTCGCGGGCGCGCTACTCATCGTGGCGCTGGTCGCTGCGTTCGCGTGGTTGCCGCGCCTCTTCGGATCGCATACGTCGGAGCAAATCGGCCGCGACGCACCCGCGATGAACGTGCCTCTTCTCGCCAACGCAGGCGATCTCGTCGCGCCGCCCGCGCTCGCCCCAACGACCATCTCGCTCGCAGAGCTCAAAGGCCACGCAGTGATTTTGGATTTCTGGGCGACGTGGTGCGGTCCGTGTCAGGCGGAAGCGCCCATCGTCGATCGCGTGGCCACGCGCTTCAAGAGCCGTGGTCTCGTCGTCATTGGTGTCGACACCAGCGACGAAGACGGTCGTGAAACCGCGGGCCCGTGGGCCAAAGCGCACGGCATCAAATATCCAATCGCATTCGACGAAGGCAATCGCACCGCGCATGCTTTCGCCGTCGAAAATCTTCCGACGCTCATCATCATCGACAAGGCGGGCAAGATCATCGCGCGCCTCACCGGTCTCACCGATGGCGCGGAAATCGAGCGCCTCGTCAATCAGGCGCTTTAGTCGCGGTGCGCGTTTGGCGCATCGGCAAGAAGAAGCGCGCGCCCGTGACGTCGTTAACGCCGCAATAGAGATCGGCATCGAACGTTTCGCGTAGCCGGCGATACGTGAGCACCTCTTCGACCGAACCGATCGCAACGAGCGCGCCTTCCTTGAGCAGCGCAACGCGCGATGCGTACTGCGCGGCCGCGTTGATGTCGTGCATCGTGAGCACCACCGAGACGTCGCCGGCGGCCGCGAGGTCGACGAGCAAGTCGTAGAGCGCGAGCTGATGACGTACATCGAGGAACGCGCCTGGCTCGTCGAGCAAGAGCAGCTTCGGCGATTGCGCGAGAGCACGCGCGATGGCGACGCGTTTTTGCTCCCCACCGCTCAGCGCATCGACGCGCCGCGCTGCGAGCGCCCGAAGCTCACAACGCTCGAGCGCTTCATCGACCGCGAGCTCGTCCTCCGGCCGCGCCGTCATCCATGCCCCCTGGTGTGGGGCGCGGCCCATCATTACGACGTCCCGTACGGTGAACCCGAACGCCACGTCCGTCGCCTGGGTGACGAAGGCCACCCGCTGAGCCGTCCGCCGACGAACGGGCTCCCGTTCGGATCCGAACGGGAGCTCACCAAACAGCGAGATCCTGCCGGATGAGGGCTGGAGGGCGCCGGCCATGGCGCGCAGCAGCGTGGATTTGCCCGCCCCGTTGGGGCCCAAAACTGCCACGATCTCGCCCGCCGCCACCGACACACTTACAGCGCGGAGAGCCTCGAATTCCCCGTACCGCACGGTCACGTCATCGAGCGCAATCACGCTTTCCTTCCCGCTCGGCACGTCGCATCATAGCGCGAGTGGACGCCCAAACGCCCGAACGCGGCAAGCGCGTCATCAAGCGCTATTCGAACCGCAAGCTCTACGACACCAAGGACAGCCGCTACGTAACGCTCCTCCAAATCGCGGAGATGGTGCGCACGGGCGAAGAAGTCCAAATCATCGACAATAACTCCAAGGAAGATCTCACCGAGGTCACGCTCGCGCAGATCATCTACGAGGAAAAAAAGGCCAACAGCCGCGCCGTGCCGCTGCAAACGCTGAAAGACCTCATTCACCAACGCACCGAGAAGGTGCTCTCCGATCTTCGCGAAGGCCCCATCGGCCGGCTCATTCCAAAAAAAGCCGACGACAAAGAACCCGACGAGGCTCCGCCGCCGTCATCCTCGAAGCCCGGCCTCGTCGAACAGGCGCGCGGCACGTTCGAGGAGTGGCAGCAGAAAATTGACGAAAGGATCAGAGCGCTGCTCCCTTCCTCGACAAGTTGGCAGCAGCTCGAGGGCGAGATCAAACGCCTGAACGCACGTATCGATGACCTCGAAAAGAGCCTGAAAAACGGTAAAAATCGAGCGGAATAGACCGCCAAGTCGGCCTGTTGACTTCACAGCGGCACGAACCATGCTCTGTCGTGTCTCACCATGACCTCCTTCGATAGCCAGTCCCGCAGCGACATCTTCACCGACGAGTGCCTGTCTCACATGGATGCACTCTACGGCGTTGCATGCCGCCTCACGCGCAACCCCACCGAAGCCGAAGACCTCGTGCAAGACGCGCTCGTCAAAGCGATGCGCGCGCGCGATCAGTTTCAGCCCGGCACGAACCTGAAGGCGTGGCTCTTTCGAATTCTCACGAACACCTTCATCAACAAATATCGCCGTGGCGGTCTCGAGCGCTCCGTGCTCGAAGGGCCCGATGCCGACCCCCTCGCAGATGGCTGGGTGAGCGCATCGACCATGCGTCAGCTCCGCGACCCGGAGCAGATTGCGCTCCTGCCGATTGTCGAAGGCGAAGTTCGCAAAGCGCTCGATGCGCTCCCGCCGGAGTTTCGTCTTGCGGTCGTTTTGTGCGACGTCGAGGAATTTTCATACGAAGAAATCGCCGATATCATGGGTTGTCCCATCGGAACGGTGATGAGTCGATTGCATCGAGGTCGCAAGCTCTTGCAGAAGTCGCTGTATGCTCACGCGCTCGCGATGGGCATCGTCAAAAGTGAAGACGTGGTCGGCCGCGAGGCCCGTGCTGCCGAAAAGGCAAACGGAACTCCGGCAAGCCTCGAAGCATACCGTGCTCGCAAGAGAGGTGCGGCTTGACCGATCGTCACGTCGGTTGTCCTTGTCCTGAATTCGGGCCGCTGCTCGGTCCGTTCGGTGATGGTGAGCTCGAGCCGTCGAAGATGGTCGAGGTCGACGAGCACGTCGAGCACTGCGAAGGCTGCCGCGAACGCGTCCTTCTCGACGAAGCAACGCGCCACTCGCTGAAGCAAGCTTCGAAGATCGAAGCTCCCGCTGATTTGAAGTCACGTATCGCCGCCGCAATGATCGCTGAAGGAGCACGCGGTCAAGCGCGCGACAAGGCGAGCGGTCGCAACAGCGGCTGGCGCACGGTCGTTCCGCTCGCCACGGCAGCTGCATTCGCCCTCGCATGGGGAGCGATGTCACGCGGCCCACTCGCACGCACCACGGCGAGCGACACCGTTCGCGCAGGCTTCGGCGATGATTTGTTGAGCGAGCTCGTCGCAGAGCATTCGCGGCCGCTTCCGCCCGAGCGCACCGACCCGAGCAAGGTCAGCGAGCTCGGCCAGTACATCGGCGTTCCGGTTCACGCCAATTCGTTTCATCGCGAGAACTCGCACTTCGTCGGCGGCCGGGTGCTGCCGGTGCATCAAGGGCGCGCAGCGATGCTCCAATACGAAATCCAACAAGGCGGCGAAACACGTCGCGTGTCGGTGTTCGTGTTCGACCCTCGCCGCATCAGCGTCGACGGCGACGACTTCACGACGCGCCCCGTCGGCACCTCCGAAGTCCGCGTGGGCCGCGCCAATGGTTACTCGGTTGCGGTCACGCAACGCGCCGGCGTCGGCTACGCGCTCGCGAGCGACATGGACGAGCGCCAGACCGCCGAGCTCGCCGTCGCGACCAGCCCTGATTTTTAGCCCTGCTTTTCGGCGGAGGCGTGCGCGCCGTTACAACGCGGCAGCGAAGCCCAGCTTGCGCGGATCGCTTGCGGCAAGGATGCGCACCGTCGCGCCAGAACGATCCCAGCCGATCATTTGCACGCCCGTGCCCGTGAAGGCTTCGGGCTCCACCGTTTCGCCTCGGAGGCGGAGAGCCGCGCGGACGTCTTCCGTGATTTCGGGGTCGACCACCAGGTTCGCGCCGTTCGTGTAGATGCGCGGCGCTGACACGCACGCGCCCGGGTCGAGGCCGAAGACGAGGCGCGCGAGGGTGGCTTGCGTGACCTCGGTTGCGATGCGGCGACCGCCCGAGCCGCCCAGCGCGACGATGGGAAGGCCATTTTCCAGCACGATCGTCGGGGCCATGCTCGAGACCGCGCGTGCGTTTGCGCGTGGGCGATTCGGGCCAGCGCCCGTCACGCCGAAGGGGGTGGCGTCGTTCGGGCCGGAGAAATCGTCGAGCTGGTTGTTGAGGATGATGCCGGTGTCGCCCGCCACGATGCGCGCGCCGAACGGGCCGTTCACGGTGGTCGTGAGCGAGACGACGTTGCCATCGTTGTCGGTGACGACGAGATGCGTCGTGCCCTCTTCGCGCGTTTTGAACTCGGTCGCGTTGTGAACTTTGAACGGCTCGATACGTGCGCCGCGCGCGTCGATTTGTTTTTGATCGAGCGCATGCTCGAACGCGGGATTCACCGTCGCGTCGAGGTCGGGGTCGCCCGCGAGGCGCGCGCGATCGGCGATGGCGCCACGCATCGCTTCTGCGATCGAATGGAAATACGAGCTCGACCCGAAGCCAACGGACTTGAGCGACGACGTCGAATCGGCGCCGTACATCATGAGCGTTTCGAGCACCATGAGTCCGCCCGCGGAAGGCGCGGGCATCGTCGCGATCGTGCGCGCGCCAACCACGCGGGTGAGCGGGGCGCGTTCGCGGGGTTTGTAATTTCTGAGATCGTCGGCGTCCATCGCGCTGCCTTCCGCGCGTGCGGAATCCAGGATCTTCGTCGCGATGTCGCCCGTGTAAAACGGCTTCGCACCCTCCGCGCCGAAACGCGCGATCGTGCGTGCGAGCGCGCCGCGCTTCCACACGCTGCGATACGGAAGCGGTGAGCCGTTTGGCATGAGCTCCGACGCAAGCGGCGTTCCGACGATGGAGCGCTGCCCGACGAATCCGATGACGTCGCTGAGGTGGCGACCGACGATGACGCCGTTCTCGGCGAGAGCGCGCGCAGGCTCCGCGTCATCGGCGAGGGTTTTATGTGCATAATGCAAACTCAGCCACTCGAGGCCCGCGGGCTCTCCCGGAACGCCCACCGTGGTGCCGCGTTTGCCTGCGACGACGAGGCTCGTGGCATCGCCGTGCGCGGGCGCGGTCTCGCGAAAATCGATCGCGACGACTTTGTGCTCGCGCGCGACGTAGACGAGCGCGAACCCGCCTCCGCCGATGCCGCTCGCCGTGGGCCCCGCGACG
This sequence comes from Polyangiales bacterium, assembly GCA_038239005.1. Taxonomy (GTDB): domain Bacteria; phylum Myxococcota_A; class Polyangia; order Polyangiales; family Polyangiaceae; genus DASXHD01. Next base: position 6,265 of record JBBSFE010000120.1, read on the forward strand.
CCGAGCGCGAGAGCCGCCGCGATGGCGCCGTCGAAAGCGTTGCCGCCATCGCGCATCACGGTGATGGCTGCGCGCGTGGCGTCGGCGTTGTCGGTTGCGACGCCAATGTGAGTCCCCTCGGCCGACGCTTGATACGCGCCACGAGCGGGCAGCCCGATCGTGAGCAAGAGAGCTGCGGCGCCCGCGACGAGGAATGGTAGTCTCGCCGAGGCGACGATGCGTTTTGTGTACGTGATGGATCCCATCTCGCGTGTCCTTCCCGACAAGGATACGACGTTCGCGTTCATTCGCGCGGGACAAGCGCGCGGGCACACCGCGCTCCACTGTTTGCCGACCGATATGTACATCGAGGGCGGCGAAGTCGGCGCCCGGGTCCGAGAGCTCTCCGTGAGCGACGCCGAGCCCTATTTCGCCTGGGGAAAGCCCCACGACGTGCATTTTTCCGACGTCGACGCCGTCTTCATTCGCAAAGACCCGCCTTTCGATCGCTCGTATCTCTATACGACGCTTCTTCTCGAGCGCGTCCGCGGCCGCACGGTCATCATCAACGATCCGCGCGGGCTTCGCGATGCGAACGAGAAGCTCTATGCGCTGCATTTTTCCGAGCACATGCCCGCGACGCTCGTTAGCGCGGATCGCGAGCGCATCTTCGCCTTCTTGAAAAAAATAGGCGGGCGCGGCGTCATCAAACCGCTCGATGGTGCCGGCGGCAGCGGCGTGTTGCGTCTCGACCTCACCGACACCAATGCGCGCTCCATCGCGGACGTCATCACTCACGAAGGCACGCGCCTCGCGATGACGCAGGAATATCTCCCCGACGTTCGCAAAGGCGACAAGCGCGTGCTCCTCCTCGCAGGAAAGTTGCTCGGCGCGATCAACCGCGTGCCGCGCGCCGATGACATTCGCTCGAACATCCACGTCGGCGGCACAGTCGAGCCGATCACCATCACCGAAAAAGAAGCCGCGATCATCGCCGTGATGGCGCCACGTCTCGAAGCCGATGGGCTCGTGTTCGTCGGCTTGGATTTCATCGGCGACAAGCTCACCGAGGTCAACGTCACGTCACCGACGGGCATCCAAGAGCTGAGTCGTCACGTCGGGCGCGATGTTGCCGCCGACGTGATCGCGTACGTCGAAGACCGGTCGAAGGCGCTGTGCCGCTGACGCTGACGGTGCGCGCAGAGGAGCCTCGCGCAAAGGGTGACACCGCGGGCCGCGAGCCATCTCTGACATTCGATGCGTCGCGCGTCGTGATTGGTCGCGGCCCGAGCTGCGACGTGCGCCTGCCCGATGCGAGCGTGAGCTTGCGGCATGCCGTGCTCAAGGCGAATGGCGCGGAGTATCAAATCCTCGATGAAGGAAGCACCAACGGAACGTGGGTGGGCGGCGTGCGGCTCTCACCGAAAGCGCCCCGCGCGGTGCGCACGGGCGACATCGTTCGTGTCGGACGCGTGTACATCGAAGTGCGCATCGATCAATCGGCGCCTACGCCCGATCTCGCACTTGCAACGCGCGATCTCGCGCTCGCTTTGGTGGAGCACGCCATGCTCTTGCGCGGTTTGCCCACGGTGCCGACGGTGTCGGTCGTCGAAGGCGCCGACATGGGGATCACGCTCGGGCTCGGCGAAGAAGGTCGCGTGTACGTCGTCGGTCGCGGCGAGGATTGCGACATGCCGCTCGCGGATGTCGATGCGTCACGCGAGCATCTTCAAATCGTTCGTCGGGGCGCGACCATTTTGGTGCGCGATCTGCGATCGAAGAACGGCTCGCTGCTCGGCGAGCAACCCATACCCACCGGTCGCGATGCTCCATGGCGTGGGTCCGCGATGGTACGTGTCGGCGCAACCGTGCTCGCGCTCGACGAGCCCGCGGCTGCCGCGCTCGGTGATGCCGAAGCCGCACCCGACGAGCCCATGGTTGCCGGAGAAACGCCGCCGCCACCACGCTCGCAGAAAGATCTCGAGAAGCCACCACCGCGTAGCGCTCGGGGCGCGGAGGCGCCGATTGCACGCGTCGACAGATCGCTCGTCACCGTGTCAACGCGCGGGTCACGCATCAAGATGGCGGATGTCGCCATCATCGGGTCCGCGCTTGCGATCATCGCCCTGTCGATCGCCGCGCTCGTCTGGGTCCTCAAATGACGGCGAGAGAACGGGGAGGCGCGGCAGCGCGGAGCGTATGATGGGGAAATGTTGAAGCGGTCGATTGTCGTTGGCGCTGTGCTCGTCATGGTCGCCATTGCGTGCAAGAAGGATTCGGCGACTGGAACCACGACGACGACCGGGTCGGCGAGCGGCGCGGGCGGCGTGCTCTCGGGGGACTGCAAGTTCGTCGTCGACAAGGCGCAGTGTCAGCCAGGCGGGAAGGCCGCGTTTTGCGGAATGAGCAACGACGGGAAAATGAAAGTCTCGTGGCAAGCCTTCAGCTGCCCCGACTGCACCGCGGGCGACAAGGGCGTCAAATGCAGCGCGTTCAGCGTCGGCGAGCCATGCGACATGCTCGCCACGACGAGCTCGCAGTGCTCGAAAGACGGCAAGAGCGAGCTCACCTGCGACATGGGCACGCACGTGTGGAAGAGCGAGCCCTGCGCGGGCGGCTGCAAAGGCGACATGGAGCACGGGCTCCAGTGCTCTCAGTAGATTCGACGACGATTCAGCGAACGGCTGCGCGTGGTCGCGACGATAGTTGCGCGTAGCTCGTCGGTAGCTCGGTGAGATCGATTGCTAAAAGCATTTGTTCGAGCTCGTTCGCGTCGCGCGGGCGCTCGCCGACTTTTTTGCGAAGACAAGTCATCACGGCGATGTCGAGCTCGGCGGGGATCGGTAAATCGGGCCGGCGCACACGCATCGGTTTCGGAACCTGGCGTTGATGCAAGTCCAGGAGCTCCCGGCGATTCGCCGAGTTGATCGGCAGCTCGCCCGTGAGCGCCTCGTACATGACGACGCCGAATGCGTAGAGATCCGTGCGCGGCTCGACGTTGGCTCCGATGCATTGTTCGGGCGCCATGTATTCGGGCGTACCGAGCGTGTAGCCGGCTTGCGTGAGCGATTCGGCGCTCGTGAGCTTGCTCATGCCGAAGTCGAGCACTTTGGAATTGCCGTCTTCGCAGAGAAAAATATTTCCAGGTTTGAGATCGCGATGAACCACGCCGATGTCGTGCGCCGCGGCAAGCGCGCGACATACATCGACGAAGCATGGCACCGCAAAACCGGGAGCGACCGGGCCTTCTTTGCTCATCTTGTCGGCGAGCGAGCGACCATGCAGACGTTCCATGACGACGTAGATGGAGCCGTCGGCCATTTGATCGAGGTCCATCACGCGCGCGATGTTGTGCTGATCGAGTCGGACTTGAATGTGTGCTTCGCGACGAAGGCGCGCGATTTCGCTGCCATCCATCGCTGCGGCGCCGCGCAACACTTTGATGGCCACCTCGTGACCTAGCGATGTGTGCTCGGCCGCATACACGACGCCGATGCCGCCCGAGCCAATCTTGCGACCGATGCGATATTTTCCACCAAGCACGGTTCCGGTGAGCTCGCCTGGCGCGGGCGCGCGTGCTTCGGCGCCATCGCCGCGGAGCTGGAGAGCGCGTTCGAGAGACGAAATGCGATGAAGCTCGAAGACGCGCGCATGCGCGAGACGGCGATTGCGTTGCCACAAGAGTCCCGCGCCGCCGCCGAGCGTTGCGCCGAGCACGACCGCGAGCCCGCCGACCGCCAAGCCGCCGGCGATGCCAACCGAGCCGCCGCAAAGCGTCGCGCCGCCGAGAGCGGAGGCTGCGATCGCGGCGAAATCGTGCGGAGCCTTCCAGCGCACCTCGTAGACGCATGCGGGCGCGTCATCTGCGATGCATGCAGAATGCACGATGTTCGCCTCGGGAAACCCCCAAAAAACGGGGTATGACGCGAGCTCGCCACGACGTGCCGCACAGAGCCAGCGCTCGCCGTGTCTTGCTTCGGTGCCGCCTTCATCCTCGCGAAGCTTGTAGGAGAGCTTCGCGTGGTTTTGCTCTCCGGGGCCGGCGTCGACTTCCCATGTGCCGATGCGCGTCTGCTCGGAGGCGTTGGCCGCGAGAAAACGGTACGCGTCGATCGGGCTCTTCGCGCTGCGTAGCAAACGCATGTGCGTGCCGAGCGCTTCGGCGTGCACGGCCCAACGCCCACGATGCTCGAGCGCGCGCTCACCAAGCTCTTGTGCGAACACGCGCAACGCACGCCGAGCGCGGCTCGCGCTGAGCCACGCGGTTTCGTTGTCGAGCTGGTCCGGATCGATGCCCGCGGTAAGAAGAACGGACGACGCATGACGCTCGCCGCGCTCCTTGCGAAGGCGCAAGAGATACGGCTTGAGCAACGCGGCCCGGATTTCCTCCTTGCCCCCTCGAACGCCTCCCGGCGGAATGCTCGGCGCAAGCGGCATACGACGACAAGCCTACCGCGCCGGGAGCCTCGTGTCCTTCGTGTAGAGGGCTACTTTACGAGCGCGCTTTCGGTCGATGGCGTCGATGGTGCGGTGTTTGACGCTTGCGCTGAGGGTTCGGGAGCGCGAGATGACGCCGCGCGCGACGTCGAGATCGTGAATCTCGCCGAGGCGCTTTTGAAATTGCGCCGCCGGCTCGGCCAATGTCGCGAGCGAGCGCGGAAGAGCGGCGCGAAAAATCTCGGTGGTGTAGCGCAGCCGTTTGAACGCGATGCGAAGCTCGTGGAGCGCAGCGCTGTCGTTCGTCTCGGCGCCGCGGAGCTCGTTCACGTCAGCGCGTGCGCGTACGACCGCGCGCCTCGCGAAGACCGCGAGCGGGCGTCGTCGCCCTGGCGCCACAGGTAGCGCGAGGAGCGCATCGAGCACGCGCATGGGTCGGCGTAAATCGCCCGCGCGTAGCCGCTTCTCGACGAGCACGCGCAACGCTTGTTCGCGTTTTGCACGTTTCGTGATCCATGCGTCGAGCTCTCCCGAAGTCACCGCGAGACCCGTCAGCGTTTCGCGTAAGACCTCTTCGTCGCGGAGTGCGCCACTCGCGCGGTGAACACGCGTAAAAACGTCGCGAATCGAATCGACGTAGTAGCGGCCGAAAATCCGCCGCGCGATCTTGAGGACGACGCGAAGCCGGCGAAGCGCAACGCGCATGTCGTGAATGGCTTCGTCGTCGGTGCGTTTGCGAACGCGTGGGATGGTGGTCGCGAGTCGCGCGACGAGATCACGCATTTGGCGGCCCAAAAACCGGTGCGTCGGAGGTGCGCGCGTGATCATGCGTCCACGATCGACACGAGGGTGACCGGCTTGAATCCGATCGCCTCCCGGAACACGTGACGCACGGCGATGCGCACGCGCTCTTCGCGTGGCTCCGAATTCGCGTCGTCTGCCATCGCAGTAACTGCAGCGCGCCGTGCGTCTTCGATGACGGAGGCTTCGGCGACCTCGTCGACGGTGCCGCGCGTTGCGATGCGAATCTCGGGCCCGCCGGCCGGCCGCGCGATGACCGTGACCGCGACGATGCCTTCGCCCGCCATGATCACACGCTCGCGAAGCTGCGGCGGCGGAATCGCGCGACCAAACGCGCAGTGCACCCGCCCCACCGCGACCTTTCCGGTTTTCTGCAACTTGTCGTCTTCGAGCGTCGCGACGTCGCCGTTCTCGACGACGCACACCTCAGGCACGCCGACTTCGCGCGCGAGCTCCGCGTGCCGCGTGAGGTGGTGGAGCGTCCCGTGGAGCGGAATGAACGCACGCGGCCGCGCGAGCTCGAGCATGCGTTTCTGTTCTTGCCGGTGCGCGTGCCCGCTGACGTGCACTGCGCGATCCGAAATCCACGTGTGGAGATGCACGCCGCGCCGCAAAAGCTGCCCAATCACGGTGAACACGCCGAGATCGTTTCCGGGAATCGTGCGCGACGAAATCACCACCGTGTCGTTTTCGACGAGCTTGAAGTGTTGATGATCGCCGCGCGCAATGCGCGAAAGCGCACCGCGCCACTCGCCTTGGGTGCCGCTCGCAATCGCCAGCACCTGCGAGCGCGGAAGCTCGCTCACGCGATCACTGGGCCACACGAGATCGCTCGGCCAATCGAGGTAGTGCGTTTCGCGCGCCGCCTTCGCGTGCGTCTCCACGCTGCGCCCCAGCAAGACGAGCTTTCGCTTCGTGTGTCGCGCGATCTCGCCGAGCATTCGCAGGCGATGCACGTTCGAAGCGAACATCGCAACGACGACGGCGCCATCCGCTTTGGCCGTGATTCGGTGAAGCGAATCTCCAACGCCGCGCTCGCTGCCCGTTTCGCCCGAGGCGTCGATGTTGGTCGAGTCGCTCATCAAGAGAGCGACGCCCGCCTCGCCGAGCTCGTCGATGCGATCGATGTCGAACGCTTCGCCGTCGGGAGGTGTGTTGTCGAACTTGAAATCGCCCGTGTGAATGACGGTGCCTGCGTCGGTCTTGATGGCGAGTGCCGTGGCGTCGGCGATGGAGTGCGTGACGCGAATGGGCTCGACAAAAAATGAACCGACGCGATGAAGCCCGCGCACGGCCGCCTCGCGAAGCACCGGCTCGGTCGCGAATTTCTCGACGCGCTCTTGATGCTCCGCGAGCCTCATACGGATGAGTGCAAGCGCATGCGGCGGCGCCCAAATGGGAATGTCGAAGCGCGAGAGCAAATACGGAATCGCGCCGATGTGATCTTCGTGCCCGTGCGTCACGAAGAGCCCGGCGATGTGCCCGCGATAGGGCTCGAGCGCAGAAAAATCGGGATGAATGACGTCGACGCCGATGTTGCGGTGATCGAACGTGACACCACAATCGACGAGCATCACCTCGCCGCGCTGCTCGAGCGCAAGGCAGTTCATTCCGATTTCGCCGAGCCCACCGAGCGCGAAAACGGACAACTTGCCCACGCCTGCCAACTAGCACGGAAAGCGTGCTAAATGGCGCGTCCGCGTATGGATCTCGATGGCCGCCGCTTTCTCATCGTGACGGGCAAAGGCGGCGTCGGAAAGACGACCGTGGCCGCAACGTATGCGAGCGCCCTCGCCGCGAAAGGCAAGCGCGTGCTCATCGCGATGTGCAACGCGAAAGAACGCCTATCGACGATGCTCGGCGGCGATCTCATTGGCACCGAGGTGATCTCGGTCGCGCCGAACATTTGGGCCGTCAACATGACGCCCGAAATCGCGCTCGAAGAATACGGAATGCTCGCGCTCAAATCGAAGGCGCTCTATTCGCTGCTCTTCGACAACCGCTACGTGCGCGTCTTCTTCCGCGCCGTGCCTGGCATTCAAGAGTGGTCGATGCTCGGCAAAGCGTGGTGGCACACCACCGAGACCAACGCCGACGGCAAACCGAAATACGACGTCGTCATTCTCGACGCACCCGCGACGGGCCACGGGCTCGACATGCTGCGCGTTCCGAAAGTGATCGTCGATGTGGTGCCGCCGGGCCTTTTGCGTCGTGACGCCGAGACCGCATGGAATCTCTTTCGCGATCCGAAACAGTGCGGCGTCATTCTCGTCACGCTTCCAGAAGAGATGCCCACGACGGAGACGATCGAGCTCGCAGGTGCGCTCACGAAAGAGCTCGGCATGACGATCGCGCGCGTCGTCGTCAATGGCGTGTTGCCTCCGCTCTTCACGCGCGAAGAGCGCGCGAAGCTCGAGCTGCTCCAGGTCCAACCGATCGACCCCGGCACATCCGCGCTCGACGCCGCGCATGGCCGCGCGATTCGCGAGCGCGTCCAAGCCGACAGCCTGGCGCGCCTCGCGCACGAGCTCCCCGCGATCACCGCCATCGGTGGCGAGCCAGCGTATTTCCCTCTCCTCTTCGAAGACGCAGCGAACCCGCGCGCCATCAAAGAGCTCGCCAAACGCCTCTGATTAGCGCTTCGGCTTCGAGAGCGACGCGAGACAGTGTTTGTCTTTTTGGGTTTTGCAGATCGACTTCAAGAGAGCGATCTCGTCGGGCGCGGCTTTTCCAGTGACGACGCGCGCTTCGATCAGCGTGCGCGCACCGGCGACGTCGCCTGAGTCAGCGAGCGCCTGCGCAGCGACGTAGTTTGGCCCGTTCGCGCCGCCATCCCACTCGGGCCTCACGTGCGCCGGCGGAACACCGAGCGCGAGCACGGTTGGATCACTCTTCTTGATCGCCAACTCGCGTGCGGCTTTGAGCTCGTGCTCGGCTCGAATGCGGTCGACGACGGGCTTCAACTGGTCGAGCTTCTTCGCAGCCGCTTGCCCGCTCGCGCCATTCGCATCCGCGGCGACAGCCGCCTGACATGCCGAGTACGCGCCGGCGACGTCGTAGTGTTGGTCGCGCTCCATGCAGCGATCCCAATCGGGTTTTGCTTTGTCGACGCATGCGGCGAGCGCAACGACGAGCACGAAACCCCGCGGCGACATGGGACGAGCCTAGGATACGCGCGTGTCGCGAGTCCACTCCTCGCTCTTTTGCCAGAGCTCCTTGGCGAGTGTCTCGTCATTGCCGCGTGCGAGCTCTTTCGTCGCTCTGCTCGCAACGTTCACGATTCGTGATGGAGTCTCTTTGCGAAGCAGCGGCAACAGCAGCGTCGTGAGCAAGAAGGGGCCAAGGTGATTCGTGCCGAACGTGAGCTCGAAGCCTTGCTTGGTAAGCCCATGCGCGCCCGCGAAGCCAGCTTTGTTGATGAGGACGTGAATCGGCTCGCCGCGATCGAGAAGCGTCTTGGCGCACGCGCGAACTGAATCGAAGTCGGAGAGATGGAGCGCGAGGAATTCCGCTTTGTCGCCGATGGCGTCGAGCACGGGCTGCGGGCGCTCGCGCGAGCGACACGCGAGGATGACGTGCGCGCCGTCTTTCGCGAGCTTCTCCGCGGTGACTCGCCCAATCCCGGTGTTGGCGCCGGTGATGACGATGTTCAATGGGCTCACATTTCCCGCTGCATTCGCTCCTTCTAACATGGCGTTGACAGACGTCGAGTCGGTCCGCGACTCTGGTCATCTGCCGTTCACCTACGAGTACCCCCGGCCTGCGGTCACCGTCGACGTCGTGCTCTTCACGATTCGCGCGGGTGAGCTCTCGCTCTTGATGATTCGTCGCGGAGGGGCGCCGTTCAAAGGTCATTGGGCGCTGCCGGGAGGGTTCGTCGAGCCGAACGAAACGTTGATGCGCGCGGCGTGTCGCGAGCTCGAAGAAGAGACGAGCATCGTGCAGACGTCGCTCGAGCAACTCGGTGCGTTCGGCGATCCCGGTCGCGATCCGCGCGGGCACACCGTGAGCGTTGCGTTCTATGCGTTCCTCGTTTCGCCCGCGCGCCCGGTCGCCGCAGACGACGCCGCCGACGCACAGTGGGTTGCGCTCTCCTCCATCGGCCGCACGCGCATCGCGTTCGATCACTCGAAGATCATCGCGGCCGCCATCGAGCGTCTTCGCGTCGAGCTTGCGTCGCGTGCACAAGGCCTCGTGCCGCCGCGTTTCACGTTGAGCGAGCTCCAGCACGTTCACGAGGCCGTGTTGGGGCACCAGCTCGACAAGCGAAACTTCCGAGCGAAGCTCATCTCGAAAAACGTCGTGGAGCCCGTCGCCGCTGCACAACGCACGGGTCGCCATCGCCCTGCGCAGCTCTATCGGTGGGCGCGCGCGAAGAAAGTGTAGGCTGGGTCGAGCATGCCGCCGCCCGTCCCCACTCTCGCCATCAACGTGCTCTCCGTCGGGCTCGACGCATTCCACGCCGTCGCCGCGGCCACGTACGCCGGCATCGAATCATCGCGGTGCACCTTCGAATGCACGATCGACAGCCCGACCGATGGCCTCTGCGTGCTCGCGGGCATCGAGCCGCTACTCGACGCGCTCGAACGATTCCGCATCAAAAACGAAGAAGCCACCTACTTGCGCGATGCGGGTGCGATCGACTCGGCGCTCGCCCGCAAGCTCGATGGGGCGCGCTTCACATGCGACGTCGACGCAGTCCCCGAAGGCTCGGTGGTGTGCCCCGGCCAACCGGTGCTGACGATCGAAGGTCCGTTCTGGCAAGCGCAGCTCGTCGCCACGTGGGTGCTGAGCTCGATCGACGGCGCAACCCAAGTCGCCACACAAATGGCGCGCTGCTCGCTCGCGGCCGAAGGCTCCGAGATCATCGAAGCCGGCTCTACGATCCTCGGGCGCCTCGGCGGCAACGCTCTCCATGCTCGCGCCGCATACGTCGGTGGGGCTGGCGCAACGACGCACGCGCTCGCGGGTCGTCGCTATGGAGTTCCTGCGCGCGCGCTTCAGCCGGCGTCGTCGGTGCTTGCGTGTCTCGACGAGCAAACCGCATTCGAAGCGTGGCTGCGCTCGGTTCCCGAGCAGCCCATCGTCCGCGTCGACGTGCGCGACACGCTCTCCGGCATCGACAAGATCGTCGCCGCTGCTCGCGCGAAGTCGACCGCATCATGGAGCGACGCACCCATCGCGATCGAAATTGCCGCGGGCCAAGTGCTCGACGCATGGCCCGTCGCGTACGAAAAATTCGCGAAGGCCGGCCTCAAAGAACCGGTCATCGTCGTGTCGGGCGCGTCATCGCCGGCGCTCGTTGCCGACTTGCGCCACAGCGGCGCGCCCATCGCGGCGTTCGTCGTGATGCCGCACGTCGATCCATCTCCACACGCGAGCTACGATCTCGTCGCGATCGAGCACGAAGGCCAATGGCAGCCGCGTTTGCGCGTCACCTCGCTCGAAGGTCCGTGCGGCGTGCCGAGTCGCAAAGTCTTGCTCCGCTACTTCGACGCAGATGGCCACCCCGTTGGCGACATCACCCACGCGGCGAACGAACGTCACACGCCCGCGCGCGATGCGAAGCTCGTCGATCTCCGAAGCAATCAGATCATCAAGCTCCGCGACGCCGTCTCGAGCGCAACGCTTCTTCAAAACGTGATGCGCGCGGGCAAACGCGTTCGCGCGATGGAACCCGCGCGCGAGCTCCACGATCGCTGCATCCACGCGCTACAAACGATTCTGCCGAAGCATCGCCGCGTGATGATGCCCGCGCGCTACCCGAGCGGCGTCACGCCCGGGCTCGCCACGCTCCGTCGTGATTTGGCCGCCGGGGGTTGATCGCGAGGCTTGCGATCGTGCTCGCACACTTGCATCGGTAGCCCGTCCTTGGGTCGTAGCGTAACCAGCGCATCGAGCGCGAGATCGTGACCAGGGATCGCATCGAGCCGGAACCGCCGCACGATCATCGAGAGCACGAGTGTCGCCTCGGTGAGCGCGAACACGTTTCCGATGCACGTGCGCGCGCCGCCGCCGAACGGCATGTACGCGTACTTGTGCCGCGCCTCCTTGGCTTGCGGCGTGAACCGCGTAGGGTCGAAGCCTTCGGGGTTTTCCCAAAGCTCCGGTGAGCGATGCAAGACGTATGGCGAGATGCCGACGGTCGCGTCTTTCGGGATGAGATGCTCACCAAACGAATCGGCCTCGATGGCGCGCCGCTCGAACATCCAGACGGGCGGATAGAGGCGCATCGCCTCGTCCATCACCATCGATGCCGTTGTTAGCTTCTTCACGTCGTCGATCGTTGGCAGACGCTCACCAAGCACCCGCACCGATTCCTCGCGTACGGCGCGGAGCCACTCGGGGTGCTTCGACAAAAGATAGAGCGCGAACGACAGCGCATTCGCCGTGGTTTCGTGGCCGGCCGACACCATCGTGATGAGCTCGTCTCGAAGGAGCTTGTCGCTCATCGCTTCGCCCGTCTCTTCGTCGCGCGCTTCGAGAAGCATGCTGAGGAGATCGTCCTTCTTCCCATCCGTGCCCGCGCGCCGCTCGTCGATGGCGCGTTGGATCATCGAGTCGAACGTCTTCATGGCGGAGCGCAGCTGGAGATTGCGCGGCGTCGGAATCGACGGCGGAATCGGCAGGAACGAATCGGCGTAGTCGTTGGCCCAGCGCAGACCGATGTTGAGCGCTTCACCAATCGCGCTCGCGTCGCCATCGAGATCACGCGAGAGAAGCGCGCGCCCGACGATGCGGAACGTGAGGCGCATCATCTCTTTGTGAACGTCGAGCGTCGCGCCCACCGTGTTCTCCTTTTCCCAACGAACGAGCATGTCGTTCGTGCAATCGGCCATCGACGCGACGAACGACGCAATGCGCTCGCGATGAAACGCGGGCTGCGCGAGCTTGCGTTGCTTGCGCCAGGTTTCGCCCTCGCTCGTGACGAGGCCTTGCCCGAGAACGTGCTTGAGGCCCGCATAATTCCGGCTCTTCACGTAGTTCTTGTTGTTCTCGACGAGCACGTGGCGAATCGCATCTGGGTTCGTGATGAGCACGTAGCGCAGATGGAACATCCGGAAGCCGACGATGTCGCCGTGGCTTCGTGTGGCGTCGGTGAAGAGGCCAATCGGATCGCGGAGCGCGTTGAAGACGTTGCCGAAGACGGGCAGGCCCACGGGGCCGGGCGGATAAACTTGCATCGGTCCGGAATGTGAGGCTCGCCTCACATTCTTGTCAACCCGTGATAAGAAGATTGCGTGAAGAAAAAGGCTCGGAAGCCAAAACGGCGGACGCCTTTGCAAGACCGAAGCCGCGAGCGCGTCGCGCGCATCCTCGATGCGGCCGCGACCGAGTTTGCCGAGCACGGGGTCGACGCCGCCACGGTCGAAGGCATCGCCGAGCGCGCGGGCACTTCGGTCGGCTCGATTTACCAATTTTATCCGAACAAGCCCGCCATCTACGAAGCCGTGGGCGATCTGTATTTGAACGAGGTTCGCGCGCTCTTCGCCGTCCTCATCAACGAAGAAGTGCTCGATGTGCCATGGCGCACCCTCATCGCCGGGACCATCGACGCGTTCGCCGAGCTTCACCGAACGAGCGTCACCTTCCGCGCAGTGTGGTCGAACATCGCCTACTCGCGCCGGTTCTTCGATGCGGGCGTCGCGATCAACCGCGAGCTCTCCGAGCGCGCCGAGGTCGTCTTCGGTCGCCTCGCCAAAAACATACCGGTCGCGCGTCGAAAGCTGATGGCGTCGGTCGTCATCGAGACGATGTCGGCTCTCTTACTCGTTGCCGCAGACAAGCCGCGCGCCGAGGCGAACGCGATTCTCGGCGAGGCAAAAGTCGTCACCCTGCGATACCTGGAGACATATCTGGATTGACGCCTTACCCTTCTCGCCCCTTTCACCCACTCAGGAGCCACAGACCATGGCGTATGAACTGCCGAAACTGCCGTATCCGTATGACGCGCTCGAGCCCCACATCGACAAGGCAACGCTCGAATTTCACCACGACAAACACCACAAGGGTTACGTCGATGGTTTGAACGGCGCGCTCGGCAAGCTCGAGGAAGCCCGCAAGAGCGGAGACTTCGCGCTCGCGCAACACTACGAACGCCTCGTTGCGTTCCATGGCGCGGGCCACCAGAACCACGTGCAGTATTGGGAGAACATGAAGCCGGGCGGTGGCGGTGAGCCGTCGGGCGCGCTCGCCGAGCAGATCAAAAAAGATTTTGGCTCGTTCGATGCGTTCAAGAAAGAGCTCACGGCCGCGACTGTCAGCGTCGAAGGCTCGGGCTGGGGTCTTCTCGCTTGGGAGCCGCTCGGCAAACGCCTCATCACGCTCGCGCTCATGAATCACCAGAACAGCGCATTCCCCGGTGCAACGCCGATCCTCATCTGCGACGCCTGGGAGCACGCGTACTACTTGAAGTACCAAAACAAGCGTGCCGACTACGTGGGCGCATGGTGGAACGTCGTCAACTGGGACGACGCATCGAAGCGCTTCTCGACGGCGACGCACTCACACTGACGCAGATGTCACCTGAATCGATCGAGTCTTGTCACGCCCCAGTGATCGACATGCGGCAGCGAGACAAGCGCGGCCGGGCCGCCAAACCCATCCGCGCGCCGACCCCGCCGGTTTCGTCTCGCTGCCGGCGGTCGATTGCCAATACCTCGCGACGCGTTCAACTCAACTGGGTTTTGGATCGCCGATGAAGCCGTGGTCGACTCCGTTGCGCGGCAAGCTCGATGAGATCGAGATTGATAGTCGCGCCCTTCGAGGCAACGTCCTCGGCGATCCTCACGTTCGTCCTCTGTGGGTGTATCGCCCGCCGCAGTACGAACGTGACGGCGCGCAGCGGTTTTCGACCATCTATTTGATTCAAGGCCTCACCGGCCAAGTGGACATGTGGCGCAATCGCGCGCCCTTTCGCCCGAACGTCATCGAGCTCATCGACGAGCTCTTCTCGAGCGAGAGAACGCCGCCGTGCCTCGTCGTGATGCTCGACGCATGGACGTCCTTGGGCGGCAGTCAGTATCTCGACTCGCCGGGCACCGGCAAATATCAGACGTACATCTGCGATGACGTCATCCCGTTCGTCGACGCCAAATACCGCACGAAGGCGTCTCGCGATCACCGCGCGCTCACCGGCAAATCGAGCGGCGGTTACGGCGCCATGGTCGTGCCGATGATGCGCCCGGATACGTTTGGCGCGCTCGCGACGCACGCGGGTGATGCGCTCTTCGATCTTTGTTACGCAAAGACGTTCGGCGAAACCGTGCGCGCCCTTCGCGACAACTACGGCGGCAGCTACGAAAAATTCTGGGAGGACTTCCGCAGTCGCCCGGCGCTCGCGAAATCTTCCGACCACACGCTCCTCAACGACTACTGCATGGCCGCGTGCTACTCCGCCGACGCCGACGGCACCGTTCGCATGCCCATCGATTTGACGACCGGCGAGCGCATCCCGGAAATCTGGGCGCGTTGGCTCGCTGTCGACCCGGTCCACATGGCGCGCGTGCCACAATACGGCCGCGCGTTGAAGTCGATGCGTGCAATCT
>JBBSFE010000121.1:0-21005 GCA_038239005.1 Polyangiales bacterium
AGCGCAGCGAAGCGGCGACGCCTCCTGGCGTCGTCCTTTACCGGTCCGAGCACCGTGATAAAATCAAGAATCCGAGCGAGCGATTCTTCCCCACGGATTCGGAGCCGGAAGCGGAGACGGAAACGGAGCCGGAAACGGAGCCGGAAACGGAGCCGGAAACGGAGCCGGAGCCGGAGACGGAGCCGGAGACGGAGCCGGACTAGTATTGAACGGGCATGCGGCTCTTCAGCGCTGAAGTCTCGGGCGAGGTCGTGATAGACGATCTCCCCGCAGACATTTTGCAGAGGCTCGAGCGACGCGTCGAAGAGAAGCGGCTGCTCGACGTTTCGTCGCCCGTCGAGTTTCGCTTCGTCGACGACGCCAAGCACGACACCGACGCGACGTATCGAAACGCGTCACCGCCGAAGCACACATTCCACGTCGAGCTCGCGTCGACATTTCCCGCGCTGTTCGAGGAGCTCACGCTCGACATCGGAGCAGGCGGCCGCGTTCGTTACTGCGCGCGCTTTCCGAAGGCGAATCGAACATCGAGCATCATCGGCATCGTGTTTGGTGGCGCCGTTGCGATGGGTGGTGCGTTCCTGGCGCTCGAGGTCGTTCCGGGACTCGGCATCATGTTCGCTGTTCTCGGCGTTCTCATCGGCGTGCTCTTGGCGAACATGACCTCGATGGACGCCAAAAATCGCGTCCCGGGCATGGTGCTCAAGATCCTCCGCGAGGAAACCATCGAGGCCCGCCGCGACGACTGGCTGCGCGCAGAGCTCGGGCTCGAGAAGAAGGTGCGGATCGCGGAGCCGGAGCCGGAAGCGGAGCCGGAGCCGGAGGCGGAGACGGAGCCGGAGCCGGAGCCGGAGCCGGAGTCGGAGCCGGTGAAGAAGTAGCTATTCGATTTTTGCGCGTTTCGGGATCACCACCGTGCCGTCGTCCGTCACGAAGAAGCGCCGACGGTCGGCTTCGCGGTCGAAGCCGATCACGGCTTGCGGCGGGATCTCGACGTCTTTGTCGATGATGGCGCGTTTGATTCGCGCATGGCGGCCGATGCGGACGCCGTCGAACAAGATGCTTTCTTCGACTTCGGCAAACGAATTGATTCGGCAGCCAACGCCAAGAACGCAACGGTGGATGCGACCACCCGAGACGATGCAACCGTGCGACACGAGCGAGTCGGTCGAGATGCCCATGCGCGCTTGCGTCTCTTCGCGGAAGACGAACTTCGCCGGCGGGTCGTGCGTCATGCCGGTGCGGATGGGCCAGCGCATGTTGTAGAGATTGAAGAGCGGTTGGATCGCGATGAGATCCATCTGAGCTTCCCAGTAGGCGTCGATCGTCCCGATGTCGCGCCAGTAGCCGCGGTTGTATGGGTCTTCGCCGGGCACCGCGTTCGTTGCGAAGTCGTACGCGAACACGGCGCCGCCTTCTTGAACGAGACGCGGGAGAACGTCGCGACCAAAATCGTGTGTGCTCTCTTCGCGGCCGGCGTCTTCGTCGAGCGCGTTCATGATGGTGTCGGTGCGAAAGAGATAGTTGCCCATCGATGCGAGGCACATCGTTGGGTCCGTCGGCATCGGCGGCGGGTCTTTCGATTTCTCGTGGAAGGCAACGATGCGGCTGTTTTCGTCCACTTCGATGATGCCGAAGTCGCTCGCTTGTTTGCGAGGCACGGGTATCGCCGCGATGGTGGCGTCGGCGCCTTTGCGTTGATGAAATTCGATCATCTGACGCAAATCCATTTTGTAAACGTGGTCGCCGCCGAAGATGCAGAGGAGCTCGGGCGTTTCGTCGGTGACGACGTGCTTGCACTGATAGACGGCGTCGGCCGAACCGCGGAACCAAGACTTGCCCGTGCGCTGCTGCGCGGGGATCGCCTCGATGAATTGATCGAGGATTGGCGAGAGGCGCCACACGCGCGCGATGTGCTCTTCGAGCGATGCGCTTTTGTACTGCGTGAGGATCTTGATGCGCGTGAGACCCGAGTTTGCGAAGTTCGAGAGGACGATGTCGATGATTCGATAGCGGCCGCCGAACGGCACGGCGGGCTTCGCGCGGTCGAGCGTGAGCGGAAAGAGGCGTTTGCCCTCACCGCCCGCGAGGATCATCACGAGCACCTGACTGGGCTCGAAGGACGCGGGCATCGTTGGCCGATGGTAGCCGAGCAGGCCACTCGAGCAAGACGTGTTGTATGATGCACGGGTGAAGCTCGTTCCGCCGCTCGAGCGCAAACCTGCCGAGGGCGATCTACCGGTGCCAAAGTCGGCCGACGCGGTCGAGGTGCTCGAGATCGCCGCACGAAAGGGCCGAAACGGTGTGTGTGGCGTGATGGCAACGGTCATCGCGCGCCGCGGGTCGGCGCCGGCTACCCCAGGGCAAAAGTTGTATCTTGCAACTGACGGCACCTGTGTCGGCACGGTGGGCGGCGGCGCCGTCGAGCGCGAGGTCATCGCCACACTTGGCGAAGCGGCGCATGCGCTCGAAGCAGGAACCGACGCGGAAAAAATCTTCGCGATGAAGAGCTTCAAGCTCGGAGCCGAGCTCGGCATGTGCTGCGGTGGCGGCGTCGAGGTGGTCATCGAAGCGATCGCATCGCTCGTGCCGTGTCTCATCATCGGCGGCGGTCACGTCGCAACGGCCGTCGCGCCGCTCCTCGCGCGCGTCGGCTTCGCAGTCACGGTCGTGGACGAACGCGATGCATGGGGCGAACACGGTCGCATCAGTGGCGTGAAGACGGTCGTCGGCGAGTACGACGAAATCGCCCGCGATCTCCCGCGCAGCGCCGTTGTCCTCGTCATGACGCACGATCACGGGCTCGATCAGCGCGCCATCGAGTGGGCACTCAAGCGCGGCTTCGCCTACGTTGGCGGCGTGGGCAGTCGCGCAAAAGCGAAACGCACACAAGACCGCCTCGCGATGAAGGGCTTCGCCGAAGCCGAGCGCGCGCGCGTCCGGATGCCCATCGGCCTCCACGTTGGCGCGCGTTTGCCCGATGAAATCGCGGTCGCCATCGCGGCTGAGCTCGTTTCGTGGAAACGCGGTCACGGATCGGCCCCTTGGCGCTAGTATTGGGCATGACACCGTTCATTCGCACCCATTGGCGCCGCATCTCGACGGGCGTGATGCTACTCGCGCTCGCAGGCCTCGGCGGCCACCGGATTTACCGTTCGCTCACGGCCGATTGTTGTGCGCCGGGCGTTGCGTGTTGCCATCCCGGCGCAGCTTGCTGCCACGGTCATGATCAAGCTCAGGCCATGCGCTAAAAATCTCTCACGTGGCCCGCGATGAAACCGAGCTCGACGCGTTAATGGACCGCCTCGCCGACGGAGATCGCACGGCGTTCGATCCGCTTTACGCCGTGCTCCGGCCGCGTGCCGTGCGGTTCGCGCGCGCACGCCTCGGCGACAGTCGCGCGGAGGATGCCGCGCAAGCGACGCTGCTTCGCGTGTTTTCGCGCGCGAGCGAGTTCGAGCGCGGCCGCGCCGTGCTGCCATGGTTCTACGCCATCGCAGCAAACGAAATTCGCGCCATCGCGCGTCGCGATCACCTGCCTTCGCCCGTAACCGAACGCGACGCCCCCATCGATCCGGAAGCTGAGCTTTGCGAACGCGAAGTCGCGCGCGCCGTCGAACGCGCCCTCGCGGATCTCGACGAAGATTCGGCGGACGCAATCCTCGCATCGCTCGAGCACGGCCCACGACCCGACGTGCCGGCCGCAACATTTCGCAAACGCGTATCTCGCGCATACGGGAGACTACGCAAGCTCTTGGGGGTGCCCGGTGTCTGACGTCGCCATCATGAAACGCGCCTACGAGCTCGGTCGCGCGCGCGTCGCGTTCGTTCGTGCTGCGCTCGGTGCAACGCTTGTCGCCGCTCTGTCCATTGCCGTGCTCGGCCGCGGCGCGCTTGGTTGGGTCGTCGCATCGCTCGCCGTCGTGGCGTTTTGCGAATGGCGCGGCGGCGCGCTCGCTCGGGGCGCGCGTCGCGGCTTCGTCGCGGGTCTCGTCACGCTCGTCTTGCCGATGTCGATCCTTCGTCCGTGTTGCGCGAGCGGCATGAGCGCGATGCCGATGAGCGCCGCATGCTGCACGATGCCTTCGATGTGTGGTGTGTCCGGCATCGTCATCGGACTGGCTGTGGCGGTCGTGTGGCCGCGCGAGAAAACCGTGCGTGCTCACGCGCTCGTCGGCACCGGTGTTGCGCTCGCCGCCGTCTCGGTCGCCGCCGTGCGATGCGCAGGCCTCTTCATGGGCGAAACGGTGGGTCTCGCGCTCGGGTTGCTCGCGGGCGCGTTTGCGTCGGCGGCGGCGCGCGCATGGCTCGGTTCGCGCGTTCGCACCAGCTAAAGCGGTTATGCTCGCGGCGAGCCGCGAATGTACTGGAGGATCGTCTCACTCTGCGAGGTCGCCTACCTCATCGTGATGATCGTCGTCATCATCCTCGAGAAGCGTAGCCCCATCTCGACCATCGCGTGGATCCTTGCCGTCGCCATGCTCCCGTACGTCGGGCTCGTCGTGTATTTCTTTTTTGGTCCGCATCGCGTGAAGCGCAAACGCATGCGCCACGGTCGGTCAGGCCAGCAAGTTCGCAGGCAGCTAGCGACCTATGTCGAGCGACACTCCCAAGACGTGACGGCGCCGCATCGGACGCAGCTCGCAAGGCTCGCAGTTCGGTCGAGTGGGTCGGCCATGTCGACCGCAAAGAGCATCGACGTGCTCGGCGGCGGCAAGGCGGCGTTCGACTCGATTGAAGAAGCGATTCGCAGCGCGAAGCACCACGTTCACGTCCTCTATTACATCTTCAAAAACGATCGCACCGGCACGCGCATTCGCGATGCGCTCACCGAACGCGCCAAAGCGGGCGTCACCGTGCGCCTCCTCACCGATGGCGTGGGCACGTCGCTTTCGCGCAAATTCCTCAAGCCGTTTCGCGCCGCAGGCGGCCAGTACGCGCGCTTCAACCCGCTCGCGCTTGGCCGTTTCTTGCCGCGCGTTCATCTTCGCAATCACCGAAAAATCGTCATCGTCGACGGCCGCATCGGGTTTTTGGGCGGCATCAACGTCGGGGACGACTACGACGAGTCCGTCAGCGCGCGCCAAGCGTTTCGCGACACACATCTGCGCATCGAGGGTGGCGCCGTACGCGAGCTCCAGTTCACGTTTCTCGAGGACTGGCATTTTTCCACCAACGAAATCGTTCGCGACAAGAACATGTTTCCCCCATCCGACGACGACGAGCCGCAAGCCGCGATCATCGTGCCGTCGGGACCCGATCAAGAGTGGGAATCGATCGAGCACGTCTACTTCACGGCCATCACACAAGCCGACGAGTTCATCCAGCTCACGACTCCGTACTTCGTTCCCGACGAGCCCATCCGCGTCGCGCTGTGTTCGGCGGCACTCCGCGGGGTGCGCGTCGAGCTCATCGTTCCGCGCCGAAGCGATTCGCTCATCGTGACGGCGGCGGCGCGCTCGTATTTCGACGAGCTCCTCCGCGCGGGCATCCACGTCTACGAGTACCCAAAGATGGTGCACGCGAAGACGATGGTCGTCGACGGCAAGATCGCGATCGTCGGCAGCGCGAACCTCGACAACAGAAGCTTCCGATTGAACTTCGAAGTGAGCGCGCTCTTCTACGACGAATCAGCGCTCGCAGAGTTGTCGCGCCTCTTCGTGGCCGACAAGAACAAGTGCCGGCACATCACCGCACGGATGCGCTCGCGCATCACGCTTCCGATGCGGCTCGCCGAGGCGAGCGCGAGGCTACTGTCGCCGATCCTATAAGGGGAGGTGGATCGGGATCGGGATGATGCGGTGAACCAGAAAGCCGCTCGCGCCGAGGGATGCCAGGACGAACAGGAGCACGAAGAAGAGGAACGCACGGCTCGTGCGCGGGGGAGGGGGACGCGGTTTGCGTTTGCCTTTGCGGGGAGCGGGAGCGGGCTCGCGCGTGCGCGTTGGCGTTGGCGTGGGCGTGCGCGTGTGCGTTGGCGTTAGCGAGGGGGAGTGCGTTGGCGTGGGCGGGGACGTTTGCGTTTGGAGGGGGAGGGTGCCCGCGAACGCGCGGGAGGTCGGCGCGGCGAGGGGCATCGTTTGCGAGAAGGCAGGCGGAGGGCGCGACATGGCGAGCGTGCCGCGGAGATCCATTTGTTGATCGACGTTCGTCTTCAGATCGAACTCCTCGGATTCGCCTTTCGCGATCGCGTCTTCGAGGTCGCGCCAGAATGCTCCGAGGTCGGCTTGGCGCGCCGTCGGATCGCGTGAAAGCGCGCGCATGAACACGCGCTCGACCGCGTCGCTCACGGGCGCGCCGCGACGCTTCGGCGTGGGCGCGTCGTCGTCGCGAGACATCTGCGTCATGAGATCGGTGAACGTCTCGGCGTCGCGTGCGCGCCGGTTGGTGAGCGCTTCGACGAGGATGAGCGCGAACGCATAGACATCCGTCCACGGGCCGATCGCGCCCACCTTCTTGTCGAGTTGCTCGGGCGTCACGTACTGCGGCGAGAGCACCATCACGCCGCCCATCGTTTGCGCGCTCTCGAGGCCGCCCATCGCTTCGGGTGTGAGCACTTTCGCCATTCCGAAATCGAGCACCTTCATGCCCATTTTGGTGACGAAGAGGTTGCCTGGCTTGATGTCGCGATGGACGACGCCTTGCGAGTGCGCGTACGCGATCGCACGCGCGGCGGATTCGAACATCGTGCGCACTTCGGAGAGTGGCATTCCGCCGAGCTTCTGGCTGCGGCGCGCCTTCATGTCCTTCGAGAGCGGCACGCCATCGAGCCACTCGAGCACCATGTACGGCACCGTCTCTCCACCGACCGGCGCGACCGTGACGCCCGTGGTGATGGCGCGCACGATGTTGAGATCGCCCTGAGAGAGCCGATACATGATGCGGCTCTCGTCGAAGAACCGCTGCGTGAACTGCTGAATGACGGCAGGGTTCTTGTGCTTCGTCTGAATCTTGAGACACTTGATGGCGACGGGCTCGCGCAGCGCCAAATGCTGCCCGCGGTAAACGGTGCTGAAGCCGCCCTCACCCGCGACCTCGATCGCATGAAACTGACCGTCGATCACGTGGCCGCAAAATCCGAAGGAGTCGGCGGCCATCGTGCTCGAGCGTACCTCACTCAGTCGTCGTCGTCGTCGTCACCGCTACCGAACGGGTCCCATTGCGACGCGTAGCGCAAGAGTGATGCCGCGAGGTCCGCGTTCGATGCTGCCCACAAATCATCGAAGAGAATCCACTGCATGTGGCCGAACGCTTTGGTGACGTGAGGCGCGAACAAGATCGCGTGCGGCGTCATGTGGAGCACGGTCTTTTTCGCGCTGCCATCGAAGCGGTTTTTCGCGAGCGCGGCGAATTCGCCCGCGGCCTTCGCGTGCGGACCAACGCCGGCATGTGAGTGATTCGTGCCGCCGACGTCGAGCGATGGATACGTCGCGCATTTTTTCAAAGCATCGCCGAGCGCCGCTTGCTCGGCCTTGGTGCCCTGGGGATCACCATCGACCATCGCGCGTAGAAGTCGCATCTCGAACGGCCAGGTCTCCAAAAATTCTTTGGACCACGATGCCTTTTGAGAGTGCGGAATCACCGAGCGGAGGTGCGCGGCAAGCTCGGGAAGCCGAGCGCCTTCGAAGACGTGCGCCGAGCCCGGGAGTGAATCGCTGTCGGCAAACGTGAGCAGGCACACGTACGTGCGCCCTTCGCCTTTGGCCGCGGGCTCGAGCGACTCGATCTCGACCGGCGATTTGAACTTGCCGGGTTTGCCTTTGGTGGGTGGGAGCGTGGGCTCGTCGTGGAGGAGCCAAGCGATGCGCGCGGCATTCTTCTTCGCGGCGACGTCGTCGAAAAAAAAGTAGGCGAGGCCGACCTCGTCGTCGTCGGTGCTGACGCGCAGCGTGTGTGCGTCGAGGTGAACGCTGCCTTCGACATAGAGGTGCTCGTCGAGCATGTCGCGAAGCGCGGCGATGGTCTTCGGCGGCGCGAGGTTTTCTTTTTTCGCGGCCTCGAAAAGGGTCCCGAATCCGTAGGGTGCTCCGCCGAGCTCGGCATCGGCCACGGTGCCCGGTTTCGAGCTCTTCTTGGCCAGGGCGAGCTTCTTCTGGAACCACGCAAGGACGCTCGGGGCCTTTAGCCGGCGGACACGTTTGCCGAGGACGCCTTCATAGTGCGACCGATACACGAACCAGATTCCCGCCATGAGCCGAACTGATAGCATCGCCCGCCGTGAACGACGAGATCGTGTTCGAGAACGAAACCGCACGCATCGCGGTCTCCCGCAACGTGCTCATCGTTCGCTGGGCCGACGCACCCCGCAACATCACCGAGCTTCGCGAATTCGAGAAGGCCGGCAAGCGTGTTGCGATGGCGTTCGACAAGCGCGCGCTCTTCGCGAACATCATTGCGTCCGGCACACCGACGTTTTCTCAAGAAGCACGCGACGAAGTCACGCGACTCACGCGGACGCCGATGTTTCATCTCGGCACCGCCCAAATCGTCCTCGTGCAAGGCTTCGCGGGCGTTGCGGTGCGTGCGTTCCTGAGCACGTCGTTCTTGCTCAGCCGCTCGCGCACGCCAAACAAAGTTTTCGGTGATCTCACGTTCGGCATCGACTGGATGACCGGGCGCCTCGAAGGAGGCCCGGTCGCGTGGAAGCGCGACGAGCTTGCTGCGTTCGTGAAACGCACGACCGGCTGATTACTTCAAAAGCAAGAACCTCAGCGCAGCACCGCCTACAGCGAGCACGAGGATGAACACAATCAGGCCGACGAGCCATTGCGCACGCTGCATGCTCCCCGTGCTCATCGGCTGCTTGGTTTCTTTGAGCGCGGGATTGTTGAATGGCACTTGCGCCGGCGGTGGCGGTGGCATGTTCGCCGCCGGCATGGGCAATGTGAATTTGAGCACACCGAACGAGCCCGAAACTTGCGGCGGCGGCGCACCTCTTGGCGGTGCGATCGCCGGCGGCTGAAAAAGCTGAGACGCGGTCGATGCTGCGGGCGGTTGGGAGATCCGCACAGTCGACTTGAGCCCGCCCAGCGCGGACGCGGCCGGCATCGGCTGCGTTACAGGAGCGCTCTCTTCCGTGGGCGGCTGACGCGTCGTCGTCGAGAGATCCATCGAGATGCGAACCGAGCGCGCTCCGCGGAGCTCGCGCCACAGCTCGCTCGCATCTTTTTGGCGCTTGCTCGCCTCGAACGAAAGCGCACGCGCGAAAACTTGCTCGACGGAGTCGGTGACGATTGCGCCCATTTCCCGGGGTGTTCGTGGCGCTTTCGGATCGAGCGCGCGCTGCATCATCTCGCCGAGCGTCGTTTGATTGCGAACGGCTCGACCCGTGAGGAGCTCCACTGCGATGAGTGCGAGTGAATACACGTCCGCATATGGCCCTGGCGGAGACAGGCGCGAATCGAATTGCTCGGGCGCGGCGTAGGCGGGCGAAAAAATGCGAATCTGTGCGAGCGTCTGTGCGCGCGGGCCGAGATCCAAATCGTCGGTCATGACTTTGGCGACGCCGAAGTCCAGCACCTTGGCGCGCGTGGTCCCGTCGCGCTGCTTTACGAGAAAAATATTTCCTGGGCTGAGATCGCGGTGAATGACGCCCATCGCGTGCGCATGCGCCATCGCGTCGGCGACCGTCTCGACGAGCGACATCACCTCCGCGATCGAGCGGCCACCTTTGTTCGCTGCGGCGCGCGCTTGAAGATCGTCTTCGAGCGAAACGCCTTCGAGCCACTCGAGCACCAAGTAAGGAACGATCGTCCCGTTCACGGGCGCGACGGTGGTGCCGCTCGCGATGCAACGCACGACGTTCAAGTTGCCTTGGCCGAGGCGATAGAGGATGCGGCCTTCGTCGCGAAAGCGCTTCACGAACGAGTCGATCATCCCCGAGCCGAGCGCGGCCGGTGAGAGCTTCAGACACTTGATGGCGATGGGCTCGTCGAGCCCGGTGTGCGTGCCGCGATAGACGGCCGAGAACCCGCCTTCGCCGACGACTTGGTCGACGCGGAATTGCCCGTCGAGCTGTTGCCCGATGAGCCCGAACGGATCCTCGAACGCCATGCGCGCATCACCATACTTCACTCGGCGCGATTGGCCCGAGTGGCCGGCACGACCTGGCCGGGCCACCCCCGATCCGCGAAAATCCCCTCGAATCCGAGTGGCACGTGCGTCGCAATGGGCACGTCGGCCGCCTCGAGCGGCATCACAGGAGAGAGAACATGGATATCAACAAGAAGGCCGTCTACACCATCATCGACTCGAAAGACCCGGAGAACAAACGCGGGTTCTGGGTGCGCATCGGTGCCGCATTCACCAATCGGGACGGGTCGTACACCGTCAAGCTCGACGCGCTGCCGCTCAACGGCAGCCTGCACATTCGCGAGTGGCCCGCCCGCGACGACTTGGTACGCAACCGCGAGAACGGCGCGCCGCCGCAACCGAGTGGTGGTCACGCCCACGCTGACATCTTCGCGGCTGGGCCGTGATCGTGGAGCCCACGGTGAAGGGGTCGATCGTCGCGCGCGCGCGTGCGTGGGTCGCTCGGCCGCTTGGGCGCGGCTTGCTCGTCTTGAGCGGGCTCGTCGTGCTCTCGCTCGTGGGTCGTTTCGCCGTCGCGGGGGGACAGGTTCCCCCCGTGGCGTCGATCGCGGCTTCTGCGATCCCCGTTCCGATGATGCCGCTTGCGCCGGTGCTCTCGGACATCGATGCGTCGTCACCGAGCGCGCCGCCGCCGGTGCATCACTCGCCGCATGCAAGCGAAGATGATCCGGTCGTATTGAACGAAGCGACGGTCGACGATTTGCGTCGGCTACCGGGTGTCGGCGAAAAGCGAGCGGTCGCGATCCTCGAGCTTCGCAAAAAGCTCGGGCACTTCAGGCAAGTCGAAGAGCTCTTGCGCGTGAAAGGCATCGGGCGGGCGACGCTGCGTCGCATTCGTCCGCTGGTGAAGCTCGATCACGCCGTCGTCGAAGCGGGTACGCCTTGAAGCGCGGCGCGCAACCGGTCGATCAACGCCGAAATTTCCGCGCGCCGCAATTTGTAGGCGGCGCGATTGACCACGAGCACCGTGGTCACGGTGGATACTTCGGCGGTGATCTCGAGCCCGTTTTTTCGCAGTGTCTCCCCGGTTTCCACGAGGTCGACCACGAGATCGGCGAGCCCCGCGGTGGGAGCGAGCTCGACTGATCCAGCAAGCGCGATGATCTCGGCCTGAACGCCGCGATCTGCGAAGTATGCGGCGGTCGTCACGGGATATTTCGTGGCGACGCGCGGCATATCGCCGGGCGCTTGCCCGCGCGCTTCGGTCTTCTGCGCGACGACCATTTTGCATTTGCCGATCCCGAGATCGAGCGGCACGAGCAAATCCGACCCGCGCTCGCGGAGCACGTCACGGCCGCAGATGCCCATGTCTGCGGCGCCGTGCTCGACGTACGTGGGCACGTCGTCGGCTTTGAGGAGCAAGAAGCGGAGCGGGCCAATGTCGCGGATGAGCGAGCGGTCGTCGGATGCGAGCGACGAGCCGTCGATGCCGGCGCCCGCGAGGAGCGGCGCGAGTGCTTTGATCGTGCGGCCTTTCGACACCGCGATGATGAGAGGTGCCACGGCTAAGCTAACCTTTGGATTCAAAGCCCACGTTGAGTTGAGCCGCCTGGTGACGTATCGCGATCGACCGGCGGCAGCGAGACGAAACCGGCGGGGCCGCAAGCGCATGTCTGTTCGACAATTTCGCGGCCCGGCCGCAATTGTTTCGCTGCCGCAGGTCAATCGCCACGACGTCGCAAGACAATACACGTGACATGGGCTTCAACCTTCAGCCCCTTTGACGCGCTCGATGCTCGCGCCCAAGTTGCCGAGCTTTTCTTCGATGTGCTCGTACCCGCGATCGAGGTGATAGACGCGGCGCACTTCGGTTTCGCCTTCGGCCACGAGGCCCGCCATGATGAGCGAAGCGCTCGCGCGCAAATCGGTGGCCATCACGCTTGCGCCGTAGAGGCTTGCGGCGCCTTGCACGAGCGCGGTACTGCCGCGAAGCGCGATCGTCGCGCCCATGCGCTGCAGCTCGGGGACGTGCATCATGCGGTTCTCGAAGATCGTCTCGGACACGACCGACTCGCCACGCGCGGTGCACATGAGCACGAGAAATTGCGCCTGCATGTCGGTTGGAAAACCGGGGTGTGGCGCCGTGGTGATATTGACAGCGCGAAGCGGGCCGGTGCGGCGAATGCGGATCGATTGGCCTTCGGTGGTCACTTCGACGCCGGCCTGACGCATCTTTGCCACGAGTGCTTCGAGGTCTTGGATTTCTGCGCCTTCGACGACGACGTCGCTTCCCTCCATCATCGCGGACGCGCACATGTACGTGCCGGCTTCGATGCGATCGGGGATGATGGCTTGGTCGAACGGATCGAGCGCACCTTGCTCGCGTCCGACGACGTGGATGACGTCGGTGCCTGCGCCGTCGATCTCGGCGCCCATTTTGTTGAGAACGCGTGCGAGCTCTTCGACCTCTGGCTCGCGCGCGCAATTGACGAGCGTGGATCGCCCTTTTGCGAGTGCGGCAGCCATCATCACGTTCTCGGTTCCGGTGACGGTCGGCAAATCAAAACAAACCTCGGCGCCGCGCAGCCGCCCGCCCGCGGGCGCTTCGGCGATGACGTACCCGCGCTCGAGCTTGATGCTCGCGCCCATCGCCTCGAACCCTTTGAGGTGCTGATCGATCGGCCGCGCCCCAATCGCGCACCCGCCGGGCAGCGAGACCTTCGCGCGCCCAAACCGCGCAAGCAGCGGCCCAAGCACGAGCACGCTCGCGCGCATTTGTTTGACGAGCTCATAAGGCGCCTCGGGCCGCACGTCGGTGCCCGCATCGACGGTGACCACGGGCGACGTCACCGTGACGTTGCGCCCGAGAAACCGGAGAAGCGCGGCGGTGGTCTCGATGTCACGCAGCGCAGGAACATTGCGAAGCTTGCTTGCCCCGTCGGAAAGGAGCGTCGCGCACAAAATCGGGAGCGCCGCGTTCTTGGCGCCGCTGACCTTGACCTTGCCAACCAGCGGCTTGCCGCCGCGCACGCGAATCGCGTCCATGCTTCGTTCTCCGTCTCCGTCTCCGATTCCGACTCCGCCTCCGACTCCGACTCCGACTCCGACTCCGACTCACTTCTTCGCAGCGCGCATGCGGGCTTTCAACTTCGAAGCGTAGCCCTCTTTGTTTTCCTGCCTGGGCCGCGCGATGGCGAGCGCGTCTTTGGGGACGTCCTTCGTGACCGTGGTGCCCGTCGCGACGTATGCGCCGTCACCGACGGTGACCGGGGCGACCAACTGCGAGTCGCTGCCGATGAAGGCGTCGGCGCCGATGGTGGTCGTGTGTTTCGACACGCCATCGTAGTTGCAGAAGATCGTGCCGGCGCCGATGTTGGCGCGTTCGCCGATGATGCCGTCACCGAGGTAGGCGAGGTGGTTTGCTTTCGCGCCTTTCGCCATCAACGTCTTCTTCGTCTCGACGAAGTTGCCGACGTGGACTTCGTCGGCGAGCTCGCTCTCGGGTCGCACGTGCGCGAAGGGGCCGATCTGCGCACGCGCCCCGATGCTCGAGCGCTCGAGAACGCTGTACGGCTTGATGATGGTGCCTTCACCGATGATGACGTCGACGAGTACCGCGCCAACACCAACATGCGCGCCCGCGCCCACGCGCGTTGCGCCGCGAAGGACTGCATTCGTGTCGATGTGTGCGTCGGCGTCGATCTCCACGGAGTCGTCGATGAGCGCGCCGCCTCGCACCGTGACGCCGGCGCGTTGGTGCTTCGCGCGAATCCGGCGGTGCATGCGCTTCTCGGCTTCGAAGAGCTGAACGCGATCGTTTACGCCGAAGAGCACCGCCTCGCGCGCGTCGATGGCGGTGACGTGCGCGCCGCGCTTTGCCGTGCCGGAGACGATGTCGGTCAAGTAGAGCTCGCCTTGCGCGTTGTTGGTGTCGAGCTCGTCGAGCAGCGTGCGGAGCCAACTCTGCTCGGCGACGTAGATGCCGGGATTGATTTCCCGAATCGCGCGCTGGTCTTCGTTTTCGAGATCGCGCTGCTCACGAATCGCGACCACTTTGCGTTTTTCGTCGCGAATGACGCGCCCGTAACCCGTGGGGTCGGCGACGGTGCAGGTGGCGATCGCGAGAGGCGCGTTGCTCGCCTTCTTGTGCTCGAGCACGAGGCGTAAATCGGCAGCCTCGATGAGTGGGACGTCGCCGTAGAAAATCACGACCGGGCGCTCGTCGCCGCGTTTCTCGATCGCGCCGACACCGACGCGTGCTGCGTCGCCCGTGCCGCGCTGGGTTTCTTGCACCACGGTGCGCACGCGCGCATCGAATGCATTCTGCAAGTATTGTTGCGCGAGATCGCGGCCGTGGCCGATGACCACGACGATGTCGTCACAGCCGGCGTCGAGCGCAGCGCGGACGGGATAGTAGAGAAGTGGTCGCCCCGCGATGGGATGCAAGACTTTCGGCAGTGCGCTCTTCATGCGCTTGCCGATTCCTGCGGCGAGAATGATCGCGGTCTGCGAAGCCATGATTAGCGGCTGCCCTTAGCATATAATCAGCCGATGCGGTCTTACCTCACGCTCGGCGCGACCATCGCAGTGGCGGTGGCCTGCACCGACATCGATACGACCCAGCAGACACAATCGCTCGGGTCCATCGGCGAGGAAGTCTACGGCGCGTTTTGCGATCGCCTCGCGGCCCTCGTGCTCACCGAAGATCTAGAGGGAGATTCGTATCGAAACGTTTGTCACAAAGTGAACGGGCAGTGGGCAAGCGCCGTCGACGACACCAAGCTGCCGCCCATCACCGATGGCGCCGTCGACATCAACGGCAATCCGGTCTCCACGGCGACGCAGCAAGCCGCACGTTCGTATGCGCTCGCGCGCGTCGCCGCGATGGCGCGACGCCGTCCGGATCTCATCGCCGCCATCGACGCCACGATTCCCGTCGTGAACGTGCCGGTGAAAGACACACAGAACCCGGACGTCTTCCAATCGTGCGGCGTCCCGGCGACGTCGCCCGATCAGATTTCGCTCGGAAAAGCCGTCGCAGACATGCTCGGTCGTTTCGGCCCACTCTACGATGACGGCACCATGCCGCGCTCGACCGAATCGCTCGCGACGCTCATGCAAACGATCCAGAGCTCCACCGAAGCGCAGCAAGCTCTCACGCGCCTCGCGTCACGCATCGGATATCGCCCCGTAAACACGACGCTCGGCGCAACGCGTCCGTCGATGTCGTACTCGCAGCTCCGCGATCTCGCGAACGCAACGCTTTCGGTCATCTCGCCCGACGCCACGCCGTACGACATGAAGTCCCCGCACGACACGTATGGCAATCGCATTCCCGTTCCGGGCCCGGCGAACGGCCAGCTCAATCAAGTCGTCGCTTCGATGCAGCAAGAGATGCGCTCCGCGTCGGTCGACCCACCCCTCGCAACCCTGACGATCACACCCGACGCGTTCACGGGTCGTTCGCTGCTATCGCGGCCGCGCAGCAACCTCGAAGCGATGGGTGTCGTGATGATGGCGCAAAACGCAGCGTTCGGCGCTGGCACGTCGCACTACATCGCGCTCCGCGATTCGCGCGGGTTCGCAGCGGTGCCGCTCGTTGGCGGCGTGCTCCCCGCACCATTCGTCGACAAAGACAGCGACGGCCTCCCCGACGTCGACTCGCTCGGCCAATTCGTGTCCTCGAATGGCACCGCGCCGCCCTCGCCGTTTTTCGCAGTCAACGCGCCCACGCAAGCCACGACGTTCGACACATTCGGTCGCTCGCTCTCGGCTGGCAAGCTCCTCTACGGCTACGTCGACACCACGCACTCATTCACCGCAGCGATGCTCGGCGATCTCTACCCGCTCGTGAATCCCGACATCACGAAGAATCACGAATCGCTGATGTACATGCTCGGCGGCGCTTACGTGATCCTCGGCACCCGTGACGGCGCACCCACGACGCAAAAAGTCTACGGCACCGAGACGCTCGCCTACGACGCCTTCCACCCGGAAAATTCGCCGCTCGTCGATCTCGTCTATGCCTTCGGTCAAGTCCTCGGCGACGGCAACACTGACGACACACTCGTCCTCACGAAGTCACTGATGCAAAACCATCAGTCCGATCTCGCGCGCATCATCGGCGCAGGGCTCGCCTTCAAGGACGTCGCCAACAAACACGGCGAAGCCGCCCTGCCAACGAAGTCGACCTTCTGGGACGAGATCCTCGACACCATGGTGAAGGTCGAGCTCGAGCCCGGCCTCCTCGAAGACGTCCTGCGATCGACGGAATCCAGCGAAAGCGACGTGCTTGGTGGGGTCTTTGCAAACTACATGCATTTCAAGGACCACATCACCTACGACAGGAGCAACTTGAACGGCCCAACGTTCAACGCCACCACCAACGACCACAGCGAAATGGTTACCGCGGTCGATCGCACGAAGCCCGATCAAGGCGCGAACCGCAGCGCGTTCCACAAGTTCGTGCAGCTCGTTCACGACACCAACGGCGTCACCGCTTGCAACAAACAAGGGGCGGTGCTCCACGCGAAGGCCGTTCCCATCGCCGGCAGCGCGGATTTCTGCTCCGGGTTTCCGTACTTCTGCAACCTCGGCGGCTCGCCGTTTCAGGAGTGCGAGGTGTTCAAGATCGAGAACCTCTCGAAGTTCTACGTCGACTCCATCGTTGGCAAAGCGTCGCTCTACTTGCGGCCTGATTACTTACGCAACGGCGTTGCGGGCATCGGCGCGGCGACGGTCGACATGATGCAGCAATCGAGCGGCATCAACGGCTTTTGGGACGGAGCGAGCAGCCACACGCTGAGGCCGCGGCCGCAGTACTTGAGCCGGCAGGTGTTTTTCGACATCGACGGGGACAGCCCGAATCCCGGCGGCGTCAACTACACGACGAACCACTTCTTGAAAGACCTCATGGGCGCGCACACGGTCGGGACCGTTGCGTGTCCGGAGAACCTCATTCCCGATCCGGTGCCGGGCGCCCCCGACGCATCGCCCGATGGTTACGTGCACGGCTTGCGAAAGTGCGCGACCGGCCAAGACGCCACCGTGAAAGATCAGGACGCACTCTTCGTGCTCGAAGACTTCGGCGCGTTCGCGGCATTCGCGCCGCTCATCTCGGCGTTCGCAAATCACAACCGCGAAGACCTCTATCTCGAGCTGATGGAGACCATTTACCGCCACTGGGCCGACAAGAACGACGACAAGACCTACTGCGATCCCTCGGGCAGCATCAAAACCAACGCCGACTACTGCACGCAAGATGGGCTCGTGTCGTACGAGCCGCTCCTCGTCGAAGCGTTCCCCGGCGATTTTCTGACGGCGCTGAAGCTTCTGTCGATCGACGTCGACACATCGAACGTCGCGCATTGCACGGCCGCGAATGCGAGCACGCACGTCTGCACCACGCCAACGCCGCTCGGCGGCGTGAGCGTCATGGCGAACACCATTCGCGCGCTCATCGACCCAGCGCGCGCGGCGTCCGCGAGCCTCACCGATCGTCACGGCAAAAAAACCGGCCTCCGCAACGACGGGGCGACCAACGCGCAAGTCACGCCCATCTATCTCCTCACGAATGCGCTCTCTGCGATCGATGCGGCGTTTGCGGCGTATCCGCAGGCGTCACCGAGCGATGCGCAGCGCCAATCGAACTGGCATCTCGGGCGATCGCAGCTCGTCGATCAATTCTTGTCCATCAAGGGCAGCGGCACCCCGAGCGCCGCCTTCGCCGACGCCGGCATTCCGAACATCACGCCGACGCTCGTCGACATGCTTCGCTCCCAGATGAGCGCCAATTGCCCGACGAGCTTCATCCCGCCTTACACGCGATGCGCGTGGGCGCGTGACGATCTCACCAACAAGCTCTCCGATTCGGTCAAAGGCCCGCTCTTCTCGACGACGATGGATCTCCTCGACGGCATCCGCCAGCAAGATGCCGCACGTAGCTCGCTCGAGTCGCTCCTTCAGTATCTGCTCGATGCGGCATCGCAGAACGACGCGCTCGCTTCGCTCCTCGCGACGGCGAACGATCTCATTCAAGTCATGGGAGACGACGCCAACATCGTGCCGCTCTATCACGCGCTCGCGCCCGCGCTCACGCCGAGCACGCGCGATCCGAACGGCCACGTGCTCACGGCGAGCGTGCTCGATGCGCAGCTCACGCTGCTCTCGCGCATCGCGGGCAAATTCATGTTCGACCCGCTCCAAGAGATTTGCGCCGACGAAGCGGACCCGAATCAGATCATGACGCAGATCCTCACGCGCCTCGTCACACCCATGACGGACACCACGGGTCGCACGACCGAGACGCCGCTCGAAGTCATCATCGACGTCATCGCCGACGTCAACCGGACCGACCCGTCACAGACGAACAAGCTCCAGTCGACCGACTACGGCACGGTCGCGGGCCAAGTGAACGATTTCCTCTCCAACAAACAGTTCGGCCTCGAGCAGTTCTACGAAATCGTGCGAAAAGGAACTGACTGATGCGGAGGCGTGTCGCGGCGATCGCCATTGCGCTCGCCGTCTCGGGGAACGCCCATGCTGGCGGCCTCTATTTTTCGGAGCGTGGCGTGCGGCCTCTGGCGCGTGGTGGCGCGTTCGTTGCGGGCGCCGATGACATCAACGCGATGTGGTTCAACCCCGCGGGCCTCGTCGATGCGCAAAGCACATTTCTCGCTGATGCCGCGTTCATGCTGTTTTCAGCTGATTTTCAACGCCAAACGCAAGTCGTCGGTGACGGTGGCGCGCTGCAGACGTTCGACTCTCCGAGCGTGCACGGCGACGCGCCACCCGTTCCGATACCCACGCTCGGCATTGCGTTTCCCGTCGACGATGATCAACGACTCACGGTCGGCGTGGGCGCGTTCGCTCCATACGCGCCGCTCTTACGTTGGCCCGAGAAGCTGCCCGATGGCTCGCCATCGCCGTCGCGCTACTCCCTCGTCTCGCTCGAGGGTTCGCTCCTCGGGACCGTCGAGCTCTTCGCAGCGTACAAGGTGAGCGAGGAGCTTCGCATCGGCGCGGGTCTTCAGCTCCTCGTCGGATCGTTTCAGAACGTCACCGATCTCAACGCGAACCCGAACTCTTTGCTCGGCGCGCCGCAAGACCCGAGCTACGACACGCTCACGCAAACACGTGCGCTGATCGTCACGCCGAGCGGCAACCTCGGCGTCACCTGGATTCCGTCGAAGTACGTTCGCTTCGGGCTCGCGGGCCAGCTTCCTTATTGGGTCGATGCGCCAGCGACGCTCCGCGTTCGCTTGCCCGCGGCGGCCGCATTTGCGAGCGCGACTCAAGTCGGAAGCGATGCCGGGGTGAAATTCCGTTTGCCCGCTCACCTTCGCGCCGGTGTCGAAGTGCGGCCCACGGACACCACGCGCGTCGAGCTCTCGTACGAGCACCAGTTTTGGAGCCTGCACGACACCATCGATATCACGCCGCACAACGTCGAGCTCATCGGCGTCACGGGGTTTCCAAGCCCGTACACGATCCCCGCGATTTCGATTCCGCGTCATTTTCGCGACTGCGATTCGATTCACCTCGGCGGCGAGCAGCGCTTCGACATCTCCGAGACGACGAAGCTCGACGTCAGGCTCGGCGTCGCCTTCGAGACGAGCGCGATCCCTACGCCGTATGTTTCGCCGCTCACGATCGACGGAAACAAATTCACGTTTGCGGGCGGTGTCGGAATCACAATCGATCGCACGCGCATCGACGCAACGTTTGCTTATGTCTACATGCCCGAGGTCGATGTGCCTGCAGGCAGTGCGCTTCTTCCCGTCATCAATCCTGTCTCGGGATATCCCAATCCCCCATCTTCGGTTGGAGCCGTGAACGGCGGTCACTACAGCGCCGCGGCGCCCATCATCGGCATCGGCTTCCAATACAAATTCGACAAGCCGCCCCCGCCGAAAAAGAAAAAGCTGCGCCATCACGTGACTGAGGACTGACTCCGGCTATCTTGGGGGCATGGCTTCTCGTGTCGTGGTCACACTTCAGATCACAGCAGCTTTGGGTGTCGCTGGGAGCGCGTTCGTATCGGGATGCGGCGCGCGCACCGGGCTTGGCGCGCCGGAGATTTTCGAAGCGGGCGACGTAGCAATCGATCACCGCCACGACGCTGCAGAAGAAGACGTGGCCGAAGAAGACGCGCTACCGACGATCGATCAGTTCGTCGATTCGCCCATTCCCACAAACTGCGTCGATGCGGGTTCGACGCTCGTCTATCTCCTCACATCGCAAAACGAGCTCTTCAGCTTTTACCCGCCGACGCTCGCATTCGCGAAAATTGGAAACATCGCGTGCCCAGGCGCGAAGGGCACGCCGTATTCGATGGCGGTCGATCGTCTTGGCACTGCGTACTCCGTGT
The DNA here is from genome assembly GCA_038239005.1 of Polyangiales bacterium. Classification (GTDB taxonomy): domain Bacteria; phylum Myxococcota_A; class Polyangia; order Polyangiales; family Polyangiaceae; genus DASXHD01. The sequence continues at coordinate 20,402 of JBBSFE010000121.1, forward strand.
TCACGGACGGCGTGCTCTGGCAGCTCGATACGGCGAATGCATCGTGCAAAGCGACGTCGTACGTTCCCTCAGTTCAAGGCACGCCGTTCTTCAACTTCGGCATGGGATACGCGGGTGACCAGCTCACCGAATCGCTCTACATCGCCGACGCTGTGTTCAACGCGACGTCGAGCGGCCTCGCGACGATCGACACGACCGCGATGAAACGAACCTTCATCGCCGACTTCCAACCCGAGCTACCGCGTTGCGAGCTCACGGGCACGGGCGACGGGCGCCTCTTCGCATATTGCGTTCCGACGACGGGCACCGGCTCGCAGCTCGCCGAAATCAATCGCACGAACGCGAAGATCGTCGCTGTCAATCAGCTCACAGTCGGCGATTCGCAAGACGCGTTCGCGTACGCATTCTGGGGCGGTTACTTTTGGATTTTCCTATCGCCCGGAACATCGACCACGGTCACTCGCTACGATCCCGTGACGTTCGCGGAGACCACCGCAACGACGCTCGGCTCGACCGTCGTCGGCGCGGGCGTGTCGACGTGCGCACCGGAGTGATCGAGGAAACTAGAGCTTCGGCAAGAGCTCGGGGCGCGGCGGGGCGGGGA